>DATHVD010000092.1:0-19194 GCA_035461525.1 Gaiellaceae bacterium
GCGTCCGCGTCACCCACCTGCGCGACCACCTCCATCCCGGCCTCGGCAAGCACGCGGGCGAGCCCCCCGCGGAGGAGCACCGAGTCGTCGGCGATCACGACCCGCACGGGATCCTCCCGACGACGCGCGTGCCGCCTCCGGCCGGGCTCTCGACCGCGAACCGCCCGCCGAGCGCCTCGACGCGGTCGGCGAGGCCGCGCAGGCCCGAGCCCGCCGCCCCCGCGTCCGCGCCGCCGACGCCGTCGTCCGCGACCTCGACCACGAGGACGCCGTTCTCCCGCCGCGCGCTGACCTCGGCCCGCGTCGCGTGCGCGTGCTTGACGACGTTGGCGAGCGCCTCGCAGAGGACGAAGTACGCGGTCACCTCCACCTGGGCGGGAAGGCGCCCGTCGCAGACGTCGAGGGCGACGACGAGCGGCGTCCTGCTCGCCAGCGACTCGACCGCCGCGGCGAGGCCGTCCTCCGTGAGGATGGCCGGGTGCACGCCGCGCGCGAGCTCGCGGAGCTCCTCGACGGCCTCCTGCAACTCGGCCACGGTCGCGGCCAGCAGCCTCTCGACCTCGGGATCGGCGGCGACGCCCGGCCGGCGCTGGGCGGTCCGGAGCTGGAGCGCCAGCGCCACGAGCCGCTGCTGCGCGCCGTCGTGCAGGTCGCGCTCGATCCGGCGGCGCTCCTCGTCGGCGGCCTGCACGATGCGGACGCGCGACTCGCGCACCTCGGCGAGCTGCGACCGCAGCTCCGCGTTCAGGCGGGCGTTCTCGAGGGCGAGCCTGGCGGCGGCGGCCGAGGCCTGCAGGAGCTGC
Organism: Gaiellaceae bacterium; assembly: GCA_035461525.1. Lineage (GTDB taxonomy): Bacteria > Actinomycetota > Thermoleophilia > Gaiellales > Gaiellaceae > JAIBJN01. Next base: position 804 of record DATHVD010000092.1, read on the forward strand.
GGCTCGTCCACGAGGGTCGAGTCGTGCACGAGCGCCGCGACGGGCTCCCCGTCGTGCTCGAGCCGCGTCACCGTTCGCCCGTCCCCCTCCGGCGGCAGGACGACCGCGCGCCCGTGGGCGTCGACGTACCCGCCGTGCTCGGGGAGCCAGAAGGCGACCTCGAGCGTCGGGTCGCCGAGCGCGCGGGCGAGCGCGTCGCGCAGCCCCTCCGGCGGCGTCCCCTCGAGCGCGAGGACGAGCTCGCCGACGTTTCCCCGGGCCAGCCGGGCCCGCAGGAGGCCGGCGAGGAGGGCGAGCGGCAGCGCGACGAAGCCGGCGATCTGCCACCAGAAGAGCGCCTCGTAGACGAACACGGAGGGACGCTCCACGAAGGTGAAGACGCCCTCGAGGACGGCGCGGAGCGCGAAGACGACGGCCGCGAGGAGAAGCGGAGCCAGGAGTCTTCGGGCCCGGGGCGTCGCCCGGACGAAGCGGCGAACGACGAGGGCGATGAAGACAGAGGCGAGGACGCCCCACACCGCGACGACGAACGCCTCCTGGAGCGCGACGGCGAGCTCGCCGTTCGGCCAGACGAGGATGAGACTCTCGCGCGGCGACGGGTCGAGGAAGCGGAGCCGCCGAGTTCCGTCGTAGACGAGCAGGATCGCGAGCGGTAAGAGGAGCACGAGCGCATACCCGACGCGGACGAGGGCGCGCTCGGCCCGGCCGCGGACGCGCCCCCACGGGTAGCCGAGGACGGAGTGGGCGACGAGCGCGTAGCTGAGCTCGCTGAGCGCGAAGAAGACGGTGAAGGCGAGCGGGTCGTGGCTGTAGCGGAACTGACGCAGGAGCAGGGCGATGCCGGCCGCAGCGAGGAGCGGCCCGAGGTAGCTCGCGGGCCGCCGTCCCCAGGCGACGAGGCCGGCGAGCAAGAACGCCCACGCCACGCCGACGATGGCGAATGCCCGCTCGGGAGTCGTGAGCTCGCCGAGGTCCGCGATCTGCACGCGGTAGGCGGCGATCCCGAGCGCGATCCCGCCGAGGGCGAGTGCGATCCGGAACGCCCTCATGCCGCGCGGGCGAGAAGGGCGAGGAGCGACTCGCCCGAGAGCTCCTCCTTGGCGATGAACCCGAGCGCGCCGCTCTCGCCGACGCGCCGGCCGAGGTCCGATTGCGCGCGGCTGGAGACGAGCACGACCCTCGTCCCCGAGCCGGCGAGCTCCTCGGCGACCTCGTACCCGCTCCGGTCGGGGAGGCCGATGTCGAGGAGCACGAGCCGGGGCTCCAGCTCGCGGGCGAGGCGGAGCGCTGACTCCCCGTCGGCCGCCTCGCCGACGACGACGAAGCCGTCGAGCTCGAGCAGCCTGCGGACCGAGACGCGGAACGCGGGGTGGTCGTCCACGACCAGCACCGTCCAGGCCATGTGGAAATCGTCACATATTCGGCGCCGTGCGACCAGGGGGCAAGCCCGGAGACGAGCGGCGGCGGCGCCTCGGGGAGAACCCTGGGAAAAATCCGGGGTACGGCCCCTTCCGGTGGCTCCCCGCGCGTACTAGCCTCGACGCGAACGTGAGGCGCGATCGCGGACACGGCGCTCTGCGAGGATGCGCGCTCCCAGTACGAGCTCGTCCCCAACGGAGAGGAGTCGCCATGAGAACCAATCGGACCCTCGCCCTGTTCGCCGCGGCCGCGCTCGCCGCGCTCGCCCTCGTGGGCGGCGCGCAGGCGAGCGGCAAGCCGGCGAAGCTCCTGGTCAAGTTCCAGCCAGTCCTCGTCTACCACCCGGGGGAGGAGTTCCGTCCGACCACAGTCGAGTCGTTCGTGCGCGACTCGAGCCTCGTGGCGGCGACGAGCCCGACGACCTGGACGGTCGTCGACCCGGCCCCGACTGCGGAGGGGCTGCCTACGGCGAGCCCGCCCGTCTGGCGGCTGAACCAGCGCGACTGCTTCGCGGGCGCGCCGCTCGGCGACCTCGCCTGCTACGTCGCCGGCGCGGCGGACGAGCCGGGCGCTGTCGTCTACGGGCGGGTCGCCCGCGACGGCAAGCGGATCGTCCTCCAGTACTGGCTCTTCTACTACGACAACCTCTACCGCTACCCGTTTCTCCCGCTCGGCGCAATCTGGCAATCGCACGAGGGCGACTGGGAGGTCGTAAACGTCGTCCTCGCAAAGACGAAGAGGCCGCTCACGGTCGGCTACAGCCAGCACTGCTCGGGCGAGACGCGCTCGTGGGCGGAGACGGAGCGCCGCGACGGCCATCCGGTCGTCTACGTGGGCCTCGGCTCGCATGCGAACTTCTTCGAGCCGGGCCTGCACGAGTTCGACCGGGCCTGCCTGCCGGCCGAGGTGATCGGGTTCTTCCAGCAGGCCGGCCTGCCCCTCCCCGCGGACGTCGCCGCGGAGGGGCCGTTCGGCGGCCCGAAGCGCCTCGGCGGCGAGCGCGTTGCCGTCCGCCAGGTGGACGAGGGCGCACCCGCGTGGATCGGGTTCCCCGGCTTCTGGGGCGAGCTCGAGTACTTCAACGCCCCGCCGCCGATCGGCACCGTCCCGTTCGGGACCTCCCCGGTCGGGCCCGCGTTCCACGCCGTCTGGCAGAGCCCGGCAGCGACGCTGGAGGGATGGCGCGGAGGGTCGTAGGACAGCCACAATGCGCGCGGATGCGCACGATCCGGGCCGAGACGTTCGACCTCGCGCTCCGCGAGCCGGGCCCCGGCCTTCGCTCCGACGTGCTCGTCCTGGAGGACTACGCGGAGCACGCGCTCGCGCCGGTGCGGCAGCGGCACCTGCCGGGGACGTTCGTCCCGCTCGTCCTGAACTTCGGGCCGCGCTACCGCGTGCGCCAATCGGCCGGCTGGAGCGAGCACGCCTCCTTCGCGGGCGGCCTCGGCGAGGCGGTGGCCGTGACGGAGTCGCCGGGGACGGCGCTCTGCGTCCAGGTCAACCTGACGCCTCTCGGCGCCCGCCGGATCCTCGGCGTCCCCATGCACGAGCTCGCCGGGCGGGTCGTCTCGCTCGCCGACGTGCTCGGGCGGGACGCTGCCCGCCTCGAGGAGCGGCTTGCGGAGGCGCCCGGTGCGCCGGCGAGGCTCGCCCTCGTCGAGTCGTTCCTCGCCGGCCGCCTCGACGCCGCCGAGCCGGCCCGCCCCGACGCCGCCCGCGCGTGGAGCCGGCTCGAGGAGACGGGCGGCGGGCTCCGGATCGGCGCCCTCGCGGCCGAGCTCCGCTGCTCGCGGAGGCACCTGGCCGCGCTCTTCCGCGACCACGTCGGCGTGCCGCCGAAGGCCGCCGCGCGCCTCCTCCGCTTCGAGCGGGCCCTCCCCCTCGTCGAGGCCGGCGTCGCCGGCGCCGAGGTCGCCCGCCGCTGCGGCTACGCCGACCAGGCGCACCTCGTCAACGAGTTCCGCCGCTTCGCCGGGACGACGCCTGCGGCACTGGTGCGCGAGCGGCCGGTTCCATTTCTCCAAGACGCGGGCCCGCGCACCGCCTAGCCTCGGGGAAACCCGACAGAGGAGACGTGTTCGATGTCGATGTTCCCGTTCGCCCACTACCAGGACGGCCACGCCGCGATCGACTGGCTCTGCGAGGCCTTCGGCTTCGAGCGGCACGAGGTGCACGAGGACGGGGAGGGCCGGATCGTCCATGCCGAGCTCCGCCGTGGCTCGAGCGTCTACATGCTCGACTCGGCCGGGGGCGCCGACCTCGGCCTCGCGAGCCCGCGGGAGGCCGGGGCCGCGACCGGCGGCGTCTACGTCGTCGTCGAGGATCCGGACGCCCACTACGAGCGCGCCCGCGCGGCCGACGCCGAGATCGTGCGGGAGCCCGCCGACACGAGCTACGGCTCGCGCGAGTACCTCGCCCGCGACCCCGAGGGGCACCTGTGGAGCTTCGGCACGTACCGCCCGGGACCGTAGCCGGCGGACGACCGGCATCTCGCCGCGAGCTTTCCGCGCCACGGAGGGAACAAACCGGCCGCACCGAGCGTCTAGCGAGCAGGATGGCCGCCATCGACGCGATCGCCGGAGAGCTCGAGGCCCTTGAGACGGAGGAGGAGCGCGTCCTCGGCTGGCGCTGGGCTGGTCTCCTCGCGGCGGGCTACGACCAGCGCCTCGCGCTCAAGCTTTCGCTGCGGCTCGACGTGGACCTCCACCTCGCGGTGCGCCTCCGCCGCGACGGGTGCCCTCCCGAGACGGCCGCGCGCATCCTGCTCTGACGCGCGGGAGCGCCGCGGGCAAAGTCCGGCGGCCCGCGGTACCCTGGCGCCGAACCGGCCGCCCAGGGCCGCGGCCGACGAGGGAAGGGGAAGTCACAGGCGATCGCTGCTTCTCGCAGGCGCTGCGCTCGCCGTGGGGCTCGTCTTCATGACGCCGGGCTTCGCGTCACAGAGCGGTGCCCGGCAGTCACCTGCCATGCAAGCGGAGACGTCCGGCTTCGCCGCCGCGGAGAGCGCGGGGAAGACCCGCAAGGCCGGCACGTCGGGCCGGTGCATCCGCGGCCTGGCCGCCGGCACCTATCCGTGCAAGCGCGTCGACATGCTGAGCCACGTGGGGCTCGCCGAGCTCGGGCTCAGCTTCGTCAACGACATGTGGGGCTGGACCGACCGGGCGCCCAAGGGCAAGAAGGGCAAGCGAAAGGGCAAGGCGACGGACTACGCGCTCGTGGGGGGCACGGAAGGGACCGTGATCGTGAACATCACGAACCCGAAGCGTCCAGACGTGCTCGGGATCCTGCCCTCGCACTCGCTCGCGGGAGGGGGCTTCTGGCGCGACATCAAGGTCTACAAAGACCAGATGTACGTCGTCTCCGAGCACACCGGCCACGGCATGCAGGTCTTCGACCTGCGGACCCTGCGGAACGACCCGCCGGGGTACACGACCTACGCCGAGACCGCGCACTACGCCGGCTTCGGCAACGCGCACAACCTCAACATCACCGAGGACACCGGCTACCTGTACGCGGTCGGGTCGGCGACGTGCGGCGGCGGCCTCCACATGGTCGACATCTCGACGCCGGCGTCGCCCGCCTTCGCCGGCTGCTTCGCCGACCACGGCTACGTCCACGACACGCAGTGCGTGGTCTACAAGGGGCCGGATCGCGACTACAAGGGGCGTGAGATCTGCTTCAACTCCAACGCCGAGGTCGTCCAGAACCCGCCGCCGGGCTCCGATCCGGTCATCAACGCGGTCGCGATCGTCGACGTCACGAACAAGATGAGCCCGGTCGTGATCTCGCGGACGGAGTACGCCAACGACGGGCACAGCCACCAGGGCTGGCTCGTGCCGGGGCACAAGTACTTCCTCCACGGCGACGAGCTCGACGAGCTCACGCACGGCCTCAACACCACGACCAGGGTCTGGGACGTCCGCGACCTGGACAACCCGCAGATGACCCTCGCGTGGGAGTACTCCACCGCCTCGATCGACCACAACATCTACACCGAGGGCAAGCGGGCGTACGCGTCCAACTACACCTCGGGCCTCCGCGTGCTGGACACGTCGAGAGTCTCGAAGCCGGCGCTCCGCGAGCTCGGCTACTTCGACGTCTACCCCGAGAACGACAACCCGTCGTTCGAGGGCGGCACCTGGAGCAACTACCCGTACTTCGCGCAGAAGCACGTCGTCGGGGTCTCGAGCATGGACCGCGGCCTCTTCGTCCTGCGCACGAAGACGGGCGGCGGGGGCTAGGCCTCCGACGTCCCCCGAACGCCGGGAAGGGCGCCGCGCCGAGCGGCGCCCTTCCTCGTTCCGGGCCCGTACGCTTGGGCGGAGATGGCCCACGATCCCTACGTCCTGCCGCCCGACCTGCCCGCGCCCGAGGACGACGGCGCCGCCGACCACCTGCCGGGGATGCTGATCCCGGACATCGTCCTGCCGTCGTCGGCAGGCGACGTCGCGCTCGCCGAGCTGGCCGCCGAGCGCCTCGTCCTCTACGTCTATCCCAGGACGGGCCCGCCCGAGGAGCCGATCCCGGCCGGGTGGGACGAGCTGGCGGGCGCCCGCGGCTGCACGCCACAGTCGTGCGGCTTCCGCGACCATGCCGCCGAGCTCGCCGCGTTCGGCGCCCGCGTCGCCGGCCTCTCCGCCCAGACCCTCGCCGAGCAGGAGGAGTTCGCGGAGCGGAACCGCATGCCGTTCCCGATCGTGAGCGACGAGCGCTTCGCCCTCGCCGAGACGCTCGGCCTGCCGACGTTCGAGTTCGCCGGCGCCCGGTTCTACCGGCGCCTCGCGCTCGTCGCCGAGCAGGGGCTCGTCGCCAAGGCCTTCTACCCCGTCTTCCCGCCCGACCGCAACGCGACGGACGTGCTCGCGTGGCTCGGGCGGAGTCGCGGGGCGAGCGGGCTGCGCTCGTAGCCGCCCGGCGCCTCGAGGGATCGGGGCGGGCACCGGGAGAAGCCCCGGGGCCGCCCCGATGCCCGCGCCCCCGGCGAGGCCTACGGTCGGGGCAATGGCTACCGAGAGGAGCGCAGAGCTGTGACCGGACGACCCCTACTCCGCCTGCTCGTTCTGGCCGTCGTCGCGCTCGCCTGCGGGCTCGCGGCCGACCCGGCCGCGGCGGCGTTCGTCGGCGAGAACGGGAAGATCTCCTACAACCGTTGGGTGTACGGCGTCCGCTACGACGTCTACTCCGTCAAGCCGGACGGAACCGGCAAGCGCTTCAACCTTCTCGGCGACGGCGAGCTCTCCGTCGACGACCCCGCGTACTCGCCCGACGGCGACCGGATCGCGTACGCCTACCACTGGACACGAGGGAAGAAGCTGTACGGCGCACTGGCCGTCGAGAACGACGATCCGAACCGCAACGGCTACCTCGAGCTGACCGTCGTCCGCAGCTCCTGGGGCGTGCCCTGGGACCCGACGTGGTCCCCGGACGGCTCGCGGATCGCCTTCACGAGCGGCCGGGACGGCGACTACGAGCTCTACGTCGTCTCCGCGTCGGGCGGGGCGCCGGCCCGGCTGACGCGGAACAGCAGGCCCGACGTCGAGCCCGCGTGGTCGCCGGACGGGCGCAGGATCGCCTTCACCAGCCGACGCGGCGGCAACGTGGACGTCTACGTCCTGACGCTGGCCGGCGGCAAGGTGACGCGGATGACGCGCAGCCCCCGCGTCGAGGCGTTCCCAAGCTGGTCGCCCGACGGGCGCAGGATCGCGTTCTGGGGCAAGGGCTCCGGCGACGCCGAGCTCTACTTCGTCGACGTCGGCACGCGCCGGGTGCGGCAGGTGACGAGGAACCAGGCGCCCGACTACGACCCGGCCTGGTCTCCCGACGGAGAGAAGCTCGTCTTCTCCGGCCGGCGCAAGGGCACGTGGGACATCTTCACCATGGACGAGGGCGGCGGGCGGCTTCGCAACCTCACGCGCGACAAGACCCCCGACGCCTGGCCGGACTGGCAGCCGCGCTGCCATCTCACCGGTTCCGAGGATGGGCCCTCGACCCTCGTCGGCACGGACGCCCCGGAGCTCGTGTGCAGCCTCGGCGCCGGGGACACCGTCGACGCGGGCGGCGGCAACGACACCGTCTTCGGCCGCGACGGCGACGACGTCCTGGACGGCGGCGAGGGAAACGACGTCCTCGTCGGCGGCCCGGGTGCCGACACGCTGACCGGCGGCGCGGGCGCCGACCTCCTGAACGCGCTCGACGGAGCGGGCGGGGACGTCGTCGAAGGCGACGCCTCCGACCTCTGCTACGCCGACCCGGCCGACGTCGTCACGGGCTGCGCGGCGAGCCCGTTCCTGCCCGGCGTCGCCGCGGGCTCCGCAGGCGGGCTCGAGACGGGTGCCGGGGGTCGAGCGCGCTCCACAGCGCGCCGGTGGCTTCCGCAAGCGAACCTCTTCTTCGGAGAGTGAAGCGGCCACCGCGCCGGTGGTCCGCCCCGGCGCGGACCACCGGCGGGCGACGCGGGGCGTAGACTTCGAGCTATCCGTGACACAGCTCGCCGGAAACCCGCTCGACGCCGGCCGGGAGGCCGCGCGCCGGCACGCCTGGCGGGAGGCGTACGACCTCTTCCGAAGCGCTGACGAGACCGGCGCGCTGGCGGCCGAGGATCTCCAGAGCCTCGCGGAGGCCGCATGGTGGACCGGGCGCCTCGACGAGGCGATCGACCTGCGGGAGCGCGCCTACGCCGTAGCCGCCGAGACGGGCGAGCCGAGGCGGGCGGCGATGCTCGCCCTCGCGCTGACGCAGGATCACGGCCTCCGCGGCTCGCTCAACGTCGCCGGTGGCTGGCTGGCCCGCGCGGAACGATTGCTCTCGCAGGAGCCGGAGGGCCCCGAGCATGCCCACCTCGCGCTCGTGGAGGGGATGGTCGCGCTCGACCTGGGCGAGCTGGCGCGCGCGGGGGAGCGGTTCGTCCGGGCCCGGGAGCTAACCGTCCGCTACGGCGACCGGAACCTCGAGACCCTCGCGCTCGTCTTCGAGGGCGCGCTCCTCGTCTCGACGGGCGAGGTGAAAGAGGGCCTCGGGTTACTCGACGAGGCGACGGCCGCTGCGACGAGCGGCGAGCTCGATCCGCTCTCCACCGGCATCGTCTACTGCGTCACGATCGGCTCCTGCCAGGCGCTCGGCGACTGCGGGCGCGCCTCCGAGTGGACCGAGGCCGCCAACAGATGGTGCGACCGCCTCGACGTCGACGGCTTCCCGGGGACGTGCCGCGTGCACCGCGCCGAGATCCTCCGGCTCAGCGGCGACTGGCCCAGGGCCGAGAAGCAGGCCGTCCAGGCGTGCGAGGAGCTCCACGACTACAACCGCCCGGTCACCGCAGCCGGCTTCTACGAGATCGGCGAGATCCGGCGGCGGCAGGGTGACTTCGCCGCCGCCGAGCAGGCGTACCGGCGGGCGGACGAGCTCGGGCGCGACCCGCAGCCGGGACTCGCCCTGCTCCGTCTCGCCCAGGGGAAGGTGGAGGCGGCCGCGGCGGGGATCCGGCGCGCGCTCGCGGACGAGCGGCTCGATCCCCTCGCTCGCTCGCGGCGCCTGCCGGCCCAGGTCGAGATAGCCCTGACGACCGGTGCGATCGCCCGGGCGCGCGAGACGGCCGAGGAGCTCGAGGCGATCGCCGACCGCTACCGCGCCGGCGCCAGCCGGACGCCGGCCTTCGAGGGCGCGGTGCAGCTCGCCTGGGGCCGGATCAGGCTCGCCGAGCACAACTGGGAGGACGCCATCGTGGCGCTGCGGGCTGCGCGAGAGACCTGGACGAGTGTCGGCGCGCCCTACGAGACGGCCCAGGCTCGCCTCCTGCTCGGCCTCGCCTACCGAGGCGATGGCGACGAGGACGGCGCGCGGGAGGAGCTGATCGCGGCGAAGGCGACCTTCGAGCGGCTCGGCGCCGTGCTCGACCTGCAACGCGCCGCCGACCTCCTCGGCGTGGCCTCGACGGCCCGGCGCACGTTCGTGTTCACCGACATCGTCGAGTCGACGAAGCTCGTCGAGGCCCTGGGGGACGACAAGTGGCGCAAGCTCCTCTCCTGGCACGACCGCACCCTGCGCGAGCAGATCGAGCAGGCCGGCGGCGAGGTGATCAAGCAGACGGGCGACGGCTACTTCGCCGCCTTCGCGACGCCGGAAGCCGCCGTCGAGGCGGCGGCGGCGATCCAGCGCGCCCTCGAAGCGCACGAGCCCGTCGCCCCGGACGTCCGCATCGGCGTGCACACCGGCGGGGCCTTCCACAGGGACGGGAACGACTACGCGGGCCAGGGCGTCCACATGGCCGCCCGGATCGGCGCGCTCGCGCGAGGCGGCGAGATCCTCGCCAGCAGCGAGAGCCTCGAGGGGGGCTCGCGCTTCGCGCTCTCGGCGCCGCGCTCGGAGACGCTCAAGGGGTTCGACGACGCCGTCGAGCTCGTCAGCGTCGAGTGGCGCTGAGCCTGCGGGTCAGCGCACCACGACGAGCGGGCACGGCGCGTGGTGCGCGCACTGCCCGCTCACGGAGCCCAGGAGCAGCCCGGCGAAGCCCCCGTGGCCGCGCGAGCCCACGACGAGCAGGTCCGCGTCCTGCGCCGCCTCGACGAGGATCTCGGCGGGGTGCCCCTCGCGGACGTCCGTCTCGACCTCGACTCCCGCCTCCCGGGCGCGCCCGGCGGCCTCCTCGGCAGCCTCGGCGGCCACCTCGCGGAAGGTCTGGTCGATCGACTCCGAGACCGGCGGCACGAAGCCCGAGGGCCCGTACACTGCCGCCGGCACGTGCCACGCGGAGACGACGAGCAGCGGCGTCCCGCGCAGGCGGGCCTCCTCGATCGCCCATCCGAGCGCGCGCTCGGCGGGCTCCGAGCCGTCCACGCCCACGACGATCCGGGCGCCTCCGCTTGCGTGCATCGCCTGTCCTTTCTCGAGTGCCGACGACCCCGGTTCGCCCAGCCTAGCCTGCCGAAGGCTCCCCGGCGCACGGCCGTCGAGGTTACCCTCCGGGTGTCGAGCCGTGCGAGCGACAGGGCGGTCGTCGGCTCGGCGACGGAGTGACCGGGGAACGACGCGATCAACCACTCGAGCGTGGGCGCGCCTCGTACGGGCGGCGTTCCTGGCGCGACGCCTACGAGTCGCTCGCACGCGCCGACGAGGCCGCGCCTCTGGAGCCCGGTGATCTCGAGCTCCTGGCGACCTCCGCCTACATGCTCGGCCGCGACGACGAGTACCTGAGCGTCCTGGAGCGTGCGCATCACGGCTATCTGGAGGCGGGGGAGACGCTCCGCGCGGTCAGGTGCGCGTTCTGGGTCGGCATCAACCTCGCGCTCCGCGGAGAGATGGGGCCGGCCGGCGGCTGGCTCGGCCGCGCGCAGCGGCTCCTCGGCCAGGAGGACTCGGTGGAGCGGGGTTACCTGCTCATGCCTCTCGTCTTTCGGCGCGAGGCCGAGGGTGACTTCGCAGGCGCAGCGGCCGTCGCGGCCGACGCGGCCGCCGTCGCCGACCGCTTCGACGACGCGGAGGGGCTCGCGCTCGCCGTTCAGGCCAACGGCCGCATGCTGATCAAGGCCGGCCGTGTCAGGGAGGGCCTCGCCCTGCTCGACGAGGCCATGGTGACGATCGCGGGCGGACGGGTGTCGCCGATCGTGACGGGGATCGTCTACTGCGCCGTGATCCTCGCGTGCCAGGAGGTGTACGAGCTCCGCCGGGCCCAGGAGTGGACCGCGGTCCTGTCGCGCTGGTGCGGGGAGCAGCCGGACCTCGTCGCGTTCACCGGCCGCTGCCTCGTCCACCGCGCCGAGGTCATGCAGGTGCACGGCGACTGGGACGAGGCACTGGAGGAGGCACGGCGCGCCGCCGAGCGCCTCGAGCGCAGCTCCAACCGGGCCGCCGCCGCGCAGGCCTGCTACCGGCAGGGGGAGCTCCATCGCCTGCGCGGCGCCTTCCGGGACGCCGAGCGCGCGTACCGGGAGGCGAGCCGGTTCGGCTGGGAGCCGCAGCCCGGCATGGCGCTCCTGCGCCTCGCCCAGGGACGGCGCGGCGCCGCCGTCGCCACGATCCGCCGGGCCCGGGCCGAGGCGAACGAGCCGCTGCGCCTCGCGAACATCCTGCCCGCGTACGTGGAAATCCTCCTGGCCGCCGGCGACGTGGACGAGGCGGCCGACGGCTGCCGCGAGCTCGAGGAGCTCGCAGGGCTCTACGAGAGCGAGCTGCTCGCGGCGCTCTGCGCGCAGGCGCGCGGCTCCGTGATCCTCGGCACCGGCCACGCCCGCTCCGCGCTCGTCTACCTGCGGGAGGCGGTGGCAGCATGGCTCGAGGTGGGCGCACCGTACGACGCCGCCCGGGCGCGGGCGCTCGTGGCGCAAGCCTGCGGCGCCCTCGGCGACGCCGACACCGCCGCGCTGGAGCTCGAGGCCGCCCGCGCTGCGTTCGCCGAGCTCGGCGCGGCGCCCGACCTGGCAGCGCTGGACGCTCGCGCCTCGGGGGGGGTCGACGAGAGCCACGGCCTCACGCCGCGCCAGCTCGAGGTCCTCCGCCTCGTCGCCGCCGGCAAGAGCAACCGGGAGATCGCCGCCGCACTCGTCATCAGCGAGCACACGGTCGCCCGCCACGTCCAGAACATCTTCGCCGCCCTCGGGGTGTCGTCCCGCACCGCCGCCGGCGCATTCGCGTTCGAGCACGACCTCGTCTGAGCCGTCCCCGTGGTCAGAAGTGACCACGGGCCTCGCAGGCGAAGTTGGTGGATCCGGGCGAGGCGGCGCCCCGTGCTCCGGCCTAGCGTGTCTCCGAGAGCGACGAAGAGGAGGAGAAATGACGACGGAGCGCATCGAGACCGTGATCGTCGGCGGCGGCCAGGCGGGGCTCGCCGCCGGATACCACCTCGCCAAGCGGGGCCGCGACTGCGTGATCCTGGACGCGGGCGAGCGGGTCGGAGACTCGTGGCGGAAGCGCTGGCCCTCGCTGCGACTCTACTCCCCTGCCGTGGCCGACGGACTGCCGGGCATGGCGTTCCCGGCTCCGCGCTACACGTTCCCGACGGCGCACGAGATGGGCGACTACCTCGAGGCGTACGCCCAGAGGTTCTCCCTCCCGGTCCGAACGGGCGTGAAGGTCGACGGGCTGGAGCGGGACGGCGACGCCTACCTCGTCAGGGCAGGCGAGCACCGCCTCGAGGCGGAGAACGTGGTCGTGGCGGCCGGCGCCTTCCAGCACGACCACCCGGTGGTCCCGCCCTTCGCCTCCGAGCTCGACCCTGGCATCAGGCAGCTCCACTCCGCCGATTACCGGAGCCCTGCGCAGCTCGCGGACGGGCCGGTGCTGGTCGTGGGCGCCGCCCACTCGGGAGGGGACATCGCGCACGAGGTTGCGCTCGCCGGCCACCACACGGTGCTGTCGGGCCGCGACACGGGTCAGATCCCGTTCGATATCGAGGGGCGCGCGGCGCGCCTCGTCTTCCCGGTCCTGCGGGTCGTCGCCACGCGCGTGCTGTCCGTCTCGACGCCGATCGGCCGCAAGGCCAGGCCCAAGATCCGTGCGCACGGCGGCCCGCTCCTGCGGGTGAAGCGGGCCGACCTGGAGGCCGCCGGCGTCGACCGCGTCCTCGAGCGCACGGTCGGGGTCGAAGACGGGAAGCCCGTTCTGGCGGACGGCCGGGTCGTCGACGTCGCGAACGTGGTCTGGTGCACGGGCTTTCGCAACGACTACGGGTGGATCCGGTTTCCCGTGCCCCTCGACGCGGACGGGTACCCCGAGCAGGAGCGGGGAGTCGTCTCCTCCTCGCCCGGCCTCTATTTCGTCGGGCTGCCGTTCCTCCACTCCTTCGCCTCGATGCTCATCCTCGGCGCGGGCCGGGACGGCGACAGGGTCGCACGGCACATCGCCTCTCGGCGCGCGGGCGCGCGCGGGCGCGCGCGGGCGCGCAGGCGTGCCCGTGCGGAGGCTGCGGCATGAGCGAAGACCTCCCTGCTCCGCAGGGGCCCGACCGGAAGGAGGACGTCATCGTCTGGAACGCGACGGTGGCGAGGATCGCGCCGGCGCGCCGCAAGCGCGCCGGCGCGGAGAAGCCGCGGGACTCTGAGGAACGCGCTCTCGCGCCGCCGTCGGCCGAAGGCTCGGCACCTTCCTCGCGGACGACCGAGTAGGAGGGCGGCCCCCCGCCGGGCTTGGCCGCTCGGTAGGCTCCCGCTCGTGTTTCGACCGCCCGAGACAACCGCGATCCCGAGCGCGAAGCCGCGCCTCCGAGGCCTGTCGCATGGAGTCGCGTTCTTTCTCGCCCTTCCGCTCGGGGCGGTGCTCTCCGTCAAGGCGCCCACCGCGCTCGGACGAGCCTCGGCGATCGTCTTCGGGGCGAGCGTGGCGGCAATGTTCGGAGCGAGCGCCCTCTACCACCGCGTCAGCTGGTCGCCGCGGCCGCGGCGCTGGATGCGCCGCCTCGACCACACGGGCATCTACGTCCTGATCGCGGGCACCTACACGCCGTTCGGCCTCCTCGTGCTCCGGGGCAGCTGGAGCATTGCCGTGCTCGCGATCGTCTGGAGCGGCGCGGCCGCCGCCATCGCGCTCAGGTTCCTCTGGGTGGAGGCGCCGGAGTGGCTCTCCGCCCTGATCGGCGTCGCGCTCGGCTGGGTCGGCGTCGTCGTCTTCCCGCAGGTTCTCGCCGAGATCGGCCTCGGCCCGTCGCTCCTCGTCGTCGCCGGCGGGCTCGCCTACACGGCCGGCGCGGTGATCTACGCGCTGCGGCGGCCCGACCCCTTCCCGACGGTCTTCGGCTTTCACGAGCTCTTCCACGTGTGCGTGATCGCCGCCGTCGCCTGCCACTACGCGGCGATCGCGTTCTGGGTCCTGCCCGAACGCCCGAGCTGACTCGGAGCGAAGACGAGCGCCTGCCCGATGCCGGGACAGCGGCCCCGGCCTGGCGTGACGGCAACCCCCGAAAAGGAGCCGTCGTGCGCGTACTCCTCTTCCTGATCCTGAGGGCCGTCCTTGCCGCGCCGCCGCTCCTGGCCCCGGCAGCGGCGTCACCGAGGAGCACGCGGCCGCCCACGGCGCCGACGTGACCCATCGCTACCGCCACGCACTCCGGGGATACGCCGCCGGCTCGACGCCTCGGCCGTCGCGGCGATCGGCGCCGACGGACGCGTGCTCTTCGGAGAACCGCTCCGTGCACTCGGCCTCGCTCTGCGACCCGGCCGCCGTCCAGTGTCTCCCGAGCGGCCTCGACCGGATCGACGCCGACCTCGGCAGCACGGCCGCGGGAAACGGCGAGGGGACGGCCCACGTCAACGTCGCCGTCCTCGATCCCGGCAACGGCTTGCCACCGTCCTCCCCGAGGAGCTCGAAGTGAACGACCGGCTGTCCCATGCGTCCCTCCTCTCCGCGGAAGCCCGCGGAGCCCATCGGCGACGAGGACCGGCTCAGCCGCCGGGCGCCTCGCCGCGTAGGAGCGACCACACCTCGAGGTCGTGGTAGGCGCCGCCGTGGAACCAGCAGCCGCGCATGACCCCCTCGAACGTGAAACCGCACTTCTCGGCGACCCGCTTCGACGCCGCGTTCTCCGGGTGGATCTTCAGCTCGATCCGGTTGACTCGCTTGCCGGCGAGGAGGTAGCGCGAGAGCAGCCCGACCGCTTCGGTCGTGTACCCCTTGCCCGCATGCCGGTCGCCGAAGAGCTGGTAGGAGAGCTCGTAGCCCTGCAGGTAGTGCGCGATGGGGAAGAACTCGATCTCGCCGACGATCTCTCCGCCGGCCTCGATCAGCAGCATGCCCTCATCCCGCTCCCAGAAGCCGTTCCTGGCGAAGCCGGCGCGCAGAGCCGGCTCGCTGGTGACGCCGAGCGGGAAGTACGCGCCGCGGGCCTCGAGGTCGGTCGTGAGCTCAAAGAGCGCGGTCGAGGTCACGCTCGCGGACGAGCCGCAGGGTGACGAGATCGCCGTGGAGCACCGCCTCAACCTCCTGCCGGGGACGCGCGCGAGTCTAGCCGCGCCCGGCGGCGGCGGAGCGCGGGCTGCGTCCGGCGGGCCCCGACCATCCAGTCGGCCGGCCACCACGTAGGGGAGGCTGGTGAGACACACACGTCCCGGACGCTCCCGTTCCCGTGACCGGGACGCACGACAATGGAAGCGGGCAACGTCCTCGAGGGGTTCTGCACGCTCTTCGACTAGAGAGAGTGGCGACGGGGCGCGGGCTCGCACGGCGCGCGCCCCGTCGGCTCTCCGGCTCAGCTCTTGCCGGCGGCCTTCCAGAACAGGTAGTCGGCCTCGTACGGGACGGCGGTCTGCTCACCGGGCGTGCACGCGCCGGCCGGGGCGACGCCGCCCGACGTGCTCAGCCGCTGCACCCATGTGGTCGCCACCAGGCGGTCGCGGTCGCCGTCGGCGCCGGCGCTCGTCGCCGCCGCCTCGAGGAGGAGCAGCGGGATGTTCTCCGTCCCGGCGGAGGCCGAGGCCCGCCGCGCGGCCTCGACGGAGCTGCCGTCCTTCAGCTCCCACACCGGGCGGCCGGTGGCGAAGTTGAGGAAGTGGCTGCCGATCGGCTTCGCGGCGCCGGTCGCCTTGATGAGGGTCGCCTCCGGGTCGGTGAAGAGCCAGGTGCCGTCCGCCTGGCACGTGTACTTCTGGACGCCCTCCGCATGGACGACGAGGAAGAGCCGGCTCTCGGGCGCGTATGTGCGCGGGTCGAGCGGATCGCCCGGCACGGTCTGCGGCCCGGGGCCCGCGAAGGCGCTCGAGGCGAGCAGAGCGGCGACCGTGAGCACGCCGGCGCAGAGGAGGGCGAGCTGGGACGAACGGTTCTGTTTCATGCGAGTTCCTTTCTCTGACGTGGGGCGAGGGATCGACCGGCATGAGCTCACCTTCGCCCCTCGGGGGCGAGCAGCCGGGAAGGTCGTACGGCGGGCGGGCCCGGCGAGGCCCGCGAAGGTCACGAGCGTCTTCACCGGTCCGCTCCCGGCGAGAGCTGCCCGAGGAGCTCGGGCTTGCCGACGACGCGCCACTGCTCGGGCCTCGCCAGGTCGGCCGCCTTTACCTGCCCGTCCTTGATCTGCGTCGACGTGATCGCGCTCCGCTGCACGTCGTCGCGGTCGACCCTGTTGCGCCCGGGCAGGGCGCCCGCCGTTCCGGCGAGCAGCACGGCGACGAGCGCGTCGGTGACCACGCTCGACACGAGCGCCCGTCGGCGACCTCGGCCGAGCGTCGTGTTCGTGTCCATGGGAAGTGCCCCTCTCGTCCGTGTCGATCGAACGACCCGTTTGTGCGATCGACCCGAAGCTACGGACGCGACGCCTGGGCGTCATCGGCACCGGCTACCCATCTTGAAGCGAGGGGTACCTAGATGCTCGCGTCCGGTTCCGCGAGGGCTACGGGCCGTTCGGCCGCACGCCTTCGCGCGCGGCCTTGCCCGACTCGATGAGCCGGACGTGCACCGTTTCGCCGCCGAGGCACGACTCGGCGTAGGTGACACGGCCGTCGGCGGCAACCCGGACCTCCGTCCGCTCTTCCCGGTGCGCGGGCCTCGGCCGGCCCGGCGCATCCTGCGCGTCCGCCGCGTCCGCGCGGTCGAGGGCCGGGTTGCAGCTCATCCGGGGCGCTGTGTCCCTCAGTCGGTCGACGCGGCCTCCGCGTACAGGAGCGAGCCCGGGGTATCGAGCAGCTCGCCCGTCTCGAGGAGCGTCTTCAGGCCCGAGAGGATCATGGGCCAGCCGCCGTAGAGCTCTGGGTTGGCGCCCTCCGGAAGCTGGTCGTGGGTCACGGTCAGCCGGCACGAGCTGCCGACCGGCTCGATCTCCCACGTGACCCGGGTCGGGCCCACGGCCTTCACCTCGTCGCTCCAGAGCGCGTTGAAGGTCTGGACGAGCCGCCGGGGAGGGTCGACCTCGACGTTCTCGCCGGCGGCGATGTCGATCGCGCCCGGCGCCGACGCCCTGTAGGTGGAGCCGGGCGTCCAGTCCGAGCGCGTCTCGACGCCGAAGCTGTACTTGCTGCGGAGCTCGGGGCTCGTGATCGCCGCCCAGAGCCGCTCGGGAGTGGTCTTGATGAAGACCTCGAAGACCGCCGTGCCGCCGGCGACCGGCGCCGTTCCCTCGGCCCACGAGACCCGCTTCGTCGTTTCCATCGTCTCTCCCTCCAATCGTGTCTTGAGCCCGCTGAGCGTGGCCGCCCAGGGCTCGGCGTATTTGCTCACCCACCGCTCGTAGACGAGCCGGATGGGGACCGGGTTCAGGAAGTGGAGCTTCTCGCGCCCGCGGCGCCTGGTGGCGACCAGGCCCGCCTCCTCGAGCACGCGCAGGTGCTTCATGACGCCGAAGCGCGTCATCGGCAGCCGCGCCTCGAGCGCGCTCAACGTCTGCCCGTCCTGCTCGAACAGCTCGTCGAGGAGGCTGCGCCGCGTGGGGTCGGCGAGGGCCTTGAACACCGCGTCCACGGGCCAAGTATATGTGACCTTTAGGTCACCTGTCAAGGAGGCGCACGCCGCCGACGTCGCAGTCAGGCTCCCCGAGCACTCCCGCCAAGAGCTGGGTCGCGAAGTCCGGGACACGACGAAGCACCGTGGAGAGCACCGCGGCGATCGGCGGGGTGAAAGAACCCCCTGAGAAAGACGAGACAGGCGGAGAGGCGGGCCTCGCGGTAGGTGCGACCCCTCCTGCGCTGGCCGCCCGGCTCCCTTCGGGGGGCGTTCGGCGTCGCTTCAGCCGCGCTCCGATCTCATTGCTAGGGCGTGTACAGCTCGGCGTCGGCCAAGGGCTCATCGCAGGAGTACTGGCCGCAGTACGTAACTCGGCGGCCGCCCGCGTAGAGGACCTGCCCGCTGGGAAGCAGAGCGGCGGCGGCCGAGGCGTAGGGGTAGACCATCGGGCCGGTCGCCGTCCAGGTGCCGCCGGCGGGTGAGTAGACGTCGCCCGTGCCGCCGCCGGCGACGAGCACGCGCCCGTCCTGCAGGAGCGCGGCCGTCCCGCCGTAGCCGTTCATGCTGCCGGTGGCGCTCCACCTGCCCGACGCCGGGTCGTAGAGCTCAGCGGACCTGAGCG
>DATHVD010000093.1:0-1754 GCA_035461525.1 Gaiellaceae bacterium
CGTCGACGATCGACCCCTCCCGTCGCGGGACCTCTCTCACGCTACATGCCTCCTCTCGATCCCTGTGAGGATGTCCGCGAGTTCCTCCAGGCTCGCGAGGTTGTGCCCGGTCAGCAGCCTGTCGACGAACGGGAGTGCGGCGCGCATGCCTCCGGCGAGCGGCTGGTAGTCGGGATTGCCCTTGAGCGGATTCACCCAGACGACGCCGTAGGCCGCCCGCGCAAGTCGGGCCATCTCGCGCGACACGAGTGCCGGACCCTCCCGTTCCCAGCCGTCCGAGACGACGACGACGACCGCGCCGCGCGTCAGCGAGCGCCGTCCCCAGACTTCGTTCAGGACCCTGAGAGACGCACCGATCCGCGTGCCGGCCGCCAGGTCGACCACCCGGTCGGTAGCCGCGGCGAGCGCCTTCTCGGGGTCACGGGTCCTGAGCTCGGGGGTGAGACGCGTCAGCCGGGTGCCGAAGGCGAAGACCTCCACGCCTCGTCCCGAGCCGACGACGGCGTGGAGGAAAAGGAGGAGCGGCCGGGTGTACTTCTCCATCGAGCCCGAGACGTCGCAGAGCACGACGAGTTTTCGCGGCACATCCGTGCGGCGCCGGAAAGCCCGCTCGACCGGCTCGCCTCCCGTCGCGAGGGACAGTCTTGCGAGGCGGCGGAGGTCGACCACGCGCCCCCGGCGGTGCGGGCGGAGACGCCGCGAGCGACGCCGCGGCCGCCGTGTCACCACGTCCTGGATGAGAACCCGCAGGCGGGCGAACTCCGCCGGTGTCAGGGCGGCGAAGTCTTTCTGCCGGAGGAGCTCGTGGGCGCTCCATCCGATCCCCGTCGGCTCGTCGCCATCCTCGCGCCCGGCGCCGTCTCCGCCGTCCCGCCTGGCGCGTTGTTCGTGAGAGCGGCGCCCGGGAGGCGGCTCGGCCCGGCGGCCCTCGGCCTGGGAAGGGGAGCGGAGGAACCACGCCTGAAAGGCCCGGTCGAACGCATCGATCTCGTCAACGCGAGTTACGAGCGTCGCGCGGAGCGTCCAGTAGACGTCGTCCGTCTTCGTCACGTCGACGTGGGAGAGCCCGGCGAGGGCGTCGGCGAGGCGGCCGGGGCCGATCTCGAGGCCGCCCTCGCGCAGGCAGCGGCCGAAAGTGACGAATTGGCGGACGACTCCCAGCTCCGAGCTCATCCGACCCGCGCCGCGCGCGCCTCCTGGATGAGCTCGGCGAGCGCCTCGTCGCGTACGAGCTCGAGGTCCTCGTGGTACTTCAGCACGGAGCCCAATGTGTCCTCGACAACGGAGGCGTCAAGCTCCTCCCGGTCGAGCGCAGCGAGCGCGCGCACCCAGTCGATCGTCTCCGCGACGCCGGGCGGCTTCGTGAGGTCGAGCCCGCGAAGTCCGCGGACGAAGGCGGCCGCCTGCCCGGCGAGGAGCTCCGGGACCCCGGGGACGCGCAGCCTGACGATGTCGACCTCGCGCTCGAGACTCGGGTGCCCGATCCAGTGGAAGAGGCAGCGGCGCTTGAGCGCGTCGTGAAGCTCGCGCGTGCGGTTCGACGTGAGGACCACCGCGGGACGACGCCTCGCGCGGATCGTCCCGATCTCCGGGATCGTGATCTGGAAATCGGAGAGGACCTCAAGCAGGAACGCCTCGAACTCATCGTCGGACCGGTCGATCTCGTCGATGAGCAAGACGACGGGATCGTCACCCTCGATGGCCTCGAGCAGCGGCCTGCGGATGAGGTATCGCCGGTCGAAGAGCTCGTCCTC
>DATHVD010000094.1:0-2240 GCA_035461525.1 Gaiellaceae bacterium
TCGAGCGCGCGCTCGAGGCGGCCGAGGAGCACGAGGAGGCGAAGCTCGAGGAGGGCGTCAGGCTCGTCCACCGCGAGCTCCGCGACGCCCTCGCCAAGGAGGGGCTCGTCGAGATCGAGACGGACGGGAGCTTCGACCCGCACGTCCACGAGGCCCTGCTCTCGCAGCCGTCCGAGGAGGACGACGGCGCCATCCTGCAGGTGATCCAGAAGGGCTACCGGCTCGGCGACCGCGTCCTGAGGCCCGCGCGGGTGGTCGTCTCCCAGGAGGCGCCGGCGGAGTGAAGGACCTGTACGAGATCCTGGGCGTCTCCAAGAGCGCCTCGGCCGACGAGATCAAGAAGGCCTATCGCAAGCTCGCCCGGAAGTACCACCCCGACGCGAACGCGGGCGACGAGGAGGCCGAGGAGCGCTTCAAGGAGGTGCAGGGCGCCTACGACGTCCTCTCCGACCCGGAGAAGCGGAAGGAGTACGACCGCCTCGGGCCGCGCCTCTTCGCGGGCGGCGCCGGCGGGCCCGGCGGCTTCACGTGGACCGGGGACGCGGGCGACCTCGGGGATCTCGGGGATCTCCTCGGCGGCATCTTCGGCCGCATGGGCGGCGGGACGGCCGGCCGGGCGCGAGCCCGCTCCCGTGGGCAGCGCGGCGCCGACGTCGGCGTGACGGTGAACGTCTCCTTCGCGGACTCGCTCACGGGGCTCGAGACGAAGATCCCGGTCGAGCTCGAGACGGCCTGCTCGACCTGCAAGGGGAGCGGGGCCGAGCCGGGGACGAGCCCGACGATCTGTCCGGAGTGCCGCGGCCGCGGCGTCACCTCCGAGGACGAGGGGTTCTTCGCCCTCTCGCGTCCGTGCCCGCGTTGCGGCGGCAACGGCACCGTGATCGAGAAGCCGTGCCGGACGTGCAAGGGAAGCGGGCGCGAGCGGCGGACGAAGCGCTACACGGTGAAGATCCCGGCGGGCGTCCGCGACGGCACTCAGATCCGGCTCAAGGGCAAGGGCGAGGCCGGCGTGGGCGGCGGGCCGGCCGGCGACCTGATCGTGACCACCCGCGTCGAGCCTTCGCCGCTGTTCCAGCGCAAGGGCGCCGATCTCGTCATCGAGGTGCCGGTCACGTACGCGGAGGCCGCGCTCGGCGCCGAGGTGGAGGTGCCGACGCCCGACGGCGGCCGCATCTCCCTGAAGGTGCCCGCCGGCTCGCAGGACGGGAAGCTCCTGCGTGTGCGCGGCCGCGGCGCGCCGAGGCTGAACGGCGGCGGGAACGGCGACCTCCTTGCGCGGTTGCGCGTCGTCGTCCCGACGAAGCTGACGAAGGCCGAGCGCGAGGCGATCGAGGCGCTCCAGAAGGCCTCCACCCGCGACGTTCGCCAGAAGCTGAGGACGTAAGTGCGCCGATTCCGTCTCGACGTCTCCACACGACTGTCCCGTCTGGCCACGGCGGGGGTCAGACCCCGGTCGTGTCCGGCCGGGACGCGTCCCGGTGGCCACGCCCGGGCTTGCGGCCCCCGGGACACGGCCCGAAGGGCGGTGTGAAACTGTGGAAGACCAGCCGCGCTACATGATCAGCGTCGCGGCCGAGCTCGTCGGCATGCACCCGCAGACGCTGCGCGTCTACGAGGCCAAGGGCCTCGTGCGCCCGCGGCGGACGCCCGGCAACACGCGCCTCTACTCCGAGGCGGACCTCGATCGGCTCCGCCTGATCCAGCGCCTGACGACCGAGCTCGGGCTCAACCTCGCCGGCGTCGAGACCGTGCTGCGGCTCGAGGACGAGCTCGCCCGCATGCGGGCGCGCGTCGCGCGGCTCGAGCGCCAGCTCCGCGACGAGGTCGCCAAGGTGCACCGCCAGTACAAGCGCGAGATCGTCCTCTACCGCGATCCCCGCGCGACTTCCCACCCGACACCGAGCAGGAGACCATGGACTTCAACAGGCTGACCATCAAGTCGCAGGAGGCGGTCGGCGCCGCCCAGGAGCTGGCGCGCCGCTCCGGCAACCCCGAGATCTACCCCGAGCACGTCCTGATCGCGCTCCTCGACCAGGAGCTGCCGCGCACGCTCGTCCCGTCCGCCTCCGCGCTGCGCGCAGAGGCGGAGGCGAGGCTCTCCGCGAGGCCGGCGGTCGCCGGCGCGTCGCAGCAGCCCCGGGTCTCGACCGCGTTCTCGGCCACTCTCGACCGTGCCTTCGACGAGGCCCGCGAGCTGGGCGACGACTACGTCTCGGTCGAGCACCTCCTCCTGGCGCTCG
>DATHVD010000095.1:0-12799 GCA_035461525.1 Gaiellaceae bacterium
AAGGTGCCCACCGCGCGCTGGGCGTTCGGGCGACCGGCGAGCGCGGCCAGCTCGCCGTAGGTGACGACCTCGCCGCGCGGCACCGCGCGCAGCGCCTCGGCCACCGCGAGCTGGAACGGCGTCGTCCACTCGAGGTCGAGCTCGACGTCCCCGAACCCGACCGGCTCCCCCCGGAAGTACGCGCGCATGCGCTCCGCGAGCCGGTGCTCCCCGTTCGCCGCCGGCGCGAGGCCTCCGCGCGGCAGCTCGTGGTAGAGGAGCGTCTCCTGCGAGAGGTAGAGGAGGCCGACGCCCCACCCGGGAACCTCGTACGAGACGACGTCCACGTCAATAGAATGCCGCGCGTGAGCGCTCCCGGGATCTTCCGCGTCCCGCAGCCGGCCAACGAGCCCGTGCGCGACTACGCGCCTGGCTCGCCGGAGCGTGCGAGCCTCCAGCGCCGCCTCGACGCGATGACGTCCGAGCGCATCGAGATCCCGCTGGTGATCGGCGGGGAGGACGTCGAGACGGGAAAGACCCGCGAGGCGGTCATGCCGCACCGGAAAGAGCACGTCCTGGCCGACGTCCACCAGGCCGGGACGAAGGAGGTAGAGCGGGCGATCGCAGCCGCCGCCGACGCCTGGGAGGACTGGCACCGGACGCCGTGGGAGGAGCGCGCCGCCGTCCTCCTGCGGGCCGCCGAGCTCCTCGCCGGGCCGTGGCGCGACACCCTCAACGCCGCGACGATGCTGGGCCAGTCGAAGACCGCCCACCAGGCCGAGATCGACGCCGCCTGCGAGCTGATCGACTTCTGGCGCTTCAACCCGTGGTTCATGACGCGGATCTACGAGGAGCAGCCGCTCTCCGGCCCGGGGACCTGGAACCGCATGGAGTACCGGCCGCTCGAGGGCTTCGTCTTCGCAGTGACGCCGTT
The DNA here is from genome assembly GCA_035461525.1 of Gaiellaceae bacterium. Taxonomy (GTDB): domain Bacteria; phylum Actinomycetota; class Thermoleophilia; order Gaiellales; family Gaiellaceae; genus JAIBJN01. The sequence continues at coordinate 914 of DATHVD010000095.1, forward strand.
CAACTTCACGGCGATCGGCGGCAACCTACCGATGTCGCCGGCGCTCATGGGCAACACGGTCGTCTGGAAGCCCGCCTCGACCGCGATGCTCTCGGCGCACTACGTCATGCGCATCCTCCAGGAGGCCGGGCTGCCGGACGGCGTCGTCAACCTCGTCTACGGCGCCGGCCGCGAGGTCGGCGACCCGGCGCTTGCGAGCCCCGACCTCGCCGGTATCCACTTCACCGGCTCGACGGCCGTCTTCCACGGCATGTGGAAGCAGGTCGGGGAATCGATCGCCTCGTACCGCGGCTACCCGCGCATCGTCGGCGAGACGGGCGGCAAGGACTTCATCGTCGCCCACCCGACCGCCGACGTGAACGCGCTCGCCACGGCGATCGTCCGCGGCTCCTTCGAATACCAGGGCCAGAAGTGCTCTGCCGCCTCGCGGGTGTTCGCGCCTGAGAGCCTCTGGCGGGAGCTCGAGGAGCGGCTCGTCGAGCAGGTGCGCTCGCTGAGGATGGGCGACGTCTCCGACTTCGAGAACTTCATGGGCGCCGTCATCGACGCGAGCTCGTTCGCCACGCAGAAGGAGGCGATCGAGGAGGCGCAGGCGCACGCCGCGAGCGAGGTCGTCGTCGGCGGCGGCGTGGATGACAGCGAGGGCTACTTCGTCGAGCCGACCGTGATCCGGACGACGGACCCCGACTTCCGGCTCCTCCGCGACGAGCTCTTCGGGCCGGTGGTGACGACCTTCGTCTACCCGGACGGCCGCTGGGAGGAGACGCTCGAGCTCGTCGACCGCGGCGCGTCCTACGGGCTCACGGGGGCGATCTTCGCCGACGACCGCGAGGCGGTCGTCGAGGCCGCGGACGTCCTCCGCTACGCCGCGGGCAACCTCTACGTGAACGACAAGCCGACGGGCGCGGTGGTCGGGCAGCAGCCGTTCGGCGGCGCGCGCGCCTCGGGCACCAACGACAAGGCCGGCTCGATGTGGAACCTCATCCGCTGGGTGAGCCCGCGGACGATCAAGGAGACCTTCGTGCCGCCGACGGACTACCGCTACCCCTACATGTCGCCGGACGGCGGCTAGCCGGCCGTCGCCTGCGCGACCGCCCGCTCGAAGAGCTCCTCCGGCTGCGCGCCCATGACGAGCAGTCGCCCGGCGAGCACGAACGCCGGGATGGCGTGGATCCCGTGCCGGTTCGCCTCCTCCGTCGAGGCGACGATCCGGTCCGCGTAGCGGCCCCCGGCGATCGCCGAGGCGGCCTCGTCGCGGTCGAGACCCGCCTCCGTGACGAGGCCGAGCAGGATCTCGTCGTCGCCGATGTCGCGCGCCTCGGCCCAGTAGGCGTCGAGGAGGCGCCGGTGGACGGCGTCGTGGAGGCCGCGGTCGCGCGCGACCTCGGTGACCTGGAGCGCGTGGAGCGTGTTCGGGAGCGTCCGCGCGGGGTTGTACGTGAGCCCGGCCGCTTCGATCACGCGCTGCGTGTGCCCGTGGACCCCGGGCCCGTAGCGCCGCTCGAGGTCGGTGCGCTCGAGCCCACCCTCCTCGGGGTACTCGGGGTGGAGGAAGAAGGGCAGCCACTCCACCTGGGCGCCGAACCGGCGCTCGAGCCAGTCGGCCCTGGCGAGGCCGACGTAGCAGAACGGTCAGGTGTAGTCGCTCCAGATCGTGACCGTGAGGTCGCTCACGTCCTCAGGCTACCGACGGCGCTACGCGCGGCCGGCGCGGTGGAGCGCCGCGTGGACCTGCCGGCCGACCTTCGCCGGGACGCCTGGGACGCCCTCGAGCTCCTCGGGGCTGGCGGCGAGCAGCCGCTCCGTGGAGCCGAAGTGCTGCAGGAGGGCGCGACGGCGCGCGGGGCCGACGCCGGGGAGCGCGTCGAGGATCGACTCGCGCGCCTGCGCGTCGCGGCGTCGCCTGTGGAAGCCGAGCGCGAAGCGGTGCGCCTCGTCGCGGATCCGCTGCAGGAGCTGGAGCCCGGCCGAGCCGGGGTCGAGCCGGACGGGATCCGGGCGCCCGGGGACGAACACCTCCTCCTCCCGCTTGGCGAGCGCGATCACCGCGACGCGCGGGAGGTCGTACGCCTGCATGGCCGCGAGCGCTGCCGAGAGCTGGCCCTTGCCGCCGTCGACGACGACGAGGTTCGGGATCGCGGCGAAGCCCTCGTCGTAGCGCTCCTCCGTCACCTGGCGGGCGCGGGCGAAGCGGCGCGAGATCACCTCGCCCATCATGGCGAAGTCGTCCTGCCCCGCGACGCCCTTGATCCCGAACTTGCGGTAGTGCGCCTTCTTCGGGACGGCGTCCTGGAAGACGACCATCGAGCCGACCGGCGCCGTCCCCTGGATCGTGGAGATGTCGTAGCACTCGACCCGGAGCGGGAGGCTCTCGAGGTTGAGGCGCTCGCGCAGCTCCTCGAGGGCCTCGACGCGCCGGAGGCGCTTGCGCTCGCGGCCGGCCGCGTCGCTCTCGAGGGCGAGCTGGGCGTTCTGCTGGGCGAGCTCCTGCAGGCGCCGCTTCTCGCCGCGGCGGGCGGGGCGCACCTCGACGCGGGAGCCGCGCAGGTCGGAGAGGAAGCCGGCGAGCGCAGGGCTCGGGGCCGCGTCGGGCGGGACGACGATCAGCGGCGGGACGCTCGGCGCGCCGCCGTAGTACTCGAGGCAGAAGGACTCGAGCAGCTGCGGCAGGTCCTCCCCGGCCTCGTTCTCGAGGTAGAAGGTGTGGCGGTCGACGAGCCGCCCGCCGCGGAGCGGGAAGACCTGGACGGCGGCGGTCGCGTTCGCGGCGGCGATGCCGAGCACGTCCACGGTGCCGATCTCCCGCCGGTCGGCGGCCTGGCGCTCGGCGAGGTGGCGGACGGCCGTGAGCCGGTTGCGGCAGCGCGCCGCCTCCTCGAACTCCTGCCGCTCGGCGGCGGCGCGCATGTCCTCCTCCAACCGTCTGAGCACCGGCCTTGTCTCGCCGGAGAGGAACTCGACCACGCCGTCGACGATCGCGCGGTAGGCCTCCTTCGTCACGTAGCCGACGCAGGGGGCGAGGCAGCGGTCGATGTGGTAGTCGAGGCACGGGATCCCCGAGTGCCGGCCGGGTTGAGGCCCCTCACACGGCCGGTAGGGGAAGACACGGTTCAGGACGTCGAGCGTCTCGCGCACCTTCTTCGCAGAGGCGTACGGGCCGAAGTAGACGACGCCGCGGCGGTGCCGCTCCCGCGTGAACATGACCCGCGGGTACTCGTCCTCGACGGTGACGGCGATGTACGGGTAGCTCTTGTCGTCGCGGAGGCGGACGTTGAACGTCGGCCGGTGGCGCTTGATCAGATTCTGCTCGAGGTGGAAGGCCTCGACCTCGGTCTGCGTGACGATCACCTCGATCCGCTCGACGCGGGAGATCATCCGGTCGAGGCCCAGCCGCGTGTCCCCGCCGCGGAAGTACGAGCGGACCCGCGCGCGCAGCGACTTCGCCTTCCCCACGTAGAGGACGGCGTCGCGCGCGCCGCGGAAGAGGTAGACCCCCGGCTTCGCCGGGAGCCCCTTGAGCTGGCCCTCGATGCGCTCCTCGCGCGTGCTTTCAGCCGCCGTCGCCATGTCCAGTCCAGCCTAGCCCGCCCCGCAGGTCTCCCCCGCCGCGAGGCCCGCTTGTGTTCCACGAGCACGAAGTTCGACGTGTCCCCGGCGGACGCCCTTCTCCGGCTCAGCCGGCTCGGGAGCGCTTGTGCGTGTGAAACACGAACGCCGTCACGGGCTCGCGCCGAGGACGTCAGCGGCCGCCTCCAGCGCCGCGCCGGCGCTCTCCCGGAGGGCGAGGGCAGCGCGCGCGTCCACCCACGTCGGCGTGCGGTTGACGACGGCCACGCGGCCGCCCGCCGCGAGGGTCGCCCGCGGAAGGTCGGCGATCGGGTACACCTCGAGCGAGGAGCCGACGACGAGGAGCAGCCCGGCCTCCTCCGCGAGCGCGGTCGCGCGCTCGATCGCCCCCGCCGGCAGGAGCTCGTCGAAGAAGACGACGTCCGGCTTCAGGATTGCGCCGCAGGCCGGGCAGGGCGGCGCGCCGTGCTCCACGAGCAGCGGCACGACCTGGGCAAGCGGGTACCGCGCCCCGCAGCCGGGGCAGGAGGACGTGCGGATGGAGCCGTGCACCTCGACCACCTCCCGGGAGCCGGCGCGCTCGTGGAGCATGTCGATGTTCTGGGTCACGACCGCCCGGACGAGGCCCGCCCGCTCGAGCGCGGCGAGCGCGAGGTGCGCCCGGTTCGGCGCCGCCGCGCCGAGCATCTCGAAGCGCGGCGCGTAGAAGCGCCACACCTTGGCCGGGTCGCCCCGAAAGGCCCCGAGCGTCGCGTACTCGCGCGGATCGAACTCGGCCCAGATGCCGGTCGGCGAACGGAAGTCCGGGACGCCGCTCTCCGTAGAGACGCCCGCTCCGGTGAGGACGACGCACGGCTGATTCTCCCGGACCAGCTCGGCGAGCCTCTCGATGATCGGGTCTCTTGTCGTCACGATCGGCGCTCCGCGCCTCCGGCCGCGCTGTTGCTTCCTCCTCCGGTGCTTGCAGGCAGTCGGCGCCGGACTAGGGTGAGAGCGTGGGTGTCGATTCTTTCGACGAGCAGGAGCGGATCATTCGGCACTCTGGACGCATTCTCGCAATCGCGTTCGGTGCCGTCGGCGGCCTGCTCGTCGCCTTCATCGCGGCGCTGATCGTCGTCGGCCAGCTCGGCGGCGGTCTCTCGTCGCGCGAGGCAATGGATCGCTGCACGGCGACTCCGCCCGGTTTCCCGGCGAGGCTCGGCGAAGGCGTCTCCATCACGACCATGTGGAGCTTCTGGCCGCCTGGCTACACCTGCGTGTACGCGGGACCCGCCGGAGTTGAGGAACACCCCGCCAACGCCGCCTGCCTCACCTCCGCGGGGTGGTGCAAGGAGCCGTAGGAGATCGGGCCGGGCCCGACCAGAACACCAGTCCTCCGCTACTTGCGGGTGGGCGACCGCGGGCTACGGTGAGAACGTGCGAAGGGCTTTGCTCCTCACGACTCTCGTCGTTGCTCTAGGAGGTGCCTTCTATTGGGCTGCGTTCGTCTGGGGCAACGAGTACAGCGCTGTGCCCTGGGGCCTCGCAAGCGTCTCCTCGAACGAGCTTACGGTGAGAATCGCATACCCCCGGGGGGATCGCACTTGCTACGACCTCGAGCGCGTTGAGAAGCAGGAAACGGCCACCACCGTAGTCCTCGAGGTGATTCGCAGGCAGGAGGCGAGGCGTAGCTGCGTTGACATCTACACGCACGAAGAGACAGACGTCGAACTCGATGCCCCTCTCGGCAGCCGCGAGCTCATTGATCGGTGCGCCGGCGAGCCACCTCCTTCTGCGCGTGACTTAGGAGAGCGCTTCGGCGAACTCTGGAGAGCCGGGCTTGATCGGGGTGGGCCAACAGATGATCCGCGGCTGAACATGTGTCCAGGGTCCTCGCTGGTCGCAGAGCGAGAGCGTTAGCGCGACCGGTGCTGAGCGAACAAGCACCCCGCTCTCCGTGGAGACGCCCGCTCCGGTGAGGACGACGCACGGCTGGTTCGCGCTGATGAGCCGCGCCAGGGAAAGAGCGCTCCCGGTGGTCACGGCATCACTCTGCAGGATCCGGCGGGGACGCTCGCGTGCTTCGCACGAGAGCCTAACGGCGAAGCCCCGCGTGAGCGGGGCTTCGGAAGTCCGGGACAAGGACGAGATTACATGCGGCCGCGGGCCTGCTGGCGGGCGCGGTAGTAGTCACCGAGCTCGCTCCGGTACCTCTGCTCGCGATAGGCCTCCTCGTCGAACTCCGGGGCGTTCTTGATCTCGTCCTTGGTGAGGTCGGCGAAGACCGTCTCGCCGTCGAGGTCGACGTCGCGGATCACGCCGGCCGGAAGCATGACCTTCCTGCCGAAGATCCACGGGCCCGTGTCGACGACGACGAAGCTGCCGCCGGCCTCGTGGGTCGCCTCGTCCACCTTGCCGATGCCGCCGTCGCGGGCCTCGACCTCGAAGCCCGTCAGATCGACGTTCGACAGGTCGACCAGTGGCGTGGCGATGCTGAAAGTCCACAGCTCAACGATGGCCATCTGCTCTACTCCCTTCGATGATGCTCGGCGCCGAGTCGGCGTACGCATCCGGTACCCGACGGATCGGCGCCCAAACAGGCGTCCGGGCTTCGCAAAGGGTTTGGTCGAGCCAGACCAGGCTCGCGTGCCCCGCCAGAACGAGGCTGGATCCCAGCGCTGCGCAGCCTCGAGGCCGCGCTCCGGGATTAGAGGCTCGCGGGCTCTCGTTACAGTGGCCGGATGGAGGACCCGGGCCGGGACATGCGCCTCGAGAAGACCTTCGGCGCCGTCTGCAAGACGACGGGGTGCTCGGAGGCGCGCCGGCATACGCTCGAGGAGGTCGTCAACCTCGCCGTCGAGCTCGCGCGCGAGGGGCGCGAGGGGCGCAAGATCGGAACGCTCTTCGTCATCGGCGACGTCGAGTCGGTGCTCGACCAGTCGCGCTCGCTCATCCTCGACCCGCTCTACGGGCACCCGGACGACGTGCTGCGCGTCGAGCGGGCGGACTTCCGCGAGACGGTCAAGGAGCTGGCGCAGCTGGACGGGGCCTTCGTGCTCGGCGACGACGGCACGTTCGTCTCGGCGGGCCGCTACATCGACGTCGACGTGACCGATCCGACGAACTTCCTCCCCGGTCTCGGCACGCGTCACGCGGCCGGCGCCTCGATCTCGCGCACGACGGGCGCGATCGCGGTCGTCGTCTCGCAGAGCTCGGTCGTCCGCGTCTTCTCGCGCGGCGAAGTGCGGGCGGAGATCATCCCCGAGCTCTTCCTCCTCTCGCGCGAGCGGCTCTTCACGCGCGGCGCCGAGGTGACTCAGCTCCCCGAGGCCGGCGTCACCCTCGCGGTCGCGGCCGACGGCGCGTAGCGCCTTCACGCCGTCGCGTTCCTCGCCTACGGTGGGGGGTATCGCGGCGCCCACGACACTGCCTGCACTCGAGGAGCGCGCCAGGGCTCTGCTCGAGGAGAACACCCAGACAGCCGAGCTCGACGGCCGACTGTACCGCTTCACGGTGCCCTCCGTGCGCGACTACCCGTTCCAGTGGTTCTGGGATTCGTGCTTTCACGCGATCGTGTGGTCGCGCTTCGACGCGGAGCGGGCCGCCGACGAGCTGCGCGGGCTGCTCGCCTTCCAGGACGAGGACGGGCTCATCCCCCACGTCGTCTTCTGGCGCGGCGACCTCGTCGCGCGCCTCCAATGGCACCACCTTGAGAGCCGGAACGCGGGGCGCGTCCCCTTCCACCGGACGCCTCACGCGACGGCGCAGATGCAGCCGCCCGTCGTCGCGCAGGCGGTGGAGCGGGTGGTGGACGCCGGCGCCGGCGACGCGTTCCTCGCGGAGACGCTCCCCGCGCTCGAGCGCTACCACCGTTACCTCGCCGGACGCCGCGACCCCGACGGCGACGGGCTGATCTCGGTGATCTCGCAGTTCGAAACCGGCCTCGACTTCACGCCCGCCTTCGACGAGGCGATCGGCGTCGGCCGGCGCGCCAACCCGGTGACGCTCCTCGCGCGGACGCGCATCCCGCAGCTCAAGAACAAGCTGGCGAACTACGACGTCGAGCGCATCTTCCGCCGCTTCCGCCACCACCACGAGGACGTGCTCGTCAACGCGGTCTACGGCCAGGGGCTCCGGGCGCTCGCCCGGCTCGCCCTGCGGGCCGGGAACGAGCGGCTCGCCTTCTGGGCGACGGGAGCGGCCGACCGCGTCACCGCCGCGCTCCTCGAGCGCTGCTGGGACGAGCGTCTCGGGCTCTTCGTCGGGCTCGCCGGCCCCGAGGAACGGCAGGCGAAGGTACGGACGATCCAGGGCCTCATGCCGCTCGTGCTCCCCGACCTCCCCGACGACGTCGTCGAGACGCTCACCCGCCACCTCGAGAGCCCGGCGACGTTCGGCGCTCCCTATCCCGTTCCGTCGGTGGCGCTCGACGAGCCGACCTTCACGCCCGACCACCGCATCCGCGGCTTCCGCTTCATCTGGCGCGGCCCGCTCTCCCTGAACACGAACTGGTTCCTGGTCCACGGCCTCCGCGGACACCGCCGCCAGGAGCTCGCCGAGCGGATCGCCGAGCGCTCGCGGGACGTCGTCGACCGCGGAGGGTTCAACGAGTTCTACGACCCGCTGAGCGGCCGGCCGGTGGGCGCCGAGCGCTTTGGCTGGGCGACGCTCGTCGCCGACATGTGAGGCCGAGGACGCCCGCCTGCCCGCCGGCGGGCGCCTCGAGCCCGCCTTCCAGGCTAGGCCGGACATCGTCACACGAGTGGGTACGATTGCGCCGTGTCCGCAGAGACTTCGACGCAATACGTCGCGTACACGCTCTACAGGGCCGATCCGGCCTGGCGACGGCTCCCGGTGGAGGAGCGGGCGGCCGCCAAGGAGGCGTTCGCCGACGTCGTCGAGGCGTGGTCGGAGCGCATGGAGCTCCGCTCCTACAGCCTCGTCGGTGTGCGGCCCGAGGTCGACTTCATGCTCTGGAAGCTCACCGAGCGCTACGACGACCTGCGCGAGCTCGGCGCCGACCTGAACGCGACGCCGCTCGCCGGCTGGGTCTCGACGCCCTACTCCTACCTCGCGGCGAGCGAGCCCTCCCAGTACTTCGAGCAGAAGAGCAAGCGGCACCGGCGGGTGATCCCGCGCGGCGCGCCGTACCTCGTCGTCTACCCGTTCGTGAAGAAGCGCGAGTGGTACTCGCTGACGATGGACGACCGCCGGCGCGCGATGCAGGAGCACGCGGCCGTCGGCAGCCGATTCGTCACGATCACGAACCACACGACGTACTCGTTCGGGATCGACGACCAGGAGTTCATGACCGCGTTCGAGTGCGAGGAGCCGTCCGACTTCCTCCAGCTCATGAAGACGCTCCGCGAGACCGAGGCCAGCCGCTATACCGAGCGCGACACGCCGATCTTCGTCGGCACCGCCGAGCCGATCCGCGAGCTCCTCGACTCCCTCGACGGCGCCTCCTCCCGCGTCGCCCCGGGTCGGTAGGCTCGGCGTAACGAGTCGCCCCTTCCCGCGCGTGCCCTGCGTCGGCGCCGCCGTGTCCGCCTCGGCCACGCCCGGGGTCTGACCCCTGACACGTCCCCGGAAGCCGTGAAATGTGGAAAAAGGGACGTCTGGCAGGGACGAGGAATCGGCCGGGCCGCCGCCAGGACGCCCAGGAATCACGGCTGCTCGATCCCCGTGGCCATGGCCCTTGGAGCCTTTCCACATGTTTCGGCCGGACTTGCCGCCCTCTTCGGCCGCGGCGGGGGTCAGACCCCGGGGGTGGCCCGGAGGGACGGCGCGCGCTGCCCGGGACCAGGAACCCGTCAGTAGCCGTACGTGTGCTCGTCGCGCCAGACGCGCCACATCGCGAAGACGCCGCCGGCGAGGGCGAGGAGCGAGGCGACCGTGTCGAGCCCGGTGCGGTCGAACCAGGGGAAGAAGAGCAGGAGGACGGCGGCGATCGCGAGCGCGGCGCCTCCGTAGAAGACGAGCCGGGAGCGCAGCGGCCACTCGGCGATCTCCTCCCGGCGTCGCCGCCAGAGCGTGAAGAGCACGTACGCGATCGCGACGAGGAACAGAACCTGGACGAAGATGAGGACGATGACGAGCCCCGCACCGAGCTGGAGCAGGGTGATCACCGCCGCGACGGCGACGATGATGGCGAAGCCGCGGAGGGTCGGGCTGACGCTCACACGCCGGTCGTGTAGGCGCGGACGGACAGCGCGGTGGCGAGGAAGGCCGCGCCGGAGAACCAGGCCAGCCGCCTGGCCGGCACCGGCGGCGCGTAGACCCACGGCGAGAGCGCCGCGAGCAGGGCAAGCGTGCCGTAGACCGCGTGGAGCCGATCGGGAGACGAGCTGCCGCCCGAGAGGAGCAGGAGCCCCGTGGCGACCTGACCGATCAGGAGCGCCTGCGCAAGTGCGAGCACGTGGGCGTAGACCCGCCCAGGGCTGCGCCGGCGCAGGAGGTAGGCGATCCCCCACCCCGCCGCGAGCAGGTTGGCGACGACGAGAACGACCGCGTTCACTGAGTGCAGGTCGCGCATGGGCGTTCAGCCTACAATCCGGTCCGAGTGGTCGAGGAAGGCAAAGAGGCGCCGGACTTCGAGCCGGCGAGCAACGGCGGCGAGCGCGTCCGGCTCTCCGACCTGCGCGGCCGCCCGGTGGTCCTCTACTTCTATCCCAACGCCGACCCGCGTAGAGCTTGAACCGGTAAGGGCCGGGAGGCCCCCGCAACAGGCCCTTGTAGCTTTCGGCTGCCCGTCAGGAGAAGGCGACTGGCACACGGGGCGTCGACATCCGCGGGCAAGCTGATCGTCGACGAGGCATCAGGACGGGAGGCCCCGCCGATGCGGGGCCTCCCTCGATCGTTGCGGTTGGTTTCTGCCGCTAGTTGACGGGCACCGTCACCTGGTCGGCGAGCACGCCGTCCTCGAAGAGCGAGAGCGTGGCGTCGCCGAACGCCACGTCAACGACGTGTGCGGTCCACTGCCGGTTCGGGCAGGTTGGCGTGTTGGGAACGGTGGGATGGTCCGTCGTGATGCTGAACTGGAACTGGCCGTTTCGCGGCGTCGGCAGCGGTCCAGTGCCACCAGCGACATTGACCGCCGTGTCCTGGCCAGGGGCGATGTTTCCGCCCGGGTTTTCGCATCGAACCGACGCGATGCCGGCGGCCTCGACCGTGATCTCGAACGTCGTGCCACCCAGGCCGGCGACCTTGCCCGTGCACGCCACCTGCGTTCCGATGTCGGTGCACTGCGGCGCATTCGCACCGGCGGTGATGAAGTGGCCGCTCTGCGCGAGTGCCAAGCCTGCTGTGGCGAGCGCTACCGCCAACACAGCTATCAGGATGAGGAATCGCTTCATCTAGTCCCTTTCGTCGTGCCGCAGGGTGCGGCGTCTGGACGGGCAGACGCGATCGAGGGATGCGCCTGCCGACTACGTGAGTATCGTCCGGAGGGGCATCACCTCCCGTGTTCGAAGGAACATCATCTCCCTTCCAACCGAAAGGAGGGGTGTCGCGGTCCGTCCGCCTCGATGAACACGCATGGGAGTCGGGGCGGACGCCTCTCGTTCTGAGATCCGCAAACGTCCGAATCGGAGGAAGCCGCAAGAAGCCGCAAGACAATCGCCCTCCCGAAACCTCGGGCCGGACGAGCCTTTCATGCCGGCGACTTCGTGTCAAGCGGCGCGATGCTAGGAGTTCTGAAAAACACCACCTTTCGCAGGGGTCGCTGTCTCACGACAGAGGCGAAGAGGCTCGCCCGGTCGATCATCTCGACGGCAGGGCGGAGGCCCGGCCGCTCCGACACGGCCCGCCGCCCGACACTCCAGTTTCCGGAAGAACGTCTACGAGGTCGAGCTTGCACGCGGCACGAGTCCGCCCCCGCTGCCGGCGAACCCCCACGACGCGCTCGCCGACGATGGAGCGCGCGCTCACGACACCTCCCGCGCGCCCTGAAGGTAAAGGCCGACCGAGAGGGAACCGATACAGGTGTGTGGCCGGGGCGTCCCCGGACTTTCCTTCCAAGTCCGGGGTTCAGCATTCATGACTGGGCCGCAGGTCATGGCGCCGCCCCGGCCGCCTCCGCCTTCGGGCTCGCTCTCCGGGCGACTCCCCTTCGGTCTGCGAGCCTGCGCCTCCTCCCTGCTCGCTGTGACACCTCGCCGCCAGACGGCGCGCGGCCTCCTGCCCAGCCAGGACGCCGAGCCCTGCGTCGGCCTCGGCCGGCGCGTCTGAGTGCTGCTCATGGCCGTCTCCGTTCGATAGGGTCCGGCCCCATGCAGCTCCACGACGGCGATCCCGCCCCTGACTTCACACTCGTCTCTGACTCGGGCGAGGAGGTGTCGC
>DATHVD010000096.1:0-96020 GCA_035461525.1 Gaiellaceae bacterium
GTAGTTGAGGAGCGGGATGATGCCGCGCTCGCGCAGGAGCTGCATCGCCGCGGCGGGGAAGGCCGAGTCGCTGCCGTCGCTGTTGCGAAACGACTGGCCGAAGTGGAGGATGCTCACGCGCTTGCCCGCGTTCTGCTCGAACCGATCGAGCGCCCGCATATCCCACGGCGCATTCCCCAACCCGTACTGGGCGCCGCCGGCGGCCGTGCCCCAGAGGACGCGCGAGGGCGGCGGGGGCGGATCGCAGGCGGCCGTGGCCGCCGCCAGCGGCGCCGACTGCCCGGAGCGGTTCCCGGCCGCGTCGCGGGCGTCGACGGTAAAGCTGTAGCTCGTCCCGCACGCGAGCGAGCCGATGGTCGCGCTCGTGCCCGAGACGTCGAGCACCTTCGTCCCGTCCCGGTAGACGCCGTAGCCGGCGACGCCGACGTCGTCCGTCGAGGCGCGCCAGGAGAGCGCGACGGAGGTCTGGCTCGCGGCCCCGGGGGTCAGCTCGGCGGGTACGGTCGGAGGCTTCGTGTCCGCCTCGGTCTCTCCGGCAACCGCGACCACGAGCTCGGGCTTCCTCGCCGCCTCACGCGTCGCGAACGTCGCCCCCTTGCTCGCGAGCGTGGCGAGGCCGAAGCTGAACGTGCCGGCGCCCGTCACCTGCGAGGTGACGTCGAGCTCGACCCAGACATTCGCCGGGAAGCCGTGGCGGGAGGCGACCACGCCGGTCGTGCGCGCCGGACGGGTGTTCCAGGTCACCTTTGCCTCCGTCCAGCTCGTGCCCGTCCGGTAGAGCCTCGCGGTCTCCTTCGTGCCGCGCGTCGCGTAGATCCGGAGCGTCGCCTTCACGACGGGGCCTGACAGGCTCGCGACGTCGAACATGACGAGCGACTCCCTGACGGGCGAGCCGTTGATCCGCATCGCCTGCTTCTTGCCGAAGTTCGAGTTGGGGCGGTCCTTCAGGACCTCGGCATCCCCCCTGGGCGTGTACCTGGCGGCCGACGCGTCGCCGACGACGAGGAGGGTCAGGAGCGCGAGGCAGAGCAGGAGCGCGGAGACCGCTCCCCCCGGGACCGCAGGGCTCGGGGGTGCAGCCTGCGCGGCGACGAGCGCCCGAGCGGCGGGTGCGGCGGTCCCTTGCACTCTCCCTCGCCGGCATCGGCTCCGGGTCGAAATGCCTTAGGAAGATCCCTGACAAGGGGGTACGCTAGGAGCGCTTGAGGGCAGCGAGCGCGGGATTCAGCCATGTCCGGCGCTCGGGGAAGAGGAAGAGCTCGGCCAGAGGACGGGCGAGCAGACGCGGCGAGATTGCTTCGGCGACGAGCCAGGCGACGAAGAGGAGCCGCAGCGGAGGAGAGACGTCGAACCGCCCGAGTGACGTGCGGATGCCCGTGACGAGCAGGCTCCGGAGCCTGTCGTCCGGGAGGGGATGGGATTCCGGCGCGAGGCGGAGGGAGACCAGCCTGCCGGCGACGTCGCAGACCGCCTCGATGCTCGCGGTCTCGTCTGCAAAGCCGAGCTCCCTGGCGAGCCGGAGGAGGTGGCGGCGCGCGCTCGCGGCGGCGACGATCGACCGCCGCAGCTGTTCGAGGTCGAGCGTTGCCCGCCCGAGCTCGTGGGCGTTGCCCGAGTGCACACGGCGCAGGGCGCCGACCTCTTCGAGAGACACGATGGGCCCGAGCAGGGTCGCGAGGTGGACGATGTACCAGTCGGCGAGAATCCGGAACTCGGCCTCGGGCACCGGGCAGATACGCTCGAGCGCCGTGCGGGCGAACGCGTTGCCACTCGTGGCCATCCAGGGGACGTCGAACGGGAAGGCGAGCATCTCGCGGCGCAGGTCGCCCGACGGCATGTGCACGTGCTCCGGCGGCAGCAGCGTCCCCGTTCGCCGGCTGGTCTCGTCGATCACCTCCATCCGGTACTGGACCCGGGCGGCGAAGCGGTTGGAGGCGAACGTCTCCGCTACACGGGCGCACGTGTCGGGCATGAGCACGTCGTCGGCGTCGAGGAACAGGACAACGTCTCCACTGCTGTGCTCGAGGCCCGCGTTGAAGGCCGACCCCTGGCCCCCGTTCGGCTTCAGGACGGCCGTCACGTCGCTCTCGAAGGCCGCGATTACGGAGCGGGAGTCGTCGGTCGACCCGTCGTCGACGATGACGACCTCGACGCGTTCGTACGACTGCCCGAGCGCGCTCTCGACCGCCTCGCGCAGGAAGCGGCCGTAGTTGTAGTTGTTGACGACCACGGCCACGCTCGGCCGGGTCGCCCTCCCCGTGCTCACCTCGTCTCTCCGAAGACCTCGAGGAGGCCGCCGCCCGGAGGGACGAGCGTCGCGCGCCGGTAGGCGCGCTGCGGCCCGGATTCGTCGCGCCGGTAGAGCAGCGCCTCGAGAAACGAGCGGTGCTCGAGGGGAACGGAGGAGATGTCCACGATCGCCTGCCAGCGCTGGCCCGGCTCGAGCGTAACGTCCGCGACCCGCTCGAGGCGGCCGCTCGCGTGGAGCTCCAGCCGGAAGTCGGTCGAGTCGGGCTCGGCGCTGGCGGCCTGGACGCGGACGGTGCGCGCGTCGATCCAGTTGAGCCAGATCGCCGTTCTTGGCGGAATCCTCGAGCCCGGGAGCGTGAGGGTCGCGCGCCGGTACGCCTGCTCGTCCCCGGGCCGGAAAAGTAGGGCCTCGAGCGTCCGGCGGGGGCTGGGAACCGATTCGAGGCCGAGCTCGGCGCGCCATTCCTCAGCCGTGCCGAGGGTCAGGTGGCGCACGGCCAGGAGCTGCTCTCCGGAGCGCACCTCGAGCCTGTAGTCCGTGTCCTGGAGCTCCGAGCTCGCGACCTCGACCCGTACCGCCGTGCTCTCGTCAGCGGGGAGCAGCGACAACGACGTGTAGCCCTGCACGCCGTCGGCGGGCAGGGGCGTCCGGGCGAGCACGACAGCCTCGACCGCAAAGACCAGCGCGACGACGACGAAGAGCGTCGGTCGCCACGGGACGTGCGGCCTGCGCAGTCGGGGGAGCAGCGAGTCCTCGCTCGCCGGGCGCCTCCTCGCCGCAATCGCTCCGCCGATGCCGGTGATGCCGACGAGCGCGAGGGCCCACGACTCGGTGCGAAGGCCGAATGGCGTCCAGTGGAGGGCGAGTCCCGTGACGACGCACGCGGCCAGACTCAACCCGACGCTCGCCGCCAGGCGCTCCGGCCAGCGCGTCCGCGCGGGAAAGAGGGCGCTCGTCAGAGCGGCGCCCGGGAGGAGGAGCGCGAGCGGTAGCCCGAACGCCGTCCGGACGGAGGTGGGAGCGGGCGAGAGCGCCACCGCCGCGGCGACGGTGGCGGCGATCACGAGCCGGGTCGAGCTAGGGAAACTCGGGATCAAACCTGAGGCCTCCGATGTCGTAGATGGCGAGGTCGCCGCTGTCGTAGATCCTGCTGACGCCCGGCTGGCGGTCGAACTTCGACGTCCATGCGCTCGGGAGGAGCCCCGCCGCCTCCGCCCGACGGGACGTGAAGAAGTAGGCGACCGCCTTGTCGTCCCTCACGCGGCGCCGGTCCATGACGATGTAGCGGATGTCGTTCCCCATGAGCACGTCGACCATCTCCGGGGTGAGCCCCGGATAGAGGATGACCTCCCCGATGTTGGGACTCGACCCGGTGAGCGGAATCTGCCGCCGGACGATCAGCAGGCGCGCGTTCGACTCGTCGGCTCCTATGCGCTGCCCCGATCCGAGCCTCGAGACGGTCCAGTCCGCTGCCGCCGAGCCCTGCGGTTCCAGCACATGCTCCTTGACCGCTATGCGATACGGCAGTCCAAGCCGGAGATCGTATGGCCAGCCTGCGGCTATCCCCCCGGCGACAAGCAACGCTGAAGCACTTACGAGGAAGCCTTGCGCCACCCGAGGGCGGCGAAGCTCGGCCACCCACACGAACACAACAGCCAGGAGGAAGGCGACACCTATGAAGAGGAACTCGGATGCCCGAGCGCCAATCTCCCAGGCCTTCGGAATGAGCCGAAGAAACAGCGTCCCCAAGTAACCTGTCGCAGCCACAGCAAGGACGAGCGCCATGGGATGACGACGGTACCGGCGCCAGATCGTCACCAGACCGATCATGATGGCAACTGCGATTAGCGCGACCGACGCGAGGGTAACGACTCGTTCACCCCACGGCCCGACGACGAGGCCGGATTCGTTTACGAAGAGCTGCCTTGGCGCTGCTTCTCGCGAAATAGTCTGAACGGCTGACTCAAGCGCTAGGGTGAAGACCGGAGTGAGATAGCCAACCGTTTCGCTCGCAACGAATATCAGCCAGAGCATCATGGTCCCAACCGCAAAGACCATGAAACGCCACGGTGCAAGGAAGGTACCTGGGCGAGCAACCAGCATGTGCACGAGCGATAACCCGGCCAGGAACGCGACAAGCGCATACGTGGTCATGTGATGAGTTATGACGACCGCGGTAATCAGGACCGGCACAGCGACGGCCCACGCTCTTCGATCGACGCCGCCTTCGCGCTTAGTCCACCGAGCCACGCCGGCCAGAGCGAGGACGAAGAGAGGGAGAGCCATTGACTCATACGCGTACTGTGCGGTGAAGAAAAGGTAGTTCGGGTTGGCCACGTAGAGGAGGGCTCCAAGACCTGCAACGCGGGACGAGCCGCTTACGGCTTCGAAAAGCAAGAAGAGACCAAGCAGCATGACCAGCCGAGCGGCGCCTACGACGATGAGTCCGGCACCGAAGACGTTCAGGCCGGTGAGTGAAACCACGGCGCTTGTTGCAGTTTCGAGCCCGGTGTACTGAGGCGTCACAGTTAAGATTGTGTTCTCACCGAACAGATGGCCGGTCTCGATAGTGTCGATGGCATTTCGCGCATGAACGAACTCGTCCGAATATGTGAAGAAGAACGGATCTTTGATGATCTTGACTAGATAGAAGGTCAGCCACACGAGCATGACTATGCCAAGTCGCTCAGTACGTGTTGGTTCTGCTGTGACGAGCCGGAAGGCTGCGTAACTGACGACGACAAGGATGGCAAGCCAGAAGAGGGCTAATCCCCCGCCTTTCCCAGAGCGCGAGAGTGCGTTCGCGATCGCGACGAGGAAGACTCCGCCCCCTGAGACGAGGGCAAACACAGGCAGAACACCCCACCGAGGAGACCGGTGGACGCCGGCCGTCGGCCGAGGCTCAACGCGGGCTAGTACGTGAGATCGCTGAACCGGCGGTAGCCGGGGTTTCTGGTCGGCTCCGGTGCGTCCCGCGCGACGTCTGGCAGCGAGCCAAACGAGGGCCGTGAAAGCGAGAACGAAACGGCTCAAAGTCAGCGACGCCAGCTCCGTCCAATTCTCGATGAAGCGGCTCTCTCCCGCGATGCATGCCTGGAAAGAGCTTGTGCCTCAGGCGAATGTCGCAAGTCTTCTTTGGCCAGGTTCATCACTGCGTCCCATTCGCGATGAGCTCAACGTAGATTCGCTCGATGCGCGGAATCGCGACCTCGGGAGTAAATCGGCGCGCGCGAACGCGAGCCTCTCTCCCGAGGCGGTCCCGGAGACGAGGATCCTGGATCAGCCGCTCCATGGCGCGCGTGAGCGCGCGGACGTCCCCAGGGGGCACGAGAAGGCCCGTCTCCTCGGGGACGATCATGTCGCTATGTCCTCCTGGCTGGGTACCGATGACTGCCTTGCCACGACTCATCGCCTCGCAGACGACCGTTCCGAACGGCTCGGGCAGGACGGAAGGAAGAACGCCGAAGAGGCAGCGTTCCCATGCAGCCATGACGGCGCTGTGGGGAAAGTCCCGAAGGACGATCACGCCGGGCGGCAAGGGCGGCGAGTCCCGTTCGAGTGTCCCGATGAGGACGAGCGGCGGCGGCTCCTCCAGCCGCTGGTACGCCTCGAGAAGCTGCTCGACGCCTTTCACGCGGCGAAGCGCGCCAACGAAGAGCAGGAACGGCTCTGCAGGCAACTGAACCAAGTACCTGTCCAGGGAGCCGCCGCTCTCAGAGGCGAGATCCTCGTCGCGCACGCTCCCGATCACGTCGTGGACAATCGAGCCGGTCGCTGCCGTCCCCACCTTGCGGTCGTCCAGGAAGTCGCGGCGAACTATGGTCTGTACGTACGAACTAATGCTGTGGATTGCCCGCACCTTTCGGCGAAGAAGAGGTGCGCTGAACCGCACGCCGACCGCGGCGGCCAGGCCCTTCGAGCGACCGTACTCGACCGCCGAGCAGCGGATGCACTTGACCAAGCCGGGTCCTGTGCAATGCCTGCCCTCGTGGACCAGTGTGCGGGTGGCGCAGCTGTAAGCGTAGTCCCGCGCGGTCAGCAGAAGCGGGATGTTCGTGCCCAGCAGGGCGGCTGCGCATGAATAGCTGAACCAGCCGTATGAGTGGACAACGTCGGGTCTAAACCGGCGGATCAGGCGACGGAGCCCGACCACGGTGATCGGGTCGGGAAAAGGCGGTTGATGGTGTTGACTCCGCGTCCGGACCAGAACAGGAAGGGTCCGGAGTTGCCGCAACCGGTGGACGGATATCCCGTCGTCGTCCTCCACAGGTGCAACGCCGTTCTGCCACACGGTGGCAACAACGACATCGTGCCCACGATGGACGAGCTCACGTGGGATCAAGCGGCTTTGGATCTGTGCGCCGCCGATGTGCGGCGGGTAGTGATCTGTGGCAAGCAGGATGCGCACGAAGATGTTCTTCTAGCGAGGGGTCTCGGGCGGAGTGAGGGTCACGATGCTGGTCTGGCAGCGGCGACGGTCTCATAGAGGTTCGACAGCTTGTCCGCGCACTCGTCCCACGTCGGCAGGGCCGGGGGATCTCGAACCGGCCGCTTGTCCAGCTCCTCAAGCACGGCGGCCGCGACCTCCTCGGGCGAGGTCGCGAGCGGAACTCCGCGTGCGTGTCCGTCCTCGACGAGTTGGGTCAAACCGGGCCTCTCCGCAACGATTAGCCGGCAGCCGACGGCGAGCGCCTCGAGGGCCGCCATCGGTTGGGTCTCGAACTCGCTCAGCAGGAGGACGACCTTCGCCCGCGCGAGCTCCTCTGCCATGCCGGCGCGATCCTCCGCCGGAACGGCGCGGATCTCGACGCGGCCAGCCACACCGAGCTCCCCGGCCAGACGCTCGAGCTCGTCTTCGTACGGCCCCCGACCCGCTATCCAGAGCCGGGCGTCCGGGCGGCGGCGCAGCACGTGGGGGAAGGCTGCGAGAACGCGCTGGTGCCCCTTGTACCGCTCGAGCCTTCCCACCGAGGCCACGAGTGCGCCGTTCGAGGACCCGCGGGACCGTGCGGCGTCCCGGGGAAGGTCGCTGCCGTTCGGGATGACTACGAGTCGGTCGCGCGGGACGCGCAGGCGCCTCGAGTACTCCTCGACCTCGGCGCGCGTCAGCGCGACCAGCCGATCGGCCCGCGAAAGGAGGGGCTGGAGGAGCGCCACCTGCAGCGGTCGGACGGACTGCCGCAGCCGCGACGAATGCCCGCCGGCGTGGAAGGTGACAAGGTACGGGAGCCCGGCCCGGGCCGCCGCAAACATGGCCAGCGGCGCCACGAATGTGTGGTAACCCTGCACGTGCACGAGGTCCCAGTCCGCGCCGGCGATCTCACGGTAGACGCCGGGGGCGAAGTAGTAGTCGCGCTCCGCCGGCCAGGCCCGTACGCGCCGGACGGCTACGCCTTCGATCTCGTCGCGGGGCGGCAGCTCGCCCGTGGGATCCGTCGTCAGGATCGTGACGGCCACTCCGCGTTCCGCGAGCCGGCGGGACACCTCGTTCACGTGGAGCTCCACTCCGCCCGTAAAGGGGAGGTACCTAGCTGTCACGATCAGGAGACGAAGGCGTCTGGGCCGGCGTCGCCCCACTACCGGGCTCCTTCGCGTCCATCTCCGTCCGGCCGAGAGGTCGGCCGTCCGCCCAGCTCTCCGTCCCACCCTCGCCTCCTTGCCGCCCGGGTGGGCATCAGGTGGCCGACCGCGTAGCCGGCGGTCGTGGTCGCGAGCCCGCCGACGATGAGACCCGCTCGAGCGAGCCCGTGGGGATCGCGATCGAGTACGAAGTCGGCCAATCCTCGACCGACGCCGCGGGGGAGGATTTCCCGCGCGTAGTGACGCTCGGACGACAAGGCGTCACTCGCGCCGAGGAGCCGCGAGATTACTGCCTTGGATCCTCCCTCGTAATAGCAGCGTGAAAGGAAACGACGGACCGTGGTGCGGGACTTTCGAACGTGGTGCATGACTCGAGCTTCGGGAAGAAGCACGAGACGTTTACCCGGCCAACGCTGGCGCAGCCGGATGCAGAGTTCTGTCTCGTCGCAGGAGTAGCCGATCCGAAAGCCCCCGATCATCAGCAGAAGGTCTCGCCGGAAGGACATGTTCACGCCCCAGAGGTTGCGAACGTCGTCCTGACCAAGCGGCATTCCGCGGTGATTGCATCCCACGACCCACTCGAACTCAGGAGGAAACCAGCCGGGCCGTCCGCCTTCCCAGATCGGCCAGGCGGAGCCTCCCACCCCAGCCACGCCGTCATCCGAAAAGGGCTCGGCCAGGAGCTCGAGCCACTGCCTGGTGGCGTAGGCGTCGTCATCAAGGAACGCCACGTGATTCCCGGTGGCCGCGTGAACACCGGTGTTCCTAGCCCCGTGCAGGCCCCGCGGCCCGCTGCTCTGAACCACACGAACATGAGGTAAACCGCGCCGGGCGCGAGCGAGGAGGGAGTCGTTGTGGTCGACCACCACGATGACCTCATGCGCCGGGAGAGTCTGCTCGCCGACCGAGGAGACCGCTTGGCGGAGCAGGTTCCACCGGCGTTCGTCGTAGGCGCAGATGACGACGGAGAAGTTGGGCCTCATCGCAATCGCGCCCTTCCCGCGCGCGTCGTGTCGCCAGTCGCCTTGATGGTCATCTCATGTCGCTTGCCGCAGGAAGCGTTCGCCCCGGTCGTCAGAGTGTAGTCGTGCGCGTGCCGCACCTGAACACGTCGTCAGGCCGGCTGGCGGCCGTCCTGCTTCGCCGGGAACACCCAGAGTCGGTAGAGCAGGAAGTTGAAGACGATGGTCGGCAAAGTCGCGAGCGCGAAGGCGACGGACTTGATCACGAACGCCTCGGTCAGCACGGAGCCGAGCGTGTCGGTGAGGCCCGTGCGCGCCAGCGCGTCGTAGACCGCCAGTCCCGGCTCCGGAACGATGCTCGAGAAGACGTGGGTCAGAGGAGTTTGGATGCCGTAGACGCCGACGACCGTCGTCGTCACGAACCTCGCAGCCTGTCCCACGGGGGCTCCCGAGGCGCGGAAGACCCAGGTGCGGTTCAGGTAGAAGCTGATCGAGATCGCCACCGTCCCGGAGATCACCTTCGCGATCCAGACCAGCTCGAGCGGCAACCGCAGGATCTTCGTGAGCGCGATGAAGAGGACGTAGTCGAGAAGCGTGTTTCCCAGCCCGACCGTGAGATAGCGGCGGAACTCGAGCGTTCGCCGCCAGGTCGCGCGCGCGATGCCGGGCCGGCTCGGAGAGGCCGCAGACGTGCGTTCGGAGTCGGTGTGTGCCATCTTCCCGTCGATTCGAGGCGCGTCCCGTCAACGGTCGCGAACGCCGCCGCGACTCCGTCTCTCCGGGCCCATTGTCGCCTCCGGGCCGAAGATCGGCAACAGCGAAGACGTTAGCGGCGAATGCGAGAGCCCGGGTCGCCCCTGTTCCCGGCCTCCGGTCGGCGCTAGGCTGTGAGCTTCGCGAGCCGTTTCCCGAGCTTCGCGCCTCTCGCGGGTATGCAAACAGCACTGCGGCCGAGATTGCGCTGGGGCCTGGCCCTGCTGCTTGCCGCGCTCGTCGTCCTAGCGGTCGGCGTGAGGTGGAGCCACGTCACCGCGCTGCCGTTCGACTTCCACGCGGCGCGCCAGTACCACTCGGCGCAGCTCGCTCGCTCCTACTACGTCCTCAACTGGGCTCCGGCGGCCGGCTGGGAGAAGCGCGTGGCGCGTGCGAGGCTGGAGGAGGACGCTCCGCTCGAGCTCCCCATCTTCCAGTTCGCGACCGCGTTCTCGTACGAGGTCGCAGGCGGCGAGCGCCTCTGGATACCGCGCTCGCTCTCGATGGTCTTCTGGCTCGTCGGCGCCCTTTTTCTCTTTCTCCTCGCTCTCCGCTTCTCGCCGGTCTGGGCTGCCGTGGGAGCCGTCCTCGTGTACCTCTTCCTTCCTTTCCCGCTGGTGGCGAGCACGAGCTTCCAGCCGGATCCCCTGATGGTGATGCTGACGCTCGCGACGGTCCTCGCCGTCCTCCGTCATCACGAGCGGCCGACGACCGGACGGCTCGCGGGGGCGACTGCGCTGGCCGCGGCCACGGTGCTGGTGAAGCCGGGCATCGCCGCGTTCTTCGTCTTCCCCGTCTTCGCCGCCCTCGCCTTCGTCCGACTGGGTGCTCGCGGAGCCCTGACCAGCCGAAGCTTCTATGCGTTGCCCGTTCTGGGTGTCGTCCCGGCAGTGGGCCTCTACGTGTACAGCACGGTCACGGGAGAGTTCGTCGCCGGTCGCATCTCCGGCAGCATCAACCCCGGTCTCCTGCTCGACGGCTTCTTCTGGCGGGGGTGGCTGGACAGCATCTCGGCGGTCCTGCGGCCGCCGTTCTTCGGCGAGCGCCTCGCGCTCGTCGTCCTCGCGCTCGCCGCCTCCGCCATTCTCCTGGCGCGGACGCCGACGCAGAGGGCTTTGCTGATCGGGCTCTGGGGCGGCTACGCCGCCTTCGGCCTCACGGTCACGAACTACGTCTCGACGCACGACTACTACTCCCTCCCCCTCGTCCCGATCGCCGCGCTCTCGCTGGCGGCGGCTGCGGGAGGAATCGCCGACCGCCTCGGTCGAGCACCTGGGCGCCGCACGGTTCAGGCCGCGGGCGTCGCGCTCTTCCTCGCCGTCGTGGCGATCGGACTCGGCGGGGCGGAGAGTCTCTCGCCGGCGCGCCCGGATCCCGAGAACGAGCGGCGTGTGCCGGTCTACGAGGAGATCGGGCAGCTGGTGGGCCACACGACGAGGGCGCTCGTGCTCGGAGGGACCGGCCTGTGGCACCACGCCCAGATCGCGGGCAGGTACTGGCCGGAGCAGGCCGATCTGGAATGGGAGACGACGCTCGAAGGCCTACGGCCGATGAGCGCCGACGAGCGCTTCGTCACGACGGACACCCGTTACTACCCGGCGGTGGGGACGATGCGGCCGGCTCCGTCGGTATTCGTCGTGGCCGAGCCGATCGAGCTCGCTCTCCAGCCCGATCTCAGCGTGTTCCTGAGCGACTATCCCCTCCTCGCGGAGACGCCCGATTACCTGATCTTCGACCTGGAGGCCTCCGAGGACGGGGTCGCGGCAGCCGGTCAGGCGGACGACCCGACCCCGGAGACTCCCTCGTTCTACCGCTTTCCCGCAGCCTGGAGCGGGGTCGTCCAGGGCATGACGGCGCGCCAGGTCCGCGCCGTGCTCGGCCCGCCGGCCCGCGTCGAGACGCGAGACGACCTCCCCAAACCCTTCGAGGCCTGGTTCTACGGGCCGGACGGCCGCTATGCGCTCGTGTTCGTCGACGGCGCGGTCTTCGCCCGGGCCCACGACCGCCGGTAGGAGAAGGCGGGCAGTTCGGGGCCTCGCAGCGCCGTCGTCGAGGCGGTCGGACCGGGAAGAGCTCGGCGGCAGGTGTACATTCAGACGCGGCATGCGGCGCGGTCCCGACTTCTCAGTGGTGCGGGGTTCGATCGACCGTCTCCTCGAACGGCTTTCACCCGAGCAGGCCGAGGACGTGCGCCGCCGGCTGCGACGTCTCCGGCACCCGGCGCGCCTCGGATCGCTCCGCCGCACGTCGCCGCTCGGCCGCGACTTCGGGTACGAGCGGGGAACTCCGGTCGACCGCTACTACATCGAGCGCTTCCTCCGGAGTCACCGCGCTCAGATCCGAGGACGCGTGCTCGAGGTCAAGGACAGCGGCTATACGGAGCGGTTCGGGACCGGGGTGACCCGGAAGGACGTCCTCGACGTGGACCCCGGAAATCGTGTCGCGACCGTCGTCGCCGATCTCGCCGCCGCCGACGCGATCCCGGAGCGAAGCTTCGACTGCTTCATCCTCACGCAGACGCTCCAGTTCATCGAGGACACGCGCTCTGCCGTCGCACACGCCCACCGCATCCTCAAGCCGGAGGGGGCACTGCTCGCCACCGTTCCCGTTGTGAGCCCGATCATGGACGACGACACGCTCACGGATTACTGGCGCTTCACCCCGTCCTCGTGCACGGCGCTCTTCGGCGGCGTGTTCGGAGCCGACGCCGTGCGTGTCCGCACGCACGGAAACGTGCTTGCCTCCATCGCGTTCCTCGCCGGGATGGCCAGCGAGGAGCTGACGGAGGCCGAGCTCGAGGTGCACGACAGCAGTTTCGCCCTGCTCGTGTCGGTGAGCGCGGTCAGGACGTGACGGGGCGCCGCCTAGCTCGAGCCCCCGGCTCCGGATGACACGGTCCCGCCCGGCCACGGAGCGCGTCCTTGATCCCGCCGAGCTCGGGCGGCGCGTGACGGTGCTCTCGCCGCATCTCGACGACGGAGTGTTCTCGCTCGGCGCCACCATCCACCGAGCCGCCCGCGCAGGAGCCCGCGTCGAGGTTCTCACGGTCTTCGCCGGGGATCCCGAGTCGTCGAGGCCGGCGGGCGCCTGGGACCGGCAGGCGGGTTTCTCCACGGAGGGAGAGGCGGCCGCGGCCCGCCGTCGCGAGGACCGGCGCGCGTGCTCGCTCCTCTCCGCGGCGCCGCTCTGGCAGACGTTCTCCGACGAGCAGTACGTCGGCGAGCGGGACGTCGCCCTCCTCGCCGGCGCGCTGGAAGAGGCGCTCCGGGGAGCCGAGACG
The DNA here is from genome assembly GCA_035461525.1 of Gaiellaceae bacterium. Lineage (GTDB taxonomy): Bacteria > Actinomycetota > Thermoleophilia > Gaiellales > Gaiellaceae > JAIBJN01. The sequence goes on from DATHVD010000096.1 coordinate 12,827, forward strand.
GTGCTGGTGCCGGCCTATCCGCTCACGCACGCCGACCATCTGCATCTCGCCGAGGTCGTCCTGGGAGCGGACCTCTTCACCGGGCGGATCGTCCTGTACGTGGAACAGCCGTACGCGCTCTGGGAGGAGGAGCCGCGGCTGCCGGATCGCGTGCGGGCGATGGTGCCGGGGAGGGTGTCGTGGAGCCGGGTTCGCGTCGGCTACCGGGATCTCGGTCTCAAGATGCTGGCGTGCAGGGCGTACGCGACGCAGCTCGCGCTCATCCCGCATCGAGTCGTGTGGCCGATGTCCCGCTACGAGAAGAGCCGGGGCGTGATCGCCCTCCTGGAGGACGGATGACGGCCCTGCTCGCGCCGCCGCCCGACCGGCCGCTCGAGCGCGGGCACGTGCCGAGCTTCTCGGTGATCGTGGTGGCGTTCCAGGCGGCGGAGATGGTGGGCGAGGCGGTCGAGTCCGCGCTGGCGCAGACGTTGCCGCCGCACGAGGTGATCGTGTGCGACGACGGCTCGACGGACGACCTCGAAGGCGCCCTTCAGCCGTTCGGGTCGCGCATCCGCTTCCTGCGGCAGGAGCATCGAGGTGTGGGGGCCGCGCGCCGGACGGCGACCGCGGCGGCCTCGGGCGAGTTCCTCGTCGTTCTCGACGCCGACGACGCCTTCGAGCCGACGCGGCTCGAAGCTCTCGGCGACGCGGCTGCCGCCCGGCCCGACCTGGACCTGCTCACCACCGACGCGGTCTACGAGGTCAACGGGGTCGCCGTCCACCGCTGCTATGCGAGCGCGTCGGAGTTCGAGATCGCGCAGCAGCGGCGCGCGATCCTCCTCCGGAACTTCATCTTCGGAGCGGCCGCGGTCCGCCGCTCGAGGCTGCTGGAGATCGGCGGCTACGACGACACCTTCCTTCGGCTCGAGGACTGGGATTGCTGGATCCGGCTCCTGCTCTCGGGGAGCGCGGCCGGACTCGTCCACGAGCCGCTCTACCGCTATCGGATCCGCCGCGGCAGCCTTTCGTGGGATCGCGGGGCCGGTCTTCGCCAGCGCATAGCGATGCTCGAGCGCGTGCGCACGAACCCTCACCTCCGTCCGGAAGAGCGACCGCTGGTCGAGCACGCGATCGCCGCGACGCGGAGCCACGCGCTCGCGGTGGAGGCGGAGGAGGCGCTGCTCGGAGCACGCCCTCACGCCCGGCGGCTGCTGGTCTCGGTGGCCACCGCCCGCGGCGCGTCCCTGCGGATACGGGCCGCCGCGCTCGCCGCCCTCCTCGCTCCCCGGCTGGCGGCCCGCCACCTGCGGCGCCGCGGCGAGCCGAACGACTGGATGTTCGAGCGCGCCCTCCGGAGCAAGCTGTGAGCGGGGTCTCGGGGACATTCCGCGGGCCCGGCGCACCCCCGGCGACCCTCGCGTACATCATCTCCGCCTACAAGCTCCCCGACCAGCTGATCCGGCTCGTCAGACGGCTCGACACGGAGACGTCGTCCTTCTTCGTGCACGTCGACCGGAAGACGGACGACGACACGTACCGCCGGATGACGGAGCCGCTCAGTGGCCTCGACAACGTCCACTTTCTCGAGCGGCATCGCTGCCACTACGGCGGCTTCGGGCACGTCGAGGCGACCATCAAGGGGATCCGTGAACTCTTCCGCCGGGGCATCCCCTTCGACCATGTGCTCCTCCTCACGGGCCAGGATTACCCGATCGCGTCTAACCGCCGCATCGGAGCGTTCTTCCGCGAGCACGAGGGCCTGTCGTTCATGACCCACTTCCCGCTCCCCTCGGACGAATGGCAGGAAGGCGGGATGGACCGGATCGAGTCCTGGCACGTTCGCCTCGGCTCGCACTACGTCCGGATCCCCGGCATTCGTGCGCGGTTCGGACGCGGATACCCTGCCGGCCTCCGCCCGTTCGGAGGCTCGGCGTACTGGTGTCTCTCGCGTGAGTGCACGGAGTTCGTGCACCGGTTCCTCGGGGACGCGCGCTCGTACGTGAGGTTCTTCAGGTTCGTGGACGTGCCCGACGAGATCTTCTTCCAGACCATCCTGCTCAACTCTCCGCTCCGGGACGCGATCGTCAACGACGATCTCCGCTACCTCGAGTGGAGGCATCCGGAGGTCGCCGGCGGGCCGGCTGTGCTGCGCCGGGCGGACTTCGAGAACATCATGAGCTCGGGCAAGCTCTTCGCGCGGAAGTTCGACGCGACGGAGGATGCCGAGATCCTGGACCTGATCGACGTGGCCATCCGGGACGAGTGACCGGCCCATCGTCCAGTCCGACCCCCTCCAACGATCAGGGCAGCACGCGGGCCGCGGACACCGCCGCTACTGTGGGATCCTTAGCCGTGTCGACGTGGGCGCTCACCGGCGGAGGCGGTTTTCTCGGCTACCACCTCGCAGGCCGGCTGGCCGGAATGGGTCACCGGGTGCGAAGCCTGGACCTCGAGCCGGCCGGCGACGATCCCGCGGGCGTGCACGTCGAGGCGCTCGTCGGCGACGTTCGCGACGAGGAGCGCGCACGGGAGCTCTGCCGGGGGGCCGAGGTCCTCGTGCACGCCGCGGCGGCTCTTCCGATCCGGCGGTCGCCGGAGGAGATCCGCTCCGTCAACGTCGAGGGCACCGAGGTCGTTCTCCGCGCCGCGGTCGCGGAGGGAGTGCGACGCGTCGTCTACGTCTCGAGCACGGCGGTGTACGGCGTCCCCGCGGTCCACCCGATCACCGAGGAGACGCCGCTCGACCCGTTGGGGACCTACGGAGTGTCGAAGGTTCAAGCCGAGGAGGTGTGCCGGCGGTTCGCGCAGGAGGGGATCGAAGCGGTCGTCCTTCGGCCGAAGACCTTCCTCGGGCCCGGACGCTTGGGAGTCTTCGAGATCCTCTTCGAGTGGATCCGCGAGGGTCGGCGGATCTACGTGATCGGCTCCGGCCACAACCGGTACCAGCTGCTGGCGGTCGAGGACCTGGTGGACGCGATCGTCCTCGCCGCCGAGAAGGCGCCGTCGGGGACCGTGCTCAACCTCGGCGCGAAGAGCTTCGGCACGGTCCGGGAGGACCTGCAGGCCCTGATCGACCACGCGCGCTCGGCCAGCAGGGTCGTCGGCGTGCCGTCCCGACCCGCCCAGGCCGTGCTGCGAGCGCTCGAGCTGGCCCGGCTGTCGCCCCTGGCGGAGTGGCACTACAAGACAGCCGACCGGGACTCATTCGTGGACGTCAGCCGGGCAGAGGAGCTGCTCGGCTGGAGACCGCGCTTCTCGAACGCCGAGACGCTGATCGCCTCCTACGACTGGTTCATCGCCAACGAAGCGGTCGCGCGTACGGCCGGTACGACCCATAGAACCGCCTGGAGCCAGCGCGCTCTGGGGCTGCTCAAACGCGTATCGTGAGCGAGGCTCGGATGCGGCCGGACACCGAGACGGCGGAGAGGGCGGCCGCCCTGCGTTCCGATTCGTCGCGGGCGGGGGTCTCGGCCGCGCCGTCCTCCGCCTCGGACAGTGCCCTCCGGCTCGTCTCGCCGTGGATCCGCGCCTTCCGGCCCCTGCAGTGGACGAAGAACCTCCTTCTCTTCGCGGGGTTGATCTTCGCCCAGCGGTACGGCGACGCCGCGAGCTGGGTCGAGGCGATCGTCATCTTCGTCGCGTACTGCGCCGCCTCGAGCGCGTCGTACCTCCTCAACGACGTCGTGGACGCCGAGCGCGATCGCGCGCATCCTGTCAAGGCCTCGCGGCCGATCGCCGCGGGGGCGATCGCACCTCGGGCGGCGCTTGCCGTCGCAGGTCTCCTCCTCGGCGTCGCTCTGGCGCTGGCCGCCGCCCTCGGCTGGGCGTCGGCCGGCCTGCTCGTCGCCTTCGTCGGGATCCAGGCCGCGTACAGCCTCGGCCTGAAGCACCTCGTCATCATCGACGTCTCGGCGATCGCCCTCCTCTTCGTGGTCCGCGCCGCCGCCGGTGCGGTCGCGATCGACGTGCGGCTCTCTCCCTGGCTCGTCCTCTGCTCCGGTCTGCTCGCGCTCTTCCTCGCGCTCGCGAAGCGCCGCGCCGAGCTCGCCGTCTCGGGTACCGACCACTCGGCGAGGCGCCCCGCGCTCGGCAGCTACTCCCTTCCGCTCCTCGATCAGCTGATCGCCATCGTCGCCGCGGCGACGATCAGCGCCTATTCCCTCTACACCTTCACCGCGACGGACTCGTCGGCCATGATGCTGACGATCCTCTTCGTGGTCTTCGGCCTCTTCCGCTACCTCCAGCTCGCCCATGCGCCCGCTCCCTCCGGAGAGGAGCCGGAAAGGACGCTCGCGAGCGACCTTCCGCTCCTCGTCACGATCGCGCTCTGGGGCATCTCGGCTGCCCTGATCCTCGCGCTCGACTGAGGGCCGGCGAGCGGATTCCCCGGCCCGTTCGGACCTCCAAGATACCGGGATCCGGAGCTAGAATTCCGTTCTTGCGGCGCCTACGGCTCCTGTACGTGGATCCGTCCTCGGGGTCGAGGCTCCCCGGGATCCAGGGAGTACGGGCGCTTGCCGCGTTCAGCATCCTCACCCTCCACGTCTGGTTCGACTCGGCTCCGGACGGGATCCGCATCGCGTTCGGGCGCTTGGGGGACGCGCTTCTCACTCACCTGGCCCTCGGAGTGGCACTCCTCTTCGTCCTCTCGGGCTTCCTCCTCTACCGGCCCTTCGCCGCCGCGGTAATGAGGGCCCGGAGGCTTCCGAGCCTCAGGCGCTACCTCGTCAACCGGGCCCTGCGGATCTTGCCCGCTTACTGGTTCATCCTGCTCTTCGCCTCCTTCGTGCTCAGTACGACCAAGGTGCGAAGCGCGGACGGCTTCCGTCTCGAGATGAGCTCGCTGACGGACCCGCTCACGCTCGTCCTCAACCTGACGTTCCTGCACAACCTCTATCCCCCGACCCTGTTTACGGGCATCGGAGTGGTCTGGGCGCTCACGACGGTCGTCACCTTCTACGTCTTCCTCCCGCTGCTCGTGCTGTTGGCGGTGGTGCTTGCCGTCCGCGCGCCGGACCGGCGGGGGAGGCGGCTGGCTGCGCTCGCCCCCGCCGCCCTCCTCTTCGTCGTCGGGATCTCGGCCAAGGTCCTGCTCGTCGTCCTGCCGCGGGCCGAGTTCAGCGACGGGTGGGCGCCGGACCGGGCCAGCGTCTTCGAGCGGAGCTTCTTCGGCCATGCGGACTTCTTCGCCCTGGGGCTCCTCGTCGCCGTGCTGCGCGTGGACTCGGAGGACGGCCTCCTCAGGCTCCCATCCTGGTGGCGGAAGGCGGTGGTGGCGACGATGGTCGCGATCGCGATTCCGACGGCCGTGTTCACGGCGGGAGCCACCGCCGACGGATCGGCGAGCGCCTACGTTTACGACGCGCTCATGGTCGTCGTCTGCGCGCTTCTTCTCGCTCTCGTCGTGCTTCCCGCCCACGGCGAGCGGACGAGGCTGGTGCGGATCTTCGAATCCCCGCCCGTGTTCGCGGTCGGCCTCGTCTCCTACAGCCTCTTCATCTGGCATCTCCCGATCATCTTCTGGCTCAGGGCGCAAGGGCTGACCCTCGGCGGCCCTTCGGGCTTCCTCCTCAACCTGGTCGTCGTCGCAACGATCAGCTTCGTCCTCGCCACCGTGACGTACCGCTACCTCGAGTTCCCGGCGCTAAGGCACAAATCGCGGGGCCCGCGGCTGGCCGAGGCGTCTGGCCTCGCGACCGATCCGGGACCTCCCGTGCCGGAGCCCCACCACGTCGACGCGCTCGAGGCACGGCCGGCGGCCGGTTCGAGCGAGCGTCAGGCCTGGTAGCGGTCCTTCCAGAGCCGTTTCTTCAGCAGCCAGCGCACGGGCGTGGTCGCGTGGCGATAGAGGCGGTGGGCGCGGCCGGCGCCGAGCCGCCTCTCCGCTCCCCAGGCGAGCCGGTCGAGCAGGTAGACGATGTTCGTCGGTTGCCAGTAGCCGGCGTGCCGGCGGCTGACGGCCGCGATCTCGGCCCGGCGGCGCTCGCCCCCGGCCGTGGTCTTGATCTCCGGGTGGATACGCCAGCGGGCCAGCTCGACCGGCTCGAAGTGCGGCTCGGTGATGGCGGTGGCCCGGAGAAACCACTCCCAGTCCATCGCGTAGTGGGCGTCGACGTCGAGCTCGCCGGCCTCCTCCCAGAGCCGGCGCCGCCAGAATGCCGCCGGCTGGAGGATGAAGTTGGACGTGAGGTAGAGCCGGCGGTCGAAGGGCCGGATCCAGTCGCAGGAGGAGATCCTTCGCCCCTCCTCGTCGATGCACGACCCGCCGCCGTAGACGAGCCCGCAGGTCGGCCTCTCGACGAGCCAGCGGACGGCATGTGCAAGCGCGTTCGGCTCGTACAGATCGTCGGAGTTGAGCCACGCCAGGATCTCGCCCGATGCCTGCGCCATGCCCTTGTTGATCGCGTGCGACTGGCCCTCGTCCGGCTCGCTGACCCACCCGGCGAGCCACCCCTCGTAGCGTCGGAGGACGCTCGTGCTCCCGTCCGTGCTGCCGCCGTCGACGACGAAGTACTCGAGCTCCGGGTACCCCTGCAGGAGCACCGACCGGAGCGTCGCCTCGAGGTAGGCCGCCTGGTTGTAGGAGGGCGTCACCACGGTCACGCGCGGCCAGGGGCGTCCGTCGGGCATGCGCTCGGGCAGCGCTTCCCCGGCCTCGGTCCAGGGCCAGCCCGTCTTCCCGGGCGGCGGGGCCGGGAGATCGGTGAGAGACGGAGCGCCCACGCCGATTCTCCAGGCCTAGGCGGCCGTCCGGCGGGTGGCGCCTCCGACGAGGCCGGCGTACCAGTCGAGGTAGGCGGTCACGCACCGCTCGAGCGAGAAATGGCGGCGCGCCCGCTCGGCGCCGTCCCTGCCCAGTCGGGCGCGGAGGTCAGCGTCGGAGAGCACGGCCTCGAGGCGGTCGGCCAGCGCGTGGCCGTCGCTCGGAGGGACGAGGAATCCGCACCGCCCCTCCTCGACCTGCTCCGGGATTCCCCCGACGCTCGTGGCGACGACGGGGATCCCGCAGGCCAGGGCCTCCAGGACCGCCGTCGGGAAGGTGTCGGCCCGCGCGGCGTGGACGTAGGCGTCGGCCGCGCGGTAGTACGTGGCCAGCACGGACAGGTCCTGCTCGTACGGCACGAAGCGCAGAGCGGCCCGCCCGGCCTGCTGCGCGCCGCCCTCGGCGCCGAGAGCGAGCAGGTGGATCGGCGGACCGTCCCAGCGCTCCGCCAGGGTCACGAGGCCCTCCCGCAGCATCCGGAGGTCCTTCCAGCGGTTGTCGTGGATCTTCACGCCGGTCGTGACCAGGACGACGGCGTCCTGCGGCAGTCCGAGGCTCGCACGTGCCACGCGCCGGTCGCCCGGGTAGAAGAGCGAGAGATCGACGCCGTTCGGGATGACGCGTGCCTCCTGGATTCCGGCGGCGACGATCGAGCTCTCAACACGACGCATGAGCCAGCGGCTCGGCGTCGCCACGTGCAGCCGGCTGCGGGCGTAGATCGCATGCTTGCGGCGCCAGTTGTACGCCGTCGCGTCCCGCGGCACGGACGGTGGAATGGTGAGATCCGGGCACTGCCCGCAGCCGGTGCGCCACCGCTCGCATGCGAAGGAGTGGGCACAGTGGCCGCTGAGCAGCCAGGCGTCGTGCAGGGTCAGGACGAGCGGCGCCTCCCAGCTGAGCCAGGGGAGCTTGCGCAGGTCGAAGTAGCGGCCGTGGAGGTTGTGGGCGTGGACGACGTCGGGCCGTTCGTCGCCGAGAGTGAGGAGCCGGGAGGTGCCGGGGAAGTCGAAATCCTCCCGCCCCCGGTGGTAGTCGAGTCGCCGTCGGGGTTGGGCGACCGCGCCCGCGAGCCGGCTCAACGCGGCCGCGGGACCGGGGGGCCCGTCGGCCGGCCCGAGCCGGCCCGCCAGCCCCGTCCAGAACCGGGCCCAGGGATGCCGCGCTGCGTCCTGCGGGATCACGTGCACGTCCGGATCGTCGGTGTGCTTCTCGCCGACGGCCAGCCAGGAGGTGTGTCCGCGCGCGCGGTAGGCTCGGAAGAGGCTCCACGCCACCTGCTCTGCGCCGCCGCGCACGTCGGCCGTGCTGACCTGGAGGATGCGGAGGTCTCGCGGCTGCATGGTCACGCCGATGCCGGACTCCGCCGGGCTCGCGAGGCGGAGACGAGCGCCCGGGTCTTGCCGTAGACGCGGTTGAGCCTCCGGAAGGCGCGCAGCTCCCGAGCGAAGGCCGCTCCCTGCTCGCGAATCTCGTTCTCGAAGCGCTCGCGCCCGTAGCGGTAGAGCTCTGCGTCGAGCTCGTTGTGGCTGAGGATCAGGCCGCGCGTGTCGGGGTCCACGACCTCACGGCGATCGCCGATGTTGCGGGAGACGTAGAAGGGGCGGCTCCACCCGAAGACGCGGCGCATGAGCAGGAGGGAGGCGTCGAACGCCTCGGTGAGGCCGACGACGGCATGCCGGTCGAGGTTGCGCTTGGCCACGGGGAGCATCGCTCGCGAGGAGCCGCCGTCACCCGAGGCGAGCTTCCTTCCGGCCAGCAGGCGGGTCTGGTCGTTGTTCGGCTCGGCCGTGCCGCACGAGCGGACGTACTCAGAGAGGCTCAACGTCGAGGCCGTCTCGTGGAGGTAGTGCTCCGGCTGACGCTGCACGAAGCGGTAGTGGGAGACGACCCTGTCGACCGGATCGCGTAGGAAGGTGAGGTAACGGCAGGGTCGGGGCAAGTGCTCGTGCACGCCGAAGTAGAAGTGACCCACCACGACCCGGGTCCGCCGCAGCCGCTCCGGCGTGAGCGACGTCGCTTCGTCGCCGAAGGTCGAGTCGTAGAGGTCGAGCACCGCACCGGATCCGTACTCGCGCTCGAGAAAGCTCACGAGCGTGCTGCCGGCGGTCTTGGGGATGTGCAGGAAGACGAGGATCGCGTCGCGGTCCTCCCCGGATCCCGCCGGAAGCCTGCCCGTGGCGGCGTGCACGGCCTGCCGAAAGCTCACTGTCGCAAGCCCCGGTCCGGGATCTGGTCGGACTCGAGCGACCACCTCTGTCCGAGCACGTAGCGCACCCAGTCACGGGGCGGCAGCATGCCCGTGCCATAGACGTCGGCGTCCGCGACGTCGAAGGAGGCGGCGTAGGGGACGAGGTCGGCCTGGACGTTGCCCTGCAGGAGCTCGACGTGCACGACGCATGCGCCGGGCGTCAGATTGATCGGATCCGTCTCGCAGGTCACGACGCCCGCCGGGGGCAGCATCTCTGGCAGCGGATTGGTGAACTCGCTGTGAAGGAGAAAGAGCCCGACGTCGAGGTGGTCGGAGATCGTGACGACGAACTGGGCCCTCTTCACGGGCCGGTCGCTGCGATACCCGATACGCAGCCGGAGTCGGCTGCCCGGCCTGATGACGCCGCCGGGCTCGGTGCTCGCGATATCCAGAGAGGTGATCCGGGCGCTGCCGTCGCCCGACCTGTCCTGGCGCTCGTCGAGCGACACGGCTGTCGTGCTGACCTCCGATTCGAGATACCGCTGCACGACCTCGGCGGGGGAGCCCTCGTCCACGATCCGGCCCTGCTCCAGCCAGAGGGCGCGATGGCAGAGGGACTGTATCGCCGGCATGTTGTGGCTCACGAAGAGGATCGTCCTGCCCTCGCGCGCGACGCTCCCCATCTTGCCGAGGCACTTCCTCTGGAAAGCCGTGTCGCCCACGGCCAGGACCTCGTCCACGATGAGGATCTCCGGCTCGAGGTGGGCGGCGACCGAGAACGCCAGACGCATGTACATGCCGCTCGAGTACCGCTTCACGGGGGTGTCCAGGAACGCCTCGAGCCCGGCGAAGTCGACGATCGCGTCGTACTTCCGCCGGATCTCCGCCCTGCGCATCCCCAGGATTGCGCCGTTGAGGTAGATGTTCTCGCGCCCGGTGAGCTCGGGGTGGAAGCCGGTGCCCACCTCGAGCAGGGAGCCCACCCGGCCGTAGACCCGCGCCCGGCCGGCGCTCGGGTAGGTGACCCGCGCGAGGATCTTGAGGAGCGTGCTCTTGCCGGCGCCGTTCCGGCCGATGACGCCGAGCACCTCGCCCCACGGGACCTCGACGTCGATTTCGCGCAGGGCCCAAAGGAGGGGGCGGCGCTCGGGGCGCTCGCCCCGCATCGCCCGGAAGGGCGTTTGGAAGCCCCTCGCCAGGCTCTCCCGGAGCGAGCCGTAGATCGCGGCCTGGGTTCCGAGCCGGTACTGCTTGCTCAGGTTCTCGGTGTGGATCGCCGGCTCACTCACGGCCTACACCACATCCGCAAACTCGCGTTCCATGCGCCGGAAGTACACCAGCCCGGAGACTCCGACCACGAGCACGACCACGGTGGAGGCCAGGATCAGACCCCAGTTCGCGGTCTCCGTGCCGAGCAGGGCCCAGCGGAACCCCTCGACGACTCCGGCCATCGGATTCAAGCCGTAGACCACGCGCCAGGCTTCCGGAACCAGGCTGGCCGGGTAGGCCACGGGCGTGAGGAACAGCCAAAGCTGCGAGAGGAAGGGGATCACGTAGTTGATGTCGCGGTACTTGACGTTCGCGGCCGCCAGCCACAGCCCCACCCCGAGTGCCGTCAGGTACGCAAGCAGCACGAAGAGAGGAAGCGTCAGCACGGCGAGCCCCGGAACCAGGCCGTAGAAGGCCATCATGCCCAGGAGGATCACGAAGGCGATGGCGAGGTCCACGAGCAGCGCGGATACCGAGGCGAGTGGCAGCGTCTCGCGGGGAAAGTAGATCTTCGAGAGCAGGTTAGGATCCTGGACGAGGCTGTTCCCCGCCCGCGCGATGCCCGTCGCGAAGAACGTCCACGGCAGGAGCGCAGCGTACGCGAAGACCGGGTACGGCAGGCCGTCGGACGGGACTCCCATCAAGCGACTGAAGACCGCCGTGAACACGACCATGGTGAGCAGCGGCTGGACGACGGCCCAGGCGCCGCCGAACATCGTCTGCTTGTAGCGGACCTTGAGCTCGCGCCAGACGAGGAAGTAGAGCAGCTCGCGATAGAGCCACACCTCGCGAAAGCGGCCGATCTGCCACCCCTTCGGCGGCTCGATCGTCAGCGGCGCGGTCCGGCTCGGGCCGTGGCTGCCTCGCCGCTCCGGCTCTGCCGGGGAAGCGGGGACGGCAGCGGTCTCGACCTCCCGCGCCTTCACTCCCGCCACGTCTCCCTCAGCACGCGCCGCCAGACCGCGCGTCGCGTCGCGAGCCGGGAGCGCTGCTTGGCGCCGCGGGACCACGCGACCCGTGCCGCATCGAGGGCGAGGTTGTGGAGCATGCGGTACGTGGTCATCGCGACGAGCAGCCGCTGCTGCCGCCGCGAATAGTGCTTGCGGTAGAACTGGCGGGTGGCAAGGTAGCGTCGGGCTTCCATCTCCACGGGCTGTTGCTCCGTGCTGGCTCCTCCGACGTGCACGACCTCAGCGAGAGGCGTGTAGTGCACCTCCCAGCCTGCAGCCGCGAGGCGATGGGCGAGGTCGACTTCCTCCGAGTACATGAAGAAGGACTCGTCGAAGCCGCCGGCGGCGGCGAACGCCTCGCGGCGGATCGCCAGCGCCGCTCCCAGGACGCACGGGACGCGACTTGGGACGTCCGGTGATTCGAGGGGCCGGTAACGGGCTCTCACGCCCGGCACCCTCTGCGCCAGGGCTCCGAAGAACGTCGTCTGCAGGAACGTGTGGAGAGGCGTCGGAAACGGGAAGCAGGAGGGCTGCGGGGACCCGTCCACGTTCAGGAGACGCGGTCCCACTACTCCGGCGGCAGGGTGGCTCTCGAGGTGCGAAGCGAGCGCCGCCAGCGCGCCGGGACGAAGGCGGGTGTCCGAGTTGAGGAGCAGGACGTAGGGTGACTCGGAGGCGCCGACCGCCTGGTTCGCGGCGGCGCCGTAGCCGCGGTTCACCGAGTTCGCCACGAGCGTCACGCCGGGGTACGTCGAGCGTACGAGCTCGACGCTGCCGTCCGACGAGGCATTGTCGGCGACGACCACGGACGCTGGAGCCTCCGGGAGAGCTGACGCGAGACACGCCCCCAGCTGAACGCGCGTGTTGAAGCTGACGATCGCGACGGCCATTTCAGCGGAAGGGACGCCGCGAGGCTCCACCCGATCGACCTTCCCGCTTCTCGCCTGCGTCTTCAGGTGCCGCGTCTCGGACATTAGGCTTTGACCCCCGCCAGCCGGCCGGCGAGCTCGGGGCCGGTCCAGTCTCGAACGACGAGGCGCGGGACGCGGAGAGGATCGGTCCGCCGCCCGACTCGCCGGGGAATCGTCGAGCAGGCCGTGTCGAAGCCGGCCTCGCGGACGATCGAGATGGTCGACTCGTCGAAGTCGGCCTTCCCGCCGTACGGGTATGCGAACGCGGACACAGGCCGGCCGAGAACGTCCTCGAGTGCCTGTTTGCTTCCCAGAATCTCTTCTCGAGACGTCCCCGGCGGAAGCTGCGAAAGCACGGGATGCGTCTTCGTGTGCGCCCCGATCTCGACGAGGCCGTCGTCGCCGAGACGTTCGAGCTCGTCGACCGTCAACGGACGGGGCGGCTCCCGATCCGCGGAGCTCTCGAGCTGGACGAGCGCGCGGAGGCGCTCGAGCGTGACGGCTCGCTCCCCCTCCTCCAGCTCTCGGAGGCGCTTGCAGAGCTCACGGTAGACCTGTTGTCGTGGCCCGGGGTCCCGGTCGTCGAGCACGGTCCAGCCTGCCCGCTTCGCCGCCTCCCGCGCCGAGTACTCCGCGTCCGGGCCCAGCTCCCACCGGGCCGGCTCGCCGCTGATCTCGAGCTCGAGCAGTGCGGGAACGCGGCCGGGGGACAGGAGCAACCGCTCGAGCTCGTCCCACCAGAACCGGCTTCCGTCGCCGACGTTCGAGGACGTCACGAAGACCGTGGCGGGGATACCGGCCCGCTCGAGCAGCGGCTTCGCGACGAGGAGGTTGTCGGCGTAGCCATCGTCGAAGGTGATGGCGATGGCACGCCGCGGCAGCCGCCCCTCGACTGCCGCCTCCACGAGGTCGAGCAGCCGTAGCGGCTCGAAGTCGGCCACGATGGCCTGGAGGTGCTCGCCGAAGTGCTCTGGGCTCACCGCCAAGAGCTGCGGATCGCGCGAGGGTTGCGCGATCCGGTGGTAGACGAGCACGACTGCATGCTTTCGGCGCGGCTCTCGCCGAGCCCGAAGGCGCCGGGCCATGGGACGGAGGTCAGTCCGCATAGTGTCCGGTGATCGGATTCCACCGCGCCGGCGTCGCTCGGGGCACCCACGGCTCACGGCGCTCGGGCTTCGGGGTGCTCCACTCGGCCGGCTTCGTCGCGCGGACGCAGATGAGAAGCGGGTGGCCCGGGTCGACGTGGTCGAGCTCCTCTTGCGTGAGCTCCTCCGCAGGCACGTTCAGCTGGTAGGCGACGCGTGTGAAGAGATTGCCGAAGAGGTCGATCTCGAAGTCGTCTTCCGACAGACCGGCGCGCCGCAGGAGGTTCTCAACTTGGAGGGGAGTGAACTGCCAGAAGACGAAGACCGGCGGCCCGGTGCCCATGTCCAGGCCGCGGGAGAACAGGTACTCCACGCTCGGGAAGTTCACGAGCAGCGCTCCCCCGGGCGTGAGGACGCGGAGCGAGTGGTAGAGAGCCGAGTCCAGGTCGTGGATCAGATGCATCGTGAACTGGTTGACGAAGCAGTCGTAGGTGTCCGACGGCACGTCGTCGGCGGCCGTCAGATCGGCCACGACGGAGATCTCCTCGCTGTGTGCGACGAAGTCGATTCCGTCCGCCTGGGTCAGAGCGGGACCCCCGTACTCCCGGATGGTGCTGGTGGAGCCGACCTCGAGGCCGCGGCCGTGGATGACCGCTCGCTGCTCGTCCAGGAACCGGGCCCAGTAGTACCTGACGATCGGCAGGCCGTGCTGTCGCCCCTCGCCGATCGGGGAGAGGCGCCTGAAGCGAAGACAGCGCAGCTGGCGCACGACCGGAAGCCGCGTGAGGCGGGGAGGGATACGGCCGATCACGGGCGTCCGACCGACCTGTCTGTCAGGCCGAGCTGCGCGGCGAGCGATCTCCGCGTCAGCCTGACGCGGGCCGACGCGCGCCCGAGGCGGCGGCGAATCGTCCGTCGGAGCGTCAGCTCCTGCCTCGCCTCCCGCCACGCGTCGCTCGCTCCCAGCCCCTCCTGCTCGAGATGCTCGACGAGCCAGCGCAGGAACGGCTCTCGCGCCGCGTCCATGCGTCCCTCTCGCTGGGCCGTCTGACAGCACGCACGGGGATGCTGGCGGTAGCGGTACCACCGGGTACCGGCGACGTAGATCGGCGCGGCGACGCAGACTTTCGCCGCGAAGACCTGATCCTCGTAGAGGTCGCGGAAGTCCTCCTCGAATCCTCCGACCCGCTCGAACAACGTCTTGCGGAAGAGCATTCCCGCGGGCGCGAACCCGATGTTCCGGACAAAGGGGGCGATGAGCGACGGCGGTTCGTGCACTGTGTCCGCGGGAACGCCGACCGGGTGCAGGAAGTCGCGGGCGACATCGTCAGGATCGCCCGTCCACCCGTACCAGTACTCCAGCGGCCCGTACACCACATCGACGTCATGCAGGCGAAGCAGCGCGACCTGCTCGGCGAGCGCGGTGGGAACGAGAGCGTCGTCCGCGTCGAGAAACGCGATCAGCTCGCCCCGGGCGTGCTCCACCCCCAGGTTCCGCGTCGCGCTCATGCCGAGGTTGCCGTGGCCGGGGTGCTCCAGGTAGCGAATGCGCGGGGCGTGGTCGTAGGCGTATCGACGTGCGAGGGCGGTGCTGCCGTCCGTGGAGCCGTCGTCGACGAGCAAGAGCTCCCAGCGATCGAAGTCCTGCTTGCGCACGCTCTCGACTGCCTCTGCGAGGAAGTCCCCGGGGTCCTTGAAGATCACGACCACCGAGACCTCCGGCGCCGGAGAACGTGCTCGCTCGTCACCTATCAGCACAGCCATGTGAGGTCACTCGTCGCGACAGCACGAGGCGCTCGTCGCGGCTGGGACGCGTCGGCCGCCGAGCGGCCGGATGGTGTGACGTCCAACGCCACGAGAAGGATCGCTGAGCTGCCGCTTCCGCAGGAGAACACAATGTAGGCGAACCGCACATCCCTCTCAACTTCGGACCGCGCGTTCGGGCCTCGTTCTCTCCGTACGCGAGTGGAGGCGAAGGCTCGTTCGGCCTCGGACCGGCGATCTCGTCAGGCTCGAGGAACGAATCCTCCTCGTGAAGGTAAGATGCCCGCGTGGCCACGGCGCTCGTCTCCGGGGGTGCCGGTTTCGTCGGCTCCCACCTGTGCGACCATCTCCTGGGGCGAGGCCACCGGGTCATCTGCGTGGACAACCTGGACACGGGGACGCTCCTGAACGTGGAGCACATCCGCGTCCCGGCGTTCGTGTTCGTGAACCACGACCTGACGGAGCCGCTATTCATCGAGGAGCCGGTCGACGTGGTCTTCCATCTCGCCAGTCCTGCGAGCCCGATCGACTACCAGCGGTTGCCGCTGCACACGCTCAAGGTGGGCTCCTACGGGACGCATCACATGCTCGGCCTGGCCAAGTTCCAGCGCGCTCGCTTCCTCCTCGCCTCCACGAGCGAGGTGTACGGCGACCCGCAGGTGCACCCGCAGCCGGAGACGTACTGGGGTCATGTGAACACGATCGGCCCGCGGGGCGTGTACGACGAGGCCAAACGGTATGCCGAGGCCCTCACCATGGCGTACCACCGCCAGCAGGGCGTGGACACCTGCATCGCCCGCATCTTCAATACGTACGGGCCCCGCATGCGCCCGCACGACGGCCGCGCGATCCCGACCTTCGTCCGCCAAGCCCTGGCGGGAGAGCCGCTGACCGTCTTCGGCAACGGCTCGCAGACGCGGTCCTTCTGCTATGTCGACGACTTGGTTCGTGGGCTGGTCCTCCTGGCCGAGAGCCACGAGTCCCTGCCGGTCAACATCGGCAGCCCGGACGAGACATCGCTCCTCGAGCTGGCCGAGACAGTGGTTCGGATCGCGGGCTCACAGAGCGAGATCGTCTTCGAGGCCCTCCCCCTGGACGACCCGCAGGTCCGCCAGCCTGACATCACGCGCGCCAACCAGGTCCTCGGGTGGAACCCCGAGATCGAGCTCGAGGAAGGCCTGCGGCGGACGATGGCGTCCCTCCGAGTCCCGACCGGCAGCGGGCGGCCGCCCCGGCTCGACGAATCGCCTCGCGCGTGACCTGGATGCGCCCGGACGCGTTGAGCTCGGGCCTGTAGCGGGCTCCAGTCCTGAGCTACCCTGCCCTCGGGGCCCCCGTAGCTCAGTGGATAGAGCAGCGGTTTCCTAAACCGCGTGCACAGGTTCGATTCCTGTCGGGGGCATCCACTTCCGCATGCCTCGTGCCTGCGCGCTCCTCCTCGCTTGGCTTCCGACTTCCGCCGGTCGAGGCGGCACCGCCTAGCGGCAGCCCTTGGGGTTCTTCTTCGTGCAGGTTGGCGTCACCGGCGCCGACGGCGCGGACGCAGGGCCGGTGCCGACGCGGTTCGTCGCTCGGACGGTGAAGGTGTACGCAGTGCCGTTCACGAGGCCGGTGACCGTGCACGAGAGCCCACCCGTGGTGGAGCACGTCCCGCCGCCGGGGCTCGCCGTGACGGTGTAGCCGGTGATCGGAGAGCCGCCGTCCGACGCCGGCGCGGCCCACGACACGGTCACGCGACGGTCCCCCGCGACGCCGGTCGGCGTGCCCGGCGCGCCCGGGACCGTCGCGGCTGGGGCGCCCCCGTCCGGGCTGACCGGCGGATTGACTGGACCGCCGATGACCTCCGCGACCGTCTTGACGACCGTTCCGCGCGCCGCGCGCGGCGCGAGCCAGTCGAGCAGCGCGTCGAGGTCCTCCGACCGCATCCCGCCGCTGCTGCAGCCGTCGCAGACCCGGTGGATGAGAATCTGCGCCCAGCCGCCGTACGTCTCGGCGGTCATGATGATGTTCTGGATGTCCGCGAGCGCCTGGTCGCCGCCGAAGGCCACGATCCGCGTCGCGTACGGGTTCTTCGGCGGGATCGACTCCGTGCACGGGTTCCAGCACGGCGCGCCGTGCCAGAGCACCGTGCGCGCGCTGTTGTAGCCGCACAGCTGCACGATGGACTCGATGTCGCCGTTGAACGACCCATACGGATACGCGAAGCTCGTCGCCGCGAAGCCGCGCCCCAACAGCGCGTTGCGATCCGCGCAGACCTGCCGACGCGCCTCCGCCAGGCTCACGGCAGTGAGGTTTGTGTGATCGAGCGTGTGGCCGCCGATCTCGTTGCCGTCCGCGGCGAGCTCTGCTACCTGCGACCAGGTCATGTAGCTGCTCGTTCCGATCGCGTTGCTGGAGACGAAGAACGTGCCGCGCACGCCGTGGGAGGCGAGGATCGGCCTCGCCGCCGTGTAGTGCGACGCATAACCGTCGTCGAAGGTCAGCGATACGACCGTCGGCGCGGCGCTCGCCGGCGCCGCCGCAGCCAGCGCACACGCGAACGTTGCGACCCCCACGGCGATCGACCGGCGCCGCTTGCGCTCCCGCGCCTGGCTGCTCCCCTGGATCGCGCCCCGGAATGGCAACCATCGTGACCTGCTCAGCGCGAGGAGCGGCTGCGTCACTCTTTTGCCGAGGCCACGGCTGCGGTCACTCTCCGGCGCCTGCACCGAGGCAGCCGCAGGCCGAACCGCATCTTTCGGCAGCAGTGCCGCGCCGCAAGTGCGATACCGACAGGAACGAAAAGAGCCCGGCCGCCGCACGTCCGCGACAAAAGGTATCGCAGTGTGTGGGCGGTGGTCAACCGAACGAGACTCGCGCGCGGGCCGAGCTACGCTGCCCTCCGGCGCCCCGTAGCTCGGTGGAGAGAGCCGATTCCTGAACCCCGCACGCAGGTTCGATTCCTGTCGGAGGCACTCGGCTTCGCCGCTCAGCCGGGCCAGCGCCGCAGCTCGACGCTGGTGTCCCCGGGACGTCGTCCGGAATCCGGTCCTCCCGTCGCTCCGTAGGTTCTTCATGCAACGTTCCCGGGACGAGAGGAGAGACGATGAGACGCTTGCTCCTACTGGCTGCCACCGCCGCAGGCGCACTTGCCGTCGCCGGAGGCTCGGCTGCTCAGGCGCCGCCCTGCAACGACACGGACGGTGACGGGTCCGCGTCGGGGCGGGAGTACGCCCAGTACCACGTGGCCGCGCTCGCGCAGGAGGGCATGCTCGGCGCAGGCGGCCACAAGCCGGGCGAGCACCGCGGGTTCTGGCTCTGCAACCCCTCGGGGCGCTAGTCGCCTGCGCGACCTGCGGCCCGGCCGCGAAAGCGTGAAGGCGTGGGGCGACTGCTGCGAGCCCCACGGCTCAGCGCGCTACACAGGGCCCGCTGGCGTGTAGCGGTCCAGGTAGTTCACCTGCCGGGAGCGGAAGTCCCGCGCGCAGGTCGATTCCTGCCGCGGGCCTCGCTCACCAGTCCTGCGACGTCGGCAAGCGCCGGCGCCGATCTGATTGGAACTGAACCACGCTCGCGCTCGCCCCGGCTGCAGGAGTGAGCGCGCTCGTCGTCTCGTCGCCGTCCCGCTCGAGCGTGACGTGCATGTGCTCGAGCGCCCAGGCGCAGGTGAACGTTCCGATGGCCGCCGCGCCCGGCCCGGTCTAGCGCTTCTCGAGCCGGTAGCCCATCCCGCGGACGCTGGCGATCCGGTCCTTGCCGACCTTCTTGCGCAGGTAGCCGACGTAGACGTCGACTACGTTCGAGCGCGGGTCGAAGTCGTAGCCCCAGACGTGGCTCAGGAGCTGCTCGCGCGAGAGCACCTGGCCGGGATGGCGGAAGAACATCTCTGCAAGGGCGAACTCGCGCGCCGAGAGGTCGGTGTCCACTCCCTGGACGGAGATCCGGCGCGTGCGCAGGTCGAGCGTCGCGTCGCCGGCATGGAGGACCGTCTCCTCCGGGGCCCGCTCGCCGCGCAGGCGCAGGCGCACGCGGGCGAGGAGCTCCTCGAAGCTGAACGGCTTCGTGATGTAGTCGTCGGCCCCGCCCTCGAGGCCCGCGACCGTGTCGCGCACGGCATCGCGGGCGGTGAGGATCACCACCGGCACGCTGGAGCCTGCGCCGCGGAGCTCTTCGAGTACCTGGAAGCCGTCTTTTCCGGGCAGGCCGAGGTCGAGTATGAGGAGGTCGAAGCGACCCGAGACCGCCTGCGCGAGCGCCTCGTGGCCGTCCTCCGCGACCGCCGTCGTGAAGCCGTTCGCCCTCAGGCCCTTCTCCAGAAAGGCCGCGATGCGCGCCTCGTCCTCGGCGATCAGGATCCTGCTCATGCCGTCACGACCTCCTCCGCCGGCTCGCGCGACTCCGCGAGCGGCAGCACGATGGTGAAGGTCGCGCCGGAGCCGGGGACGCTCGCCAGCTCGAGCCGGCCACCGTGCGCGCGCGCGATCGCCTGGACGATCGAGAGCCCGAGACCGGCCCCGTCCGAGCTGCGCTTGCCCTCCGCGCGGTAGAAGCGCTCGAAGACCGCGGCCTGGTGCTCGAACGGGATGCCGGGCCCCGTGTCCCGGACCCACAGCCTGGCCTGCCCGCCGTCGACGAACGTGCCGAGGCCGATCTCGTCCCCTTCCGCGGTGTGCTGGACGGCGTTCTGGGCAAGCTGCATCATCGCCTGCGTGAGGCGCTGGCGGTCGGCTTCGATCCTTCCCTCGGCGCGGGCGTCCACACGCCAGCTCCGCCGCCCGAGCGCCCCCGCTTTGGCGATCACGTCGTCGGTGAACGATCCCAGCTCCACCGGCATGGGCGAGAGGAAGTCGGGCTGCTCCCACTTCGCCAGGACGAGCAAGTCGTTGACGATCCGGGCCATGCGGTCGAGCTCGTCCATGACGAGTAAAAGCGTCTCGCGGCGCTCTTCGGGGTCTTCCTCGAGGAGCTCCAGGTGCCCGCGGACGATCGTGATCGGCGTCCGCAGCTCGTGGCCGGCGTCGTTGACGAAGCGCCTCTGGTGCTCGAACGTCTTCTCCAGCCGCTCGAGCATGTCGTTGAACGTCGACGCGAGCATGGCGATCTCGTCGTGCCCCTCGACACGGATGCGCCGGGAGAGGTCTCCGCCCGAGATCGACTGCGCCGACTCGGTCACGGTCTTCACAGGGCGCAGCACCCGGTCGGCGAGGAGCCACGCGAGCACCGAGCCGACGAGGAGCATGGCGAGCCCGACGCCGACGACGACCCGAAGGGCGTCATCGACCTCGGCGCGCTCGCGGTCCCGGAAGATCGCCGCTACGAAGACGCCGTGAGGCGCGTCCGCCCCGGCGAGGAGCGGGACGGCGAGGTAGTCGACCCTGCCGGCGGGAGTCTGCACGTTCCCCCGCTGGGACTCGCGCACCGCGCCCCAGCGCGCCACCAGCTCCGCGTCCTGGTCGAGGCGATACGGGATCACCCCGGCGCTCCTGAGGAAGGGCTCCCCGTCGACGAGCGTGATGAGGGCCTCGTTCCGCGAGGGGACGTTGCGCTCGAGGTAGACCTGAAAGACGCGCCGGACACGGGAGCCGAAGGGGCGACCGGTCTCGGGGTCGTTGCCGGCGGCCAGCTGGCGCAGCTCGCGCGTCTCCTGCACGAGCTCGCGGTCGATCCGCTCGTCGAGCCCATTCTCGAGGGCGACGCGGGCGACCACGATCGAGGCGAGCGTGGCGACGGCGAGCAGGCCGACGTAGCCGGCGATGATGCGCACGCGGAAGCTGGCGCCGAGCCGCCGCAGGGGCGCGAAGCGGGCAAGGCGCCCGGCCGGGGGCGATGGTTCCGTGGTCTCCGTCATGGTCGTCGTCGTCGCGTCCCGCCTCGGCGCCCGAAGGCGCCGAAGTCGCGGCCCACTACGTCCTTCTCTCCAGAACTGTGCCGAACCCCTACCCGGCCTGCGCGCCGGCTCCGGGGCCGCTCGGGCTCGCGAACGCATGCGGCCGATGGTCGCGCGCGACGGGAAGACGAGGATGAGAGCCGGATGAGAGCTTCCTCATCGTTTGCTCATCCCGGTCTCATCGCCGCCGGGTACTTCTATTCGCGTGAGCCAGGCCGAGTGGATCGAGACGACCTGGGGCTTCTCCGAGGGCGACGAGATCGCCCCGGGCCGCCACGCCGTTCGTCTGCTCGGAGGCGGCCGCCGCTACGAGGCGTACCTGACCTGGGACGACCGGCTGCACGCCCTCGTCGTCGTCAAGGTCGTCAGGCCTGGCCAGGTCGAGGACCCGGGCACGCTCGCCGGCCTGGCGGGCGAGGCGGACGCGCTCGCCGCCCTCGCCCACCCTGCGATCGTCCGCTGCTTCGACGCCGTCCTCGAGGGCGACCGCCCGCACGTCGTGCTCGAGCTCCTCGACGGCCCGCGGCTCTCGACGCTCGAGCGCCGGTACGGGATCGTCGTCGAGCAGGTGCTGCCGCTCGCCCTCCACCTCTGCTCCGCACTGCACTACCTGGCGGAGTCGGGCTGGGTGCACCTCGACGTGAAGCCGCGCAACATCATCATGAGCTCGACGCCGAAGCTCATCGACCTCTCGATCGCACGCCGCGTCGAGGACGCCCGGCGCCTCACCTCTCCCGCCGGCACGAGCGCCTACATGGCGCCGGAGCAGTGCGACCCCGCGCGCTTCGCCGAGGTCGGCCCCCGCGCCGACGTGTGGGGCCTCGGCGTCACTCTCTACGAGGCGCTCGCGCGGGAGCGGCCGTTCCAGGACGGTGACCTGGACGCCGCCGAGCTCCCCGATCGCTATCCGCAGGTCGCCGCCGAGCCCTCGCCTCTGCCCCACGACGTCCCGGCCCCGGTGGCGAACGTCGTCCTCCAGTGCCTCCGGCCGGATCCGGACGAGAGGCCCGCTCCGGCCGAGATCGCCAAGGCGCTCGAGCCCGTCGCGGCTCTCCTCCCTTTGCCGCGAATCGGGAGATTCCGGCCCGGCTCCCAGCCGGCGCGACCTCCTGCCCGGGCCCGATGAGGAGGGTCTCATGGCCCGCTCACGGAGGTCTCATCGGGCCCGGATATTCCTATCCGTAGAACAGCTCACCAACGATCCCAAGGGGGACTCATGCCGTTCGGAAAGCTCGGAATTCTCGCTCTCGCAGGGCTCATCGCCGTCGGTCTCGGCGGTTTCGGGGCGGTGCTGAAGGGCTGGTCCGGCTCCGACCCCGTGCCGGCCGTGACGCTCGCCGACCTCGACGCCCGCAAGGACGACGGCATCGACCTCCTCGCAGCGGAGGAGGACGACGACGACGACAAGAAGAAGGCGAACAAGGCCAAGAAGGCCAAGCAGAAGGCCAACAAGCAGCGGGCCACGAACACGAACTCGAACGGCGGCGCCGTCCGGGCCGCGTCCGTGTCCAACTCGGGTGGCGCGGCGCCGGCCGCTCCCAAGCCCGCCCCGTCGCAGGACTGGAGCAACGACAGCTGGAGCGCCGCCGGCGCCTCCGGCGGCGGCGCGAGCACCTAGCCGGTTCCATCGCCCAGATGGTCATCGAGGGGGGACGGATCTCCGTCCCTCCTCCCACGTCCGGAGACGCACGCCCGGACGGGATGGATCCTCTCCCGCCCGTCTTCCTCCGCGGTTCAGAAGGCGCCGAGGGACTCGCGCGCGATCCGGTCCTGCTCGAGCATGTGCGCCGTCGGGTAGCCCTCGCTCGGGCTCGCGCGCCAGGGCCGACCGACGTAGCGGAGAGCGATGCCGGCGGGGAGGCCCTCCTCGAGACGGTGGCGGATCGCCCGCCAGGCGCCCATGTTCTGCGGCTCCTCCTGCGTCCAGGTGACCTCCCTGAGGCTCGGATAGCGCGCGAGGAGCTCGTCGTAGGCGGCGACCGGGAACGGGTACAGCTGCTCGAGCCGGACGACGGCGACGCCATCGACGCTCGCCGAGGCATCGTGACCGACGACGTCGTAGTAGACCTTCCCCGAGCAGACAACCAGGCGAGTGACGTCGCGCTTCGCGTCCGGGTCGAGGCGCGGGTCGTCGATGATCGACTCGAAGCCGCCGAGCGTGAGGTCGTCGAGGTGGGACGTCGTGTCCTTCAGGCGCAGGAGCCCCTTCGGCGTCAGGAGGACGAGCGGGCGGCCCTTGGGATGGAGGGCCTGGCGCCGCAGCACGTGGAAGTACTGCGCGGCCGTCGAGGGGTTGACGATACGCATGTTCTCCTGCGCCGCGAGCTGCATGAAGCGCTCCAGCCGCGCGCTCGAGTGCTCGGGCCCGTTGCCCTCGTACCCGTGCGGGAGCATGAGCGTGAGCCGCGAGCTCTGGCCCCACTTGGAGAGCCCCGAGACGATGAACTGGTCGACGATCACCTGCGCGCCGTTGACGAAGTCGCCGAACTGAGCCTCCCAGAGCACGAGCGCGCGCGGCGAGGCGACCGAGTAGCCGTACTCGAAGCCGAGCGCCCCGTTCTCGGAGAGCGGCGAGTTGTAGACCTCGAAGGTCGCCTTCGCGTCAGGGAGGTGCGCGATGGGCGCATGCTTCTCGCCGGTCTCGTAGTCGTGCAGCACGAGGTGGCGATGGGAGAACGTCCCGCGCTCCGTGTCCTGCCCGGTCAGCCGCACCGGCGTTCCCTCGCCGAGGAGCGCCGCGAAGGCGAGGCTCTCGGCCTGCGCCCAGTCGATGCCGCCCTCGCCGCCGAGCGCCTCGCGCCGCCGCTCGAAGGCCCGCACGAGCTTCGGGTGGACGCGGAAGCCCTCCGGAACCGTGAGCAGGCGCTCGTTCAGCTCGACGAGCCGCTCTGCCCGCACGGCGGTCACGAGCTGCGGGTCGGCGCCGCGGCCGATCAGGCGCTCCCGGTGCCTCGCCCTCGAGCCGATGGAAGCCTTGAGCTCCTCGTGCGAGGCACGCATCCGCTGCTGCGTCTCGGCGACGAGTGCCTCGGCTTCCTCCTCGGTGACGAGCCCCTCGTCGACGAGCGCCCGCGCGTAGAGTGCGCGCACGGTCGGGTGCTCCTCGATCCGCTTGTACATGAGGGGCTGCGTGTAGCTCGGCTCGTCGCCCTCGTTGTGGCCGAACCGGCGGTAGCCGACGAGGTCGACGACGATGTCGTGACGGAAACGGGCGCGGAAGGCCATGGCTAGGCGGATCGCGGCGATGGCGGCCTCGGGGTCGTCGGCGTTCACGTGCACGATCGGGGAGTCGTACCCCTTCGCCAGGTCGCTCGAGTAGCGGGTCGAGCGGCCCTCGTGCGGGTCGGTGGTGAAGCCGACCTGGTTGTTCGCGATCAGGTGGAGCGTGCCGCCCGTCGTGTAGCCCTCGAGGTTCTGGAGGTTGAGCGTCTCCGCGACGACCCCCTGGCCGGCGAAGGCGGCGTCGCCGTGGATGAGGACGGCGAGCGCGGCGGAGGGGTCGTGGCGGTCGCCTTCCGGCTCGTGGGTGGTCTGGCGTGCGCGCGTCTCCCCCTCGGCGACCGGGCCGACGTACTCGAGGTGACTCGGGTTGGACGCGAGCCTGACGACGACGGCGCCGCTCGGCGTCTGCCGCATGCCGTCGGCACCGAGGTGGTACTTGACGTCGCCGGAGCCGCTTTCCAGGTCGGCGGTGACGGCGTCGAGGGAGCGCTCGCCCTCGAACTCGCGCAGGATGTCGGCCACGTCGCGGCCGACCGTGTGCGCGAGGACGTTCAGCCGGCCGCGATGGGCCATGCCGATCACGACCTGTTTCGCGCCGTCGGCCGCGCCGAGGTCGATCGCCTCGTCGAGCATGGGCACCATAGCGTCGAGTCCCTCGATGGAGAACTGCTTCTGGCCGAGGAAGGCCCTTCGCAGGTAGCTCTCGAAGCCCTCGACCTCGGACAGCCGGCCGAGGAGGGCCTTCCTCTCGTCGGCGGCAAGCGGCCGCCGGAACTCGCCGGACTCGACGGCGTTCCGCAGCCAGACCCGCTGCTCGTGGTCGCCGATGTGCTCGATCTCGTAGGCGATCGTGCCGCAGTAGGTCTCCCGCAGCCTCGGCAGCGCCTCGGCGAGCGTCTCGGCCTCCATGTGGAGGCGGAGCACCTTCGCGGGGACGCGCGCCTGCAGCTCCGGGTCGAGCGGCGGCTCGAGCCGCTCTGGGTCGAGCGCGGGATCTCCGGGCGGGTCGCCGCCGAGCGGGTCGAGGCGCGCGGCGAGATGGCCGTGGGTGCGATGCGCCTTCACGAGGGACATCGCGGCGGCCACGGCGCCCAGAAGGAGGTCGTCCTGGGCGGCGGCCGGCGGCGCCGGCGCGGCTGCGGGGCCGCCGTTCCCGGCCCGCGCCCCGTCGGGATAGAGCTCGCGGAGCCGGCGGGCGAGCGGGTGGTGCTCCAGCACCTCCGCCGGGCCGGCATCGAAGAGCTCGCGCCACTTCGGATCGACGGTCTCGGGGGATTCGAGGTACTCGGCGAACAGCTCCTGAACGAAGCCGGTGTTCAGCTCGTCGAACCGGTCGGGTGCCACTCCTCGTGTTGAGGATAGCGGCTGCGCCAGGCCCGCCCGTGCAGGCGGCCTCCAGGGAAGCGCCGGCTAGTCAGGCCCGCTGCACCCCGACGGCGTTGGCGGGGATGCGGCCCTCGAGGAGAACCGCGCGCAGTGCGTCCACGCAGAGGAGCCCCATCGCCTCGCGCGTCTCGAGCGTCGCGCTCCCGAGGTGCGGCGCGAGCACGACGTTCTCGAGATCGAGCAGGCCTTCCTCGACCTCGGGCTCCCGCTCGTAGACGTCGAGCGCCGCGCCGCCGATCTCGCCCCGCCGAAGCGCGTCGACGAGCGCTACCTCGTCCACCACCGGCCCCCGGCTGGTGTTCACGAGCACCGCGTCCGGGCGCATGGCCCGCAGCTCCTCCCTCCCGAGGAGGTGACGCGTCTCGGGCGTGAGGGGGACGTGGACGCTGACCGCGTCCGCGCGGGCCAGGAGCTCGCCGAGGGGAACGCGGCCGGGCCCCGGCGTGCGCCCGCTCTCGAGCACGTCCATCCGGAAGGCACGCGCCAGGCGGGCGACCGCGCTCCCGATGCGGCCGGGGCCGACGATCCCGAGCGTGCACCCGCGCAGGCCCCGGCCGAGGAGGAAGGTCGGGGCCCAGACCCAGGGCTCGCCGCCGCGGACGAGGCGGTCTCCCTCCGCGACGCGGCGGACGAGCGCGAGGAGGAGCGCCACCGTCAGCTCGGCGGTCGCCTCGGTGAGGACCCCGGGGGTGTTGGAGACGACCACGCCGCGGCGCGCCGCCGCCTCGAGATCGACGTTGTCCACGCCGACGGCGAAGTTGGCGACGACGCGGAGCTGCGGACCGGCCGCGTCGAGGAGCTCGTCGTCGACCCGCTCGGTGAGCATCGTCACGAGCCCCGCGCAGCCGGCGCTCGCGGCGAGAAGCTCGTCCCGGGTGGGCGGCTGTTCCCTGTCGCGCACGTCGGCGTCGAAGCTCTCCTCGAGGGCGGCGCGGACGCGCTCGGGGACGCGCCTGGTGACGTGGACGCGGGGTGGCACGGCGAACAGCTTGCCCGATGGTTTACGCTTCACGAAATGAAGCGTGCCCGAACGGCCGACCCGTACCGCGACCTCGACGTCATCGACGCCCGTGCGCCCCGCTTCAACCAGGCGACGATCGGTGCGCTCGCGCTGGTGGCCTTCCTCACGGGCTGGTGGCCGCTCCTCGCCCTCCTTGCCGCCCAGCTCGCCGTCGGCCTGCTCCTCGGGCGTCGTTACTGCCTTCCCTGCCTCGCGTACTTCGAGCTCGTGCAGCCGCGCTTCGGCGAAGGGCCGGTCGAGGACTCGCGTCCTCCGCGTTTCGCCAACTGGATCGGCGTCGTCGTGCTGGGCGCCGCGGCCGCCGCGCACGCGCTCGGGGCGTCCACGGTCGGCTGGGCGCTGGGGCTCCTCGTCGCCGGTCTCGCCCTGCTGGCGGCCGCGACCGGGCTCTGCGCCGGCTGCGAGGCCTACCGCATCGGAGCGCGGCTCCGCGGGGTCCGGTCGCACCGTCTCGACCGGATCGACCTCGCCGAGCTCGGCCTCGCGCCGAACGGGACCGTCGTCGTCCAGTTCACGCACCCGCTCTGCAGCGACTGCCACGCGCTCGAGCGGCGCCTGCTGGAGGAGGGCCGAGAGGTCGTGACCGTGGACGTGTCGAGGCGGCCGGAGCTCGCCCGCCGGTACGGCGTCGCGCTCGTCCCCACGGCGGTCGCCGTCAACGAGGCAGGGACCGTTCTCGCCCGTCTGGCGGGATGATCGGGAGCCCCGACGCGACCGTCCGGCGCCCGTCGACCTCGTAGACGACGTCGACGACGTCGTTCTGGCGGTAGGTCCCTGCGATGCCGAGGAACATGCTCGCCCAGCGGAGGAACCCGAGCCTCCCCTCACGGGCGAGAGCCCTGCGGAAGCGGAGCCCGCCGGCGTCCACCTCGTAGTCGACCCCGGGCTCCTGGCGGACGCCGTTGACGAAGACCTCGAACGGCTCGGTCACGCCGGGCGGGAGGGTTACGATCCAGGCCTCTTCCATCCCCGCGAAGCCTACGCACGCCGCCGCCGGCGAGGCGCCGGCTCCCCTCGGCTCTCCCCTCTGGCGCCCGGCGAAGGAGAAGCCCTCGTGGGGGAGTGCCGCAAGCTCCCCCACGAGATCTCTCGGCGCGCGAAACCTCTCCCAGCTTCGTCGTCGCGCCTCAGGGAACCGCCGGGCCGCCGGCCTTCGTCCCTCGAGTGCTCGTACTGAACCACATATCGGGTGAATTCGCTCTCCCCCGATCGAGTGATATTCGTCCCGCAGCCACGCTCCGGCCGAGCCGCGTAGAATCGCACCGGCCCATGGGGAGCAGGAAGCCCGTCGTCGCCGCCGCGCTCGCGATCCTCGCGCTCGCGGCCGTGCCCGCCGCCTTCGGCGCGCCGCCGGGCGGGACCGGGATTGGCCCTCCGAGGACCGCGACGCCGAGCGGCCAGGAGCTCAACCAGCTCTACTGGTTCGTCTTCGCCGTCTGCGCCGTCGTCTTCGTCCTCGTCGAGACCGTCCTCATCCTCTTCATCGTCCGCTTCCGCCGCCGGCGGACGACCCCGGTGGAGGCGGAGGGCCCGCAGATCCACGGGAACACGCGCCTCGAGCTGATCTGGACGGGCATCCCCGTCGTCGTGCTCGCCGCGATCGCGATCGTCGTCTTCGTACGCACGCCCGACGTGCAGGCGACGCCGCAGGAGGGCGACCCGGACGAGCTCGTCGTCCAGGTCGAGGGCCACCAGTTCTACTGGCGCTACGTGTACCCCGACGGCGAGATCGCCCTCGACACGCTCGTCGTGCCCGTCGACACGCCGGTGCGGCTCGAGCTGACCTCGTACGACGTCAACCACAGCTGGTGGGTGCCCGAGCTGACGGGCAAGCGGGACGCCATCCCCGGGCGGACGAACGTCCTTCGCTTCCGGCCGCTCGAGGAGGGTGTCTACGACGGCGAGTGCGCCGAGCTCTGCGGGATCCTGCACGCGGTCATGCCGACGACCGTCGAGGTCGTGTCGGAGGCCGAGTACGCGGACCGGCTCGGGCTCCTCGGGCGCCAGGATCAGCCGGGCGCGACCCAGCTCGCCCTCGGGCGCGACTCTTGGGACCTCGTGTGCGCCAAGTGCCACGGCCCCGCCGGCGAGGGCGACATCGCCCCGGCGGTCGCCCAGAACGGCGCCCTCGTCGACGAGGAGCAGCTGCGCGAGCTCCTGTACGAGGGCTTCGACCGGCCGGAGACGCCGGAGTACATGCCGCCCGTCGGCCGCAACTGGGAGGATTTCCACATCCGGGCGCTCATCGAGTACGTGCGCTCCAACGAGCGGCTCGCGCCGGCGCAGGCGCAGGACGCCGAGGGGAACGGCTGATGGCCGTCCGCGCGGAGCCCGTCGCCCCGAGCTGGCGCGACGGCCGGGTGACGAGCTGGCTCACCACGGTCGACCACAAACGCATCGGGATCCTCTACATCGTCACCGCGTTCTTCTTCTTCTTCGCGGCGGGCCTCATGGCGCTCCTCATGCGCCTCCAGCTCTCCCAGGCCGACAACGACCTGATCACGCGGGAGAGCTACAACCAGCTCTTCACGATTCACGGGACGGCGATGGTCTTCCTCTTCGTCGTCCCCATCCTCGCCGGCTTCGGCAACTACCTCGTCCCGCTCATGATCGGGGCGCGGGACATGGCCTTCCCGCGCCTGAACGCGATGACGTACTGGCTTTTCCTCCTCGGCGGGCTCGTCATCCTCGCGAGCTTCTTCGCCTCGGGCGGCGCGGCCATGTCGGGCTGGACGGCCTACCCGCCGCTCTCGACCGACGAGTTCAGCCCCGGGAACGGACAGGATCTCTGGATCCTCGGGCTGCACCTGACGTCCGTGGCCTCGCTCGCGGGCGCGATCAACTTCGTCGTCACGATCCACAACATGCGCACGGCAGGGATGACGTGGATGCGCATCCCGCTCTTCGTCTGGGCGATCGAGGCCTACGCCGTCCTGCTCATCCTCGTCCTGCCGACGATCTCGGCGGCGGTGACGCTGCTCCTCCTCGATCGCCAGGCGGGGACGGCCTTCTTCGCGGCGGAGAACGGGGGGCCGGTGCTGTGGCAGCACATGTTCTGGTTCTTCGGCCACCCCGAGGTCTACATCATGGTCCTGCCGGCGATGGGGATGCTCTCCGAGGTCATCCCGGTCTTCGCGCGCAAGCCGATCTTCGGCTACAAGGCGATTGCGTTCTCGACCATCGGCATCGCCTTCGCGAGCATGCTCGTCTGGGCGCACCACATGTTCACGATCGGGCTGCCCACCGTCCTCCAGGGCTGGTTCATGGCCGTGTCCTTCTCGGTGGCGGTGCCGACGGCGATCAAGATCTTCAACTGGCTCGCGACGCTCTGGCGCGGCCACCTCTGGTTCCAGACGCCGCTCCTCTTCTGCCTCGGCTTCATCGGCCTCTTCACGATGGGCGGCCTCTCCGGGATCCTCCTCGCCACGTACCCGGTCGACTATCAGGCGCACGACTCCTACTACGTCGTCGCGCACATGCACTACGTCCTCTTCGGCGGCTCCGTCTTCGGGATCTTCGCGGGGACCTACTACTGGTTCCCGAAGATGACCGGGCGTATGTACGACGAACGCCTGGGGAAGGTGCACTTCTGGCTCATGTTCGTCGGCTTCAACGCGTCCTTCCTCCCCCAACACATGCTCGGGCTCATGGGCATGCCGCGGCGCGTGTACACGTACGACCGCGAAGGGCTCTTCGAGTGGTACAACCTCGTCTCCTCGCTGGGCGCCCTGCTCATGGGGATCGCGCTCCTCGTCTTCGTCTGGAACGCCGTCAAGAGCTGGCGGAGCGGCCCGCGGGTCGGCGGCGACCCGTGGCAGGCCGACACGCTCGAGTGGTACGCGACGTCGCCGCCCGCTCCGCACAACTTCGACCGCGTCCCGTACGTCTCGAGCGCGCGGCCCGTGCGCGACCTGCGCCAGCGGCTCGAGGAGGGGAGACGGTGAGCGCCCGGCCAGGACCCTGGCTGCGGCTGACGGCGCTTGCAGCGGTCGCCGGGACGGCGGTCGTCGTCGCGACCGGCTCCTGGGGGCTGCCGCACGACGTCGCCGCGCACCTGACGCTGGCGCTCCTCGCGGCGACCGCGCTCGCGGCGCGGCTCGCGCACCCCGACCGGCCCGACCTGCTCGCCGCCGCGCTCGCCGCCTTCGGGCTCTTCTCGGTCGCCGGGCTGGCGGCGCTCGCCGGGGCGCCTGGTGGGCTGCACGTCGTGCTCGGCGCCGCTGCCCTCGCGGCAGCGTCCGTCTCGGCGGTGCTCCTCCTGCGCGGCGGGCCGGCCCCGGCGGGAAGCTCGCTCCGCGACTACGTGACGCTGACGAAGCCGCGGATCATGGTGCTCCTCCTGATCACGGGCGCGGGCGGGCTCTTCGTGGGAGCCGGCGGCCTCCCCTCCGCGGGCCTCGCGCTCGCGGCCCTCGGCGGCCTGGCGCTCGCCTGCGGCGGCGCGAGCGCGCTCAACCACGTCCTCGACCGCGACATCGACGTCTCCATGAAGCGGACGGCTGGACGGCCGGTCGCGGCCGGTCGCGTCGCCCCGGAGCGGGCGCTCGAGTTCGGCGTCGCGCTTTCGGCCCTCTCCTACGTCGTCCTCACGAGCTTCGTCAACGTCCTCGCCGCGCTGCTCGCGCTCGCGGGGGGACTCTTCTACGTCATCGTCTACACGCAGTGGCTGAAGCGGACGACGCCGCAGAACATCGTCATCGGCGGGGCGGCCGGCGCCGTGCCGCCGCTCGTCGGCTACGCCGCGGCGACGGGGAACCTGACGCTGACCGCGCTCGCGCTCTTCCTCGTCGTCTTCTTCTGGACGCCGCCGCACTTCTGGGCGCTCGCGCTCCTGATCCGGCGCGACTACGCCGCGGCCGGGATCCCGATGCTGCCAGTCGTACGTGGCGAGCGGGAGACGGCGCGGCAGATCGTCCTCTACACGGTCGTCCTCGTCGGCGTCACCCTCCTGCCCGTGCTCGGACGGACCCTCGGGGTCGTCTACCTCATCTCCGCCCTCGTGCTCGGGCTCGTCTTCCTCTGGCTCGCGCTCGCGCTGCGCCGGGAGACGACGCCCGCGCGCGCGCGGACCCTCTTCAGCTACTCGCTCGTCTACCTCGCGCTCCTCTTCGTGGCCATGGCCGTCGACCCCTTGGTGGTGGGCTAGATGGACCCCGAGCTCACCCGCAAGAACCTCCGTCTCGGGCTGATCCTCTTCGCCGTCTCGCTCGCGCTCGCGGCGGGCTCCGTCGTCGTCGCGGTGATCTACAACGCCCTCTCCTCCTCCTGACCCGTACCGGGCGTTCCTCGCGCTCGCCGAGGAGCCGCCGCACGAGGGCGCGACCCGCATCGCGGTCAAGGACCTGATCGACACGGCCGGGCTCGTGACGACCTACGGGTCGGCGATCTTCCGCGAGCACGTGCCAGAGCCGTCGGCGAGCTGCGTCCTCGCCCTCGAGGGACCCGGGCTCGCGCTCGTCGGGAAGACGAACCTGCACGAGTTCGCCTACGGGATCACCTCCGACAACCCGCACTTCGGCGCGGTCGTGAACCCGCTCGACCCCGGCCGCATCCCCGGCGGCTCGAGCGGCGGCAACGGCGCGGCTCTTGCGGCCGGCCTTTGCGACTGGGCCATCGGCACGGACAGCGCGGGCTCGATCCGCCTCCCGGCCGCCTGCTGCGGCGTCGTCGGCTTCAAGCCGACCTGGGGGCTCGTGCCCGCCGACGGCGTCTTCCCGCTCGCGCCCAGCTTCGACACGGTCGGGCCGATGGCGCGGTCGGTGGGCGCGTGCGACGCGATGATCGACCTCCTCGTCGGCGAGCCTCTGCTGGAGGCCCGCGGGCGCGAGCCGCGCGTCGCCCTCGCCTGGACGGAGCACGCCGACTCGCTCGTCCGAGCCCGCGTCGAGGAGGCGGCCGCGCTCTTCCCGGGTGTCGAGCGGGTGGACTTCCCGCTCCCCGGCGACCTCAACCCGGCCTTTATGGCGGAGGCGGCGGACGTGCACCGCGAGCTCTTCGCCGAGCACGCCGATCTTTACGGCGAGAACGTGCGCAGGAAGCTCGAGCGGGCCTTCGTCGTGCCGGAGGAGGAGGTGGCGGCGTCGCGGGCCGAGCGCGAGGCCTACCGCGGCCGGGCGGAGGCGGCACTCGAAGGCTTCGACGTCCTCCTGACGCCGACGATGCCGATGGTCGCCCCGCCGGTCGGGGTCGGCGACCTGGCGCTGCGGGAGCGGATGATCCTCCTCACCCGCCCCGCGAACGCCCTCGGCTGGCCGGCCCTCGCCCTCCCGTGCGGCCCGGCCGAGGACGGCCTTCCCGCGTCGATCCAGGTGCTGGCCCGCCCCGGAGACGACGCCCTCGTCCTGGCCGTGAGCCTGGCGCTCGAGGAAGCCCTCCCCGCCCGCGCCGACGAGCCAGAGTAACAGTCTGTTGCAGGCGACTACGGGGCCCGGCGCTCGCGGCCGTCCCGGGCAGGCGAAGCTCCCTTGCAACAGTCCGTTGCAGGGGACCGTCCAGGTCAGCCGGGCGCGGCCGCCTCGTCTGCGAGGATCACCGTCTCCCGCGCGCGGACTCGCGTCGCCGGGAGCGACTCGTCCCCCGCGAGGATGCGGGCGAGGACGTCGCGCTTGTCCTCGCCGCCGACGAGCACGGCGACGAGCGGCTGGCTGTTCAGGTACTCCAGCGAGAACGTGAGGCGCGGATGCGGCGGCGGCATGCCGGGCTCGGGCACGTTGACGATCGGGCCCGGGTCGGCGAGCTCCTCGTCGTGGCCGGGGTAGAGCGAGGCCGTGTGCCCGTCCGGCCCGACGCCGAGGAGGACGAGGTCGAACTCCTCCGGCAGCTCGACGTCCTTCGACCGCGAGGGGTGCACCTGATCATCGGGGACGGGGACGCGCGAGAGGAGCGCCTCCCGCGCCAGGCGCTCGTTCGAGTCCGGGTGGTCGGGTGGGACGAGGCGCTCGTCGCTCCACCAGACGTGCCAGGAGGGCCACTCGAGGTTCATCTCCGCCAGCCGCCCGTAGACAGCCCGCGGCGTCTTCCCGCCGGTGAGGGCGATGCGGAACGGGTCGCGGTCGCGCGAGCGCTCGGCGATCCACCCGGCGGCGAGCTCGGCTAGGTCGGTTGCGACGAGTAGCTGCGTACCGCCTCCTCGTAGATCCGGTCGCGGCCGAACACGTCGAGCTGCTCCGAGAGCAGGTCGCTCGACGTGCGCGGCTCGAGACGCTCGGGCCGGGCCTCGATCCCGTCTACCTCGACGAGCTCGACCTCTCCCGCCGGCTCGTGCCGCAGGCGGATCTCCCGCCCGAGCCGTGCGCCGAGCCAGGCGTGGAGCAGGAGCGCTTCGGGCTCCGGCCCGGCGACCCGGAGCTCCGACGCCTCTGCGACCTGCGGCCAGAGCGCCGCGACGGCCGAACGCCACGGGAGCGCCCGCGCCCAGGAGATGTCCGAGACGGCGACGCGGTCGACGAGCGACGGCAGCCGCGCGAGGTCGGCGCGCGCGTCCGGCCACTCGCGCGAGTCGACCACGAGCCGGTCGGCGACGCCGGTGAGCTGGTCAAGCTCCGTCCCGCCGAAGGGAAGCGGGCCGCGCCAGCGCAGGAACACCGGGAGGTCGGGGAGGAGCAAGGGGGTGACGACGCTCGCGGGAGCGACGCACCGGCTGCCACAGAGCCGCAGCGAGATCACCTCCGAGCACACCTCGGTCCGGCGGCCCTCGTGCAGGAAGCAACGGAGGTCGACCTCGCCTTCGAGGGCGTCCTCGCCGTCGTCCGGCCGCGGGAAGAGGAGGATCGTCCGCGAGGGATGGCGCTCCGCCAGCCCCTCGAGCGTGCCCGTGGCCTCCTCGGCCCAAGACTCGGGCACCCAGGCGATGTGGGTCATCACGCTCGTCCGCAGCCGCGGCGGCGCGCCGGGCTCCGTGGACGCGTCTCGCAGGCGCCCGAGCTCCCGCTCGATCTCGCGCACGGTCACGCCGTCAGTGCCTCCGCCAGGAGCGGCCGGTCCGGTGCAGGAGCTCGTCGGCGGCGTGCGGGCCCCAGGTCCCCGCCGCGTAGTTGGGGAAGTGCGGCCGGTCCCGCCGCCAGGGCGCGACCATCGCGTCCACGATCGACCACTGCTCCTCGACCTCGTCGGCGCGCGTGAAGAGCGTCGCGTCGCCGTTCAGGCAGTCGAGGATCAGGCGCTCGTAGGCCTCGGGCAGGCCCATGCGGAACGAGCCGCCGTAGAGGAAGTCCATGTGCACCGTCCGGATCGTGAGCCCCTGCCCGGGAACCTTGGCGCCGACGCCGAGCGCGACGCCCTCGTCGGGCTGCACGTGGATGAGGAGGACGTTGGGGCGCAGCGACTCCTGGCTGACGTCGAAGGGCGGGTGCGGCGCGCGCTTGAACTGGATGGCGATCGTCGTCTCCCGCCGGGGCAGGCGCTTGCCCGTCCGGACGAAGAAGGGCGTGTCCGCCCAGCGCCAGTTGTCCAGGTGCAGCTCGGCGGCGACGTAGGTCTCGGTCAGGGAGTCGGGGGCGCAGCCGTCCTCCTCCCGGTACCCGGGCACCTCCTCGCCCTCGATGAACCCCGGCCCGTACTGGCCGCGGACGACGTTCGTCGCCCCCGGCGTGCGCAGCGCGCGGAGGACCTTCACCTTCTCGTTTCGCACCGACTCGGCCGCGAAGTCGATCGGCGGCTCCATGGCCGTGAGCGCGACGAGCTGGAGGACGTGGTTCTGGACGACGTCGCGGATCGCCCCGGCCTGCTCGTAGAAGGCGGAGCGGCCCTCGACCCCGAGCGACTCGGCCACCGTGATCTGGACGTGGTCGATGAACTGGCGGTTCCAGATCGGCTCGAAGATCCCGTTGGCAAAGCGGAGCACGAGCATGTTCTGGACGGTCTCCTTGCCCAGGTAGTGGTCGATGCGGAAGATCTCGCTCTCGTCGTAGTACCGCCGGATGAGCTCGTTGAGCGCCTTCGCGCTCTCGAGGTCGTGGCCGAACGGCTTCTCGACGACGAGGCGCGTCCACCCGGTCGCGGTCCGCTGCCGCCCGATCGCGGTGACGATGTCCTCGAACGCGCTGGGCGGCACCGCGAGGTAGTAGACGCGGTTGCCGGCGGTGCCGCGTGTCTCGTCCTGGTCTCGCAGGCACTCGACGAGCGGCGCCTCGCCGCCCTCCACGCCGAAGGTCGCGGCGACGTAACAGAGGCTCTCGGCGAGCTGCTCCCAGACGTCCTCGCGAAAGTCGTCGCGCGCGTGCTCGACGACGGCCTCCCGCATCTGCTCGCGGTACTCGTCGGTCGACATCTCCGTGCGGGAGACGCCGACGACGCCGAAGCGGCGCGGAAGGAGGCCGCGGAGTGCCAGTGAGTAGAGCGCCGGCAAGAGCTTGCGCCGGGCGAGGTCGCCCGAGGCGCCGAAGATGACGAGCGCGCAGGGGTCGGGCGTGCGGCGGACGGGCAGCCCCTCGAGGAGCGGGTTCTCGGCGGGGGCGACGGTCTCGCTCACTCCGGTTCCACCCCCGGCTCGACCTCCTCGCGGGCAGCGCGCACCGCGTGGCCGCCGAACTGATTGCGCAGGGCGGCGTTCACCTTGGCCGCGAAGGACTCGTCCTGGCGCGAGGCAAAGCGCGCGAAGAGCGCGACGGCGAGCGTTGGGACGGGAACGGCGGCCTTGACCGCCTCGTCGATCGTCCAGCGGCCCTCGCCCGAGTCCTCCACGTAGCCGCGGATCCCCTCGAGGCTCCGGTCCTCGTCGAGGGCATGCGTGAGGAGCTCGAGCAGCCAGCTGCGGACGACCGACCCGTGCTCCCAGAGCGCCGCCACCTGGCGCAGGTCGAGCTCGAAGTCAGGCACGCCCTGCAGGAGCTCGAAGCCCTCGGCGTAGGCCTGCATGAGACCGTACTCGATCCCGTTGTGCACCATCTTCACGAAGTGGCCCGCGCCGGAGGGGCCCACGTGCGCGTAGCCGTTCTCCGGGGCGAGGGAGACGAGGGCCGGCTCGACGGCGGCGAAGCCCTCGTCGGCGCCCCCGGCCATCAGGCAATAGCCCTCCTCGAGCCCCCAGACCCCGCCCGAGACGCCGATGTCGAGGTAGTGGACACCGTGCTCGGCCGCCTCGGCGGCACGGCGCATCGAGTCACGGAAGTTCGAGTTGCCGCCGTCCACGAGCGTGTCACCGCCGGCGAGGAGCGAGTGGAGCTCGCGAACCGTCTGCTCCGTCGGGTCGCCGGCGGGGATCATGAGCCAGAGGACGCGCGGCGGCTCGAGCAGGCCGACGAGCTCGACGAGCGACTCGGCCGTGCGAGCGGGATTGGAGGTGTCGTACGTCTCCACCTCGTGGCCCTCGCGGCGCAGGCGCTCGGTCATGTTGCCACCCATCCGGCCCAGGCCGACCATCCCGAGCCTCACAGCGACTCCACCTCGTCGAGGCCGATGCGCGCGACCGGGCGGTCGCGCTCTCGCAGCGCGGCGAGGTCGCCGTCCGCCTGCGCGCGGATCAGCCGGCCGAAGCCGAAGCGGCGTCCGGGGATCGGCAGCTCCTCGCCGGTGTCGTCGAGGACCTGCACGAAGCGCCCCGTGGGCGGGCCGCCCTTGTGCAGCTGCCCGGTCGAGTGCAGGTACCGAGGCCCGAGCCCGACCGTGACGACGCAGCCCGTGGCGCGCGCCCGCGCGACGAGCGGGCCCAGCTCGGCCTCGCGCTCCGGGTCGATGAACGCCTGGACGGCGATGTAGTCACCCTCGCGCGCGCCGGCGAGGAGCTCTACCACGGTCTCTTCCGGACCGCTCCCGGGGTCGGACCCCGGGTCACGGCCGGAAAGGACCTCGATCGTCCGCTCCTTGGCCGCCTGCACGTCCGGCTGGTCGAACGGGTTCACCTCGAGGATCGTCCCCGCAACCGCCGTGGCGAACTCCCAGCGGTACATCTCCGCGCCGGCTCCGTCTTCCTCGAGCCTGAGCTCGTGCAGCTGGCGGTCGGGGCCGGCCGGGTCGTTCTCCGGCGCCGGTACGAGGCCCTTGCCGTCCTTGCCGGTGGACTCGGCCAGGAGCTGCTCCAGCCAGAGCCCGAAGCCGAAGGGGTTGTCGAACACGACCTTGTCGCGCCCCTCGAGCCAGGCCGCGCCCAGGCGGAGACCGAGCTCCGCACCCGGGTTGTCCGCGCTCCGGCAGCGCGCGGCCGTGGCGGCGCCGGCCTCGAGGAGCCCGCGGACGTCCGCGCCCATGAGCCGGGCGGGGAGCATGCCGAAGACGGAGAGCGCTGAATAGCGGCCGCCGATCGTCGGCTCGCCGAGGAAGACGCCGCGGAACCCGCGGTCGCGGGCGAGCGCCTCCAGTTCGGAGCCGGGGTCCGTGATGGCGGCGAAGCGCTCGCCGCGCTTGCCGGCCCGCTCCCAGAACCAGTCCAAGTGACAGCGGGTCTCGAGCGTCGTCCCCGACTTCGAGGCGACGACGACGAGCGTCCGCGCCGCGTCGAGCCGCTCGCCGAGGCGGCGAACGGCGGCCGGGTGTGTCGTGTCGAGGACGTGGAAGCGCTCGGCCCCAGCGAGCCGCCGCAGCACCTCGGGCGCGAGGCTCGACCCGCCCATCCCGAGGAGGACGACGTCCACGAACTCGGCCGCGTTCTCCGCGAAGCCGTCGAGCTCGGGCAGGCGCTGGAGCATCCGCTGCGGCTCGTCGAGCCACCCGAGCCAGCGGCCCTCGTCGCCGCCCGTCCAGAGCGACGGGTCACGGGCCCAGATTCGCTCGACGAGCTCCGCGGTCTCGACGCGCGCCACTAGCGGACGGGGGAGACCCTCACGCCGACGCCGCCGCGAGCTCACCCGACTTGGCGCGGATGCCCTCGATCAGCTCGGCGAAGGAGTCGGCGAACTTCTCCACCCCCTCGCGCTCGAGCGTCTCCGTGACGTCGTCGTAGTCCACCCCCGCCTCGGCGAAGGCCGCCATGATCCGCTCGGCCTCCTCCACGTCCCGCTCGAGCGTGAGTTCGACCGTCCCGTGGTCCTGGAAGGCGCGGATCGTCTCCTCGGGCATCGTGTTCACGGTCTGGGGCCCGATCAGCTCGTCGACGTAGAGGACGTCGCTGTAGCCGGGGTTCTTCGTCGACGTCGAGGCCCAGAGGGGCCGCTGAGGCGTAGCGCCGGCGGCTGCGAGCGTCTCCCAGCGCTCGCCGGCGAAGATGCGCTCGTGGCGCTGGTAGACGAGCTTCGCGTTGGCGACGGCGAGCTTCCCCTTCAGCTCGTCGTGGCCGCCGATCTCGTCCAGCCGCCGGTCGGCCTCCGTGTCCACCCGGGAGACGAAGAAGCTCGCCACCGAGGCGACCGTGGAGGGGTCGCCGCCGGCCTCGACGAGGCGCTCCAGCCCGCGGACGTACGCCTCGGTCACCTCGGCGTAGCGGTCGAGGGAGAAGATGAGCGTGACGTTGATGGACTTCCCGCGCGCGATCATCTCCTCGATCGCGGGCAGGCCCTCCTTCGTCGCCGGGATCTTGACGAGGAGGTTGGGGCGGTGGACGACCTCGTGCAGCCGGGTCGCCTCCTCGATCGTCGCCCCGGTGTCGTAGGCGAGCGTCGGGTCGACCTCGAGCGAGACATAGCCGTCCTGTCCGCCGCCCTCGTCCCAGACGCGGCGGAGCAGGTCGCAGGCCTCGGCGACGTCGCGGCCGGCAAGGCGGATGAAGAGCTCCTTCGGGTCGCGCTCCTCCTGCAGCTCCTCCCGCAGCTGCTCGTCGTAGGCGTCGCCTTCGGAGAGCGCCTTCTGGAAGATCGTCGGGTTCGAGGTGACGCCGACGACGGCGTCCTCCTCCATGAGCCGCGCGAGCTTGCCGGAGCGGAGCATGTCCCGCGAGAGGACGTCGATCCAGACGCTCTGCCCGAGCTCGGACAGTTGGTGCAATCTCGAAGTGGCCATGTGGTCGTCCTTCCCGGTCGAAGCCTGTTCCGCACCTCGTACCGTACAGCTCAAGCGCAACCACCCGCGCGCCGCGGGGGAGCGGCTCAGGAGGCGGGCGAGGGCGCGGCGGCGCCGACGAGCCGGCGCACGGTCGCGGCGATGTGTGCGGCGTCGATGCCTGCTTCGGCGAGGAGCTCGGCGGGCGTCGCCGACCCGGGCATGCCGGAGACGGCGAGGATCTCGACGCGCGGAGACTCGTCCGCGTCTGCGAGGGCCGCGAGCACCGCCTCGCCCAGCCCGCCCTCCGGCCAGTGGTCCTCGACCGTGACGAGAGCGCGCGTGGCCCCGGCGGCCGCCCGGAGGGTCTCCGCGTCGATCGGCTTGACCGAGTAGCAGTCGATCACGCGGACGACGATGCCGTCCGCGGCCAGCGCCTCGGCCGCCTCGAGCGCCTCGTGCACCGTGATGCCGGCACCGACGACGGTGACGTCGTCCGCGTCGGAGGAGTGCAGGACGCGGCTGCCGCCCACCGGAAACTCCTCCCCGGGCTCGTAGAGCACGGGCGTCGCCGCGCGGGTCGTCCGCAGGTACGAGATGCCGTCGAGCTCCGCCATGGCGGCGACGAGCGCCGCCGTCTGGTTGCCGTCGCACGGGTAGAGGACGGTGCTGCCGCCCACGGCGCGCATCATCGCCAGGTCCTCGAGCGCCATCTGCGAGGGACCGTCCTCGCCGATCGAGACGCCCGCGTGCGAGCCTGACAGCGACATCCGCGCGCGGCTCACGGCGGCCATGCGGACAAAGTCGTAGGCGCGCGTGAAGAAGGCGGCAAAGGTGGAGGCGAAGGGCTTCCAGCCGCGCACCTGCATGCCCACCGCCGCGGCGACCATCTGCTGCTCGGCGATGAACATCTCGAAGAAGCGCTCCGGGTGCGCGGCGGCGAAGATCTCGGCGTAGGTCGAGTTGGACACCTCGCCGTCGAGCGAGACGACCTTGCCGTCGGCGGCGCCCACCGCGGTCAGCGCCTCGCCGTAGGCCTTGCGCGTGGCGACGTCCGCGCCGGGCTCGTAGCGCGGGAGCTCGAGCGCGCCGGTGGGGAAGACGTGCGGCTCGCCCGGCTCGGGCGGCGCGACGTCGATGCTGAGGTCGCGGATCCCGCCGAGCTCCTCGATCGCGGCGTGGGCGTCGTCGAGCGCCTTCCCGTGGGCGCCGTCCTTGTCCTCGACCGCGGCGACGCCCTTGCCCTTGAGCGTCCGCGCGACGATCGCAATGGGGCGGCCCTCCGTTCGGACGGCCTCGGCGTAGGCCGCGTCGATCTCCTCGACGTCGTGGCCGTCGATCGCGATCGCGTGCCAGCCGGAGGCCTCCGCCCGGCGCACGTAGGAGTCCAGGTCCCAGCCGTGCATGGTCTCCCCGCGCTGCCCGAGGCGGTTGACGTCGAGGATCGCCACGAGGTTGTCGAGTTTCGCGTACGCGGCGTGCTCGAAGGCCTCCCACATCGACCCCTCCGCGAGCTCGCTGTCGCCGCAGAGCGTCCAGACGCGGAAGGGCAGGCGGTCGAGCCGCTTGCCGGCGAGGGCGATGCCGACGGCGATCGGCAGGCCCTGGCCGAGCGAGCCGGTTGCGACGTCCACCCAGGGAAGGACGGGCGTCGGGTGCCCCTCGAGGCGGCTGCCCCGCTTGCGGAAGGTGAGGAGCTCGTCGTCGTCGATCGCGCCAACCGCCTTCAGAAGCGCGTAGAGGAGGGGCGAGGCATGGCCCTTGGAGAAGACCAGGTGGTCGTTCCCCGCGTTGTCAGGGTCGGAGAAGTCGTACCGCAGGTAGCCGTCCACGAGCACCGCGATCAGGTCGGCCGCGGACATCGAGGAGGTCGGATGCCCGGAGCTCGTGACGGCGGCCGCGCGGACGGAGTCCACGCGCAACTGCTGCCCGAGCTCGCGCCGGCGCTCGTGGTCTGCCATGCGCGCCATCCTACCCCGAGTCCCTCGGCTCCATTCGCGCGTGCGACCATAGGGCCATGGCCGTGGCCGTCGCTTCCAACCTGCGCAAGGAGTTCTCCGGGGACCCGCTCTTCGACGGGGTCTCGTTCACGCTCAAGCGGCGCGACCGGCTCGCGCTCGCGGGCCCGAACGGCGCGGGCAAGACGACCCTCCTGCGCATGCTGGCCGGGGAGACGTCGATCGACGGCGGCGAGCTGGCGCTCGAGAAGAGCGTCCGGATCGCGCTGCACGACCAGCGCCCGCCGGTCGAGCGCGACCTGACGCTGTCCGAGTACGTCCTCGGGGGCGCCTCCGACCTCGTCGCCACCGAGCGCGAGCTGACGCGCCTCGAGGAGGCCATGGCCGCGGGCGGCGCCGACGAGGCCACGCTCGCCGCCTACGCCCGCGCGCAGGCACGGCTCGAGCACGCGGGCGGCTACGACTGGCGCTCGCACACCACGGCCGTCCTCCGCGGCCTCGGCTTCCGCGACGAGGACCTCGACCGGGGCCTCTCGACCTTCTCGGGCGGCGAGGTGACGCGCGCCTCGCTCGCGCGGGCGCTCGCCGGCGATCCCGACCTTCTCCTCCTCGACGAGCCCACGAACCACCTCGACGTCGCCAGCCTCGAGTGGCTGGAGCGCGAGCTCGCCTCCCTCGACGCGGCGTGCGTGATCGTCGCGCACGACCGCTGGTTTCTCGAGGCGGTCACGAGCGCAACGCTGGAGCTCGAGGCGGGGCGCTCGACGTACTTCCCCGGCCCCTGGCACGTCTGGCGCCTGGAGAAAGCGCAGAGGGCGCAGCACGCTCAGAAGACCGCGGCCCGGGTCTCGGAGGACATCGCCCGGCTGGAGCGGTTCGTGGAGCGCTTCCGCTACAAGAAGTCGAAGGCGAAGCAGGCGCAGGCGAAGCTGACGCAGATCGGCCGGCTCGAGGAGGAGCGCGCGCAGGCCGCCGCCGACGCGGGCCTCCTCACGCGGCGCACGCGCGGCCTCGGGTTCGAGTTCGGCGACCCGAAGCGGAGCGGCCGCGACGTCCTCGTCGTCGAGGGCGCGGAGGTCGCGGCCGGCGACAACGTCCTCCTCCGCGAGGCGCGCCTCGTGCTCGAGCGCGGCGAGCACGTGGCGCTCGTCGGCCCGAACGGAAGCGGCAAGACGACGCTCCTCGAGCAGATCGTCGCCGGCCGTCACAAGCTCGGCCACGGCGTCGAGGTCGGCTACTTCTCCCAGCACGGGAAGGAGCTGGACGAGCGCGGGAGCGTCCTCGACTGCGTCCAGCGGATGACGGGCCTCCCGCGCCCGCGCGCGCAGTCGCTCCTCGGCCGCTTCCTCTTCTCCGGCTGGGACGCGCACATGAAGCAGGTGCGCGACCTCTCCGGCGGCGAGCGGCGACGGCTCGGCCTCGCCGTGCTCGTCGCCTCGGGCGCCAACTTCCTCGTGCTTGACGAGCCGACGAACCACCTCGACCTGGCCTCCCGCGAGGCGCTCGAGGCCGCCCTCGAAGCCTTCCCGGGAACGGTTCTCCTCGTCTCCCACGACCGCGCGCTCCTGGACGCGGTCGCGGAGCGGACGGCGGCGATCGAGGACGGCGTCATCCGCCTCTACGACGGCGGGTGGGCCGACCTCGTCCGCGCCCGCGACGAGCGCGAGCGCGCTGAGCAGGCCGCGCGCGAGGCGCCGCCCCGCAAGGACCCGAAGCCCCGCCCCGCCCGGGCGGCGAAGGCCGGCCCGAGCCCGCTCGCGCACGTTGAGGCGGAGATCGAGCGCAAGGAGGGCGAGATCGCGCGGCTCGAGGAGAAGCTCGCCGCCGACTGGTCCGACGTCGAGACGATCCACGCGCACCGGCGGGCACGGGACGAGCTCCAAGCGCTGCTCGCCCGCTGGGAGCACCTCCTCGAGGAGGTGGCCGAGCCGAGCTCCTGAGCCTCTCCGGGGGGTCGAGCGCGAGACGCGCGCTGCCGACCCGAGAGAGGTGACTGCGGCCCGGGCTCTCGTCCTCTTCCTCGCGGCTGCCGCCGCCGCCTTCTACGTCGGCTCCTACCGGGACAAGCAGGAGGACGTCCGCCGCTCGCGCACGCGGCGAGCGCGATCGCCGGCCGCGACGTCCAGGTCAGCTGTCCGGGGACCCTGGCGACGCTGACGGAGGTGGCGGTGCACGACGGCTCGGTCGCGTTCTCGCCGGACGGCCGCCCCGCGGACGTCACGAAGCTCTCCAGCGCGACGTGCTCGCACCTTCGCGACATCCTCGGCGGCGGCGTCTCGGGCCTCGAGTGCCTGGCGCTGGAGACGACGTGCTCCGAGCAGGCGGAGCGCGTGGCGGTCGCCGTCAACGTCCTCTCACACGAGGGCTGGCATCTCGCCGGCGAGCGGAACGAGGCCGTCGCGCAGTGCTTCGCCCTGCAGACGAACGCCGAGACGGCCCGTCGCCTGGGCGCGACGCCGGTTGAGGCGCGGGCGATCGCGACGTTCGTCCGGCGAACGATCCAGCCGGCTCTCCCCGCGGACTACCGCTCCGACCGGTGCTACGACGGCGGCCCGCTGGACCTGCGCCCCGAGGTCGCGGGCTGGCCCTAGGGAGGGCGGCTCAGGCTCCGCCGAAGGTGGCGATGAGCGCCTCGGCGACGACCTTCATCGGGCGCCCCGAGACCTGGCTCGCGCGACGGAGCCGGGAGAAGGCCTCCTCCTCGGTGAGGCCCTCCCGCTCCATGAGCAGCCCCTTCGCGCGCTCGACGACCTTGCGCGTGGCGAGCGCCTCGGCGAGCGACTCCGCCTCCTCGCGCAGGGCCAGGAGCTCGGCGTGGCGCGCGCGGGCCGCGGCGATCGCGGGCAGGAGGTCGGCCTCGCGGAACGGCTTCACGAGGTAGCCGAAGACACCGGCCTCGACGGCCCGCGAGACGAGCTCGTCCTGCCCGTAGGCCGTGAGGACGACGATGGGGATGGGCCGCTCGGCGAGGATCCTCCGCGCCGCCTCGATCCCGTCCAGGCGCGGCATCTTCACGTCGAGAACGGCGAGGTCGGGCTTCTCGCTCGACGCGAGCGCCACGGCTTCCTCGCCGTCGCGCGCCTCCCCG
Source organism: Gaiellaceae bacterium (assembly GCA_035461525.1). GTDB lineage: Bacteria > Actinomycetota > Thermoleophilia > Gaiellales > Gaiellaceae > JAIBJN01. Next base: position 57,126 of record DATHVD010000096.1, read on the forward strand.
CAGACCTCGAACCCCGCGCGCTCGAGGATCTCCTTGAGGTCGAGGCGAATGATCGTCTCGTCCTCGGCGACGAGGACCCTCATGCCCGGCCGCCGGTGGAGCCATCGGCGCGCAGACGGCACGCTTCCGTCAGGCACCCGCGCGAGCTTCCGGCGTATGCTCGCGCCAAGGGACGGGGAGGTGGGTCTCCCAGACGGACGCGCGAGTATCTCGTCGGCGCGGTCACGTGGCCGGGAAGGAGACCTCGGCGCGCAGGCCGCCGTCGGAGGAAAGCGTGAGCTCGCCGCGCAGCTCGTCGCGGACGAGGGCGCGGACGATCGAGAGCCCCGTGCCCTCGCGCGCACCCTCTTGCCAGTCGCCGTCGTCCGAGACGGCGAGGAGCACGTTCCCGTCGGACCGCCCGAGCTCGACGCGCACGTCGGCGCCCCCGTGCTCGAGCGCGTTTCCCAGCAGCTCGCTGAAGACGAGCGCGAGCGCCGTTGCCCTCGCGCCGTGGAGCGAGACCGGCTCCAGGCTGGAGCTGACCGTCTTGCCCGCGCCGAGGCCCTGGACGAGCATGGCGCGGAGCCGCTCCACGAGCTCCGAGAGGTCGACGTCGTCGTCGCGACGCTCGGTGAGCACCTCGTGGACCGCCGCGATCGCCAGGATCCGGTTCACGGAGTCGTCGAGGGCCCGCTTCGGGTCGACGCCGTCGGCGCTCGACGCCTGCAGGCGGAGGAGCGAAGCCACGGTCTGGAGGTTGTTCTTGACGCGGTGGTGGATCTCCTGGGCGAGTACGCCGCGCAGGACGGCCCGGCCGTGCTCGAGCGCGACGGCGGCGTGCCGGGCGATGGAAGCGAGCAGGCGGCGCTCCTCCTCGGCGAAGGGCTCGTCGCGGTCGCACACGAGCTCGCCCACCTGCCGGCCCTTCCAGCGAAGCGGGAAGCGCGCGGCGTGGGCGCCGGCCCTCCCCTCGGGCCATGCGATCGTCCCGTCCTCGAGGACGAGCGCGGCCCCGCAGGCGCCGACGGTGGCCATCGTCGTCTTCACGATCGCCTCCAGCGACTCCTCGAGGTAGAGCGACTCCGAGACCGCCTCCGAGATGGCGGCGAGGGCCTCCAGCTCGGCGACGCGCCGCTGAGCCTGGTCGTAGAGCTTTGCGTTCTCGATCGCCTGGGCGACCTGGCCGGCGATGGCCATGAGCAGGTCGATCTCGTCCGGGCTGAACTCCCGCGGCTCCTCGGTGCGCACGTTGAGCGCGCCCTCGAGCCGATCGCGGGCGAGAATGGGCACGGCGAGGATGGACTGGTACTGCTCTTCCTGCAGGTTGGGGAAGTGCTTGAACCGCGCGTCCAGGTGAGCGTCCTTCGCGATCATCACCGGAGCGCGCTCCGCCGCGGCCGTTCCGGTGATGCCAACGCCCGGGCGCATCTTCGGCACGCGCGTCATGTCCTCGACCCGGGTGCCGAACGACGCTCGCAGGACGAGCTCGTCCGAGCCCTCGTCGTAGAGGTAGACGAAGCACGCGTCCGTCTCGAGCGCCTCCGCGACCTTGCGCGCGATCAACTCGAAGACCTCGTCGAGGTCGAGCGTCGAGTTGACGGCCGCGATCGTCTCCGTGAGGAGGCGGAGGTGGCGCGCGGATCTGTCCACGAGGACATTCAAGCAAGCTCTTCGAGGCACCGATAACGAGGGCGAGCCCGCCTCGGCCCCGGTCACCGCGAGGCCACCGCGCCTCGTCCTACGGTTCGCCGTCTACAGCGCGATCGTGCTGGGCCTGGCCCGGGTCGTCATCTTCTGGCTGATCCGGGCGGACGTCGAGCGCCGGTCGCAGGCGCAGGCAACCACCGTCGCCGCTCACATCGCCGAGCGGGCCGGCCTGATCCTCCGGCCCGTCGACCTGGAGACGCCGGTCGGGCCCGAGCGGATGCCGGAGCTCGACCGGGTCTTCCGGGAGGAGCTCGCCCACGACGTCGCCCGCGTGAAGCTCTGGAACCCGGCCGGCGTCGTCGTCTACTCGAACGACCGCTCCCTCGTCGGCACGCGCCTCGACGGGCCGGACGCCGGAGAGGAGCTCGCACTCGCGCTCGGCGACCAGCCGGTGCAGGAGGTCGCCGGGCTGAACGACGAGGGAGGCAGCGGCGAGAACGTCAAGACGCTCGAGTCCTGGGTCCCGCTCCATCTGGAGCGGCACGCCGAGCCCGCGGCGGCGATCGAGATCTTCCAGGACTACGGGCCCGTGGCCGCGACCGTGCGCGAGACCGTGACCCCGTCGCGGCCGCGCTCGGCTTCGCCCTCTGCTCTGGGCCGCCCTCGTCCCCATCCTCAGGCAGGTGACCCGTACGCTCGTCACGCGCCACGTCCGCCTCGAGGAGCACGCGTTCAGCCTGGCGCGCGCGCTCGAGGAGCGGCGCGAGGCCGAGCAGCGGCTTACCCAGGCGGAACGGAACTGCCGCAGCCTCGTCGAGCAGCTCCCTCTCGTCACGTACGTCGACCGGCTCGACGAGACCAGCTCGTCCCTTCACATGAGCCCGCAGATCGAGGCGCTCACCGGCTACCCGCCGCCCGAGTGGACGGCCGACCACGAGCTCTTCGTCAAGGTGCTGCACCCCGACGACCGCGCGCGCGTGCTCGCGCTCCACCGCGAGAAGTACGCCGCCGCCGAGTCCCGCGCGGCCGAGTACCGGCTCGTCGCCAAGGACGGCCGGGTCGTCTGGGTGCAACGACGAGGTCATGATCGCCCGCAGCCAGGACGGCCGCCCTCTCCACGCGCAGGGATTCCTCGTCGACGACACCGAACGCCAGGTCGCCCGCCGGGAGCTCGAGCGCTCGAACGCCGAGCGGCTCCGTTCCCATCGCCTACCTCGTGAAGCCTGTTGCGGAGCTCGAGCGGGCGCTGACTGCGGCGGTCGCGGGCGTCTCGCTCGCGGCCTGACGAACCGGCCGGTTAACGACCGCGAGCTGCTCAGAGAAGCAGCTCGCAGTCGGCCGTCAGTCAGTCCCCCGCTTCAAGGAGAAGCGGCGACACCACGTGCATCATACGCCTTGCAACACCGAGTTACAAGACTGGAAGGTATTTCTCCATCTCCCACTGGGTGAGCTGGACGCGATAGTCGTCCCACTCGGCTCGCTTGAGCTTGACGTAGCTGCCGAAGATGTGGTCGCCGAGAGCCTTCCGCGCGAGCTCGGACTGGGCGAGCTCGTCGATGGCTTCGCCGAGCGTCTCCGGGAGGGCGACGATCCCCCGCTCCTTGCGATCCTCCGGCGTCAGCGTGTAGAGGTTCTTCTCCATCGGCTCGGGCAGCTCGTAGCCGCGCTCGATTCCCTCGAGGCCGGCGTGGAGGAGCGCCGCGAACGTCAGGTACGGGTTGCAGGCCGGATCGGGGCAGCGGATCTCCGCCCGCGTGGCCTGCTCGTTCCCCGGCTTGTAGAGCGGGATCCGGATGAGCGCGGAGCGGTTGCGGCGCGACCAGGCCACGTAGACCGGCGCCTCGTAGCCGGGCACGAGCCGCTTGTAGGAGTTGACCCACTGGGCGAAGATCGCCGAGATCTCCCGCGCGTGGCGGAGCTGGCCCGCAATGAACGCCTTGCCCGCCTCGGACAGGTGCCACTCGTCGTCGGCGTCGAAGAAGGCGTTGCTGCCTTCCGCGAAGAGCGACTGGTGCGTGTGCATGCCCGAGCCGTTCTCGCCGAAGAGGGGCTTCGGCATGAACGTGGCGTGGTAGCCAGCCTTCTTGGCGAGCTCCTTGACGATGAGCCGGTAGGTCATCGTGTGGTCGGCCATCTCGAGCGCCGGTGCGTAGCGCATGTCGATCTCGTGCTGCGACGGCCCGACCTCGTGGTGGACGTACTCGATCGGGATGCCCATGTCCTCGAGGGCCTTGATCGTCTCGTTCCGCAGCTCCCAGGCTGCGTCGAGCGCCGTCATGGCGAAGTAGCCGCCCTCGTCGAGCGTCTCGGTGCCCTTGTCGTCCTTGAAGAGGAAGTACTCGAGCTCCGGCCCGACGTTGAAGGTGTCGAAGCCGAGCGAGCGCATCCGGTCGACGGCCCGCCGGAGCACGAAGCGCGGGTCGCCGTCGTACGGCTCTCCGTCGGGCGTGACGACGTCGCAGATCATGCGCGCGGTCGTGATCCCGCCGTTGGGCATGACCCGGAAGGTCTCGGGGTCGGGGATCGCAACCATGTCCGACTCCTCGATCGCGTTGAAGCCGGTGATCGACGAGCCGTCGAAGCCCATGCCATCGTCGAGGGCGCCCTCGAGCTCCGCCGGCGTGATCGAGAAGCTCTTCAGGTGCCCCTCGATGTCCGTGAACCAGAGGTGCACGAACTTGACGCCGCGCTCGTTCACCTCGCGGATCACCTGCTGACGCGCCTCGAGCTCGCTCTTCGCCCTACCTCGCTCCTCCACCTGAGCCATCGCTCCCTCCTTTAAATGCAAAGAGCCCCGGGCGGAACGTCCGCCCGAGGCCTCGTCGCCTCGTGAACTTGTCCGAGTGTACAGCAGGCGGCGGCCGTCGTGGCCCGCGTCAGGCGAACGCGGCCAGGTACGGCTGCCAGCCGTCCGGAATCCTGGGCGCGGCCAGGGTGACGAAGAGGCCCGGCGTCGGCGGCCGGGGCGTCACGCGCATGCGCATCTCCACCTCCTCGAGCAGGCGGTTGCCCTTGCGCAGGTTGCACGGGGCGCACGAGGTGACGACGTTCTCCCAAACGGAGTCGCCGCCGCGGGAGCGGGGGACGACGTGGTCGAGCGTGAGCCTCCCGCGCGAGCCGCAGTAGACGCACTCGTGGCCGTCGCGCGCGAAGAGGGCCTTGCGCGAGATCTTCCGCTTGATCGCCCGCGGCACGCGGACGTAGTTGAGGAGCCGGATGACGTGCGGCCAGGGGAACGAGGTCGAGGCCGAGCGGAGCGGCTGCGTCAGCTCCTCGAGCACCTCGGCCTTGCCCTTGAAGACAAGCACGTGGGCACGCCGCACGGAGCAGACGTTGAGCGGCTCGTAGCTCGCGTTCAGCACGAGAACCTGCATCCCGCGGCAAATCGTAGACGAGCGGGGAGCCCTTACGAACGCGGGAGGACGAGCTCGAGCAGGTCCTCTCCGGCCGGGACGAAGCCGCGGCCGCGGTAGAAGGCCGTCGCGCGCCGGTCGCCCGCGGCGACGACGACCTGGAGCGTGGCCGCTCCCTCGGAGATGGCGAAGCCCTCCGCGAACTCGAGGAGCTGCCGCCCGACGCCCTGGGCCTCGTGCTCCGGGCTGACGAAGAGCTGGTCGACGCGCATGGCCTCGCCGGCCCGCTCGAGCGCCACGTAGCCGGCGGGATCGCCGGCGAGCTCGGCGACGAAGACCGTCTCGCGCTCGAGCACGCCGAGGGTGCGGGCGTCGGCGCCGCGGTCGAGGCTGGCGAGCCCGAAGAGGAGCGGCTCGTCGTCCGGCCTCAGGGGGCGGATCTCTGCCTTCTCGTACGTCATGGGTTCCGGTTTCACCTCCTGGGCCCGGGACTGCGTCCTACGCCTGGGCCATCGCCCGATCGACGGCCTCCTGCTCCTCCGGCGAGAGGGCGACCGGGGCCCGGCCGCGATCGAGCTGCTTCACGTAGATGCGCGCGTAGTCGCGCCCCTGGATCGCGCTCATGACGACCCCCGAGCGGGCGGCGTCGAGGAAGGCGAGCGAGGCCGACTGGTGCCCGCCGGCGCCTTCGTAGGCGTCGTAGCGGACGAGTGCGACGTGGGAGAGCGTGCCGTCCACCCGCTTGTCGATGCGCGAGAGGCCCGCGGCCACCTCGTCGACCGCTCGGTGGAGGTCGTCGATGCGGGTCTGGAGCGAGACGGCGAAGTTGACGAGGTCGTCCTTCGCGGTGCCGAGGAGCACGCGCTGCGCCCTCCGCACCGCCCTGAGCTTCAGGTAGAAGGCGGCGGAGAGGCCGAGCGCGACGACCGCGGCGAGCGCGGCGCCGACCGCGACCCAGAAGGCGGCGTCGGAGAGATCCGACATGGCGCCAAGACTATCCCTACTGGAGCGTGAAGATGACGGCGTACTCGGCCGTGTTGTTGCGCACGTTCTGCTCGCCCGAGACCGGCTCGACGGTGATCTTCAGCGTTGTGCGGGTCGAGAACGTGACGTTCCCGAGATCGCGGAAGGTCACGGTCTTCGTCTCGCCCGGGTTGATGACGTCGACCACCTGGCGCTTGCGGATGACCGGGTCCTGCTGGATCACGAGCGTGACCGGCACCTGGGTCTCCTGGAAGTCGCCCGAGTTCTCGATGAGAACCTGGAACGCAAGGCTGTCGCTCGCCGCGACGGTGTTGTCCTCCCCGGCGGTGAGCTGCTCGCCGCCCGGCTGGACGCGAACTCCGGCGATGCCGTTCCCGTGCAGGCCGCCCGCCTCCGGGCTCTGCGTCAGCCGCTGGACGATCTGCGTCCACAGCGAGGGGCTCCCGAGCTCGACGTTCTGGACGAACACGGACTCGGGCACGGACACGTCGGTGACGTCCTGCTGCTCGAGGATCGTCTGGGCGGGCGCGGCGAAGGCGTCCGCGAAGACGACGTCGCTCGCAACGAGGCGCTGGGACTGCCTGGCCAGGAGCTCGCCCGACTCGTCCGCGTCGGTCGTCTGCGCAACCTGGGCGAGCCCGCGGGCGATCCCGTCGAGGCCGTTGACCCGGAACTGCATCGTGTCGATGAGGCTCTCGTGCTGCTCGAGGAGCGGCCCGGGCGGCGTCAGCTCGCGAGTGGAGCGCAGGATCTGGCCCTGCTGGTCGCGGAGGCCCTCGATGTCTCCGCGGAGCGCCTCGATGGCGATCCCCGGCGTGGTCAGCCGGTCGTTGAGCTGCACGCCGAGCTGCTGGGACTCGGTGGCGACCACCGTGACCGAGTCGATGTAGTCGACGTACTCAGCCTTCGCGCGGTCGCCGCGGCAGTTGACGACGGCAACGATGAGGATGGCGGCGAGCACGATCGCGCCGGCGACGAGGAGTCCGAGCCGGTAGAGGCGGGGGCCGCCCGGAGGCGCGGGCGGGCGCTGCGGCAGCTTGCGCCGGCGCTTCGGCTTGCCGTCCCCCTTGCGAACTCCGTCGACGGTCGGCGATTCGTCGAAGAAGTCGAAGTCGATGTCCGTCTGCTTCTCGGCTCTCTGGCGGTCCAGCACAGGCCCGGTCCGGGGGTTCGAAGGTGGCCGAGTCTACCAGCGGTACCGGACTTTGCAGGAGTTTCCCGACCGAAGGCCAAGTGCGGCCGTGCCCGTGCAGCACGCGCTCGCACTCGACTCCGGCCACCTGGTCCTCGGCCGCTACCGCCCGCTCCGGCCGCTGGGCAGCGGCGGCTCGGGCTCGGTCTGGCTCGCCCGCGACGAGCACGCCGCGCGGGAGGTGGCGCTCAAGGTGGTCGCGCGCGAGGGGAAGGCGGGCCAGCGGGCTGAGCGCGAGGTCGAGGCCGCGACGCGCCTGCGCCATCCCCGCTGCCTGCGCGCGCTCGCCCTCGCGCGGGACGAGGGGCACGTCTACGTGGCCTACCCCTACGTTCCCGGGCAGACGCTGCGTGACGCCCTCCGCGCCGGGGCCCTCGACGACGCGAGCGCCCTCGAGACCGCCGCGCAGGTGCTGGAGGCTCTCGGACACGCACACGGGCAGAAGATCGTCCACCGGGACGTCAAGCCCGCGAACATCATGCTCGAGGAGGGCGACGAGGTGTCCGTGCGCCTGCTCGACTTCGGCCTCGCGCAGATCGACCAGGCCGACACGCTCACCGCCGCCGGCGACGTTCCCGGCACGCTGGCGTACATCGCGCCGGAGCGCCTCGCCGGCGAGGAGGCGACGGGCGCCGCCGACGTCTGGTCGGCGGGCGTCCTCCTCTGGGAGGCGCTGGCCGGGCGGCACCCCTTCTGGTCGGCGTCGCCGCTCGAGACCGCCCGTCGGGTCGAGGAGGGCGCCCGACCGCTCGCCGAGCTGCGGCCCGACCTGCCGCGCAGCGTCACCCGGACCGTCGACCGCATGCTCGCCGTCGAGCCGCGCAAGCGGCCGTCCGCGAAGCAGGCGGCCGGCCTCCTCCGGACGGCGGGGCGGGAGCGCCTTGAGCGCCGGCGGGCCGCGACGTCGCCCGCGACGCTCAGGGAGCGGGCGCCGCACGCCGCGCTGGCAGCCGTGCTCGCGGCCGGCTCCGCGCTCCTCTTCCCCTTCTTCCCGGCCGGCTGGCCCTTGCTGCTCGGCGCGCTCGCAGCGGGCGCCGCGGTCGTCTCCCCGCCGGCCGGGCTCGCCGCCGCGCTCGCCGTGCCCGTCCTCCCGCTCGGGAACGTCGCCCTGGGGCTGGCGGCCGTCTACCTCGTCACCGCCTCGCTCTGGTTCCTCCTCTTCGCCCGCGACGCGCGCGCGGGGCTGCTCTTCCTCGCCGGACCGCTCCTGGCCCTCGCTCACGCCCTCCCGCTCGTGGCTATCGTCGCCCTCGCCGCCCGGGGGCCGCTTCGCCGCGGCGCCGTCGCAGGGGCCGCAGGCCTCGCGGCGGTGGCGGTCGCGGCCGCCGCCGGCCGAGTGCTGCCGCTCACGGGAGAGGCGCCCGCGGAGGCACGCGGCCTCGCGGGCCGGGAACGGCCCGCCGAGGCCGTGGACGCCGTCCTCTCCGTGCTCGCCGCCCACCCGACCTCGCTCGTCGCGGCCCTCGTCCTCGCGCTCGCAGCTGTCGCGGCGCCGGCCGCGCGTGAGCGCGGGCTCTGGGGCGTCGCCGCCTGGGGCACCGCCTTCCTCGCGGCCCTCGTGCTGGGCCCGACGGCCTTCGGAGGGGCCTCCGTCGCAGCCGGCGTCGCGGTCCCGACGGTCTGGGCTGCGACCGGTGCGCTCGCGTACCCGCTCGCTCGGGTGCGTCGCTAGAGTCTCCGGCGGGCACAATGGTGTCCGTCCAATGAGCGTCCTGCGGAGCATCGAGCACCGGATCGAGTCGATCGTGGAGGGCGTCTTCGGGCGCGCCTTCCGCACGCACGTCCAGCCGGTCGAGCTCGCGCGCAAGCTCGCCAAGGAGATGGACGAGGCGAAGACCGTCTCGGTCTCGCGTGTCTACGTGCCGAACGAGTACACGCTCTACCTCTCGCCCGGCGACCGCGACCAGTTCGCCAGCTACGAGGCGTCGCTCCTCACCGAGCTCGGCGACTACCTCTCCGAGCACGCCCGCCGGGAGGGCTACGCGCTCCTCTCGACGCCGCGCGTCCTCGTCGAGGAGGACGAGGACCTGCACGTCGGCGAGTTCGGGATCGCGACCCGGATGGTCCAGCCCGAGCGGGCTCCGGCCGAGGCCCCGCCGGGCGTCGCCCACCAGGATGCGCCGGGCGCGACGCGCGTCTACCGCCCGCCGGCCGCGAGCACGGCTTCCGTCTCCCCGGAGGAGGCCGCCGAGCACGACCTCGCCCGCGCCCCGGCCGCGCTCAGCGGCGGGGGCGACCGGCACGAGCTGGGCGAGCTCACCGTCATCGGGCGCTCGCGGGACTGCGACGTCACGCTGGGCGACCCCAACGTCTCCCGCCGGCACGCCGAGGTCCGGCACGAGGACGGCGGCTACTGGATCGTCGACCTCGGCTCCACGAACGGCGTCGTCGTCAACGGCAAGCGCGTGGAGCGGACGAGGCTCGAGGCGGACGACTCGATTCTCCTGGGCACAACCGAGCTCCGCTTCGAGCGGGGCTGGTGATCTTCTGACGGTCTCGGTCGAGCCGCTCCTGATCGCGCTGCAGGCGGCGTTCATCGTGCTCCTCTACTTCTTCGTCTGGCGCGTAGTCCGCTCGGCGGCACGCGGGCTGCCGACCGTCTCGCAGGAGAGCTTCGTCATGGCCCCGGCCCAGGTCGCCCAGGCGCACGCGCACGCCGGCGTGGTTCCGGGCCGGCTCGTCGTCACGCGCTCACCGACGATCGCCCCGGGGACGGCGTTCGAGGCGGGCCCGGTGCCGATGACCTTCGGGCGGGCACCCGACAATGCCGTCGCCCTCGACGGAGACGAGTACGCCTCGAGCCACCACGCCCGCGTCGAGAGCGGCCTCGACGGGACGTGGCTCCTCGACCTCGGCTCGACAAACGGAACGTACGTGAACGGGGAGCGGGTCGACGGTCGCCTCCGGCTACACGAGGGGGACGTCGTCCAGATCGGCGACACGGAGCTCCGGTTCGAGCGATGAGGCTCGGGGACAGCGCCGGCAGGACCGACCCGGGGCGCGTGCGGCGCCGCAACGAGGACAGCTTCGTGATCGACCCGCCGCTCTTCGCCGTCGCCGACGGGATGGGCGGCGCCCAGGCGGGGGAGGTCGCCTCCCGCCTCGCGGCAGCCGCCTTCCGGGAGTACCACGAGGCCGACTCCGAGGGACCGGAGGCGCGCGTCCGCGCGATCATCCAGGAGGCGAACAGGAGGATCTACGAGCGGGCGCGGAGCGACTCGGAGGCGTCCGGGATGGGGACGACGATCACCGCGGCACTCGTCGGCGCCGACGGCGTCACCATCGGCCACGTCGGCGACTCGCGCGCCTACCGCATCCGCGAAGGCCGGCTCGAGCAGCTCACGGACGACCACTCGCTCGTGGCCGACCTGATGCGCGGCGGCCGCCTGACCCAGGAGGAGGCTGAGGCTCATCCGCAGCGATCGGTGATCACGCGCGCACTCGGGACCGACCCGGACGTGGACGTGGACACGCTCTCCGTCGAAGCTGCCGCCGGCGATCTGTTCCTCCTCTGCTCCGACGGGCTCACGACGATGGTTCCCGACGAGGCGATCCTGCGAACGGTCGAGGAGGCGTCGACCCTCGACGACGCAGCGCTCGCGCTCCTGCGTGCGGCGAACAAGGGCGGCGGCGAGGACAACATCACGGTCGTCCTCTTCCGCCTCGAGGCCGGCGCGGATGCCGAGGAGACGCTCGTCGCTCCCGGCGCGCGGACGGACGAGGAAGCCGTCGAGGACGAGGACACCCTCACCGACCTGAGCCCGGTGGCGACTGCGGTTGCGACGGCGCCCGCCCCGGCGGGAGCCGAGCCCGAGGCGGAGCCGGAGCAGATCCCGGAGCCCGCCTGGCGGCCGCGGCCGCGCCGCACCGGGCCGCGCTGGGGGCGCCGCATCCTCTGGGCGCTCCTCGCTGTAGGCTTCGTCGCGCTCGTGCTCGGCGGCGCGCTGTACGGCCTCTCACGAGCCTACTTCGTCGGCGCGGGCGAGGACGGCTACGTCACCGTCTACCAGGGAATCCCCTATGACCTCCGCGACGGCGTCGGCCTCTACCGTGAGCGCTACGTGAGCCCGGTGCAGGCTTCGCAGCTCTCGGCGGACGAGCGCGCGGAGCTCTTCGGCCACCAGCTCCTCTCCTACGAGCGGGCGCGCGCCAGTGTGGAGCTCTACGAGGCGGAGGCGCTCCCCTGATCGTCCCGGGGCCATGAGCGTCCGCGGCCGCGAGCTCGCGAATCTCGTCCTCGTCGGCCTCCTGACGGCGGCCGGCTTCGCGGCGGTGTACATGGCCAGGCAGGAGGTCGTCTCGACGGCCTCGCTCTCGTACGCCGCGTTCTTCGTCGGCCTCTTCGTCGTCGCGCACGTCGTCCTCCGCCTCCGGCTCCCGAACGCCGACCCGTACCTCCTGCCGCTCGGCGGGCTGCTCTGCGCGATCGGCCTCACGGAGATCTACCGCATCGAGCCCGATCTCGCGTTCCGGCAGGGCTTCTGGGTCGTCATCGGCGTCGCCGCCTTCTCGGCCCTCGTCCTCTTCCTGCGCGACTACCGCGCGCTCGACAACGTCAAGTACCTGCTCGGGCTCACGGCCATCGGCCTCCTCGTCCTGCCGGCGCTTCCGTTCATCGGGCGGACGGTGAACGGCGCCACCCTCTGGGTCGAGCTCGGGCCCGTCTTCTTCCAGCCCGGCGAGATCGCCAAGGTGCTGATCGTCGTCTTCCTCGCCGGCTATCTTCGTGACAACCGGGAGATGCTCTCGTACGGCACCGGCGCGGGCCGGCTGCCCTCTCCCAAGCACCTCGGGCCGCTCCTCCTCATCTGGGGCGGCGCCATGCTCGTCCTCTTCCAGACGCGCGACCTCGGCGGCGCGCTCCTCTACTTCGCCATCTTCCTCGTCATGCTCTACACGGCGACCGCGCGCTGGTCGTTCGTGGCCGTCGGCCTGGGGCTCTTCCTGCTCGGCGCCTACGCGCTCTACCAGGTGATCCCGCACGTGCAGACGCGGGTCGAGGGCTGGATCGACCCCTGGAGCGACCCGGAGGGCACGACCTACCAGCTCGCCCAGTCGCTGTACGCGATCTCGAGCGGCGGCATCTTCGGCTCGGGGCTCGGCCGCGGGGTCCTCCTGACGCCCGAGGGGGAGACCTATATCCCGTTCCTGGAGACGGACTTCATCTACTCGGCGGTCGCGCACGAGCTGGGGCTCGCGGGCGCTGCGGCGGTCATCCTCCTCTACCTCGTCTTCGCCTACCGGGGCTTCCGGATCGCCATGCTCGCCGACGACGGCTTCTCGAAGCTCCTCGCCGCCGGCCTCACCGCCGCCGTCGCCATCCAGGCGTTCATCATCATCGGCGGCGTCAGCGGCCTGATCCCGCTGACCGGGATCACGCTCCCCTTCGTCTCCTACGGCGGATCGAGCATCGTCGCCAACTTCGTCGTGCTCGCGCTCCTGCTCATGGTCTCCGATCGGGCGGGGACGGAGAGGAGCGGCACGTGAACGTCCAGATCCAGCGGCTCTTCTACGTCTTCTGCTTCCTCTTCGCGGCGCTGATCGCGACCGCGACGTACTGGCTCTGGCGGGCGCCCGAGCTTGAGGCGCGGCAGGGAAACCCGCAGCTCGTCGTCCGCGAGCTCGAGGTGCGGCGGGGGCTGATCACTGCCTCCGACGGCGAGACGATCCTCGCCCGCAACCGCAAGCGCGAGCTCGAGGACGGGCGGGTCTGGTGGCTCCGCCGCTACCCCGAGGGGGCGCTCACCGCGCACGCGGTCGGCTACTCGACGATCGCGCGCTCCCGCACCGGGCTCGAGCAGTCCCTGAACGACTACCTGACCGGGTCGAACGCGAACCTGACGACGATCATCGACACGACCCTCGATCGCCTGCGCGGGCTCGAGCGACAGGGCAACGACGTCGTCACGACCCTCGACCTGAGCGGGCAGCGCGCCGCCATGGAAGGCCTCGCGGGCCGCTGCGGGGCGGCCGCGGCGATCGAGCCCGACACCGGGCGCGTCCTCGTCCTCGCCTCGTCGCCGTCGTTCCCGCCGAACCTCGTCGAGGGGCGCTTCGGGCAGATCGAGAGGATCCAGGCGCCGTGCGAGCCCCCCTCACCGCTCCTCAACCGCGCGACCGCCGGACGCTTCGTCCCCGGCTCGACCTTCAAGGTCGTGACGGCGGCGGCCGCCCTCGACACGAACGCCTTCCGGACGGACAGCCAGTTCGACGACCCGGGCTACTGCGAGCTCTACGGTCAGCGCGTCTTCAACTACTCCGACCAGGGCGCGCCGCGCGGCTACGGGCGCGTGACATTCGAGCAGGCCATGGAGAACTCGATCAACTCGGTCTTCTGCAACATCGGCAAGGAGCTCGGGGCGGGCGTCATCCTCGACTATGCGGAGCGATTCGGCTTCTACGACCGCCCGCCGATCGAGCTGCCTTCGGACGAGGTGCTGATCAGCGGCCTCTACCGAAACGGGCGCCTCTTCAAGCCGGGCGACCCCAACCAGGCCGACGCCGGCCGCCTCGCCTTCGGCCAGGAGCGGCTGGTCGTGACGCCGCTGCAGATGGCGCTCGTCGTCGCCGGCATCGCCAACGACGGCGTCGTCATGGAGCCCACGCTCGTTCAGCGGATCGTCTCCCCGGGCGGCGACGTGATCGAGCGGGGCGAGCCGCGCGAGTGGAAGACCGCGATCGAGCCCGGGACGGCAGCCGAGCTGACGGCCATGATGACGCGCGTCGTGGAGTCGGGCACCGGTACCGCGGCGCAGATTCCCGGCGTGTCCGTCGCCGGGAAGACGGGTACCGCCGAGACGGGCAGGGCCGGCCGCAACGACGTCTGGTTCATCGCGTTCGCACCGGCCGACGACCCGCAGGTCGCGGTCGCCGTCGTGCTCGCCGAGCAGTCGGGCACGGGAGGCGCTCTCTCCGCTCCGATCGCGCGCTCGATCATGGAAGCCCTACTCGGGAGCAGTCCGTAGATGCACGCTCGGCGACTCGGGAGCGTGCGGCGGGCGGCCTCCGCACCCGCACCCCAATCGACGAGCGAGCATCTAGTCTCTGTCGGAGGTCCTCGATGGGCGGCGTCTTCGACACCCTGATCAACACCCTCTTCGACGGCCGCTACCGCATCCTCCGCAAGCTCGGATCGGGCGGCATGGCCAACGTCTACCTTGCCGAGGACGAGGATCTGGGGCGCCGCGTCGCGATCAAGATCCTCAACGACCGCTACGCCAACGACGACCTCTTCATCGAGCGCTTCCGCCGCGAGGCGAAGTCCGCGGCCGGCCTCTCGCACCCCAACATCGTCTCCATCTACGACCGCGGGGAGGCCGAGGGGACGTACTACATCGCCATGGAGGTGATCGAGGGGCGCAGCCTCAAGGAGCTCATCCTCACGCAGGGCGCGCTGCCGGTGGACACCGCGATCGGATTCGCCAAGCAGCTCCTCGAGGCGCTCCGCTTCGCGCACCGGCACGGGATCATCCACCGTGACATAAAGCCGCACAACGTCCTCGTCTCGGCCGACCAGCGGCTCAAGGCCGACGAGCCGCGCCTGAAGGTGACCGACTTCGGCATCGCCCGCCACGGCGCCTCGCAGATGACGGAGGCCGGCTCGATCATGGGGACGGCGCAGTACCTCTCGCCGGAGCAGGCCCGCGGCGCCCCGGTGACCGCGGCGTCCGATCTCTACTCGGCCGGCGTCGTGCTCTACGAGATGCTCACCGGCAAGGTCCCGTTCACGGGCGACTCGGCGATCGAGATCGCCATGAAGCACGTCAACGAGCTCCCGAAGCCGCCCTCGGCCCTGCGTGCCGAGGTACCCCCGGAGCTGGACAAGGTCGTCCTGCGCTCGCTCTCGAAGCAACCGGAGGACCGCTACCAGAGCGCCGAGGAGTTCGTCGAGGACCTCGAGCGCGTCGAGGCCGGCCTGCCGATCTCGCACGCCACGGCGACCGCCGCGACGGCCCTCCTCGCGGTGCCGGCCTCGGGCGAGAGGACGGAGGTGCTCTCGTCCGACGGGCCGACGCGGGTCGTCCCGCCGCCGACGCAGACGCCGCCCCGCCGCCCGGTCTACCCGCCGGCGATGCCGTACGACGAGCCGCCGCGCAGGCGGCGCCGCTGGCTCCCGTGGCTGCTCGTGCTCCTGCTGCTCGCGGGCGCGGTGATCGCGGGCTGGTGGGTGTACGACCAGATCCAGGACCAGCTCGACGCATCAGCGCCCGTCGCAGTCCCGAACGTCGTCGGGCTCGAGCGGGAGCTCGCGGTCGAGCGCATCGAGGCGGCCGAGCTGCAGGCCGAGGTGGACGAGCGTCCCAGCGCGGACGTGGCGCAGGGGATCGTCATCGAGCAGACGCCGCCGGGGGGCAGCCGGATCTCTCGCGGCGACACGGTCACGATCGTCGTCTCGACGGGGCCGAGGATCGTCGTCGTCCCGAGGGTGGTGGGGCTCCAGTTCGAGGAAGCGACCGAGGTGCTCGAGGACGCCGGCCTGACGTGGCGGCGGACCGAGGTCTTCTCGGAGCGACCGCCCGGCGTCGTCAACTCGCAGAACCCGAGGCCGAACACGGAGGTCGAGGAGGGCACCGAGATCCTCCTGCGCGTCTCCCGCGGCGTCGAGCAGGTGACCGTGCCGAACGTGGTCGGCCAGACCCAGGAGAACGCGACCGCCGCGCTCGAGGACGCCGACTTCGAGGTGAGCGTGATCCAGGCGGCGTCGGACACGACCCCCGAGGGGCTCGTCTCGGCGCAGAGCCCGCCCGCGGGCTCGGAGGCCCCCAGAGGCTCGACGGTGCAGATCACCGTCTCGACCGGTCCCGAGAACGTGACCGTCCCCGATGTCCTCGGCGAGACGGAAGGGGATGCGCGTCAGATCCTCAGGGACGCCGGGTTCAGGGTCGTGACGTTCCGGGAGGACGTCACCGACCCGGAGCAGGACGGCCTCGTCATCGACCAGGATCCAGTGGGCAACACGCAGGCGCCCAGAGGTTCCGAGGTGGCGATCACGGTCGCCCGCCTTCAACCCTGAGGTCGGGGCGATCGCGCGACTCCGCGTAGCCGTGCTCATGGGGGGCCGCTCGAGCGAGCACGAGATCTCGCTCGGCTCCGGTCGCTCCGTCCTCGAGGCGCTCGACCCGGAGCGGTACGAGATCTCGGCTCTCGAGATCGACCGCGAGGGCCGCTGGCAACTCCCGCGAGCACGGCAGGAGGCTCTCGGCCCGGGTCCGCGCGAGACGCTCCCGATCCCGACGGAGGCCGAGCCGCCCGCGCCGCTCGCGGGCGTCGACGTCGTCCTGCCCGTCCTCCACGGTCCGTTCGGCGAGGACGGCACCGTGCAGGGCCTCCTGGAGCTTGCGGGCGTCCCCTATGTCGGGGCCGGCGTCGCCGCTTCGGCGCTCTGCATGGACAAGGACCTCTGCAAGGCCGTGCTCCGCGACCACGGGATCCCCGTCGCGCGGCACGCCGCCCTCCGTCTCGGCGACCCGATCGTGCACCCGTTCGGCTACCCGGTCTTCGTCAAGCCCGCGCGGCTCGGCTCCTCCGTCGGGATCAGCAAGGTGCACGGGGAGGACGAGCTTGCCGCGGCCGTCGAGCTGGCGCGCCGGCACGACGAGAAGGTGCTCGTCGAGGAGTTCGTCGCCGGCCGCGAGGTCGAATGCGGCGTCCTCGGCAACGTCGACTCGCCGCCCGTGGCCTCCGTCGTCGGCGAGATCGTCCCGCGCAGCGCCGAGTGGTACGACTACGGCGCCAAGTACGAGGAGGGAGGCTCGGACATCGTCATCCCGGCCCCGCTCCCCACCGAGGTCGCCGCGCGCGTCCAGGCGCTGGCCGTCCGGGCCTTCACCGCCACCGAATGCGAGGGGATGGCGCGGGTGGACTTCTTCCTCCGCGAGGACGGCGAGGCCGTCGTGAACGAGATCAACACGATCCCGGGCTTCACCTCGACGAGCGTCTACGCGCGCCTCTTCGAGGCTTCGGGCGTCCCCTACCCCGAGCTCCTCGACCGCCTGATCGAGCTCGCCCTCGCGCGGGAGGAGCGCCGCTCCCGGCTCGTCTACTAGCCGCGGGCGAAGCCGCGCACCTCGTTGACGTGCGCGCGGGTGTTCGGCTCCGTGATCCAGAGCAGGTAGTAGCGGAGCTCCCGGCCGCCCGTGTCGAGCTCGAGCTCGGTACGCTCGCCCGCCTCGAGCTCCTCGGAGACGTCCTCGAAGGGCCCCTCGGGCGAGTCGCCGGCCCTGACGAGGAGAGTGAAGCCCGGGGCGTCGCTGACGAGGGCGAGGCGGCCGAGCTCGACCGGCTCGCCGGCGTCGAGGACGATCCCGACTCCCGGCTTCGGGAAGCTCTGGTACGTCTCGGTGCGCCAGAAGGTGGACGGGTCGCCGTCGGTGGCGAGCGGAACGTCCTCGGGGTGCTCGGTGTCGTCGCCCTCCGGATCGAAGTCGGAGATCGCCTCGAGGGCGACGCGCGCCTCGCCGCCGCCGTCGCCGCCGTTCCCGCCGTCGAAGAGCCCGCCGGGGCTCGGGAGGCCTCCGTCGCGCGCGGACTCGACGGCGAGGAACCCGCCCGCGAGCGCGGCCCCGAGGAAGACGAGGACGGCGAGCGCGGCGAGCGGGGAGCGTCCGCTGCGGCGGCGCCGCCCGGCGAGAGGCGCCGGCGCCTGGGCCGGCAGCGCCCGCGTGCGCTGGGGGGCGCCCGCCGACGGGGCTGCGAGCACGCCCGTGTCGTCCCCGCCCGGCGCGGCGGCGACCTCCGCGAGCGCGGCCTCGAGGGCCGCGACCATCGACTCCATCGAGGGGAAGCGGTCACCCGGTTCCTTCGCCATCGCCCGCGCGACGATCGCGTCGACCCGCTCGGGCACGTCCGGCCGGCGGCGGCGGACGCTCGGGACCGGGTCGTTCACGTGCCGGAGCGCGACGGCCATCAGGCTCGAGCCGCCGTAGGGAACCTCGCCCGTGAGCAGCTCGTAGAAGAGGACGCCCACCGAGTACTGGTCGGAGCGCTCGTCGGCCCGCTGGCCGCTCGCCTGCTCGGGCGAGATGTAGTGGCCGGTGCCGAGCACCGTGCCGGTCTGCGTCAGCCCGTCCTCGACGCCGATCGTCCGCGCGATGCCGAAGTCCGTCACCTTCGCCGTCGTCCCGTCGTCGAGGAGGACGTTGTGGGGCTTCACGTCCCGGTGGACCACGTCGAGCTCGTGCGCGAACGCGATCGCGCGGGCCACCTGGTGCGCGAGCGCGAGGGCCCGCTCGACGGGCAGGGGCCCCTCCCGCTCGATCATCGACTTCAGGTCCTCGCCGGCGACGTGCTCGAAGACGATGTACTGCCGCCCCTCCCACTCGCCGCGGTCGATCACGGTGACGATGTTCGGGTGGGCGAGCCGCGCGATCGCGCGCGCCTCTCGCCGGAAGCGCTCGACGTACTCGGGGTCGAGCGAGAAATGCTCGTGCAGGACCTTGATCGCGACGCTTCGCTCGAGCACCCGGTCGCGCGCCCGGTAGACGCTCGACATGCCGCCTTCGCCCAGGAGCTCCTCGAGCTCGTAGCGGTCGGCGATCGTGTCTCCGACCTTCACTGCCCCGTACTTCCCGGCCGCAGCGCGCCGCGGGCTACGGCAGCGCTTCCTGCAGCGCCTCCTCCCAAGCGGCAAGAGCCTCGTCGAGCTCGGCGTCCGTCACCGCCAGCGGGACGAGCACGCGGATGCAGTTCCCGTTGATACCTGCCTTGAGGAGGAGGAGCCCCCGGCGCGCCGCCGCCTCGGCGACCGCCGTGGCGAGGTCGGCGTCGGGCGTGCCGCCGCGCTCGAGCGCGATCGCCAGCATCGCGCCCAGGCCGCGCACCTCGGCGACGACGTCGTAGCGGTCGCGCCAGCTCTCCATGCGCGGCCGGATGGTCTCCCCGATCGCCTCCGCGCGCTCGGCGAGCCCGTCCTCCGCGATGACGTCGAGGACGGCGTGGGCGGCGGCGATCGCGATCGGATTGCCGACGTAGGTGCCGCCGACGGCGCTGTCGCCGGGCGCGTCCATGATCTCGGCGCGACCGATGACCCCGGAGAGCGGGAGGCCCGCGCCGATCGACTTGGCGACCGCCATCAGGTCCGGCTCGACGCCGAAGTGCTCCATGGCGAACATGCGACCGGTACGACAGAAGCCGGTCTGCACCTCGTCGGCGACCAGGACGATCCCGTGCTCGTCGCAGATGCGCCGCAGCCCCTCCATGAACTCCCGGGTGGGCACGACGAACCCGCTCTCGCCCTGCACGGGCTCGAGCACGATCGCCGCCACCTCCTCGGCCGCGACGCGCGCCTTGAACGCGTACTCGAGCGCGTCGAGGTCGTCGAAGGGGACGCGGTAGACCTCGGGCGCGAACGGCCCGAGCCCCGCCTTGTACGGGTGCGTCTTCGACGTGAGCGTGAGCGCGAGGAGCGTGCGTCCGTGGAAGCCGCCCTCGAAGCCGACGACGGCCGGACGCTTCGTGTAGGCGCGCGCGAACTTGACCGCGTTCTCGACGGCCTCGGCGCCGGAGTTGAAGAAGGCCGCCCTGAGCTCGCCTCCGATCGGGGCCAGCTCGGTCAGCCGCTCCGCGAGGGCAACGTAGTTCTCGTAGGGGATGACGGTGAAGTCGGTGTGCGAGAAACGCTCCGCCTGCTCCCGGATCGCCTCGACCACCCGCGGGTGCGAGTGCCCGACGTTCATGCACCCGACGCCGCCCGTGAAGTCGATGAAGACGTTCCCGTCGACGTCCGTGAGCGTGGCGCCCCGCGCCTCGGCGACGACGAGCGGGAGGTAGATGGAGAGCGGCTCGGCGACAACCCGCTCCTTGCGCTCGAGGATCGCCCGGCTGCGGGGGCCGGGCACCTCGGTCCTGATCTCGATCGTCCTTGTCGTCGCCACTCCCGGAGCTTATAGATTGGCGGTTCCCATGGTCCTCTCCGACCGAACGATCCGGCGCCTGCTCGGCGAGGGCCGGATCGGCATCCATCCGTACGAGGAGGAGCTCCTGCAGCCGTCGAGCGTGGACGTGCGCGTCGACCGCTTCTTCCGCGTCTTCCACAACGCCCGCTACCCGTACATCGACGTCAAGCGCGAGATGGAGGACCTGACCGAGCTCGTCACGGTCGCGCCCGACGAGCCGTTCATCCTCCATCCGGGCGAGTTCGTGCTCGGCTCGACGCTCGAGCGGGTCGTGCTGCCCGACGACCTGGTCGCCCGGCTCGAGGGCAAGAGCTCCCTCGGGCGCCTCGGGCTCCTCATCCACTCCACGGCCGGCTTCATCGACCCCGGCTGGGACGGGCACGTGACGCTCGAGCTCTCGAACGTGGCGACGCTCCCGATCACGATCTACTACGGGATGAAGATCGGGCAGCTCTCGTTCGTGCAGCTGAGCGAGCCGGCCGAGCGCCCCTACGGCACGGGCACGCTCGGCTCCAAGTACCAGGGCCAGTCCGGCCCGACGCCGAGCCGCTACTGGAAGAACTTCGAACCGGCCGGCGAGGAGCCTGCGAACGAAGAGGCGACATGATCCTCGTCACCGGCGGCACCGGCTTCGTGGGCACCAAGGTCGTCCACGCCCTGCGGGCGGAGGAGCGTCCCGTGCGCGTCCTCGCGCGCCGGCCCGAGCGGCAGGACCAGCTCCGGGCCTGGGGCTGCGAGATCGTCGGAGGGGACATGACCGACCCGGAGAGCCTGCGGCGCGCGGTCGGAGGCTGCGAGGCGCTCGTGCACCTCGTCTCCCCGCCCCCGTGGGCGAGCCGGGACGCGGTCGAGCGGATCGCCATGGAGGGAACGCGCACGCTCGTGTCGGCGGCGAAGGACGCGGGCGTCGGGCGCATTGTCCTCATGAGCGCGCTCGGCGCGAGCGAGCAGACGGTGGACGTGGCGCCCTACTACGCAGGCAAGATCGCGATGGAGCGGACGGTGCGCGAGTCCGGCATCGACCACGTGATCTTCCGGCCCGCGTTCGTCTTCGGGGAGGAGGGAGGTCAGCTTCCGCAGCAGATCCTGATCGTCCGGCTCTCGCCCGTGACGCCGGTTCTCGGCCGGCACCGCATGCAGCCCATCTGGGGAGAGGACGTCGCCGCCTTCTTCGCGAAGGCGCTCTCCACGCCCGAAGCGACCGGCCAAACGTTCGACCTCTGCGGGCCCGACCGCCTCACGTGGCTCGAGCTCCACGAGCGGATCCGGCGGATGCTCGGCAAGCGCCGCCTCGCCTTCACCATGCCGCCGGCCCTCCTCAGGGCGGGGGCGATGGTGGGGCAGGTCCTCCCGCCCCTCCGCGGCGCGCGAGGCGCCGTCGAGATGCTCGTCCACGGCGACAGCGTCGGCGAGCCCGAGCCGGCGAACGAGGCCTTCGGCATCCGGCCGATCGGCGTCGACGAGCAGATCCGCCGCGCCGTCGCCTGATGGGCCCGGCGGCACGAAAAACGGGGGGCCCGAAGGCCCCCCGTTCAGCAGTTCGCCTGGATTCGGCAGGGGCGCTGGGTGTCCCCCACGCTGGCTAGGCGATTCCCCGTAGGTCCCGGGGACACGCCCCTACCTGCGACTACCTCCACTGCCCGAAGAATCGTTGCTCAAGATCGGACCACCTCCTTTCCGTGGTAGGAGCATGATACGCATCCGCCCAGGACGAACGAAGGAGAACCGCACGCCGGTCTAGGGCTCGAGGACCGTGGTCAGCTCCAGGCCGCGGTCGAGCGGCACGGTCACGCTCACGAGCGCGGCATCGGCCTGCCGAGCACGGCTGTAGGCGCCGAGGACGTCCTCGTGGGAAAGGACGTTGTCGGCGACGACGAGGCCGCCCGAATCCACCCGCGTCCGCGCGAGCGCGAAGTAGCGCTCGTACTCGTCCTTCCGACCGTCGAGGAAGACGACGTCGAAGACGTCCTCGATCGATCCGAGCGTCTCGAGGGCGTCGCCCTCGACGAGCTCCGCCCACTCCTCGAGCCCGGCGTCGGCGACGTTTCGCCGCCACGCCTCGGCCGTCTCGGCGTCTCGCTCCAGGGAGAGGACGCGCCCACCGAGATGGCGGGCGCCGGCGGCGAGCCAGAGCGTCGAGTAGCCCCGGCCCGCCCCGACCTCGAGCACCTCGCAGGCGGTCTGCGGGGCGACGAGCCCGAAGAGGAAGCGGCCGGTCGTCGGCGCGACCGGATACGTCGGCGGGACGGCTCCCTCGGCCTCGAGCCGGGCGAGCACCTCGCGGACGCGGTCGTCGAGCACTCGGATCAGGATCGGGGGTCGCGCGCCTCCGCGGCTTCGGCGGCGTCCGGGTCGACCTTCGCCACGACGGTGTAGCGCTCCGTCTCGGTGACGACGACCTCGATCTCGGGAAAGACGTGACCGGGGGACACGGCGAAGTGGGTCGCTTCGCGGCGCACCGCCTCGTACTCGGCGACAGTGAGCGAGATCGGCTCGGTGCACTCCTGGTCGCCGCACTCGCAGAGGAAGTCAGCCTCCTCGGCCGTCGCCAGCGGGGCGTTGACCTGCTTGATGCGCTCGTTGACCTCCCGGAAGAGGGTCTCGTTCCGGGCGACGCGCTCCTCTCTCCACCCCATCGCAAAGAGTGTAGCCCGGCGGGGTCGGGCTCAGGGAACGTCGACGCGGACGAGGCCGTCCTCGACCCGGACCTCGAACGTGTCCACCGGCAGGTAGGCGGGCAGCGTCAGCGCCCGGCCCGTACGGACGTCGAAGCGCGCCCCGTGGCGCGGGCAGATGGCGACGCAGCCGTCCGGCTCGAAATCGCCCTCGCAGAGCGGCCCGTCGTCGTGCGAGCAGCGGTCCTCGATCGCGTAGAAGGCGCCGTCACAGTTGTAGACGCCGATCGCGAGCTCGCCGGCGCGCACGATCTTCACCTCGCCCGGCGGTATGTCCTCGACCGGGCCGACCGTCAGCTCGGGCATGCGCTAGCGCAGCTCAAGGTCGTCGAGCCCCGCCCACTCCTCCGGAAGGGGCGTGCCCTTGCCCTTGTGCAGGGCGACCTTGAGCACGCCGAGGCCGAGCAGCGCGCACTTGAGGCGGACGGGAGTGAGCGGGATCCCGACCTCCTCGAGCAGCTCGTCCCGCGACATGGTGGCGACCTCCTCGGCCGTCCGGCCCGTGACCATGTCCATGAGCATCGACGTCGCCGCCTGACTGATCGCGCAGCCGCGGCCCTGGAACTTGACGTCGGCGATGGTGTCGCCGTCGAACTCGACCATGATCGCCACCTCGTCGCCGCAGAGGGGGTTCTGGCCCTCGGCCTGCGCGTCGGGATCGGCGATCACACCGTGCCCGCGCGGGTTCTTGTAGTGATCGAGGATGACCTCGCGATAGAGGTTGTCGAGCTCGCTCATGGCTATGCGAACAGCTTACGCGCTCGGTGGACGCCGTCGACGAGGCGGTCGATCTCCTCGGGGAGCGTGTAGAGGTAGAAGCTGGCCCGGGTCGTCGCGGCGACGCCGAGCTTCGCCATCAGCGGCTGGTTGCAGTGGTGGCCGGCCCGGACGGCGACGCCCTCGGCGTCGACGATCTGGGCGACGTCATGGGGGTGGACGCCCTCGAGGGAGAAGGAGACGATGCCGACCCGGCGGTCGGGCGCGGGGCCGTAGAGGCGGAGGCCCGGCACCTCGCCGAGACGCCCGAGCGCGTACGCGAGGAGCTCCGCCTCGTGGCGCTCGATCGCGTCGAGACCGATTCCGTGCACGTAGTCGATCGCCGCCGCGAGGCCGACCGCTTCCGCGATCGGCGCCGTGCCCGCCTCGAACTTGTGCGGGATCTCGTTCCAGGTCGTCTTCTCGACCGTGACCTTGCGGATCATGTGGCCGCCGAGCTCGAAGGGCGACATCCGCTCGAGCAGCTCGGAGCGCCCCCAGAGGACGCCGATGCCCGTCGGGCCGCAGACCTTGTGGCCCGTGAAGCCTACGAAGTCGGCTCCCATGGCCTGGACGTCGAGGGCGAGGTGCGGGGCGGCCTGCGCCGCGTCGACGACCACGATCGCGCCGTGGGCGTGCGCCCACTCGACGAGCCGCTCGACGGGCGTGACCGTCCCGAGCGAGTTGGAGACGGCGGTGCAGGCGAGGACCTTGAGCCGGCCGCGCGCGGCGAGCTCGTCCAGCCCGTCGAGCTGAAGCTCGCCCTCGCCGTCCACGGGGACGACGCCGAACTCGGCGCCGGTTCGGCCCGCGACGTACTGCCAGGGGACGAAGTTGGAGTGGTGCTCCAGCTCGGTGGCGAGCACCAGGTCGCCCGGGCCGAGGTTGTCGAGGCCCCAGCCGTAGGCCACGGCGTTGATGGCGGCGGTCACGTTCCGGGTGAAGACGACCTCCCGTGCGGAGGGTGCGTGGACGAACGCGCTGGCCGTCTCCCGCGCGGCCTCGTACGTGTCGGTGGCGCGCTCGGCGAGCTCGTAGACGCCACGGTGGATGTTCGCGTACGACGTCTCGTAGAACGTCGTCATCGCGTCCAGCACCTGGCGCGGCTTCTGTGCGGACGCGGCCGAGTCGAGGTAGGCGAGCGGCTGCCCGTGCACGGGCCGCTCGAAGATGGGGAAGTCGGCGCGCACCTTGCGCGCGTCGAGCGCCGGCTGGGCGGTCACGGCCACGTTCCCATCGTAGCGGCGGGCCCGCGGCGTCCAGGAGCTAGGGTCGCTCGAGCGCCGCGACCTGCCAGAAGCGGCCGTGGTGCTCGTCGGCGAGGCGCAGGCCACGGCCCTCGGCGGCGGCCAGGATCGTCGCCACCGGGTGGATGTAGGTGCGGTAGTCCCAGCGGAGGAGCCGGAAGGCCGCGTTCATGACCGCCGCGCCCGCCCGGATCAGCCGCTGCTCGCGCGGAAACGTGAGGACGAGATGGCGCCTGGCCCGCTCGGCCGCCGCGCCGACGAGGGCCTCCGGGTCGGGGTAGCAGCAGACGACGCGGTGCATGACGACCGCGTCGGCCTCGCCGGCGAGAGCGCCGTCCTCGACGACGTCGCCCAGCCGGCGCTCGATCCTCTCCTCGAGACCGTGCTCGCGCGCGAGCTCCGCGGCGGGCTCCTCGTACGAGGGCGAGAGCTCGGTGATCGTCGCCCGCTCGGCCCCCGCCGCAAGCAGCTCGATCTCGATCGCGCCGACGCCGCCGCCGATCTCGAGCACGGTCGCTCCCTCCAGGCCGCGCTCCCGCAGGAACGCCACCATCCGGGCCGCGTCCTCGTCGAGACCCCGGCGCCGGTAGCGCTTCGCGTCCCGCCGCGCGGTGCGCCTGCCGAAGAGCCGGTCGTAGCCCTTCGGCGTGCAGCAGGTCATGCCGCGAGCAGTCGGGCCTCGAGGACGCTCTGGAGCGCGTCCCGTACCGGCTCGAGCTCGATGCGGTCGAAGATCTCCTGGTAGAAGCCGCGCACGATCAGAAGCTGCGCCTCCTCGCGGGAGAGCCCGCGGGCCATGCAGTAGAAGAGCTCGTCCCGGTTCACCTGGGACACCGTGGCGCCGTGTGTGCAGCGAACATCGTTGGCGAGGATCTCGAGGCCGGGGATCGAGTCCGCGTGCGCGTCCGGCGAGAGTAGGAGGTTGCGGTTCTCCTGGTAGGCGTTCGTCCGCTGCGCGTCGCGCTCGACCTTGATCATGCCGCGCCAGACCGACGTCGCCCGGTCGCGGAGGACGCCCTTGAAGGCGAAGTCGGAGGTGGTGTTCGGCGCCTGGTGCGACTGGAGCGTGTCGTAGTCGAGGTGCTGGTCGCCGTCGGCGAAGTAGGCGCCGGTGACGCGCGAGGTCGCGCCGGGGCCGGCGAGTCGGTTCTCGATCGTGACTTTCCCTTTGCGGGAGCCGAAGCCGCCGGCGACCCAGTCGAGCTCGGCGTCGCGCGCGACCACCGCACGGTGCGTGGCGAAGTGCCACGTGCCGTGCGAGAGATTCTGGATCGAGACGTATTCGAGCCTCGAGCCCTCCTCGAGGAACACCTCGGCGACCGCGT
The DNA here is from genome assembly GCA_035461525.1 of Gaiellaceae bacterium. GTDB lineage: Bacteria > Actinomycetota > Thermoleophilia > Gaiellales > Gaiellaceae > JAIBJN01. Next base: position 83,180 of record DATHVD010000096.1, read on the forward strand.
TCGAGTACGCCTCGAGATCGGGGTCGGCGGAGGCGGACTCCTCGATCAGCGTGAAGCGCGAGCCGCGGCCGGCGACGACGAGGAGGCGCCAGAAGAGCGCGCCGCCCGGGGTCGAGTGGCCGATGCGGACGTAGAGCGGGCGGTCGAGCTCGACCCCGGCCGGCACCTGGACGAGGAGCCCGTGCTTCCAGACGGCGGCGTTGTGGGCCGTGAGCTTGTCCTCGGCACCGACGAGCGTCCCCAGGAGCTCGTGGTCGGCGAGCGCCGCGAATGTGACGCCGTCGGGCGCCTTGAGGATCTCGATGCCGCCCTCGGTGGCCTCGGCGATGCCGGCGGCGTCGATCTCGAGCATGCCCTTGCCGGCCCTGGCCGCCTCCGCACCGTTGACCGCGAAGGCCTCCGGGTCGAAGCCGCGCAGGTCCGTGAAGCGCCAGTGCTCCTCCGAGGTGGAGGGGACGGAGAGCGCCTGGTAGCGCTCGAGCGCCTGCTGCCTGCTCACGAGGGTGCGTACCTCCGATGAAGCATGAGCGCGTTGCCGTCGGGATCCGTGAAGAAGGCCATGTGGCAGACACCTGTGTCCAGGATGTCGCCCTGGAAATCGACGCCCTCCCCCTCGAGCGCGCGGCGCGCCTCGTGGACGTCCGGGACGCGGAGCGCGATGTGCGCCGTGTGGGGCCCCGTGAACTCGCCGCCGACGTTCGTCGGGTCGACGAGGTAGAGGCTGACGTTGCCGGTCTCGAACTCGGGCCACGCGTCCTCGTCGAGGTTCGGGCTCGGAAGGCCGAGCGTCTCAGAGTAGAAGCGCTTCGACCTCGCCATGTCCTGTACCGGCACGGACACGAAGTCCGTCCGCTCGACCCCGATCAACCGACCGAGCCCTCCATCTGGAGCTGGATCAGCCGGTTCATCTCGACCGCGTACTCGAGCGGCAGCTCCTTCGTGATCGGCTCGACGAAGCCGGAGACGATCATCGCCGCCGCCTCGGCCTCGGAGAGGCCGCGGCTCATGAGGTAGAAGAGCTGCTCCTCACCGATCTTGGAGACAGTCGCCTCGTGGCCGATATCGACGTCGTTCTCGTCGATGCGGATGTAGGGGTAGGTGTCCGTGCGCGAGCGCTCGTCGAGGATGAGCGCGTCGCAGACCACCTTCGAGCGGGCGCCGACGGCGCCCTCGGCCACCTCGAGGAGACCGCGGTAGCTGGAGCGGCCGCCGTCCTTCGAGATCGACTTGGACGTGATCACCGAGGTCGTGTTCGGCGCGACGTGGACGGCCTTGCCGCCCGCGTCCTGGTGTTGGCCGTCGCCCGCGAAGGCGATCGAGAGCACCTCGCCGTGGGCGCCCTCGCCCATGAGCCAGATGGCCGGGTACTTCATCGTCAGCTTCGAGCCGAGATTCCCGTCCACCCACTCCATGGTCGCGTTCTCGTAGGCGACCGCGCGCTTCGTGACGAGGTTGTAGACGTTGTTCGACCAGTTCTGGATCGTCGTGTAGCGGCAGCGGCCGCCGGGCTTGACGACGATCTCGACGACGGCGGAGTGGAGCGAGTCGGTCGAGTAGATCGGGGCGGTGCAGCCCTCGACGTAGTGCACGTACGCGCCCTCGTCGACGATGATCAGCGTCCGCTCGAACTGGCCCATGTTCTCCGCGTTGATGCGGAAGTAGGCCTGGAGCGGCATCTCGATCGAGACGCCCGGCGGCACGTAGATGAAGGAGCCCCCCGACCAGACGGCCGAATTGAGCGCCGCGAACTTGTTGTCGTTCTGCGGGATGATCGTCCCGAAGTACTGCCGGACGAGGTCCTCGTGCTCGCGCAGGCCCGAGTCCATGTCGAGGAAGAGGACGCCCTTGGCCTCGAGATCGGCCTGGAGCTTGTGGTAGACGACCTCCGACTCGTACTGGGCGCCGACGCCGGCGAGGAACTTGCGCTCGGCCTCGGGGATGCCGAGGCGGTCCCAGGTCTGCTTGATGTCGGGCGGCAGGTCCTCCCAGGACTTCGCCTGCGTCTCGGTCGGCTTGATGTAGTAGTAGATGTTCTCGAAGTCGATCCCGTCGAGGTCGCCGCCCCACTCGGGCATCGGCCGCGCCTCGAAGTACTCGAGTGAGCGGAGTCTGAACTCGCGCATCCAGTCGGGCTCGTCCTTGTGGGCCGAGATCGCCTCGACCACCTCGCGGGAGAGGCCCCGCTGGGACTTGAAGAAGTAGTTCTCGGGGTCGTGGAAGCCGTAGCGGTAGTCGTTCCCGATCTCCGCGACGACCTGGCTCTCTGTCGTGGCCATCAGGACTCACCTCCAACCGGCTCGGGCACGAAGGCCTCGTAGCCTTCGGCTTCGAGCTGCTCTGCGAGCTCGGGCCCGCCCTCCCGAACGATACGCCCGTCGACGAAGACGTGCACGAAGTCGGGCTTCACGTACTGGAGGATCCGCTGGTAGTGCGTGATCAGGAGCGCCCCCATCTCCGGCCCGACGAGGTCTTGCACCCCGCCGGCGACGATGCGGAGGGCGTCGATGTCGAGCCCGGAGTCCGTCTCGTCGAGCACCGCGATCCGCGGGTCGAGCATCGCCATCTGCAGGATCTCCACGCGCTTCTTCTCGCCGCCGGAGAAGCCGTCGTTGAGGTAGCGGCCGGCCATCTCCCTCGGCACCTTCAGCTGCTCCATCGCAGCGTTGAGCCGCTTGCGGAACTCGGGAATCTTGATCGGGTCTTCCTCGCCCCCGTTGCGCGCCTTCCGCATCGCGTTGATCGCGGAGCGGAGGAAGCTCGCGACGGTCACGCCGGGGACGGCGTGCGGGTACTGGAACGCGAGGAAAAGGCCGCGCTGGGCGCGCTCGTCGGCCTCGAGCTCCAGGATCGACTCGCCGTCGAGGAGGATGTCCCCCTCCGTGATCTCGTAGGCCGGGTGGCCCATGAGCGCGTAGGCGAGCGTCGACTTGCCGGACCCGTTCGGGCCCATGATCGCGTGCACTTCGTTCGCGTCGACCGCGAGGTCGAGGCCGCGGACGATCTCGGCGCCGTCCTCGGTGGCGACGTGCAGGTTCCTGATCTCGAGCAGAGCCACGTTTGCAACACCCTGGTGTAGGTCGGGAAACGGCCTCGGCGGCTGTCTCGTAACGGCCACAGTGTAGCGGCTAGGTGCGGCGTGTCCGTGCCCCGGCGAGTGCTATCCTGGCCCCATGCCTGGAAACATCGGTTGGCAGGGAGCTCTCCTCATCATCCTCGTGCTCCTGCTCGTCTTCGGCCCGAAGCGCCTGCCCGAGATGGGGCGGTCGCTGGGGCGGGGGATGCGCGAGTTCAAGGACTCCATCACGGGTATCTCGGGCGACGAGCAGCTCGACGAGCCCGAGAAGGTCGAGCTGACGCCGCCCGCTCAGACGACCCCCGCGGACCCCGCGAAGCCCGAGAGCGAGCGCGTCTCCCCCTAGGACAAGGGCTCCCGAATGGCGCGTCTCCCGCGTCGCCTCGCCCACGGCGATCGCGTCACGCTCGTCGAGCATCTCGATGAGCTCCGATCCCGCCTGATCATCTCGCTGGTCGCCCTCGGGGCGGCTCTGACGGTGACGTGGATCTTCCGCAAGACCATCATCGGGTGGCTCAACGCTCCCCTGCCCCCGGACCGGCAGCAGCCGATCACCCTCGAGCCGCTCGAGGCGTTCACGACCTCGTTCATGGTCGCGTTCTACGCGGCCCTCGCGCTCGCCCTCCCGATCCTCGTCTGGCAGCTCTGGGCGTTCCTGGCGCCGGCCTTCGAGGCGACGAGCCGCGCGGTCGTCGTCCGCCTCGTCCTCGCGGCGACGCTGCTCTTCGTCGCCGGGATGGCGTTCGCCTACTACATCGTCCTGCCCGCGGCGATCCCCTTCCTTCTCAACTTCGACAGCGACGTCTTCACGAACGAGATCAGAGCCCGGCCCTACTACTCGTTCGCGGCGACCGCCATCTTCGGGCTCGGCGTGCTCTTCGAGCTCCCGATCTTCATCCTCGGCCTCGTCCGGCTCGGGATCATCAGCTCGGCGACGCTGCGCCGGAACCGCCGGATCGGCCTCGGCATCTGCGTCATCGCCGCCGTCCTCCTCCCAGGCGTCGACCTCGTCAGCACGGCGCTGCAGGCGGTGCCGATCCTCGCGCTCTTCGAGCTCTCGATCTGGGTCGCGGTCTACTTCGAGCGCCGCTGGGCCGAACAGATCGAGTCGCGGCGCGAGGCGTTCGCGAGCGGCGACCCCGGCGCGTGACGACCCTCTACGAGGCCGACTGGGTCCTCCCGGTCGACGGCGAGCCCGTGCGTGAAGGCGGCGTCGCCGTCGCGGACGGGCACATCGCCGCCGTCGGGCCCGCCGCCGCGCTCGAGGGCGAGCGCGTCCGCTTCGAGGACGCCGCCATCGTCCCCGGCTTCGTGAACGCGCATTCCCACCTCGAGTACGCGGTCTACTCCGGCTTCGGCGACGGGCTCCCCTTCGCCCCCTGGCTCGACGTCCACGTGTCGCGCAAGCGCCGGCTCCTCGACGGCGACGCCGTGGCGATCGCACGGCTGGGAGCGGCCGCCTGCCTTTGCTCCGGGATCACGACGGTCGCCGACGCCTCGTTCTCGGGGGCGGGCGCGCCCGCCTGCGCGGAGCTCGGCCTGCGCGCGATCGTTCACGTCGAGGTCTTCGGCGACGACCCGGCGGCGGCGCGGGAGCGCTTCGAGGCGCTCGGCGAAGCCGTCGCGGACTCGCTCTCCGAGCACGTGCGCCTGGGCGTCTCCCCGCATGCGCCCTACTCGGCGTCCGCGGACGTGTACGAAGCCTGTCTCGAGCTCGGCGTCCCCGTCTGCACCCATCTGGCGGAGAGCCGCGCGGAGGACGACTGGCTCCTCCACGGCGCGGGCCCGATGGCCGGCAGCCCGCTCGTCGTGCCGCCGACCGGCGAGACGGGGATCCGCACCCTCGCACGCCGCGGCCTGCTCGGGCCGCGCCTCCTCGCGGCCCACTGCGTCCACGCGGACCCAGAGGAGATCGCGCTCCTGGCCGCGGACGACGTCGCGGTCGCCCACTGCCCGCGCTCGAACGCCCTCCTCGGCTGCGGCCTGGCCCCGCTCGCCGAGATCCGGGCCGCCGGCGTCCGCACCGGACTCGGCACCGACAGCCCCGCCTCGACTCCCGACTTCGACGCCTTCGAGGAGATGCGCACGGCGGTGTACTCGGCCCGCGCGCGCGAGGAGCGGCCGGACGCGCTCTCCGCGAGGGACGCGCTGGAACTCGCTACTCTTGGCTCGGCGCGCGCGCTCGGGCTCGACGGCGAGACCGGCTCGCTCGCCGCCGGAAAGCGGGCCGACCTCGCGGTCGTCTCTCTCGCCGGCTCGCCGTTCCTCCCCTGGGAGGACCCAACCGCCGCCGTTGTCCTCGGCGGCTCGCCCGACCGAGTGCTCGTCACCCTCGTGGACGGCGAGGTGCGATACGAGAGAGGAGGATTCGAGTGGCACGGACTCCGACACAGCGCAAGCGCCGCACGCGCCCGCCTGCTCAGCGAAGCGCCAAGAGCGCCGAAGACCTGATGTTCTTCCCCAGGCTTCGCCAGCGGGCGAAGTGGGTCTTCCTCCTCCTAGCGCTCGCCTTCGGCGGCGGCTTCCTCATCTTCGGGATCGGCGCCGGCGGATCCGGCATCGGCGACTACTTCGCCGACCTCCTCAACCGTCCCATCGCCACCGGCGGCCCGGATCTCAGGGATGCGCGCGAGGCGGTCGCGGAGAACCCCGACGACGTTGAGGCGCTGCTCGACCTCGCCCGCGCGGCCCAGCGCGAGGGCGAGATCGACGAGGCGATCGACGCCTACGAGCGCGCCCTGATCCTGAACCCCGTCGACGAGAGCTCGCTGCGCACGCTGAGCGCGCTCTACGGCCAGAAGGTCGCCGAGGCGCAGCAGCGCGCGGCGATCGCCCAGAACCAGGCGGACGAGTACTCGCTCCCGCGGACCTTCGCTCCCGACGACAGCCCCTTCGCGCAGGAGCTCGCCACGAACCGCATCTCCCAGACCCTGAGCAGCCAGGCCGAGGCCCGCGCGGCTATCGCGAACGAGCAGGCGTCGCGGTACCTCGCCAGCCAGATCGGCGTGCTCGAGACGCTGACGGAGATCGTCCAGGACGAGCCTCTCCTCTTCCTCCAGTACGCCCAGGCCGCGGAGACCGCCCAGGACTACGTCACCGCCGTCCAGGCCTACGAGCAGTTCCTCGACCTCGCGCCCAACAACCCGAACGCGCCGCAGATCGAGGAGCGCATCGAGCTTCTCGAGCAGTTCGCGGGCCTCTCCGAGCCGGGCGCCGGAGACTCAGAGGAGGAGCCGACCGAGGATGAGAGCGAGTAACCTACTGACCCGACCGACACGAGGGGAACCATGAACTTCGACATCAAGACCGAGCACCTGGAGGGCGACGTCCACGTCATCGCGCTCACGGGAGAGATCGACCTCTACACGGCCCCCGAGTTCAAACAGCAGCTGCTCGACGTGATCGCCCGCGGCGGCAAGCAGGTCGTCGTCGACCTGTCCGACACGACGTTCATCGACTCGACGACGCTGGGAGTCCTCGTCGGCGGCGTCAAGCGCCTGCGCCCGAACGGCGGCCAGCTGACGATCGTCTGCCGCGACCGCAACATCACGAAGATCTTCGAGATCACCGGTCTCAATCGGGTGTTCCCCATCCACGACACGCTGGAGGAGGCCCTGTCGATCATCGGAGCGGTCGGGGCGAAGAGCGAGTAGCCGACGTGACGCGCCGGCTTTTCGCTCTTCCCCTTGCGGCCGCCGCGCTCCTTCTCGCCGGCTGCGGCGGCGAGGAGACGACGGGCCTCGAGGGCGCCGACCGGACGAACGGGAAGGAGCTCTTCCTGAACGGGAAGGACGGGAACCCGAGCTGCGCGTCGTGCCACACGCTCGCCGACGCCGGCTCGGTCTCGAGCGTCGGGCCCAATCTCGACGACGCCCTCGGCTACGTCTGCGCGCAGGGCTTCGAGGAGAGCACGCGCTACTCGGTCGTGCACGGTCAGATCGACCTCGCCCAGGGAGCGATGCCCGCCGACCTCGTCGTGGGGCAGGACGCCGTGGACGTGGCCGCCTACGTGGCGAGCGTCGCCGGCGCGGGGATCGAGGGCTGCGAGCCGAGCGGCAGCGGCGGCCAGCCGGCCGAAGGCGACGCAGCGGGCTAGGCGCCCGCGGGGCGGCCCTCCGCCTCGAGGTCGACGACGACGTGCGTGATCGGGAGCGGGTAGCGCTCCCGGGCACGGGCGATCACGTCCTTCTCCAGCCAGTTCGAGCGGCCGGGCGGATGCGTCGAGACGACGATCTCGTCGGGGCCGAAGGAGCGAAGGGCGTCGTCCATCGCCTGTACCGGGTCGGCGTCGCCGACCTCGCCGCGGGCGGAGACCCCTGCGTCGGAGAGCTCCGCGAGCGACTCGTCGAGCCGCGCCTGCGCCTCGGCCCGGGCGCGGTCCTCGTCCGAAGTCCAGTGGCGGAGATGGGTGTTGAGCGCCGGGCAGACGACGAGGACCTCGGCGCCCCCGGGAGCGCGGCGCACGACCTCGTCCCGCAGGGCCGCCCCGGCGACGGTCTCGTTGGCGACGACGAGGAGGCGGCGTCCGGCGTGCGCCCGGCGCTCCCACACCGCCTGCTCGGCGGCCTTCGGCTCGCTCCGCATGTAGATGCCCACCCCCGCGCCGAGCGCGAGAGCGAGGAAGACCCCGAGCGCGACCCAGCCGCCGCCGAGGACGCCAGCGATCGCCACGGCGCCGAAGACGACCGCGCACACCAGGACGAAGCTGAACGCCTCGGCCTCGGTGCGGAACGGGTTGCGCACGGGCGCCTCCTGGGAGGGACCTCTAGATCACGTACACGGTGACGTAGACGATGATCCACATCACGTCGACGAAATGCCAGTAGATGCCCGGCAGCTCGACGCCGAGGTGCTTGTGGCCCTCGGGGCCGAAGTGCCCGCGGAGCGAGCGGACGAGCGCGTAAAGCAGCAGGTTCAGGCCGATGAAGACGTGGGCGCCGTGAAGGCCCGTCAGCCCGTAGAACGTCGTCCCGAAGGCGTTGTCCGAGGGCGCGAACCCGAGCCGCGTGTATTCGCGCGCCTGGATGAGCAGGAAGGTGAGCCCGAGCAGGAACGTGAGCGCGAGGCCGGCGATCAGGCCGGAGCGGTTGCCGCGCTTCACGGCCTGGAGCGCCCAGTGCATCGTGAAGCTGGACGTCACCAGGATGATCGTGTTGAGGAGCGCGAGGTAGACCGGGAGCTCGTAGCCCGTCGGGGGCCAGCCGCCCTCGCCGCCGACGACGACGCGGGCGAAGAAGTACGCACTGAAGAAGGAGCCGAAGAGCATCACCTCGGAGGCGATGAAGAGGTAGATGCCGAGGAGCCGCGAGTCGACGCGGGAGCTCTGGTGCGCCGGGGGCGGATGGTCGTGCGCGTGGGCGACGGCCGTCATGACGCGGTCACAGGCGCCGAGTCGTCGGCCTCGGAGGCCTCGACGACGACGTGACGGACGGGCAAAGCCGAGTCCTTCTCGATGCGGCCGGGCACGTCGCGGCGCAGCCAGCCGGAGGTCGCGGCCGGGAACGTCGAGACGACGATCTCGTCCACCTGCTCGTCGTGCACGGCGTTGAGCGCCGCGGTCACCGGGTCGGGATCGCCGATGTGCCCGGTTGCCTCGACGCCTGCTTCCCGCAGGACGGCGAGCGCCCGGTCGAGCCGACGCTGCACCCCGGGCTGGTCGGCGGGCGCGACGAGCGTGAAGTCCGCGGGGCCGACCTGCGCGCGCTCCCGGAGGGCGGCGAGGAGCGGCCCCCCGACGATGGTCTGGTTGGCGATCACGAGCACATGGGCGCGCTCGCGAGGCGACTCGAGGTCGACCTCGACGTGCGACACGGGGATGCCCCGCGCGACCTTGCGGGCCCGGTCGACGAGGCCGGCGCGCAGCCAGCTCGAGCGGACGGCGCCGGGGTGCGTGGAGACGATCACCTCGTCCACGGGCGCGTACTGGTGGAGGGCGTCGCGGAGCGCCTGGAGCGGATCGGGGTCGACGACCGCGCCGCGCGCGGCGATCCCGGCCTCGTGCAGGAGGTCGAGCGTCCGTCGTAGTCGCCGGTCGGCGCTCGAGCGCCTCGAGTCCTCGTAGACGACGAAGCCCGCGCGCGGGTCGTTCTGCGGGCTGACGACGGTGACCCTGATCGGGCCCTGCGCCGCCCGCTCCGCGATCGCGTCAATGAGCGTCTTCCCGACGACCGTCTCGTTCGCGAGCACGAGGACGTGCCGGGGCCGCTCCTTGCCCGCAACCTCGGGGGCCCGCGCGTAGGGGTCGCCGCCGCTCGTCACGCCTCGACCCTCTCGGGCTCCTCGCGCTTGGCGCGATCGCCGTTCATGAGGGCATGGCGGGCGCCGCGGACGCCGTACTCGTACGGGCTCCCGACCACCTGCGGGATCTCGTCGAAGTTGAAGATCGGCGGCGGCGAGGAGACTTGCCACTCGAGCGTGAGCGCGCGCCACGGGTTCCCGGGCGCCGGCTCGCCTCGGCGCCAGCTCACGATCATGTTGTAGAGGAAGACGAGCGTCGAGGCGCCGAGCAGGAACGACGCGATCGATATGACCATGTTCCAGTCGGCGAACTCGGGCGCGTAGTCGGCGACGCGCCGCGGCATCCCCTGGAGGCCGACCCAGTGCATGGGGAAGAAGGTGACGTTGAAGCCTACGAGCGTCAGCCAGAAGTGGATCTTCCCGAGCCGCTCGTCGTACATTCGCCCCGTCATCTTCGGGAACCAGTAGTACGCGCCCGCGAAGATGGTGAAGAGCGAGCCGCCGAAGAGGACGTAGTGGATGTGGGCGACGACGAAGTACGTGTCGCTCGCGTGGATGTCCACCGGCACCGAGCCAAGGTAGATCCCCGAGAGGCCGCCGATCACGAACATCGAGACGAAGCCCAGCGCGAAGAGCATGGGCGTCGTGAATCTGAGGCGCCCCTCCCACAGCGTCGCCAGCCAGCTGAAGACCTTGATGCCGGTCGGGACGGCGATCACGAGCGTCGTCACCATCATCGGGATCCGGATCCAGTCCTGCATCCCCGAGACGAACATGTGGTGCGCCCACACGGAGAAGCCGAGGATGAGGATCGCCATCAGCGAGAGCGCCATCAGCCGGTAGCCAAAGATCGGCTTCCGCGCGAAGACGGAGATCACCTCCGAGACGATCCCGAACCCGGGCAGCATCATGATGTAGACGGCCGGGTGCGAGTAGAACCAGAAGATGTGTTGGTAGGCGACGACGTCGCCGCCCAGCTCCGGGTTGAAGAAGTTCGTGTGCAGGACGCGGTCGAACATGATGAAGAACTGCGAGCCGGCGACGAACGGCGTGGCGAGGACGACGAGCGTCGAGGTGGCGAAGTTCGCCCAGACGAGGAGCGGCATGCGCCAGAAGGACATGCCGGGGGCACGCATCGTGATGATGGTGACCAGGAAGTTGAGCGCCGTCATGATCGAGGATGCGCCCGCCCACTGGACGCCCATCTGGAACATGAGGTTCCCCTCGGGCTGCTGAACGGAGAGCGGCACGTAGTTCGTCCAGCCGGCAGCGAACGACCCGCCCTCGGGGACGAAGTAGCTCGAGAGCATGATCAGCCCACCGATGGGGAGGAGCCAGAACGAGAGCGCATTCAGGCGCGGGAAGGCCATGTCCGGGGCGCCGATCATGAGCGGGATGACGTAGTTCCCGAGGCCCGCGAACGCCGGAATGATGAAGAGGAAGATCATCAGCGTCGCGTGCATCGAGAAGAGCCCGTTGAACTGGTTCGTGTCCACGTACTGCATGCCGGGCCGTGCGAGCTCCGCGCGCATGAACATCGCCATCAGGCCCGCAGCGCCGAAGAAGAAGAACGTGGTCACGACGTACTGGACGCCGATCACCTTGTGGTCGGTGTTGATGCGGAAGTAGTCCCTCCACGTGCGGGCGCCGTGCCCGGAGTGGTCCTCGGGCCTCGTGGGCCGGCCGGAGATCCAGTAGAGCCAGTAGTCGAAGCCGCCCATCCCGCCGAGGAAGCCCAGCGGGACGATGATCGTCCACGAGACGATCATGACCTGGAGCTCCCAGAGGGGCTCGTAGCCGAGCGCGGCCCGGGCTCCGAGGACGAGCAGCGTCGCCAGGCCGAACGCGACGGGCGTCATCCAGAGCGCCCGGAGCCACCCGGCGCCCGTCAGGCGGCGCCTGCCGGTCCTCGGCGGCTGCGGGGCGTGCCCGGCTGGGTGGTGCGCCGCGTGCGTCTCGACGCTCATCCGGTCCCGGCCCCCGTGGCCTCGAGCAAGTACTCGACGAGCCCGTCGAGCTGCGCGTCGCTGAACATCTCGCCGTAGTTGCCCGGCATCACGCCGGGCTGATAGCCCTCCGCGACCTCGGCGTCGGGGTTCACGATCGACTCGCGGACGAAGTCGGCGTCGGCGTCCCGAAGCGCCTCGTCGAGGTCGGGGCCGACCTGCCCCTCGGTACCGGCCGCCGCGAGCGCGTGGCAGGAGCCGCACTGCTGTGCGAAGAGGGTCTCGCCCTGCACCGCGCCGCCCCGGGCGGCGAGCTCGCGGCGCTCCTCGATCCACGCCTCGAACTCGGCGGCGCTGACGACGCGCGCCTGCGTCCGCATGATCGCGTGCCCGAGCCCGCAGAGCTCGGTGCAGATGACGGCGAAGCTCCCCGTCTTCGTCGGCTCGACGACCGTACTCGTGGTGACGCCCCGAACCGCGTCTTGCTTCATCCGCCACTCCGGCACCCAGAAGGAGTGAATCACGTCCTTGGTCGTGATGAGGAACTCGACCCGCTCGTCGACCGGGAGGACGAGCTCACCGGTCGTCAGCGGCTGCCCCTCCACCTCGATGTCCGGGTACGTGAACGTCCATGCGAACTGCTCGCTCGTGACCTCGACCACACGGTGGTTCCCGTCGTCGGGGAGCCGCTCGGCCTGTGCGAGTGCCACGCCCGAGTAGACGGCGATGCCGGTGACGAGAATCGTCGGGATGAGCGTCCAGACGATCTCGAGGCCGGTGTGCCCGTGGATCGGGCTGCCGTCGTCCATGTCGTCCTCGGGGGCGCGGAACTTCCAGACGGCGTAGACGCTGACGCCGGCGACGAGCGCAAAGATGACGACGCAGATGATCGTGACGACCCAGTAGACCGTATCGATCAGTCGCGCCTGCTCCGAGGCGGCGTCGGGGAGCCAGGGGATGAACAGCGCCACGGCGGCAAGGGCAGCGCCGACGGCCACCCCGACCAGCACCATCTGGATGATCGAGCGCTTCCGCACGTGGTGAGGGGCTTGCGAAACCCGGGGGTGAACCTTAACGCAACCGTATCCCGGCGAGGCGCTCGAACGTTCACCCTCCCGAACCCCGAAGGAGGCACACCGAGTATGGGCATCGGCGCAAGCATCTTCCTCGTCGCGGTGGGCGCGATCCTCGCGTTCGCGGTCACCGCGGAGGTCAGCGGAGTGGACATTGCAGCGGTCGGCTGGATCCTGATGATCGTGGGCATCCTCGGCTTCGTCCTCTCTCTCATCTTCTGGTCGTCCTGGGGCGGGGTCGGAGGTTGGCGGCGGGAGACCGTCGTCCGCCAGGACCCGTACGACCGCACTCCCCCCTACTAAGGCTCCCCTCGCTCCCTCCACCCCCGAAGGGGCGGCGCTCGCGCCGCCCCTTCTTTCGTGCGGTGCGCACGGGTCGAGGGTTCCCACGTGAGCAGCGGCTTCGCCGAGGCCCTTCTCACCCTCGACGTCCTTCTCTGCGCGGCCGCGGCGCTCTCGGGCCGGCTGCCCCGGCGACGGCATCTCGCCGAAGTACGAGGCGTGTACGCGCT
>DATHVD010000097.1:2500-11108 GCA_035461525.1 Gaiellaceae bacterium
CACTCGCCGTTCATACGCACCTCGAGCCGCTCCTCGCTCGTGTCCACGATCTGGGCGGCCTGGGCCAGGTACGTCCGCGCGTTCCTGTCGATCTCGTCGGGGGAGAGCACAGGCCGCTCCGCCGACCGGCCGGACGGATCGCCGATCCGGGTCGTGTAGTCGCCGATGATGAGGACGCCCTTGTGGCCCGCCCGCTGGAACGCCGCCATGCGCTGGAGCGGGATTGCATGGCCCAGGTGGACGTGGGGCGCGGTCACGTCGATGCCGAGCTTCACGCGCAGCGGGCGGCCGGGCGCGAGCTTGCGCTCGAGCTCGCCTTCGGGGAGCACGTCGACGGCGTTTCGCATCAGGTCGGCGAGCGCGTCCTGGGCGGCCATGGGGCCACGATCATACGGTCCGCGTGCCCGAACCGGAGCGCGCGCCGTGCGCGAATGCGTTGCATGGTCGCCGTGGTAGCGTTGGCCCCGCGCCGGGAGCGGCGCGGCTTCATGGCCCGGGGACTCGCCCACCTGTCCGACGAGGCGCTCGTCGCGCTCGTCGCGCGCGCCGACGAGGAGGCGCTCGCCGAGCTCTACGACCGTTTCGGACGAGTGGCCTACGGGCTCGCCTTGCGGATCGTGCGGGACCCGGCGCTCGCGGAGGATGCCGTGCAGGAGGGCTTCCTCGCGGTCTGGCGCTCCGCGACGCGGTTCGTCGCCGAGCGCGCGAAGGCGAGCACGTGGATCCTCACGCTCATCCACCGCCGCGCCGTCGACCTCGTGCGCCGGGAGGAGCCTCGGCGGGCCGATCCGCTCGAGGGCGAGCCGGAGCCGACGGGCGGCGACACCGAGGAGGAGGCGTGGCTCCGCCTCCGCCGCGCGCACGTCCAGGAGGCGCTGGCGCGGCTCCCCGACAAGCAGCGCGAGGCGCTCGAGCTCGCGTACTACGGCGGCTTCACGCAGTCCGAGCTCGCCGACCGGCTGGGCGAGCCCCTCGGCACGATCAAAAGCAGGATGTTCTCCGGCCTCGCCTCGCTCCGCGAGCTGCTCGCGGATGCCGAGGTGCGAAAGGAACAGGAATGGGACCCCAGGGACTCCACGAGCTGAGCGCCGCCTACGCGCTCGACGCGCTCGAGGGCGACGACCTGAGCTCCTTCGAGGAGCACCTCGCCCGCTGCGACGAATGCCGGGAGTCGGTGGCCGCGTTCCAGGAAGCCGCGGCCGGGCTCGCGCACGCCGTCGCCGCGCCCCTGCCGCCCGCCGGGCTCCGCTTGCGGGTCCTGGAGGCGGCCCGCGGCGAAGGGGCCGAGGTCGTGGTGCTCCCGCGCCGCCGCCGCTGGGCCTTCCCCGTCGCCGCGGCCGCCGCGGTGGCCGCCGGGGCCCTCTCTCTCGGCCTCGCCTTCTGGGCGGCGGACATCGCCCGCCAGCTGGACGACGAGCGCGCCGCCCGGCACCTGTCGGAGGAGGCCGTCCTCGCCCTGAGCAGATCCAGTACGACGCGCGTCCCGCTCGACGGCGCGAACGGCGCGCTCGTGGTCGACCGCTCCTCCGGCGAGGGCTGGCTCGTCGTCCTCGGGCTCGAGGAGGCGCCGGAGTCGAAGACGTACGAGGCCTGGGTGATCGAGGACGGCGAGGCAGTCGCGGCCGGCCTCTTCCCCGGCGGGGGGTCGCGGACGGTCGTCCCCCTGACCGTGCCCGTCCCCGCGGGGGCCGTCGTCGCGGTCACGATCGAGGAGGCCGGTGGGGTCGAGCAGTCGACCGAGCAGCCGGTCTTCGTCAGCGACCAGACGGCCCGGCGCCGCTAGACTCTCAACCTTCGTGCTGCTTCGACGTGGGCGCGGCCCCCGACGGGGTCGGCGCCGGATCCGCAAGCTCAGGTTTCTCGCGCTCCTGATCGCCCTCGCCTCGATGATGGCGGTCTCGTTCGCGTACGGCCTCGTCAGTGCGGTCGCGGACGAGCTGCCCGAGCTCGAGCCCGGGAACGAGCGTCGCACCGAGCACCTCGGCTACATCTACGCGTCCGACGGGAAGACGGTGCTGGCCGTGCTCCGCGGCTCCGAGAGCCGCGTCGTCGTCCCTTCGGACCGGATCGCCCCGATCATGAAGCAGGCGATCGTGGCGGTCGAGGACCGTCGCTTCTGGGAGCACAAGGGCATCGACATCCGCGGCGTGGCGCGCGCGCTCGTGGCGGACCTGCGCCACCAGCAGGTCGTCCAGGGCGGCTCGACGATCACGCAGCAGTTCGTCAAGAACCAGTACACGGAGCAGGAGCGGACGGTGAGCCGCAAGCTCAAGGAGGCGGCGCTCGCCTGGCAGCTCGAGCAACGCTGGTCGAAGGACAGGATCCTCACCGCCTACCTGAACACGATCTACTTCGGGAACGGCGCCTACGGGATCGAGATGGCAGCGCGCGTGTACTTCGGGAAGCGCGCCTCGGCGCTGACCCTCCCCGAGGCCGCGCTCCTCGCCGGGATCGCGGCGAACCCCGGCGCCTACGACCCGCGGGCCAACCCCGCCGTAGCCGGGGCCCGCCGGACGACCGCCCTGCGCCTGATGCTCGAGCAGCGGCTGATCACGGCCCGCGACTACCACGCCGCCAACGAGACGCCGCTGCCTCCGCCGCGGTCGATCGGGCTCCCCGGCACGAAGCAGCGCGTCCAGTACTTCGCCGAGTACGTCAAGCAGCAGCTCGTCCCGTACTACGGGTCGGGCGAGGTCTTCGGAGGCGGGCTCAGGATCTACACGTCGATCGACCTCGAGCTCCAGAGGCTGGCGCGGGAGGCGATCGACAAGTGGCTGACCGAGCCGAAGGGCCCCACGGCCGCCCTCGTCGCCATCGATCCCCGCGACGGACGGGTCCTGGCCATGGTCGGCGGCAGGAGCTTCCAGAAGAGCCAGTTCAACCTCGCCGTGCAGGGACAGCGGCAAGCCGGCTCGGCGTTCAAGCCGTTCGTGCTCACCGCGGCCCTCGAGCAAGGCATCGCCCCGCAGACCGTCTACGAGTCCGAGCCGACGCTCATCAATCTCGGCGACAAGCTCTGGTCGGTCGGGAACTACGAGGGCTCGTACCTCGGGCCCATCGACGTGACCGAGGCGACCGTCCACTCCGACAACGCCGTGTACGCGCAGCTCACCGCCCAGGTCGGCCCGAAGAACGTCTCCGCCACGGCCCACCGCCTCGGCGTCACCCGGCCGCTCGACGACTACTTCGCCATCGGCCTCGGGGTCGAGGCCGTGAGCCCGCTCGAGATGGCGCGGGCGTTCGCCAGCCTGGCCGCGGGCGGGAAGCGCACGGACGGGAGCGTGCTCGGAAACGTGCCGCGGGCCGTCCTCCGCGTCGAGGACGGGACGCGCGTGGACTCGAACGACCCGGTGCAGAAGCAGGTCGTCGACCCCAACAACGCGGCCATCGTCACCTCCATCCTGGAGGGAGTGATCACCGGGGGCACCGGCAAGCGGGCCGCGCTCTCCGGCCGCGTCGCCGCCGGCAAGACGGGCACGACGGAGAACTACGGCGACGCCTGGTTCGTCGGCTACACCCCGCAGCTCGCCGTCGCCGTCTGGGTCGGCTATCCGAAGAAGCTCAAGCCGATGGAGACCGAGTTCCACGGCGACCCCGTCGCCGGCGGGACGTTCCCGGCGCTCATCTGGAAGACCTTCACGCAGAACGCGCTCAGCAACCTCGACGAGCCCCCCGAGTCGTTCCCGGCGCCGGCCTACGAGCAGGTGACGCCGCGCCAGGTCGTCTACCGGAACAACCGCTGGTTCCTCGACAACGGCAACTGCCGCGACGCCCGCGAGGTCGTCTTCTTCGCCGGCTCCGGGCCGGACCAGCTCGCCCCCTGCAAGCCGAACGAGGTCGACGTCCCGATCGTCGTGGGCGCGCGCAGGCAGATCGCGGAGGACCGCCTGCTCTCGATGCCGCTCACGCCGGAGGTGATCTGGCGGCCGGCGGAGCCGGGCGAGGAGCTGGGGCTCGTGACCGCCCAGATCCCGGCCAAGGGCTCGCTCTCGTCCTGGAGCACGGTCCGCATCGTGCTTCCGCGGGCCACGCACGGACGAGTGCCGAACGTCGTCGGCCTCACCCTCGAGCAGGCGCGGAAGCGCCTGGCGAAGCGCAAGCTCGCGGGCGACGTGCAGAGCCTCGTGGACGGGAGCCCGCCCGGGACCGTGCTCACGCAGGTCCCGCGGCCCGGCCGGGCGGCGGCGCCGAACATGACGGTGCGGCTCGTGATCGCGCGCGGCTGACGTCAGGCCGGGCGGAGCGCGCGGCTGAGGAAGCGCGAGCCGGCGAGGCAGTACCGCCAGGGCTCCTGGGCGGCGCGCGTGAGCCCGATGCGCGGCCCGCGGGCGACCTCGACCGCGGCGTCGCGCGCGAGGAGCTCGAACGGCGCGGCGTCGAGGGGCTGGCCGTCGTGGTCGCCCGACACCGCGAGCGCGCTGCAGAGGCGCCCTGGGCCGGCGCAGAGCAGGCGATCATCCGCCATCCCGCGGCGGACGCGCATGCGCTCGACGTCGCAGGTCGGCTCGAGCGCCCGCACGAGGACGGCCTCGGCGACCCCGTCGTCGCCGCAGACGAGGTTGAGGCACCAGTGGATGCCGTAGGAGCGGTACACGTACGCGTGGCCCGGAGGGCCGAACATCGAGCGGTTGCGGATGGTAGGGCCGCGGTACCCGTGGCTCGCGGGGTCCTCGGCGTCGTAGGCCTCGACCTCGACGATCCGCCCGCCGGCGCCGTCGACGAGGAGCGTGCAGCCGACGAGCGCCGGCGCGACCTCGTGGACGCTCCGCGCGAAGAAGTCGCGACCGAGGCGCTCGCCC
Organism: Gaiellaceae bacterium; assembly: GCA_035461525.1. Classification (GTDB taxonomy): domain Bacteria; phylum Actinomycetota; class Thermoleophilia; order Gaiellales; family Gaiellaceae; genus JAIBJN01. The sequence continues at coordinate 7,300 of DATHVD010000097.1, forward strand.
ACGGCGGGCTAGAAGAGCTGCTCGGGCTCCGGGGGCCGGGCGCTCGCCTCGAGCAGGCTGCGCGCGCGGCGCCCGAGATCGCCGAGGTCGACGCGCCCCTTCTCCGCGTCCTCGGCGATCCGCTCGGCGAACGAAAGCGCGTCGTCGAGAAGGCGGGAGCCCGCGGCGGCGTCCTGCCCCATGTCGTGGAGGATCGTCCGCTCCGTGCGGGAGGCGACGATCGGCTCGGAGATGCCGTCCACCCAGACGAGCGTGCGCCGTCCTCCGCCCCGGTCCTCGCCCCGGATCGGCTCCAGCGCGTAGATCTTGTCCGCCCGCGCGTACTTGCCGAAGCCCAGGAAGACCATCTTGGGCGCGCCGTCCGCCATCGGCGGAAGTATCGCAGGGAGAGTGGCCCGGGGCCGCCCGAGCGGACGGCCCCGGGGCCCGCGCTTACGGTGCGTTCACGTAGTTGCCGGTCGCGGCGCAGGGATCGTCTGCGCTTCCGTACACGGCAATGGTCTGCACCTGCCCCGGCTGGCCGCGGTGCACGAGCACGTGCAGCGGGTGCGGGTTCGCCGTCGTCGTCGGCTCGGTCGTGTTCTTGAACGCATCGCTCGGCAAGACGACGAAGCGCTCCTCACCGTCCTTGGCAAGGACGACGCACGAGCCGTTCGGCAGCTGGATCACGTGCAGGTGGGCGGCGAGCGTCGCGGCCGGGAAGGCCAGCGCCGCGAGCGCCACGGTCAGGACCGCGATGAGCTTTCGCATCGAGGCAACCCCCTTCTCCTCGTTGTCCCTGGACCCGCGGGAGGCTAGCAACGCTCAGGCGAGGGCGCGGCCGAGCGCCGCCACGACCTGCTCCTGGTCCTCCGCGGCCAGCCGCGCGTGGAACGGGAGCGCGAGCGAGCGGGCGCTGGCGTCCTCGGAGGCCGGAAACGTCCCTTCCCGGTAGCCGAAGCGCTCCCGGTAGTAGGGCTGCAGGTGGATCGACGGCAGGTACGGCTTGCTCGCGACACCCTCCTCGGCGAGCCGGGCGATGACCGCGTCACGGTTGACGCCGGCGGCGAGGCGGACGACGTAGACGAACCACGAGCGCCGGTGGTCGGTGTCGTCGGGAAGCGGCGCCTGGACGCGCTCCACACCGGCGAGGAGCACGCCGTAGCGCGCCGCCACCTCCTCGCGCGCGGCGAGGATCTCGTCGAGCCGCTCGAGCTGGGCGAGGCCGAGCGCGGCGGAGAGGTCGTCGAGCCGGTAGTTGTAGCCGAGGCGGGAGTGCGTGAGCCACTCGCCGGAGTCGCTCCGGCCCTGGTTCGAGAGGCTCTTCAGGAGCGCCCAGTCCTCCTCGGTGGCGACCGCGACCGCTCCCCCCTCCCCCGTCGTCATCTGCTTGTTCGGATAGAAGGCGAAGACGGCGGGCCGGCCCGAGGAGCCGACCGGGCGCCCGCGGTAGGCGGCGCCGAGCGCCTCGCAGGCGTCCTCCACGACCGCGAGGCCGTGGCGGGCGGCGATCGCATCCAGCTCGTCGAGCTCCGCCGGATAGCCGAAGACGTGTACGGGGAGGATCGCCTTCGTCCGCGGCGTCACCGCCGCCTCGACCGCGGCCGGGTCGAGGTTGAGCGTGCGCGGGTCGACGTCGGCGAAGACGGGCGTCGCGCCCTCGTAGAGGACGCAGTTCGCGGAGGCGACGAACGAGAAGGGCGTCGTCACCACCTCGTCGCCGGGGCCGATTCCCGCGAGGCGCATCGAGAGGTGGAGCCCGGCCGTCCCGCTGGAGACGGCGGCGACGTGCCGCGCGCCGACTCGCTCGGCGAGGGCCACCTCGAACCGGTCGATCATGGGGCCTAGCGAGAGCCGCCCGGAGCGGAGCGTCTCGAGCACGAGCTCCTCCTCGCGGCCGTCGATCCAGGGCGCGGAGAGCGGGATCGGGCGAGTCACGCTCGTCCTCGTCGAGGGCGGCTAGGAGCCGGGCGCCGCGGTCTTCTCGGCGTACTCGAGCCAGCGCGAGAAGCGCTCGTCCCGGCCGCGGACGGCGGCGAAGAAAACGTCCTGGATCGCCTTGGTGACGGGCCCGGGGTCCCCGATCTCGTGGTCGTCGACGGCGCGCACCGGCGTCACCTCGGCGGCCGTGCCGCACATGAAGATCTCGTCGGCGACGTAGAGGTCGGAGCGGATGAGCTGGCGCTCGTGCACGGCATAGCCGAGCGTCTGCGCGATCTCGATCACGGCCTGGCGGGTGATCCCGGGTAGGATCGACGCGGAGAGGTCGGGCGTCGAGATGACCTCGTCCTTGACGACGAAGACGTTCTCGCCGGAGCCGTCGGCGACGTAGCCGTCGTCCGTGAGGAGGATCGCTTCCTCGTAGCCGGCCCGGGTGGCCTCCATGACCGCGAGCATCGAGTTGAGATAGATGCCGGTCGCCTTGGCGACGTGCGGGATCGTGTTCGGCCCGACCCGCTTCCACGACGAGACCTTTGCGCGGATGCCCTTCGCGAGCGCCTCCTCGCCGAGGTACGCGCCCCACGGCCAGGTCATGATCACGACGTCGACCGGGTTCGTGCCCGGGTGGACGCCGAGCTCGCCGTAACCGTAGAAGGCGATGGGCCGCAGGTAGCACTCGCTCAGCCCGTTGACGCCGATCGTCTCGTGGCAGGCGGCGGTGAGCTCGTCGACGGCGTACGGGACCTCCATGTGCAGGAGCCCGGCGGAGGTGTGCAGGCGCCGGATGTGGTCGGTGAGGCGGAACACCGCCGGGCCCGAGTCCGTCTCGTAGCAGCGGATGCCCTCGAAGACGCCGGAGCCGTAGTGGAGCCCGTGCGCGCCGACGTGGATCTTCGCGTCCGCCCAGTCGACGAGCTCCCCGTTCATCCAGATCTTCTCGGTCTCGCGCACGGCTGGAAGGTTACTCGATCCCGCTGTCCTCGACCGCGTCCACAGCCCGGGCGCGGGCGAGCCGGACGAGGTCCGCGGGGGCGATCGCCGCCATGTGGCGAGAGGAGCCGGCGCCGATCCAGACGACCTCGTGGCCGAGCAGCGTGCGGTCGATGAGCACGGTCCCGAGCCCCGGGAGCGGAAACGGCGCGACGCCTCCGGCGGGGAAGCCGGTCGCCTTGCGGACGGCGTCGGCGCCGACCGCCTTCACGCGCTCGCAGCCCGCCGCCGAAGCGATCTTCCGGGTGTCCGCCCGCCGGTCGCCGGGCACCATGACCACGATCGCGCGGCCGTCGCAGGAGAAGACGAGCGTCTTCACGATCGTCTCGACGGGCGCCCCGGCCGCCTTCGCCGCGTCCGCCGCGGTCGGCGTCCCCTCGAGGAACTCCTCGATCCTCGCCTCGACCCTGCCCTCGCGCAGGACCCCGGCGACGCGCTGCACAGGCTCGGGCCAGTCCTCCCTAGCCATCACCGCGCTCGAGGACGATCGCGCGCGGGTCGAGCAGCCCGGGCTCGGCCTCGACCCGCTCGAGCACCTCGGGCGGGATCGGGTCGTCGAGGGTCAGGACCATGAGCGCGCGCGATTTCTGGCGGTTGCGGGAGACGGCCATGTCGGCGATGTTGACCCCGGCCTCGCCGAGGATCGTCCCGATCCGGCCGATCCGCCCCGGCCGGTCGTCGTTGACGACGAAGAGCATGCGCGGGGCGAGCGCGATCTCGACCTTGTACCCCAGGGCGCTCACGAGGCGCGGCTCGTACTCGCCGCCGAAGACGGTGCCGGCGACGGCGACCTTCGCGCCGCCGGAAACCGCGGTCACGGTGACGAGGCTGCGGAAGTCGGGGGAGGCCGCCCGCCGCTCCTCGCGCACCTCCATGCCCCGCTCCTGCGCGACCAGCGG
>DATHVD010000098.1:0-17986 GCA_035461525.1 Gaiellaceae bacterium
AGTACATCAAGCACCTCGGCACGATCACGCCCGCGATCGAGGGGCGGATCACGCGCCTGAACTAGAAGGGAGGGTGGAGGGGCCGCGCCGGCGGCCCCTCCACCCTCCGTCAAACGCCGACAGGGAGTGAGAATGATCCGAGAACACCGCCCGAGGGGACTCCTCCTCGCGCTTTGCCTGGCCGCGACTCTCGCGGTCACCCTCGTCCCGACGGCGGCAGCCGGCGGGAAGGAGCCGGTTCGCTTCGCCACCTTCAACGCGTCGCTCAACCGCAACTTCGAGGGCCAGCTCGTCGCCGACCTGTCGACGCCGAACAACGCCCAGGCGCGCACGGTGGCCGAGATCGTCCAGCGCACGAGGCCCGACGTGCTCCTGATCAACGAGTTCGACTTCGACGCCGGGAACGTGGCGCTGACCCTGTTCCAGGACAACTACCTCTCCGTGGGCCAGAACGGCGCGAGCCCGATCATGTACCCGTACCGCTACACGGCGCCGTCGAACACGGGCATTCCGTCCGGCTTCGACCTCAACAACGACGGCGTCGTCGGCGGGCCCGACGACGCGTTCGGCTTCGGGTTCTTCCCGGGCCAGTTCGGGATGGCCGTCTACTCGCGCTACCCGATCCTTGTCCCGCAGATCCGTACGTTCCAGCACTTCCTCTGGAAGGACATGCCCGGCGCACTGCTCCCGGACGACCCGGGGACGCCGGCGCCGGCCGACTGGTATTCGCCCGAGGAGCTGGAGGTCTTCCGGCTCTCCTCGAAGAGCCACTGGGACGTGCCGGTCCGCATCGGCGGCGCGACCGTCCACGTCCTCGTCAGCCACCCGACCCCGCCCGTGTTCGACGGGCCGGAGGACCGGAACGGCACGCGCAACTTCGACGAGATCCGCTTCTGGGCCGACTACGTGAGCCCCGGCGCCCGGAGCTTCTACGTCTACGACGATGCCGGAAAGCGCGGCGGTCTCGCGCCCGGCTCGCGCTTCGTGATCGCCGGCGACCAGAACTCCGACCCGCTCGACGGCGACAGCATCCCGGGCGCGATCCAGCAGCTCCTCGACCACCCGCTGGTGAACACGAAGGTGACCCCGGAGAGCGAGGGCGCCGTCGAGGCCTCCCTCCTGCAGGGCGGCGCCAACACGACGCACCTCAGCGATCCGAGGTACGACACCGCCGACTTCTCCGACACGGCTCCGGGGAACCTCAGGGCGGACTACGTGCTGCCGCGCAAGAACCTGAGGATCCTGGACGCGGAGGTGTTCTGGCCGCTCCAGAGCGATCCGTTGTTCCGGTTGACCGGCGTCTTCCCGTTCCCCAGCTCGGATCACCGACTCGTCTGGATCGACGTCATGAACCCCTGACGTCCGGGTTTCCTTCCGCCGGCGGTCGGCGCCGAGGGCGGGTGAGAGCTCGGAAGGCACGGAGGGGGCCGGTCGGAAGGCCGGCCCCCGTCCCGTCCGTCTCCGGCGGCCCGACCACCGGGGCGCGGGCACTATGAGCGAGGGGCGCCGCGGCGAGGAGATCTTCGGACTCGACCGCCGCCGGAGGCTCGTCACCGTCGCGGTCGCGCTCGTGCTCGCGGCGGGCGCCTTCGCGCTCATCGGCGACGCCGCCGACTTCGGCGAGCTGGCGGAGGCCGTCCGGCAGGCGGAGACGGTCTGGCTCCCCGTCTGCCTGGCCGGGCTCGTCCTCGCCTACGCCGGGTACATCCTCGCCTACCGGGACTTCGCGCGCGTGCTCGGCGGCCCTCGCTTCTCCTACCGGACGGTCGCGCGGATCGTCGGCGTCGGGTTCGGCGCGAACCTCGTCGGCTCCGGGGCGGGCGGGTTCGCCGTCGACTTCTGGGCCGTCAAGCGGGCCGGCCTCGGCCTTCACGACGCGGCTCGCCGGGTGCTCGGCCTGAACACGCTCGAGTGGGCGGTGCTCGGAGGGCTCGCAGCCGGGGCCGCCGCAGCCGTCCTCGCCGGAGGCGGGGAGGCGCCGCGCGCCATGACGCTCGGCTGGCTCGCGGGAGTACCGGCGTGCGCCGTCGCCGCGGCCTGGGTCAGCTCGCCGCGCAGAGCGGAGCGCTTCACGGAGGCGCCCGACGTTCCGCGGCCGGGCCCGGGCAGCGGCCTCCGGGACTGGCTCCGCTGGCTGCTCGGGAAGCTCCGCAAGGGGCTCGCCGACGCGATCGGCGGCGTCGTCGTCGTTCGGGCCCTCGTCTCGGCCCCGAGCCACCATCCGGCCGGCGTGCTCGGCTTCCCCGTCTACTGGGCCGGCAACCTCCTGACGCTCTACGCGGCACTGCGCGCGTTCGGCGTCGAGCTCGGTCTCGCGCCGCTCGTCCTCGCGTTTGCGACCGGGTACGTGGCTTCGGGCCTGCCCCTGCCGGGCGGCGGCTCGGGCGGGATCGAGGCAGCGATCACCTTCGCCCTCCACGCAGTCGGCGTGCCGCTGGCGCCGGCGCTGCTCGCGGCGGCGCTCTACCGCGTCTTCACCTTCTGGCTGCCCGTGGGGCCTGCGCTGCTCCTCCTGCCGACCGTCCCCTCGCTCCACGAGGAGCTCCCGCGGACGCCTCGCGGCGAGCCGGGACCCGCCTGAGCGGGCTCACCCGATCGTGCCGAGACGCTCGAGGCCGCGGGGGAAGCGGCGGTCGGCGATCTCGGCCCAGCGCCCGTCCACCCACGCGTACGTGAACACGCGGAGGGAGCGCTCGTCGGCCTCGACGAGGTGGAGCCCGCGAGCCTCGCCCCGGCGGCGCGGCCGGGGCTGGCCGAGCCCGGGCGCCGTGACGACGGTCGTCCCGCGCACCGGCCCCTCGGTCACCTCGAACTCGCGACGCTCGCTGATCGCGCTCTGATGGATGTGCCCGGAGAGGACGAGCTCGGCCCCTGCGTCCACGAGCGCGCCCAGGACGGCGGAGCGGTTGGCGATCGTGCGCTTGCGGCTCCGCCAGGGCGCGCCGACGAGGTGGTGGTGGAGCGCCACGACCCGCAGCGCGCCCTCGGGGGCCTCCGCGAGCACCCGGGCCGCGTGGGCAAGCTGCGAGCGGCGGAGCGCGCCGCCCTGCTGCTTCCAGGGCCGCACCGAGTTGAGCCCGCAGACGACGAGCCGCTCCGAGCGGTAGACGGGCTCTGTCTCCGTCCACTCCCGCTCGAACGCTGCGAACGTGCTCGTGAAGCGCCACGGCGGCCAGACGGGGATGTCGTGGTTTCCCGGGATGACGACGAGCGGGCGCTCCAGCGAGCGCAGGACGCCCGCCGCGCGCGCGTGCTGCTCGGGCTTGTTCCGGTGCGTGAGGTCGCCGGTGGCGAGCACGACCTCCGGCTCCGTCGCGCGCACGAGCCTGCGGAGCCCGGCCTCGACCTGGGGCTCCTCGTGCGTGCCGACGTGGAGGTCGGACACCTGCAGGATACGGAGGAGCGGCATCGGGCGGGCAGACTATAGTGAGGTCATGGTCGACGAGCCTGCGGAGATCTTCGACGACATGTACCTCGGCCTGCGGGCCGGAGCTGCGGAGCGCAAGAAGCGGCGCGGGGAGCCCCTCTCGCCCGAGGAGCAGGAGGTGCTCGGGCGCTGGGAGCGCCTCTCGGCCTGGCGCAAGTCCCTCGCCGTGGGGGCCTTCGCCGTGGGCACCTTCGGGCTCGGGTTCACGCTCGGCGGCCTCATCTTCGGTCGCTGGCGACGCGCGTAGCGCAGGAGCGGGGAAGGGCCCGCCGAAGGAGCGCCGGATGAGCGCGGAGCTGGAGCCGGGGGAGAAGGTGCGCCTCGACGAGCGGCCCCATCGTGTGGCACTCGTGCGACCGCTCGTCCGCCCGGTGATCCTGGCCGGCTTCGGCATCCTGCTCCTCTCCGTCCGCGACGTCCACTGGCTCGTCGGCGTCGGGGGAGCGGCGCTCCTGGCGCTGGCCGCCCTGCTGGCCGCCCTCGCGCTCCTCCGCTGGCTCTCGACCCGGCTCGTCCTGACGACGGAGCGGCTAACGGTCGTCTACGGGATCGCGCGGCGCCGGCAGGCGTCGGTGCCGCTCGCGCGCATTCCGACCCTGGAGCTCGAGCAGACCGTCCTCGGCCGTCTGCTCGGCTACGGAACGCTCGTCGCGGGCGACCTGGAGGTGCCCTACGTGCCCCAGGCGCGCCGGCTGCGGAAGCTGCTCCGGTAGCGCTCCTGCGACCTCGGCACGAACGTCTGTTCTATCCGACCCGGGGGCTAGACTGGGCTGATGGCGCAGGAAGAGCTCGTCGTCCACGGCGCCCGGGAGCACAACCTCAAGGACGTCACCGTCCGGCTGCCCCGGAACGCGCTCATCACCGTCACCGGCCTCTCCGGGTCCGGGAAGTCCTCGCTCGCCTTCGACACGATCTACGCGGAGGGCCAGCGCCGCTACGTCGAGTCCCTCTCGGCGTACGCGCGCCAGTTCCTGCAGATGATGGAGAAGCCCGACGTGGACTCGATCGACGGGCTCTCGCCGGCGATCTCGATCGACCAGAAGACGACGTCGCGGAACCCGCGCTCCACGGTCGGCACCGTCACGGAGATCTACGACTACCTGCGGCTCCTCTACGCGCGCGTGGGCCGGCCGCACTGTCCGGTCTGCGGACGGCCGATCGCCGGCCAGGCCGTGGAGACGATCGTCGACCAGGTGCTGCGCCTGCCCGGGGGGACGAAGTTCACCGTCGACGCTCCGGTCGTCCGCGACCGCAAGGGCGAGTACCGCGACCTCCTCGAGCAGCTCCGCGGCGAGGGCTTCACGCGCGTGAAGGTCGACGGCGAGGTGCGCGACCTCGAGGAGCCGATCGAGCTCGACAAGAAGCTCAAGCACACGATCGAGGTCGTCGTCGACCGCCTCGTCATGAAGGAGGACCTGCGCCACCGCCTGACCGACTCGATCGAGACCGCGCTCGCGCTCGCCGACCGGCTCGTGTCCATCGCCGTCGTCGGCGGCGAGACCCTCACGTTCTCCGAGCGCTTCGCCTGCCCGGAGCACGGCGTCGGCCTCCCCGAGCTCCAGCCGCGGGTCTTCTCGTTCAACTCGCCGCACGGCGCGTGCGCGCGCTGCACCGGGCTCGGCGCCCAGCAGGAGATCGACCCCGACCTGCTCGTCCCCGACCCGGCGCTCTCGATCGGCGAGGGCGCCCTCGTCCCCTGGTCGGTCGGCAGCTCGAGCTACTACGAGTCGATCATCCAGGCGATCGCCGAGCGCTACGAGATCGACCTCGAAACGCCGTGGGGCGACCTGCCCGAGGAGCAGCAGCGCCTTTTCCTCTACGGCACGAACGGCGACAAGATCTACGTCACGTACAGGAACCGCATGGGACGGCGGCGCTCGTACATGCTGGCGTTCGAGGGCATCGTCCCCAGCCTCGAGCGCCGCTACAAGGAGACCGACTCCTCGCAACAGCGCGAGCGGATCGAGGAGTACATGAGCTTCCGCCCGTGCCCGGCGTGCAAGGGCGCGCGCCTGCGGCCCGAGGTGCTGGCGGTCACCGTCGGCGGGAGCAACATCCACGAGCTGACGCGGCTCTCCGTCGCGCGCGCGATCGAGTTCCTCGACGGCCTCGAGCTGACGGAGACGGAGCGGCTGATCGGCGCGCGCATCGTCAGGGAGATCCGCGAGCGCCTGACGTTCCTGGACAATGTCGGCGTCGGCTACCTCCAACTCGACCGCGCCGCCTCGACGCTCTCCGGCGGCGAGGCGCAGCGGCTTCGGCTCGCCACGCAGATCGGCTCGCAGCTCGTCGGCGTCCTCTACATCCTCGACGAGCCCTCGATCGGCCTCCACCAGCGCGACAACGAGAAGCTGATCGGGACGCTCGAGCGACTCCGCGACCTCGGCAACACCGTGCTCGTCGTCGAGCACGACGAGCAGATGATGCGCGCGGCCGACTGGCTCGTGGACATGGGGCCCGGTGCCGGCGAGCACGGCGGGCACGTCGTCGCCGAAGGCCCGGCCGACGCCGTCGCCGCGAACGCGGACTCCGTCACCGGCCAGTTCCTCTCCGGCAAGCGCGCGATCGCCGTGCCCGAGCGGCGCACGCAGGACCTGGGCGCGTTCGGCGTCCGCGGCGCCTCCATGCACAACCTCAAGGGAATCGACGTGGACTTTCCCGTCGGGAAGCTCGTGACCGTCACCGGCGTCTCGGGCTCCGGCAAGTCCACGCTCGTGAACGAGATCGTCTACAAGGCGCTCGCCAACCGGCTCCACCGCGTCCGCGTGAAGCCGGGCACGCACGAGTCGGTCGAGGGGATCGAGTGCTTCGACAAGGTGATCGACATCGACCAGTCCCCGATCGGGCGCACGCCCCGCTCGAACCCCGCGACGTACACCAAGCTCTTCGACTCCATTCGCGAGCTCTACGCCCAGACGCCCGACGCGAAGGTGCGCGGCTACAAGCCCGGGCGGTTCTCCTTCAACGTCCGCGGCGGCCGCTGCGAGACGTGCAAGGGCGACGGGACGATCAAGATCGAGATGCACTTCCTCCCGGACGTCTACGTTCCGTGCGAGACCTGCGGCGGCAAGCGCTACAACCGCGAGACGCTCGAGGTGCGCTTCAAGGGCAAGTCGATCGCGGACGTGCTCGAGATGTCCGTCGAAGAGGCGCTCGCCTTCTTCGCGAAGATCCCGAAGATCCGCCGGCGGCTCCAGACGCTCCACGACGTCGGGCTCGACTACGTGAAGCTCGGCCAGCCCGCGACGACGCTCTCCGGCGGCGAGGCGCAGCGCGTGAAGCTCTCCTCCGAGCTCTCGAAGGTGGCCACCGGCCGGACGCTCTACATCCTCGACGAGCCGACGACGGGTCTCCACTTCGCCGACATCGAGAAGCTCCTCGAGGTGCTGCAGCGGCTCGCGGACGCCGGCAACACGGTGCTCGTGATCGAGCACAACCTCGACGTGATCAAGCAGGCGGACTGGATCGTCGACCTCGGCCCCGAGGGCGGCGAGGCCGGGGGAGAGGTGATCGCCGCCGGCACGCCCGAGCAGGTGGCCGAGGTCGAGGAGAGCGCCACCGGGCGCTTCCTGCGGGAGCTCTTGCCGAGCGCGGCGCCGGCGGCCGCCTAGGGCCGGCCGTGGCCGACTCCGAGCCCGGGGAAGGGCAGGGCAAGGCCGCAAGCCGGCTGGCCATCGCCGTCGGCTGGGTCCTCACACTCCTCCTGATCGGCGGAGGGCTCGTCGCGGTCCTGGTCGGGCCGGTCTGGCTCCTCCTCGCATTCCTCCTCGTCTACGCCGGCGGCCTCTTCGTCCTCCATCTCACGATCGGCATCGGCTCCTATCGAAGCGTCATGCGTCGCGAGTGGCCCAAGGTCGAGCCGCTGGACGACGAGGACGACGACTGGTAGCCCCGGGTACGCTGGCCTCGTGAGCGCCGAGGCGCAGCCGGAGGCGACCCCGAGCCGCCAGAAGGAGTGGTGGCTGCGGGCGCTCGCCGTCTTCCAGGCCCCGCGCGCCGTCTTCGCCGCTCTCCGCGACCAGTCCGAGGAGGACATGAACGCCAGGGAGGAGCCCGTGCTCGCCCTCATCGTCCTCGCCGGGATCGCCGGCATCCTCCTCGCGCCCGCGACCGGGCGCCTGCTCGACGAGGATCTCGTCCGCGACAGCATCCCGGTGCTCGGCGTGCTCCTCTTCCTCTCCGGGGCGATCTACGGCATCGTCACGTACTGGGTCGGCGGCGCCGCGCTCTACGTCGGCCTCCGCGGGGCGGGCTCGCAGGGAAGCTACCGCCGCACGCGGCACGTGTTCGCCTTCTCGGTCGCGCCCATGGTGCTCGGGCTCGTGCTCGTCTGGCCCGCGCGACTCCTCGTCTACGGACTGGACTCGTTCCGCACGGGCGGGGCCGACGAGGGGCTCGGTCCCAGGCTCTTCGACCTCGCCTCGACCGGCTTCGTCCTCTGGTCGCTCGGGCTGCTCGTCTACGGGCTCGCGGTCGTCGAGCGCTGGCGTCCCGGTCGCGCGCTCGTCGCGGTCGCGCTCGCCCTGCTCGCCGTGCTCGTGCTCGCGTTCCCGTTCGTCGTCACGGTCGCGAGCCGCTGAGGAACGCGCGGAGCTCCTCCTCGGGCATCGCGTACGTGTGCTCGTCCTCGGGGAACGCCCCGGCGCGCACGTCGGCCCCGAAGCGCTCGAGCGCCTCCCGGATCTCCGTCCCCAGGTCGGCGTAGCGGCGCGCGAAGCGCGGCGAGTCGCCCTCGAAGAGCCCCAAGAGGTCGTGCAGGACGAGCACCTGCCCGGAGCACGCTGCGCCGGAGCCGATCCCGATCGTGGGCACGGCGACGCGCTCCGTGATCCGCTCGGCGACCGGGGCGGGAACCGCCTCGAGGACGAGGGAGAAGCACCCGGCTTCCTCGAGTGCCCCCGCGTCCGCGAGCAGGGCAAGAGCCTTCGCCGCGGTCTTCCCCTGCGCGCGGAAGCCGCCGAGCATCGTCGCCGACTGCGGCGTCAGGCCGATGTGGCCCATCACGGGGATGCCGGCGCCGACGATCGCGCGCGCGCGGGGGAGCATGGCGCCGGCGCCTTCGAGCTTGACCGCGTCTGCGCCCGCCTCCTTGACGAAGCGGATCGCGTTGCGAACGGCGTCCTCGTCCGACACCTGGTAGGAGCCGAAGGGCATGTCCGCGACGACGAGCGGCCGGCGGGCGCCCCGCCCCGCGGCGCGCGTCAGCATCAGCATCTCCTCCATCGTCGCCGGCACCGTCGAGGAGTGGCCGAGCACGGTCATCGCCGCCGAGTCGCCGACGAGGACGACGTCCACCCCGGCCGCGTCCGCCAGGCGCCCGGTGGGATGGTCGTAGGCCGTCACCATCACGATGCGCTCGTCGCGGCGGGCCATCTGGGCCAGCTCCGTGAGGGGGAGCTTCCCGTTCCGCTCCGGCCTGCTCGTCACTCGATCACCCCTTCCAGGAGGACGTTGTCGATGAGGCGGGTCCGGCCTGCGCGTACCGCCCCGAGAAGGTAGACGCGCCCGTCGAGCCCCGCCACCTCGACGTACTCGGGGTCGAGGCCGGGCTCCTGCCCCAGCACCACCCGGGCCGAGTCGGCGGCGTCCCCGCCGGCCTCGTGCGCTTCGGCGCCCGCCGCGAGGGCGCGCGGTAGCGCCAGCGCCGCCTTCCGCTCCTCCCGCGAGAGGTAGACGTTGCGCGAGCTGAGCGCGAGCCCGTCGGGGTCGCGCACCGTCGGCACGAGCCGGATCTCGAGCTCGAGCGCGAGGTCGCGCACCATCCGCTCGACGACGGCGGCTTGCTGGGCATCCTTCTGCCCGAAGTAAGCCCGATCGGGCCGCACGATCGCGAAGAGCTTCAGGCAGACCGTGGCGACGCCGCGGAAGTGCCCGGGCCGCGCGTCGCCCTCGTAGCCGCGCGACAGCTTCTCGACGTCGACCCCGGTCTGAAAGCCGGGCGGGTACATCTCCCCGGCGGGAGGCGCGAAGAGGTGGTCGACGCCCCAGCCCTCCGCGAGCCGGGCGTCCCGCTCCTCGTCGCGCGGGTAGCGCTCGAGGTCCTCCCCGGGGCCGAACTGCGCCGGGTTGACGAACAGGCTCGCGACGACGACGTCGCACTCCGCTCGCGCGCGACGGAGGAGCGCCTCATGGCCCGCGTGGAGGGCGCCCAAGGTCGGGACGAGCCCGATCGTCGCCCCGGTGCCGCGCGCCGGCTCGAGCGCCGCGCGGATCCCGGCAATGGTGCGGGAGACCCTCACCGGGCCGCGGCGACGGTCGCCGCCACGTCGACGAGCGCCCGGTACATCGGCTCCAGGTCGGGCCGGCGTTCGCGCACGACTTCGAGATGGCGCTCGACGGTCCCCCAGTCGCCCCGGGTGAGCGGGCCCGTGAGCTCGAAGCCGTTCTCCATCGTCCTGCGCATGAGCGGGACGAGCGCCTCCGGCGGCGCGCCCACCTCGTGGAAGAGCTCCGAAGCCGCCCAGTGGAGCGTGGCGAGGAAGCTCGACGCGACCGCCGCGGCCGCGTGGTAGAGCGGCCTTTCGGCGTCCTCGAGCTCGAAGGCGCGGAGGCCGAGGAGCTCCGCGAGCGCGAAGCCCGCGGAGAGCGCCGCGTCCGTCTCGGCGCTGACGGCGGCCCAGGCGCCGTCGATCTGCTCGGGGCCGCGCTCGCGGACGAACGCCTGCAGCGGGTGGAGGCTGAAGCGGCGGGAGTGGGGAGCGAGCGCGTCCAGGGTACGGACGCCGCTCGTGTGCGCGATCCAGGGCCCCGGAGGGATCGTCGCCGCCGTCTCCGAGACCGCCCGGTCGGGGACGCAGAGGAGGACGAGGTCGGCGTCGCCGGTCTCGAGCTCCCTTCCGGTCGTCCACGCGGGGATGCGCTCGGCCAGCCGCGCGGCCAGGGCGGAGCCGACGCGACCGGCGCCGACGACACAGGCTGACGTGAACTCCATCTCGGGCTCCAGTTCCTCGGGGGATACCGGGCGTCATCAGTCTACCGCCGGGGCTCAGGTCATACTCCGGCCGAGCCGACAAGGGGGGAATGATGGACGAGCACGAGCAGCCGCCGCCGGAGCAGGCGGAGCAGACGCCGGCGGAGGCGCGCGAGGCCGCGACGGCGTTCGTGGTCGAGCAGATGCGCGAGGGCGCGGACGAGGAGACGATCGTCGTGCGCCTGATCGAGCGCGGCGTGGGAAAGTCCGAGGCGCGCGAGGTCGTCGACGCCGTCTACCCGCAGGTCATGCGCGCGGCGGAGGCGGAGCTCTTCGAGCCGCGGGCGCTCGTCCCTGCCGTGCTCGCGGCGCTCGCCGCCGCCGTCGCGGGCGGCATCGCCTGGGGCCTCATCGTACGAACGACCGAGTACGAGATAGGCTTCGCGGCGCTCGGCATCGGCCTCCTTGCCGGCTACGCCGTCGTCTTCGCCACGGGCGGGCGCAAGGGCCGGCCGCTCCAGGCGATCGCCGTCGCGTCGAGCTTCCTCGGCATCGTCCTCGGCAAGTACCTCGCGTACGTCTGGGTGCTGCAGGACGCCGTCAGGGAGCAGTTCGGCGACGAGGCCGCCGACTCGATCTCGGTCTTCGACTCGGAGGTCATGCGCATCTTCCTCGAGGACGCGGGCGAGGTCTTCGGCGGCTTCGACCTCATCTGGGTCGCGTTCGCCGCCTATGCGGCGTGGCGGATCCCGCGGCCGCTCGGGATCCGCGTCAGGCGCTCGCCGATCTCCGGGCTCTGAGCCCGCCCCTCGCTCGCGCGAAGGCCGCCGCGCCGGTCGCGCTCCGAATCCGCACGAAGACGCCGTTCGCGCTGAAGGGCCGTCGCCCGCCGCTCTCGTCGACGTACGCGAGGCTCCAGGCGACCGTGAGCGCCTCCCCGGCCGGAGCATCGACCGGGATCGGGGCGGCAAGCGTCGCCTCCACGCCTTCCGTCGCGCCTGCGGAGGCAGCCGCGATCAGCGTTGCGACGGCGACGACGAGCAGGAGTCCGAGAAGGCCGCGCGCGCGCATGTCGATCTCCTCTACACCGCAGGTCCGCGGAGGTTCCGAGATTTCACTCGGCCTTAAGGATCGTCCCCGGTAGCCTTTGAGCCATGGAGAAGATCGAGAAGACCGAGCAGGAGTGGCGCGCCGCGCTCACGCCCGAGCAGTACCGGGTCCTGCGCGAGCACGGGACCGAGCGGGCGTTCACCGGCGCCTACCACGACGCGAAGGAGCCGGGCGTCTACCGCTGCGCGGGCTGCGGCGCCGAGCTCTTCCGCTCGGAGACCAAGTACGACTCCGGCACCGGCTGGCCGAGCTTCTGGGAGCCGGTCGCGGAGGAGGCCGTCGAGACGGAGCGCGACTGGGGCCTGATCGTGCCCCGCACCGAGGTGCACTGCGCCGCCTGCGGCGGGCACCTGGGCCACGTCTTCGACGACGGCCCGCAGCCGACGGGGCTGCGCTACTGCATCAACTCGGCGGCGCTCGAGCTCGAGCGCGAGGAAGGAGACGGGGAATGACGGAGAAGGCGACGTTCGGCGCGGGCTGCTTCTGGGGCGTCGAGGTGGACTTCCGCAACACGCCCGGCGTCACGGACGCCGCGGTCGGCTACATGGGCGGCACCGTGGCGAACCCGACGTACGAGCAGGTCTGTACCGACCGCACCGGCCACGCCGAGGTAGTCCAGGTCGAGTTCGACCCCGACGAGGTCTCGTACGAGGAGATCCTGGAGACGTTCTGGTCGGCGCACGACCCGACGCAGCTCAACCGCCAGGGCCCGGACGTCGGCCGTCAGTACCGCTCCGTCGTCTTCCACCACTCCCCCGAGCAGCAGGAGAAGGCGCTCGCGTCGAAGGCGCGCGTGCAGGCCCGCCACGACCGGCCCGTCGTCACCGAGGTGGAGCCGGCGAGCGACTTCTGGCGTGCCGAGGAGTACCACCAGCAGTACCTCGTCAAGCGCGGCCGCGCGACCTGCCGGATCTGAGCAGGCGCCCGAGCCGCCCGCGATTCCGCGCGAGGACGCGGTAGCCGTGCTCCGTCGCGCCCGGGAAGGCCGCCGCAAGCGCGGCGAGCGGACGGCCGCCGGGGAGGAGCCGCAGGAGCGGCGGGAAGGCCGCGCCGGCGGAGTGGACCCGGCGGTCCGGGGTCACCAGGTGCCAAGACGCCGCCCGCTCCGCGGGCGCGATCGCGGCGAGGAGCTCGTCCGCCTCCGGGTCCTGGAGGGCGACGGGCCGGAGGCGCTCGTGCCGGTCGTGGGCCAGGACGCGCTCGAGTGCCCAGCGGCAGAAGCCGCAGTCGGAGTCGAAGACGAGGACGGTGCGGTGCACGTTCTGAAGGTACCCGTGCCTCCGAACCCCGCCCGCAACAGTCTGCTGCAAGGGATCGTCGGCGGCGGGAAGGGAAGCCGTGAGGTTGCGGTTGCGGTGCGTCCGTCGCCGTGCCTACACTCCGACGGCGATGCCGATCTACGAGTTCGTGTGCATGGAGTGCGAGTCACACTTCGAGGAGCTCGTCGGGGTGCGGGCGGACGATCCGCCTTGCCCCGACTGCGGCGCCTCGCGGGTCGCGCGGCAGCTCTCCGTGTTCGCGGCTCACGGCACCGCCGAGCAGCCGAGCTTCGGCGGACCCGTGTCCGGCGGCGGCTGTTGCGGCGGGAGCTGTGGCTGCGGAGCCTGACGCCCTGAGCCGCCGCGCGGCGCTCGAAGCGCACGGCGCCGAGACGTCTGTCTGCACGCGCTGCCGCCTCGCCCAGGGGCGGACGCAGGTCGTCTACGGCGTCGGCGATCCGAACGCCGACCTCATGTTCGTCGGCGAGGCGCCCGGCTTCCACGAGGACAAGCAGGGCTACCCGTTCGTCGGCTCCGCCGGCAAGCTCCTCGACCGGCTCCTCGCCGGCATCGACCTGTCCCGGAAGGATGTGTACATAGCGAACGTGCTCAAGTGCCGGCCGCCGGGGAACCGCGACCCCCAGCCGGACGAGATCGAGGCGTGCGAAAGCCATCTCTTCCGCCAGCTCGAGCTGATCCAGCCCAAGCTCGTCGCCACGCTGGGGAACTTCGCCACGAAGCTCCTCTCCGGGAAGCCCACGGGGATCACGCGCGTGCACGGCCGCCCGCAGGAGGCGCTCGTGGGCGGGCGCACCGTCACCCTCTACCCGATCTACCACCCGGCGGCCGCCCTCTACACGCCGGCGATGATGAAAACGCTCGAGGAGGACTTCGCCCGCATCCCGGCCCTCCTCGCCGGCGCCGGAGAACGGCCCGTCGAGCCGCCGCAGGCGCAGGTGATCCCGTTTCCGGTCGCGACCGCCGCCCCTGCGGCGGCGACCCCGCCGGACGAGCAGCTGGGGCTCTTCTAGAGGCTCCCCTAGCTAGGCTTCCCCGATGGTCGAGCTCGAGTCTGCCTCGCCCGAGGAGACCGAGCGCATCGCGGCCGCGGTCGCGCGCGAGCTCGCACCCGGCGACGTCGTCACCGTCGCGGGCGAGCTGGGCGCGGGAAAGACGACGTTCGTCCGCGGGGCCGCCCGCGCGCTCGGGATCGAGGGCCACGTCACGAGCCCCACGTACACCGTGGGCCACCGCTACGCCGGCGACCCCGACGTCTGCCACCTCGACCTCTACCGCTTCGAGGGCATGTCCGAGCCGGACTGGGGCGACCTCGAGGGGTACTTCGAGGACGCCGTCGTCTTCGTGGAGTGGCCGGAGGCGGGGGCCCGGTTCCTGCCTCCCGCGCGGGTCGAGGCGCGCTTGCGGCACCTCGGCGCGGGGCATAGACTGATTCTGCTCGGGAGCCCCGAAAAAGCCCTGGAAAACAGGCTGTCCACAGGTGCTGGTCCTCGCGTTTGACACCGCCACGGACGTGGCGTCCGTCGCTCTCGCCGAGGACGGCGAGGTGCTCGGCGAGCGCCGCTCGCGGCCCGTTCGCATCCTCGCGGACGCCGAGGGGCTCCTCGCGGACGCCGGCAGGGTGCCCGAGGAGGTCGGTGGCATCGCCGTCGGCATCGGCCCGGGCAGCTACACCGGGTTGCGCATGGGCCTGATCACCGCCCGCACGCTCGCCTTCTCGCTCGGCATCCCCGTCGCCGGGGTCTCGACGCTCGCCGCGCTCGCAGCCGGTGCGCCGGGGTCGGTCCCGGTGCTCGACGGCAGGAGAAACGAGGTCTTCACGCTCGTCGACGGCGAGCCGGCCTGCCTACCAGCGGACGACCTGCCCGTTGAGGCGGGGGCGGCGTACGTCGGCGACGGCGCCGTCCGCTACCGCGGGCGGATCGAGGCGGCCGGGGGCGTCGTCCCGCCCGACGACGCGCCTCAGCACGTCCCCTCTGCGAGCCACCACGCTCTGCTCGCCCGCGCCTTCGGCCCGGCGGAGGAGGCCGAGCCGGTCTACCTCCGTGTCCCCGACGCCGAGCGGGCGCTGCGGCGATGATCGACGTCCAGCGCGTCCGCGTCGACATCCGGCGGCTCACGCTCGCCGACCTCTCGGCGATCGAGCGCATCGAGCAGCGCGCGTACCCGACGCCGTGGTCGCGCTCGATGTTCGCCGGCGAGCTGGCGAAGCCGTCCTCGATCTGCCTCGGCGCCTTCGACGGCGAGGAGCGGCTCGTCGGCTACCTCATCGTCTCGCGCTACGTGGACGCCTGGCACGTGATGAACATCGCCGTCGACCCGGACGTCCGCCGGACCGGCGTGGCAAGCCGGCTCCTCGACACGCTCCTCGCGTTCACCGCCGGCGACTCCAGGCGCGGCTACACGCTGGAGGTGCGCGTCTCCAACCGTCCGGCGATCGCCCTCTACGAACGCTTCGGGTTCGACGCGAGCGGCGTCCGGCGCGGCTACTACACCGATAACCGCGAGGACGCGCTGATCATGTGGCGCGACCCGATCGTCGATCGTGAAGGGGGCGCTACGGAGGAGTGATTCTCGGGATCGAGACCTCGTGCGACGAGACGTCCGCGGCGCTCGTGACGGCCGGCGGCAGCGTGTGCGCGAACGTCGTCGCCTCGCAGGCCGAGCTGCACGCGCGCTACGGCGGGGTCGTCCCGGAGGTTGCCTCACGCCGCCATCTCGAGCTCGTCGCGCCGGTGCTCGCCGAGGCGCTCGAGCGGGCCCAGGCGACCCTCGAAGACGTCGGGGCCGTCGCCGTCACGCGCGGGCCCGGGCTCATCGGGGCGCTCCTCGTCGGGGTCTCGGCCGCGAAGGCGCTCGCCTGGTCGCGCCGGCTCCCGCTCGTTCCCGTCGACCACCTGCACGGCCACGTCGCCTCCCTCTACCTCGAGCCCGACCCGCTCGAGCCGCCGTTCCTCTGCCTCCTGGCGAGCGGAGGGCACACGCTCCTCCTCGACGTTCGCGACCATGCCGGCTACCGGGTCGTCGGGACGACGCTCGACGACGCCGCCGGCGAGGCCTTCGACAAGGGCGCGCGGCTCCTCGGCCTCGGCTACCCGGGCGGGGCCGCGCTCGACCGGGCGGCGCGCGAGGGCGACCCCTCCGCGTACGCGTTCCCGGTCGCCCGCGTCCCCGGGCTCGACTTCTCCTTCTCCGGCCTGAAGACCGCGCTCCTCTACGCCGTTCGCGACCTCTCCGCGGACGAGCTCGAGCGCAGGCGCGCCGACCTCGCCGCCTCCTACCAGAGCGCGATCGTCCGAGCCCTCGCGGAGCGGACGCGCGCGGCGGCGGCCGAGCTCGGCGCCGGCCGCATCGCCGTCGTCGGCGGGGTCGCAGCCAACTCGGAGCTGCGGGAGGCGCTCGCCGACGCGGTGCTCGCGCCCCTCGAGCTCTGCACCGACAACGCCGCCATGATCGCCTCGGCGGCGCGGTACTCCCACACGATCCCGTTTCCCGAGTATCTTGCATTGGATGCGTATGCCACGGCGGCCTGAGGCACGGCGTTCCACCCTGCTCGCGGTGCTGGCGCTCGTCTCGTTCGCCCTCGTCGCCACCGGCACCGTGCAGGGCGCGGGCGACTCCGCCACACGCACGGCGGCGCGGGCCTGGCACGCGGTCTTCGGCGACCGGCCGGCGCCGGCGTACGAGGAGCGTCAGCGGGTCGTCGTCGTGCTCTCGGCGCCCTCGCTCGCCGACCGTGTCCTCGCGGCCGAGGAGCCGCCCGGCGCGGAGGAGCAGCGGCGCTGGACGTCGGAGGCCGAGGGCGCGCAGCAGCTCCTCCTGGCAGGCTTGCGCGAGCGCGAGGTGCACGTGCGGCCGGTGCACGTGTACACGCGCACCTTCAACGGCTTCTCCGCCGTCGTCGGGCCCCGGGCTTTGGCCGAGCTCGAGCGCGCCCACGGCGTGGCGGGCGTCTATCCGGTCCGCACGGTGTACCCGGCCTCTCCGACCGCCGAGACGCTCGCCGGCGGCTCCTCCACCGCCCGGGCGACGAACGGCGCCGGGATCTCCCTGCCCGGCTTCACCGGCAGCGGCGTCACGGTGGCCCTCCTCGACAGCGGCGTCGACCGCACGCACCCGTTCCTGCGCGGCCGCGTACTCCGCGGCTTCGACGTCGTGGACGGCGACCGGGGGGTCGCTCCCGAGGCGAAGCCGACCGACCCGGCCGTCCTCGAGGCCCACGGCACGCGCATGGCCGGGCTGATCGTCGGCGCCGGCGGCCCGGACGGCCTCCAGGGCGCCGCGCCCGGGGCCAGGATCCTCCCGATCCGGATAATGGGGTGGCACGAGACGGCCGACGGCGGCTGGGCGGTCCTCGGCCGCGGCGACCAGCTCCTCGCCGGGCTCGAGCGCGCGGTCGACCCCGACGGCGACGGCGACGCCGGGGACGCGCTTCCGATCGCCTTCGTCGGCGGCCTGCAACCATACGCCGCCTTCGCCGACAGCCCGGAGACGCGCGCCGTCGCGGGCGCGGCGCGCCTGGGGACGCTCGTGATCGCTCCCGTCGGCAATGACGGCCGGCCCGGGCCCGGGTTCGGCAGCGTCGCCGCCCCTGCCGCCGCCTCCGACGCGCTCGCCGTCGGCGCCCTCGACGCGCGGCCGGACGTGCTCCAGGTCGGCGCGGAGGTGCGGGCGGGCTCTGACCGTGTCCTGGACGAGCCGGCGCGAATCCTCGGCGACACCGGCCCGCAGGCGCCGTTGCGGCTCGACGTCGCCACCGTCCTTGGGCCGTCCCTTGCCGCGCCGGAGCGCACCGCCGGCGAGCCCGCGACGGGCGATGAGCTCGGCGACTTCTTCGGGACGGACGGCGTCAGCCTCGTCGCCGGCAAGGCGGCGCACCTCGCCGCGGGCGGGGGCGCCCTCGAGCCCCGCGTCCGCAACGCCGCCGCCGCCGGGGCCGCGGCCGTCCTGGTCTCGGGCGCGAGCCTCCCCGCCGGCGCGCTCGCCCTCGACGACGGGCTCGCGGTGCCGGTCGTCGGCATCCCGGCCGAGGCGGGGCGCGAGCTCGTCGCCGCCGCCCGGGCAGGGGAGACCTCCGTCGTCGACCTCTCGGCCGCCGAGACGCTCGCCAACGGGGCGCTCATGGAGGTGGCGCCCTTCTCGTCCGGCGGCGTCGCCTTCGACGGCCGCGTCAAGCCCGACCTCGTCGCACCCGGCGTCGGCCTCGCCACCGGCGATCCCGGCGGCGGCGGGAGCTACGCCAGCGTGACCGGCACGAGCGCC
>DATHVD010000099.1:0-7050 GCA_035461525.1 Gaiellaceae bacterium
GAGGGTCAGCGCGTCGAGTTCGAGGCGCGCCAGGGCGAGAAGGGCCCGGAGGCGACGAACGTCTCTCCGGTCGCCTAGCGACTCGGGTCGGACAGGCCGCGGTCGCCCGCCCGGCGACCGCGGCCGGCCGACCGAAAGGAGGACGCCATGGCCACGAAGGAAGAGAAGCTCGAGATGGAGGGCGAGGTCGTCGAGGCCCTTCGCAACCGGATGTTCAGGATCCGGCTGGACAACGGGCACGAGACGCTCGGCTACACGGCCGGGAAGATGCGGCGCTACCGCATCAAGATCTTCCTGGGCGACAGGGTGAAGGTCGAGCTGTCGCCGTACGATCTCACGCGCGGGCGCATCGTCTACCGCTACCGGTAGCGCACTGCGCTACGGAGCCTTGCGCGAGCGGCGGTAGGCGTCCGCGAGGCGCCGCGCCACGTCGGGTCCTTGCTCCCGCACCGTCTTGGCCACGGCCGGGCCGTGCGTCTTCGCCCGCTCGGAAGCGGCGCGCACGAGTGCGCGCCGCTGGGCCGGCGGGATCCGTCTCCAGCCCCGGTGCGCCTTGTAGGCGACCAGGATCACCTTCCACGCCGCCATCGCTCTAACCCGCCGCCAGGCGCTCGGCCACCGTGTTCCACGCGACGGTGTTCCACCACGCGTCGATGTAGTCGGGCCTACGGTTCTGGTAGCGGAGGTAGTAGGCGTGCTCCCACACGTCGACGCCGAGGAGCGGCGTCTTCCCCTGCGAGATCGGGTTGTCCTGGTTGGCCGTCGGGACGACCGCGAGCGCGCCGCCGTCGGCGACGAGCCAGGCCCAGCCGGAGCCGAACTGGTTCACGCCCGCGTCCTTCATCCGCGCCTGGAAGTCCGCGAACGAGCCGAAGGCCTCGGCGATCGCCGAGGCGAGGTCGCCGTCAGGCTCGCCGCCGCCGTCGGGGCTCATGCTCTCCCAGAAGAGCGTGTGGTTGTAGTGGCCGCCGCCGTTGTTGCGGACCGCGGTGCGCTTGTCCTCGGGGATGCGGTCGAGGCCGCGGAGCACGTCCTCGATCGGCGCGTCCGCCCATTCCGTGCCCTCGAGGGCGGCGTTCACCTTGTCCACGTAGGCCTGGTGGTGCTTGTCGTGATGGACCCGCATCGTCTGCTCGTCGATGTGAGGCTCGAGCGCCGCGTAGTCGTAGGGCAGCGCGGGGACTTCGTATGCCATGTCGTCTCCTTATCCGCTTTGGACCTGAGACTAACGGCCGCCTGGCAGTCGGGGCAGGGCTGTGATAGGAAGCCGCTTGAGAGAACGCAGCCCGGAGACTCGGCTTCTGCGGCCCAAGCCTGAGTCTCCGGGCCAGCTCTCGCGATATGCCAGGCATCACTCGGGATCGGGTTTCCCGAGGGCGAGATCGCTCGGGACTATAGCCGGATCCCCGAGGAAGTCAAGGGGGATTGTCAAGTGGATGAAAGACTTCTATGCTTGACCCGACTGTGACGAGTTCCGATCCCGTCGCACCCCGGCTCGCCACGAGCGACTCCCCCTCGACGCTCGGGCAGCGCGTGCGCGAGGCGCGGGTCGCCCGGGGGCTCACCCAGAGCGAGCTGGCCGAGAGCCGTTTCTCCAAGCAGTACGTGAGCCAGATCGAGCGCGACCGGCTCCGGCCGGCCGACGAGACGCTCGAGTGGCTCGCGGAGAGGCTCGGCGTCGACGCCCAGTACCTGGCAACCGGCGTCTCCGGCCGCGAGCGCGAGCGCGTGGAGAGCGCCGTCGCCCGCGCCGAGGCCGCGGTCGAGGCCCACGAGTACGGCGAGGCCACGGGGCTGCTCGACGGCATCGCGGAGACGTTCCTGCTCGACTCGGCGCCCGACCTCGAGCTGCGGGCGCTTTTCGCCGAGTCGTGGGCGCGGATGTACTTGGGCGAGATGCAGGCGTGCCTGCCGCTCCTTGCCCGAGCTAGGGAGATCGCCGAGCAGCCGTCGTTCTCGGACGTCGACCGGGCCGAGGTGCTCTTCCGCCTCGGATGCTGCCGCTACAAGATGACCTCGATCTCGACGGCGATGGCCCTCTTCAAGGAGGCTCTCGAGCTCGCCGAGCGCTCGGGGATCCCGTGCGACCGGCTCCGCTCGCGGATCTTCGGCTGGCGCTCGCGCTGCTACCGCAGACAGCGCGACTGGGAGGCGGCCCGCGAGGACGTGGAGCGCGCGCTCGAGCTGGCGGAAGCCCTGGACGATCGCCGCGGGACCGCCGATGCGTACTTCCTCGGCGCCCTCGTCGCCGAGCGGCGCGGGCAGTGGCTCGCGGCGCGCTCGTACGCGGAGCGGGCCAAGGTGCTCTACGAGGAGGTCGACGACCGGGCCAACACCGGGAAGCTCCTGACGACGCTCGGCGGCCTGACGTTCCTGCTCGGGCGGCCCGACGAGTCGATCCCCTTCTTCAAGGAGGCCTTCTCGGTCGCGCTCGACGTCGGCAGCGAGGCCGACGCCGCCCAGGCGGTCTCCTCCCTGGCCCAGGTGCACCTGCGCACGGGCCGCGTCGAGCTCGCGGAGGAGCAGGCCCGGCACGCCCTCGAGCTCCTCGACGGCAGAGTCGACTTCATCGACGAGATCGGAAACGCCCAGCTTGTCCTCGGCCGCTCTCTGCTCGAGCAGGGCCGGCTGGAAGAGGCCGAGCAGAGGCTCCGGGCGGCAGAGGAGAGCTTCGACCAACTCTCCTCGGCGAGCCATCGGGCTGCGGCGTGGACCGCGCAGGCCGAGCTCGCAGTCCGGCGCGGAGACACGGAGAACGCTCTCCGTCTCTACCAGCGCGCCGTCGAGGCGCTCCAGGACTTCCGCTTTTAGGAAAGGGGGTGGGCACAGCATGAGCCGGGCATCGCTTCGGATCTTCCTCGTCACGGTCGCTCTGATCGTCGCGAGCATGATCGGTGCAGGCTTCCCCGACGGCCCGTAGTTTTTCGTCCCGGGAAGGGTTCGTCAGTTCGGCCGGCTCGAAGCCGGCGAGAAAAGGTGGGTGAGCGCCTGCCCGAGCCGATGGTGGGGGCTCACGCGCAGTCTCGAGACCGGAGGGCCTCGTCCGGCCCCGATCGGCCGGGCGGGCCCTCCGTCTACGAATGCTCGTGCCAGCGCTCCGGCTCGACCAGAGCGGTGACGCGCGGGCGCCCGCGGTTCCAGTACGGCGTCCCGCGGTAGCGCTGCGACAGCCGGTCGATGTCGGCGAGCCCCTCGTCGTCCCGGATCTCGACCACACGTCCGAGGACGGTCACGGCCCGGTACCAGTCGCCGAGGGCGAGCACCGTGACCGCGACCCGCGGATCGCGCCGCATGTGGCGCAGGCGCAGCCGCTCGAGGTCCATGTTCAGGAGGATGCGGCCGTCTTCCCAGTCGTACCAGGTCGCGGCCGTGTAGGGCGCCCCGTCGGAGCGGACGGTCGCGACGACGGCGGCGTGCGGCTCCTTCAGGAACTCGACGAGTTCGGCGGGCAGCGGCGCGAGCGGCACCGCGCCAGTGTAGGGCTAGCGGGCTGCCTTGCGCGCCCGGCTGGGAGCGACCCGGGGCGGCTCGTCCGGCTGCTTCGGGTAGACGGGCGGCCAGGGGGCGTCCTTGAGGCCGGCGGCCCGGTCCCGCTCGTGGAGCGCGAGCAGCGGCTCGAGCGACTGCGGCTCCTCGTCCACCCCCATCCACGGGTCGCCGCGCCCTGCGAGCCGCCTGGGGACGGTGGCGATCGTGAGCTCGTCGGGATCGACCGAGTCGAGCTCGTCCCACGCCACCGGCGCCGAGACCTGCGCGCCGGGCCGGGCGCGCACCGACCACGCCCCGAAGACGGTCTTGTGCGGGGCGTTCTGGTTGTAATCGACGAAGACCCGGCGGCCGCGCTCCTCTTTCCACCACGCCGCCGTGATCAGCTCCGGACGGCGGCGCTCGAGCTCGCGGGCGGCCGCGACCGCCGCGCGCCGCACGTCGTACGAGTCCCAGCGCGGCTCGAGCCGGACGTAGACGTGGACGCCCCGCCTGCCCGTCGTCTTCGGCCGGCCGGCGATTCCGAGCTCGTCGAGCAGCGCGCGGAGCTCGAACGCGGCCTCGCGCGCCTCGCCGAAGTCGACGCCGGGCTGCGGGTCGAGGTCGAGGCGCAGCTCGTCCGCGACCTCCGGGGCGTCGGCGAGGTTCGGCCAGACGTGGAAGCCGAGGCAGGCGAGGTTGACCGCCCAGGCGACGTGCGCCATGTCGTGGAGGACGAGCGCGTCCGAGGTCGTCCCGTTCGGCGTGGTGACGACGGTCGTCCGCAGCCAATCCGGCGCGGTCTTCGGGACGCGCTTCTGGAAGAACGACTTGCCTTCCGCGCCGTTCGGGAAGCGCTGCATGAGCGTGGGCCGCCCGCCCGAGGCGCGCAGGAAGGGCTCGGCCACGGCGAGGTAGTAGCGCACGAGGTCGAGCTTCGTCTCGCCCCGCTCCGGAAAGAAGATCTTGTCCGGGCTCGTGACCGCGATCTCGCGGCCCGCGATCTCGAGGACCTGCTCGTCCGCCACTGCGGAGAACGGTAGCCGTGCCACTCGCTTTGGTGCGCGCCGCCGGAAGGCCGACGCACCCATCGGACCCGCGGCGTGTCTTCATGGAAGAGGCGTGACGCGCCGGCGATTATCCTGGACGGCCAAGGATGAGGCGGTTCGCGCCAAGTCGTGCGCGCCGAGCGGCGGTTCTGGCGACGATCGGGTTCGGCGTCATCGCTATCTTCCAGGCCGTGCTCGCAGCGGGTGCTCCTCTCGGACACGGCGCCTGGGGGGCGAGTCTGCCGAGCTCTCGACCGGCCAGCGGACCGGTAGCGCGATCTCCGTCGTCGTGTGGATGTGCGCCGCGTTCGTCGTGCTCGGCCGCGCGGGCTTCCGGGCACGGGCGAGCGACACGCTCGTCTTCCGGTGGGGAACCTGGTTCTTCGCCGGCATCTCCGCGATCAGCGCGCTCGTCAATCTCGCCTCCCAGAGCCGCTGGGAGAAGGTCGTCTGGGGGCCCGATAGCGCTGATCCTCGCCGTGCTCTGCGTGACTGTCGCAGGCAGCACCGCGCGCGACGGGCGACCAACCGACTCGTCGTGAGTGCCCCCCGGGAGGAGTCGAACCTCCGCACGCGGATTCGAAGTGCGGCCAAACGGGGTGCTGCAGGGCGCGTAGCCGCATGGTCGGTAGGTGCTGCGGGTTACGCCGCGCCCGGCGGTAAGACCCGCCCTGGCACTACACGCCCTGCTACACGGATGGCACAGCGGGCCATGCGGCCCGCTGTGCGTACCTTGGGAGGAGACGCTGGCTTGCCCCAGTGTGCGGAATGACGCCTGACCGAATGCGGGGGATGGTGGTGGGTGAGCGTGTAGATCCCGGCACGCTCTAGCCCGCGGCGCCGCCCGGTGCGGTCTGTCGGGCGGACGGGCCCTGAACGATTTGCCGGATTGTGTTTCTGGTCGACGCGGTGAACGAGCCGATCCTCGACTTCGACCTGCCCTGCGGCACCCTCTACGAGACGGTCTACGACCTGCGCGAAGGGATGCGCTGGTATCTCGACGGCTCAGTCATAGCCCCGGGAGGAGTCGAACCTCCGCACGCGGATGGAAGCCTGAGGGCCGAAACACCGATCTGCGGCGGAAAACTTGGTCGAAGTGGAGGCTGCGCGCCAGTGTGCGCGCGATTCCCGCGTCGCGCTCATGTTGCGGGATGGCCGACTGCCGCAGCGAGGAGCGTGCTCTTGTCGGTGCCCGGGGCAACGAAGCGGGTGACGTCGTCGTCGTAGAAGGTCGAGGCGGTGGCCGCGAGATCGCTTGCGTATGCGCCGAGGTAGATCCGGCCGACGCGGATGCCGGCCTCGAGCTGGGCGGCGCGGTAGCCGCGGTTACCGAGGGCGGCGAAAACGGGGCCCAGGTCGCCGAGGAGGAAGATCGTCCCTGCCGCGAGCGCGCCCAGCGGCTGCTCGAGGCAGAGGTAGCCGGCCTCGCGGCGGAAGTTCCCGGCGCGAACGAGCTCGAAGTTGTCAGGCGACCTGAACCGGTAGACGCCGGGCTCGATCCCCTCGACCGCGTTCACGATCAGGAAGATCTCGCTGCCGGGCGGGACGTCGGCCGGGATCGGCGCCGCGGCGTGTGCGAGGATCGCCCCGAGCGTCGAGGCCGGGACGGCCTTCGGCGAGAAGTCGCGAACCGAGCCGCGCCTGCGCAGGACGGCCTGCGGTGGCTCTCCCCAATCGCGAGAGCTCGGGGCCCCGATCACGGGTCTCTCTGATGTGCGATACCGCCGTACGTCGTCCACGTCGGTGAGCGACGAGGCGGCCTGGAAGCTGGAGGCGAGCGGGTAGGCGACCTCGTGGCGCGAGAGCGGGGCGACTTCGAAGCGGAGCTGCTCGAGCTCCCTGCACGATGGTGCTGGAGCGCCGCGTCCGAGCGCGAGCAGCGCAAGCGACCACTCCTGCTCGCCGCCGCAGCCGACGAGCCGGTCGACCGTCGCGTCCACGAAGCCCGTCAGGAGGCGCGCCTCAATGCCTTCTGAGGCTGCGAGCGCGAGCAGGTTCGCGAGCATCGTGCCCGCGTCCCAGAAGAGATGCCGGTACGCGCGGGCCCCGTACTTCCACGCGCTGCGCCAGAGGATGCCGGTGAGGACGAGCACCGTGCCGGCTTCCTCCAGCTCGGGAGCGACGGCGGCCTCTGCGAGCGCGCCCCGCACGTCGCCGCGTCGAAGTTGTCGTAACGCGAGCTCGCGGGGGTGGAAATGGTAGACGCCGGCCTCGAGGTCCTCGAGCTCGGCGCAGACAAGGTAGACCTCGACGGGATAGAGAGCGCCTGCGCTCGAGTAGGTGCGGAACTCGTAGACGTCGCCGCCCGGGAGCGTTCTCGTCCGGGCGACCCCCGCTCCCCACCGCAGCAGACGCGTGAGCTCGTGCGGCAGCGCCCACGGTTCGAGGCCGGGATAGTCCTTGAAGGGATGCGGCCGGTTCTCCCAGTCGAGTCGGTGCGCCGACCGGCGCACGCTCTCGAACGAGTGCTTCGTGCGCTCGTGGTAGTCCGAGGCGGCTGCGAGATCCCAGTTCGTCGGCCCAGGGTGTACCAGAG
>DATHVD010000100.1:0-11518 GCA_035461525.1 Gaiellaceae bacterium
CGCGTCCGCCCTCGCCGGCTCGCTCGTGGGAAGCGTCGTCGTCGGTCGCGCCTCCGACCGGATCGGCCGGCGCCGGCTCTTCCAGCTCTCGATCCTCTGGTACTCGGTCTTCACGGCCGCGACCGCTCTCGCGTGGGCGCCGGCGTCGGTCTTCGGCTTCCGCTTCCTGGCCGGGCTCGGGCTCGGCGGCATGCTCGTCCTCGACCCCTCGCTCCTCGCCGAGTACCTGCCGCCGCAGCGGCGCGGGCGCTTCCTCGCCTTCCTCGACTTCTTCTGGCCCTTCGGGCTCCTCATGGCCGTCGGGCTGTCGTACCTGTTCCTCGACGTGCTCGGGAACGAGTGGCGCTGGCTCTTCGTCGCCGCGTCCTTCCCGGCCTTCCTCGCCTGGATCGTGCGCAGGACGCTGCCCGAGAGCCCGTACTTCCTCGCGCGGACGGGCAGGCGCGAGGAGGCCGCGACTGTCCTCGCCGAGATCACCGGACGCGAGGTGGCCGCCGAGGAGGTCGAGTTGCCGAGCGAGCCTCGCTCCTCGGTGCGGGAACTCGTGGCCAGCCGCCTGCGCGGGACGTCCGCCCTGATCGTGCTCGTCTGGATCGCGCTCAACATCTCCTACTACGGGCTCTTCATCTGGCTTCCCAACGTCCTCGGCGCGGAGGGGGCCTTCGACCTCAACGCCTACGTCCTCCTCGTGCTCGTCGCGCTCGCGCAGTTCCCGGGCTACGCCGCCGCGATCTGGCTCGTCGAGGCGTGGGGCCGGAAGCCGACGCTGGCGACGTTCCTGCTCCTCGGCGGCGCGAGCGCGCTCATGTTCGCGCTCGCGGAGTCGACGGTCGTGTACGTGCTGGCGCTCTTCTTCGTGGGCTTCTTCAACCTCGGCGCGTGGGGCGCCGTCTACCCGTACACGTCGGAGCTCTTCCCGACGCGCCTGCGCTCGAGCGCCTTCGGCATGGTCGAGGGCGTGGGCAAGGGAGCGGCGATCGGCGGCCCGTATCTCTTCGGCGCGCTCATCGACTGGACCGGGGACACGCTCTGGTCGCTCGTCTTCGTCGCCGCCGTCATGGCCGCCGGCGGCGCCGTGACGCTGCTCGGTCGGGAGACGAAGGGCGGGAGGATCGACTAGCCCGCGGCCTCCGCGCCCCGGGCGCGCAGGCGGTGCACGCCCCACGGGATCCACCAGAGGAGGAGACCGGCGGCGAGGCCGAGGGCGAGGTTGGCCTGGAAGCCGATCGCGCCGACGAGGAGCGCGAGCGCCCAGTCGCGCGCGCCGCGCAGGTCGCGGAGGAGCCCTACGTGCAGGAGACCGGCCGCCGCGAGTAGCGCGGCGAGCAGGGGGAGCGGGAAGGCGGCCAGGAGGGCGGCGAGGCCCGAGCCGAAGCCGATCGCGAGGACGATCAGGGCGACGCCCATGGCCAGCGGGGCCCCGCCGGTGCGGGCCCCGAAGGAGACGTGCGCCGTCAGGCCTCCGGCCCCGTGGCACACGGGCATTCCACCGATCGCGCCGGCGAGGAGGTTCGCGCTCCCGAACGTCGTCGCGAGCCGGCCGGGCCGGACGCCGCGCGCCCGCTCTCCGAAGTACGCCCGCGCCGCGTCCGCGGTCGCCAGGCAGGAGTTGGCGAAGGAGAGGGGCGCCTGCGGCACGACGAGGACCGTGAAGGCGGTCCCCAGGACGGCGAGGTCGAGGCTCGGGAGCGCGAGCTCGGACGGCCCGAAGGAGGCGTCCCCGGACGCGCGGGTCACCATGATCCCGACCCCGATCGCGACGAGTACGAGCGTGATCGCGTGGCGGCGGAGGGCAAGCGCCGCCGCGAGCGCCGCCGCGGCGAGGGGGATCCCCCAGCCGGCGTCCGGCGCGTGCGCGGCGAAGGCGGCGGGCGGATCGGCGACGAGATCCCAGGCGATCGTGAGGAAGAGCAGCCCGACGGTGAGCTGGACGCCGCGCACGAGGGCCCGCGGAAACGCGCGCGCGGCCAGGTCGAGGAGGCCGAGGCGGCCGGCGAGGACGAAGAGGGCGCCCATAAGGAGCGCGCCGGCCGCGATCTCGTCGGAGCCGAGCCCCTTGGCGATCGCGATCGCGCCGAACGCCTTCAGCGGCTGAACGGGGATCGGGAGGCGGTAGACGGCCGCCGCGACGAGGTAGAGCAGCCCGGCCGGGAGCAGCACGGCAGTCGCGGAGAGGCCGTTGGCGACGATGAGCGTGACGGCGATGGGGACGAGGACGCCGAGGTCGGCGACCGCGCCCGCGAGCTCGCGGCGATCGAAGCGCACGAGCGTATGATGGCTCACCGAGATGTTCTTCCGTCAGGTGCTGCACGAGGACCTCGGCTGCGCTTCCTACGTCGTCGCGGACGGCGGTGAGGCCGCGGTCGTCGACCCCAAGTGGGACGTCGAGGACTACCTCGCGCTCGCCGAGGAGCACGGCTTCGAGATCCGCCACGTCCTCGAGACGCACAACCACGCCGACCACCTCTCCGGCAAGGGCCGCCTGGCGCGGACGACCGGGGCGACGATCCACGTCCCCGCAACGGCCGGCGTCGAGTATCCGCACGAGCCGATGGCGGACGGGGACTCGATCCGGGTCGGCGACGTGACCATCACGGCGCTCGCCACCCCCGGTCACCGGCCCGAGCACACCGCCTACGTCGTCGCCGACGAGAGTCGCGGCGGGGAGCCCTGGCTCGTCGTCACCGGTGACTCGCTCTTCGTCGGCGACGTCGCCCGCCCGGATCTCGCCGTCGAGGCCGAGGAGGGCGCCCGCGGACTCTACGACTCCGTGCGGCGGCTGCTCGAGCTCGGCGACTTCGCGGAGGTCTGGCCGGGTCACATCGGCGGCTCTCTGTGCGGCGGCGCCGGCATGAGCGAGAAGCCCGGGACGACGATCGGCTTCGAGCGCCGCTTCAACCGTCTCCTGGCGAGCGAGGACGAGGACGCGTTCGTGCAGGCCCTGACCGGAAGCCTCGCCCCCCAGCCGCCCAACTTCAAGCGGATCGTCGAGCTCAACCGGGGGCCGCTGATCGAGGAGGCGGCGCACCTCGACCCGCTCGCTCCCGCCGTCGTGCAGGAGCGCCTCGGCGCCGGGGCGACGCTCGTCGACGGACGCGACACGCGCGCCTACGACGCGGCCCACGTCCCCGGCTCGATCAACGTGACCATGGTGCGCGCCGCAGTCGGCACGCGCGCCGCCTGGGTCGTCGACCCCGAGAGCGAGGTGGTCCTGGCCGCGTCCACCGACGAGGAGGCCCGCCGCCTCGGCCGGCTCCTCGAGGCCGTCGGCTTCCGCCGCCTCGCCGGCTTCCTGGCCGGGGGAATCGAGGCGTGGCGCGAGGCCGGCCATCCGGTCTCCTCGACGGCCGCCATCGGCCTCGCCGAGCTCGCCGACCGGCTTCGCGGCGGCGAGGTGCGCCTGCTCGACGTGCGGGAACAGGACGAGTGGGAGGAGGGCCACGTCGAGGGCTCGCTCCACGTCCCCTACCACGAGCTGCGCGACGGCATCCCCGAGGAGCTCGGCAACGGCGGGCGGCCTCTCGCGGTCGCCTGCTCCGCCGGGAACCGCAGCTCGATCGCCGCATCGCTCCTCCGCCGTGCCGGCGTCGACGACGTCGTCCACGTCGCCGAGGGCAGCATCGCCGACCTGCCCGAAGAGGGCATCGAGCTCGTCCGCGCGGGCTGAGAGGAGACCGCCTCTTGCTACACTCCGCCGCGCAGGGCGGCGTAGCTCAGCTGGTTAGAGCAGCGGAATCATAATCCGTGTGTCGTAGGTTCGAGTCCTACCGCCGCTACTCGGCGGCGCCCTCGGGCTCGAACTGAATCTGCTCATCCCGAGGACGTCCCCGTAGCCGCGGTCGAAGCGCGGCCAGACGTACCAAGACGTACGCCTCCCCCCGGACGAGCCGGCGCGCCTCGCCCCCGAAGCGCCACGCCCGCTCGAGCGGGAACCGGCTCACGGTCGGCCAGCGGCTGAGGATCTTCCGGTCGTCGCGCCAGAGCACGTTGTAGCCCGCCGCCTTCGGGACGTCGACCCAGTCGAGGACGGGCGGCTCGCCGACGCGCGCGCCCGCGCGCGGGGGAATGCGCGAGGAGCGGGCCGGGCTGCTCGAGCGCGTGGCCGTCGATGCGGGCTGGGGCCCCTATGGAGGGGCTTGTAGCGAAAAGGACTAGCTCGATATTCACTCGCCGGCGGGCAGAATTCAGGGGCGGATGCCGGCCTGCCTGCGGGGCAAACGCCGTCCCAGCTACAATCGTCTCGCGGCGGGAGGACTCGTCCTCGCGCCGAAGCCTTTCAAGGGTCGGAATCGGAAGAGAGATCGAACGATGGCAACAGGAGTCCGAGTCGCGATCACGCTTGCCTGCACCGAGTGCAAGCGGCGCAACTACCAGTCGCAGAAGTCGAAGCGGAACACCCCGGACCGGTTCGAGACGAAGAAGCACTGCCGCTGGTGCGGTCGCCACACGCTGCACCGGGAGACGAGGTAGTGGCGCGCCCGTCGCGGACACGCCGCAAGCGCGGCGACTTCCAGGCGCCCGCGCAGCCCGAGCGTTCGCGCTCGCGCCGCGGCCGTGAGATCAAGCCCGCCGGGCAGCCGAAGAGCCAGACGGGCGCGAAGCGCGAGCGCCGCCGCGGCATCCGCACGTTCATCGGCGAGTCCGCCGCCGAGCTGCGCAAGGTCGACTGGCCCGGGCGCTCGCAGCTCGTCGCGGGCACCACGGTCGTGATCATCGCCGTCGCGATCGTCGGCGCCTACCTGTTCGTCGTCGACTTCGGCCTCCAGCGCTTCGTCCGCGACGTGCTCCTCGGCCTCTAGGAGAGCCGTGTTCCGCTGGTACGTCATCAACACCTACTCGGGCCACGAGAACAAGGTCAAGACCAACCTCGAGCATCGGATCGTCTCGATGGGGCAGCAGCCGCGCTTCCGGCGCGTCGTCGTGCCTACCGAGCAGGTCGTCGAGACCAAGGACGGCCAGAAGGTGCAGACCGAGAAGCGCGTCCTTCCCGGCTACGTCCTTGTCAACATGGACATGTCCGACGAGGCGTGGACGGTCGTGAAGAACACTCCCGGCGTCACCGGCTTCGTCGGCTCGGGCACGAAGCCGGTGCCGCTCTCGCAGCCGGAGGTCGACCGGATCCTCCACACCGCATCGGCCGCGGCAGACCGGCCGAGGACGACCGTCGAGTTCGAGCTCGGCGAGACGGTGAAGATCACCTCCGGCTCGCTCTCCGACTTCGACGGCGAGGTGATCGACGTCAACGCCGACCAGCAGAAGCTCAAGGTGCTCGTCAACATCTTCGAGCGCCAGACCCCGGTCGAGGTGAGCTTCGACCAAGTCAAGAAGATGGACTAGGCAGGGACCATGGCAAAGAAGGTACTCACGCTCATCAAGCTCCAGATTCCGGGTGGGCAGGCCAACCCGGCGCCGCCCGTCGGCCCCGCGCTCGGCCAGCACGGGGTCAACATCATGGAGTTCTGCAAGGCGTTCAACGCCCAGACGCAGCAGGAG
The DNA here is from genome assembly GCA_035461525.1 of Gaiellaceae bacterium. Lineage (GTDB taxonomy): Bacteria > Actinomycetota > Thermoleophilia > Gaiellales > Gaiellaceae > JAIBJN01. The sequence continues at coordinate 5,494 of DATHVD010000100.1, forward strand.
AACGGGCGCATCATCCCGGTGGAGATCACGGTCTTCGAGGACCGCTCCTTCACCTTCATCACGAAGACGCCCCCCGCGGCCGTCCTCATCAAGGAGGCGCTGCGGATCGAGAAGGGCTCGTCCGAGCCGAACCGGGACAAGGTCGGCACGATCACGCCGGCCCAGGTGCGGCAGATCGCCGAGACGAAGCTCGAGGACCTGAACGCGCGCGACGTCGACCAGGCGATGAGGATCATCGAGGGGACGGCGCGCTCGATGGGAGTGGAGGTCTCCAGATGAGCAGCCACGGCAAGCGCTACCGCCAGGCGCGGGAGGCGATCGACCGCGAGCGCCTCTACACCCCGCTCGAGGCGGTCCGGATCCTGAAGGAGGCCCCGGCGGCGAAGTTCGACGAGACCGTCGAGGTGCACCTGAACCTGGGCCTCAACGTCCGCCACGCCGACCAGCAGCTCCGCGGGACGCTCATGCTTCCGCACGGCACCGGCAAGGAGTTGCGCGTGGCCGTCTTCGCCGAGGGCGAGAAGGCCAAGGAGGCCGAGGAGGCCGGCGCGGACGTCGTCGGCGCCGCCGACCTCGGCGCGCAGATCGAGGAGGGCTTCGACGACTTCGACGTCGCCATCGCCACGCCGGACCTGATGGGCACGGTCGGCAAGCTCGGCCGCATCCTCGGCCCGCGCGGCAAGATGCCGAACCCGAAGACCGGCACGGTCACCTTCGACGTGGCCAAGGCGGTCAAGGACGCAAAGGCGGGGAAGCTCGAGTACCGCACCGACCGGGGCGCGAACGTCCATCTCGTCGTCGGGCGCAAGAGCTTCGACGAGCGCGCGCTGCTCGAGAACTACGGGACGATCGTCGAGGAGATCGTGCGCGCGAAGCCCGCGGCCGCGAAGGGCCGCTACATCAAGTCGATCACGCTGACGAGCTCGATGGGCCCGGGCGTGCGCGTGGATCCCTCGCGGACGCGCGACGTCGCCGCCGAGCTCGAGGAGGCGCTCGCCCCCGCGTAGAGCTCAGCGACAACGCCCGTCGCCGAAGACAGCCGGCAGCCCCACGGGGCGTAAGACCTGCCGAGGCGGTTCGAGCGAGGAGATCGCCTCTGCTCGTGCCCGCCCGGAAGGCGGGCACGAATCGTTCGAGGAGGTGATCAGATGCTGAGAAAGGACAAGGAGCAGGTCGTCGAGCGGCTCGCGGAGCGCCTGCGCGCGTCCGAGACGCTCATCCTGGCCGACTACCGCGGCCTCTCGGTGAGCGAGCTCGATGAGGTGCGCACGAAGCTCCTCGAGCACGGCGCGCGCTTCTCGGTCGTCAAGAACACGCTCACGAAGCGGGCGGCCGAGGAGGCGGGGCTGGAGGGCCTGGCGGCCCTCCTCGAGGGCCCCACGGCCATCGCGTTCGTCGGCGACGGCGACATGGCCGCGGTGGCGAAGACCCTGAACGACACCGCGCGCAAGACGAAGGTGCTCGAGATCAAGGGCGGTGTCCTGCAGGGCGCCCCGATGGGAGCCGAGCAGGTCGTCGAGCTCGCCTCGCTCCCGCCGCTGGACGTGCTCCAGGGGCAGGTGCTGGGCGCGATCGTCGGGCCGCTGAACGCGATTGTCGGGCTCTTCGCCGCACCGCTCCAGGACTTCGTCGGGCTGATCGACGCCCGCATCGAGCAGCTCGGCGAGGCCGAGCCCGCGCCGGCCGAGGCGGAGGCCGCTCCCGAGGAGCCCGGGGCCGAGGCCGCGGAGCCCGCCGCCGGCGAGACATCCGCAGAGACATCCGAAGACGAGACGAAGGAGGAGTAGCGATGGCTGCAACCGCTGTCGACAAGGTGTTCGACGAGCTCGGGAAGATGACCGTTCTCGACCTGGTCGAGCTGAAGAAGAAGATCGAGGACGAGTGGGGCGTGACCGCCGCCGCTCCCGTGGCCGTCGCCGCTCCGGGCGTGGCGCCCGCCGCCGGAGACGGCGCCGGGGCCGCCGAGGAGAAGACGGAGTTCGACGTCGTCCTCACCGGAGCCGGCGACAAGAAGATCCAGGTGATCAAGGTCGTCCGCGCGATCACGGGCCTCGGCCTCAAGGAAGCCAAGGACCTCGTGGACGGCGCGCCCAACCCGGTCAAGGAGGGCGTCGCCCAGGAGGAGGCCGACTCGATCAAGGCCCAGCTCGAGGAGGCCGGCGCCTCCGTCGAGGTCAAGTAGCCCGGTAGGTCGACCCCGGCCGACGAGCGAGGGGCGCCTCCAGGCGCCCCTCGCCGTTCGCTTGCAACAGGCTGTTGCCTGCGCCCTAGAGAACGGGCGCTTCCGGGGACGCAGGCCGGGAGGACTTGTCCGGCTCGGACGGGTCGGGCGCCCAGAAGGGCGGGCCGCCGCCGTGGGGGCCGCGTCCGTGAGGACCGGGGACGGTGCCCTCGACGAGGTCGTCGATGCGCTCCTCGATCCGGTCGAGGAATGCGTCCGCCTGCTCGCGCGAGAGCCGGCCGGCCTCCACCGCCTCGTCCAGGCGCTGGCGCGTCGCGCCGAGCATCGTCTGCCGGAGCCCGTCCACCGACTTGCCCTCGGCCTCCGCGATGTCGGCGAGCGACTCTCCGTCGTGGAGGCGCTCCCGCAGCTCGGCCGCCGTGAGTCCGAGGTAGGCGGCAGCCGCGGAGAGGTCGCTGCCGAGGCCCGGCCCGCCGTGGTGGAAGCCGCCCGGCCCCGGGAAGCCGCCGAAGCCGGGCCCGAGGAGACGGGAGGCATCGCCGGACTCGATGCGCGAGCGAAGCTCGCCCGCCTGCTCCTCCGTGATCCGGCCCTCCTCGAGCGCGGCATCCACCTGCTCGAGGGCGGCGGCCTTCGCCGCGTCCTCGAGCTCCCCCGGGGAGACGCCCAGGTGGCGGGCGACCGCATCGAGGAAGGACGAGGAGGAGTCGGCGTCCGAGGCCGCGACGGCTGCGCCGCCGGCCACGAGCGCGAGGCCGGCGACCGCGAGGGCCATCGTCTTCCAGCCGAGAGCACGCATGGCGCAGGTCCTTTCGTCTAGGAGGGTCGGGTCGCGAGGGTGACGTCGACCGTGCGCGTCTGGCCCGCGCGGACGACGGTCAGCGAGACGGTGTCGCCGGGACGCCTGGCCGCGATCGCGTTCTGAAGCTCCTCCGCGGTCGCGATCGCCTCGCCGTCGACGGCCGTGATCACGTCCCCGCCCGTCGGGTAGGCGACGCCGTCGACGACGTCGGAGCCGGTGGCGGCGCCGAGCTCGGACTCCGCCGCGGGCGAGCCCTCGCGCACCTGCGCGACGGCTGCGCCGGCGGCCCCGCCCAGATCGGCCGCTGCGTCCTCGGGCACCGTCTCGACGCTCACGCCCAGGAAGGCGTGCTCGACCGAGCCGGACTCGAGGAGTTGCGAGACGACGTCCTCGACCGTGCTCGAGGGGACCGCGAAGCCGATGCCGACGTTCCCGCCCGAATCGCTCTCGATCTGCGAGTTGACGCCCACCACCTCGGCGCGCCTGTTCAGGAGCGGGCCGCCCGAGTTGCCCCGGTTGATGGCGGCGTCCGTCTGGATCGCGTCGGGGATCGCGAAGCCGTTCGGCGCCGTGATGCGCCTGTCGAGCGCGCTGACGATCCCGCTCGTCACGGTCTCCGCGAGACCGAACGGGCTGCCGATGGCCACGACCTCCTCACCGACCTCGAGCGCTTCGGAGTCGCCCAGCGCCAGCGGGTGGAGCGCGTCGACAGGTGCGTCGATCTCGAGGAGCGCGAGGTCGGTGGAGGCGTCGCTGCCGACGAGGCGCGCGTCGTAAGTGGAGCCGTCGGCGAGCCGGACCTCGATCGAGGTCGCGCCGTCCACGACGTGGTGGTTCGTGACCACGCGGCCCTGGTCGTCGTAGACGAAGCCCGAGCCCTGGCCGCGCGTCGGCGGCTCGTCCTGGCCGAACGGGGAGACGTCGCCCGAGCCGCCCGTGACGGCGATCTCGACGACGCCGTCGGCGACGGCGCGGTAGACCTCGCTGACGCTGAGGTTCTCGCCGGGCGACGCGGCGGGCGTCGCGCTCGCGTCCGCCGGGGACTCCACGACCGTCGTGGTCGCCGCCCCCTCGGACGTGAGCGTTGCGGTCACGGCCGCGCCGAGCGCTCCGCCTGCGACCGCCGCCGCGGCCACTGCCGCGATCGCGAGCGCGGCTGGGCGGCGGCGGCGCGGCGGCTCAGCCGCCGCGACGGGGGGAGGAGACGCAGCAGGGGGAGGAGGCGCCGGCGCGGAAGGCGGAGCGGCCGCCTCGGGGGCCGCCGGCGGGGCCGGTAGCTCGAACGTCTCGGTCTCCTCGGCGCCGGCCTCGGGGGGTTTCGCGCCGGGCGGCCGGCCGACGGTCTCGGCGTCCTCGACCGGCGTCTCGGAGCGGTCCGGCTCCGGTGCGGAGGCGTCGGGCCGCTCGGGCTCTGGGGTGCTCTTCTCGGTAGGCATGCCGTCATGGCAGCAGCGAGGCCTAAGAGCAACCTGAGGCTCGACTAAGAAGAGGCTAAGAAGGGCCGGCTCTCAGCTTCCTCTCAGGTCGAGGACGCACAATGGGCGCGTGACGATCCTCGTCGTCGACGACGAAGCCGCGGTGCGGGACGCCCTCCGCCGCGCCCTCGAGCTCGAGCGCTACCGCGTCGAGATGGCCGCCGACGGCATCGAGGCCCTCGAGCGCCTCCGCTCGGGCGCGAGCGAGCCGGACGCCATCCTCCTCGACGTCCTCATGCCGGGCCTGGACGGGCTCGAGGTGTGCCGCACGCTGCGGCGGGAGGGGAGCAGCGTGCCCATCCTGATGCTCACGGCCCGGGCGGAGGTGTCCGACCGGGTCGCCGGCCTCGACGCCGGCGCCGACGACTACCTCCTCAAGCCCTTCGCGCTCGAGGAGCTCCTCGCGCGCCTGCGCGCGCTCCTACGCCGGAGCGGGGACGGGGGCGCGGAGCCCCTCCGCTTCGCCGGCCTCGAGCTCGACCTCGCGACGCGCGAGGCGCGGCGCGACGGCGCGCCGATCGCGCTGACGCGGACCGAGTTCTCGCTGCTCGAGCTCTTCCTCCGCAACCCGCGGCAGGTGCTCACGCGCTCCCTCATCTTCGAGCGGGTGTGGGGCTACGACTTCGGCGCGAGCTCCAACTCGCTCGACGTGTACGTCGGCTACCTCCGCCGCAAGACCGAGGCGGGTGGGAAGCCCAGGCTCATCCACACCGTGCGCGGCGTCGGCTACGCGCTGCGGGAGGGATGAGCTTTCGCGCGCGCATCGCGCTCGCGTCGGCGGGCGCCGTGGCGATCGCGGTGGTCGTCGCGTCGGCCGTCGTCTACGTCGCCGTCCGCAGCGAGCTGCGCGGGCAGGTCGACGACGCGCTCCGCGAGCGGGCGGCCGCGGTCGCCGAGACGCGCGCCCACCCGGGAGAGATCTTCCCGCGGATCCCGGCACCGGTGCTCGGCGGAGCCGCCGGCTACTTCCAGGTCGTGCGCCGGGACGGCCGGGTCTTCCGGCCGGCCGGCGACGACCTGGCGCTGCCGGTCTCGACGCGCACGCTCGGCGTCGCGGGCCAGACGGAGTCTCCGTACTTCGAGGACGCGAGGGTCGCCGGCACGCACGTGCGGATCCTCACCGTCGACCTCTCCCCCGACGGCTACGCGATCCAGATCGCGCGCCCACTCACCGAGGTCGACGACCTGCTCGGCCGCGTGCGCACGATCCTGCTCCTCGTCTCCCTCGGCGGCGTCGGGCTCGCGGCTGCACTCGGGCTGGCCGTCTCCCGCACCGCGCTCGCGCCGGTCCGGCGCCTGACGGAGGCGACCGAGGAGGTGACGGCGACGCGCGACCTCTCGCGGCGCATGGAGGACGGCGCCCGCGACGAGCTGGGGCGGCTCGCGGCGAGCTTCAACACCATGCTCGCGACGCTCGAGGACTCGGCCCGCTCCCAGCGGCGACTCGTCGCCGACGCCTCGCACGAGCTCCGCACGCCCCTCACGAGCCTGCGGACGAACATCGAGGTCCTCGCCCGCGCCGAGGACATGGCGCCCGCCGAGCGGGAGCGGCTGCTCGCCGACGTC
>DATHVD010000101.1:0-16383 GCA_035461525.1 Gaiellaceae bacterium
GTGCTCGCGGGCGCGGGGCTCTCCGAGGCTTACACCTTCAGCCTCGTCGCCCGCGACCCGCACCCCGACGCCCTGCTCCTGCCCGACCCGCTCACCTCGGAGCACGGGGTGTTGAGGACGACGCTGCTCGACGGCCTTGTCGCCTCGGCGCTGCACAACGTCAACGCCGGCAACGAGGACGTCGCCCTCTTCGAGCTCGCCCGCGTCTACCTGCCGACGGGCAAGGAGCTCCCGGAGGAGCGCTGGCGCGTCGGCGGCATCGTCCGGGGCGGCTACGCGCGGGCGAAAGGCGTCGTCGAGACCCTGTACGGCGCACTCGGGATCGAGCCGCGGGTCGAGCGGGCTCGAGAGAGCTTCCTCCACCCGGGCAAGGCTGCCCGCCTCGACGCGGGCTGGGTGGGCGAGCTCCACCCGTCGCTTCTCGAGGGCTCCTGGGGCGTCTTCGAGCTCGACCTGTCGACCCTCTTCGCCCAGGTGCCCGAAAGGGTCGAATTCGAGGACGTGATCACCTTCCCGGCCGTGCGCCAGGATCTCGCGTTCGTCGTCGACGAGGACGTGCTCGCCGGCGAGCTCGTCGCCGCCGCCCGCGAGTCGGCGGGCTCCGAGCTCCGCGATGTCCGCATCTTCGACGTCTACCGCGGTGACCCGATCCCGGCCGGGAAGAAGTCGATTGCACTGAGCGTCGCCTTCCAGTCGCCCGAGCGGACCCTCTCCGACGAGGACGCGCGCGAGATCAGGGAGCGCATCGTCGCCGCGCTCGCCGAGCGCTTCGGCGCCGAGCTCCGTGCCTGACGCCGCCCGCCTCGTCGTCGTCCTCGGCTACTCGAACGGTCGGGACGGCCTGCATCCCGTGTGCGCCGCCCGGCTCGCCCACGCGGCGGGCCTCGTGCGCGAGGGGGACACGGTGCTCCTGTCGGGCTGGTCGCGGCGGCCGGGCCGGCTGGCGGAGGCCGAGCTCATGCGCCGCGCCTGGACGGGGAACGCCGACGCCGTCCTCTGCGACCCCGACGCGAGGGTGACCGCGGAGAACGCCGCCAACGCGGCAGCGCATGCCCGCGAGCTCGGCGCCTGCGAGGTGGTCGTCGTCACGTCCTGGTGGCACCGCCACCGCGCCCGCGTCCTCTTCGGGCGGCTCCTGCCCGGCGTGCGCGTGAGCGTCGAGGCGGCCCCCACGCCGTGGTCGGCCCGCCTCCTCCTGCGGGAGCTGGCCGTCTTCCCGCTCGTGCCCCTCCAGGTCGCCCGAGCCCGGCGGCGGGCGGCGCGGGTCAGCGGCGGCGGAAGAGGCCCCGGAGCCGGGTGAGGAATCCCCCGTAGGGGTCGACGCGCTCGACGGCCGGCTCCTCGTACTCCGGCAGCGCCCGCAGCTCCTCGGGGCTCAGGTCGACCTCGACGCGGCTCGGCCAGATGGCGCGCACGCGCTCTGCCGGGAGGAAGCGCCTCGGCTCGAGCGCAGTGCCGCGGACGACGAGGCCGCTGAAGATGTCCGCGTCGTAGTCCCCGGCGATCTCGGCCACGCGTCCGTGCTCCTCGCCCCCGGCGACGACGGCGGCGCCCTCCTCGATCGCCGTCCAGGCGACCTGCGGCTCCCCCTCCGGCGTCTCGGTCACACCGAGCGCCCGCCCACGCGCCAGACCGGGCCCTGCGTGAACGTGGACGAGGAGTCGGAGAGGACGCGCAGGACGCGGACGCGGCCGGTGAGGCCCTCCTCGTCGAGGCGCTCGAACGCACGCCGAGCCATCCCCGAGGCGACGCCGTAGCCCTGGCGCCGGGCGGCGCGGAAGCGGAAGGTTGCAGGGCCGCCGTAGCGGGCCGGGTTCACCGGGGCGAGCAGGAGCGCGCCCCGGTCGAGATAGTCGGTCGAGTCGAGCTCGATCTCGGCATAGAGGTCGGACCAGTCGGGCGGGAGCCGGCGGAGGGTCGCGTCCCAGGTGGCGGCCAGGGGCTCGCGGCGCTCGCGAGGCGCCGGCTCGGAGACGTCCTCGCGAGCGCCCTCCTCGTGACCGGCCAGCGCCACGCGGCCGCGGATGCCGGCCTCGTCGAGGCGGGAGACGACGCGGCGGACGAGCTCCGGCGTCGGCGCCAGCCCGCGCGTTCCCCCGTGGACGTGAAGGGTGTACGTGCCTCCCGAGCGCCCCGGGGTCGCCGGAGCGAGGATCAGCCCCGCCCGGTCTGCGTCGTCGGGCTCCTCGAGGGTGAGGTCGAGCCGGGCCCGCTCCCACCCGCGCGGGAGGCCCCGGAGAATGTCGTCGACTCGCTCCGCCAGCGCCACGCGGCCAGTTTATGGGCTCTGCTAGCTTGTCGGCGCCGTGGCAACGCTGGAAGAAAAGGGGCAGACCGCGTCCGGCGAGCGACTCAGGGACTTCCTGCGTGAGATGCTCCTGATCCGCCGCTTCGAGGAGATGGTCGAGGAGCGCTTCCGCGCGGGCGAGCTGCCCGGCTTCCTCCACGTCGCCATCGGGCAGGAGGCGGTCGCCGTCGGCGTCTGCCGGGCGCTCGAGGACTCCGACGTGATCGCCTCGACCCACCGCGCGCACGGGCACACGATCGCCAAGGGGACGCACCCGAACGAGGTCATGGCCGAGCTCTACGGCAAGGTCGAGGGCTGCAGCCACGGCTACGGCGGCTCCATGCACCTCTACGACGTCGAGCGCGGCAACCTGGGCGCGAACGCCGTCGTGGGGGGAGGGCTGCCCGGGATCGTGGGCTCCGCGCTCGCCTTCAAGCTGCGCAAGGAGCCCCGCGTCGCCGTCGCGTTCTTCGGCGACGGGGCGACGAACATCGGCACGTTCCACGAGGCGCTCAATCTCGCGCAGCTCTGGCAGGTGCCCGCCGTCTTCGTTTGCGAGCAGAACCGCTACGCGGAGTCGACGCCCGCGAAGCAGCACCTGCCCATCGAGGACATGGAGCAGCGCGCGCAGGCGTTCGGGATGACGTCCGCAACGGTGGACGGCCAGGACGTCGAGGCCGTCTACGAGGCGGCGAAGAAGGCGCTCAAGCACGCCCGTGACGGCAAAGGCCCCGTGTTCCTCGTCGCCGACTGCGTGCGCCTCTCCGGCCACTACGTCGGCGATCCGCAGGTCTACCGCCCCAAGGAGGAGATCCACGAGCTGCGCCAGACGCGCGACCCGATCGAGCTCCTCCGCGCCCGCCTCGAGCTCCCCGACGCCGAGTGGGAGGAGATGGATCGCGAGGCGACCCGCATCGCCGAGGACTCGGTCGAGTTCTCGAAGAACGGCACGGACCCGAAGCCGGAAGACGCCCTCAAGAACGTGTACGCGTAGGCGGCGCCGGATGACGCAGCTCACGTACCGCGAGGCCGTCCGCGACGCGATGAGCGAGGCGATGCGCCGCGACGAGGACGTCTTCATCATGGGCGAGGACATCGCCGAGATGGGCGGCTCCATGGGCGTCACGCAGGGGATGCTCGACGAGTTCGGCCCCGACCGCGTTCGCAACACCCCGATCTCGGAGATGGCGATCGTCGGCGCGGGCATCGGGGCGGCCGTCGCAGGCATGCGCCCGATCGTCGAGATCATGTACCAGGACTTCATGACGCTGGCGATGGAGCAGCTCGTCCAGCAGGCGGCGAAGCACCGCTACATGTCGGGCGGGCAGATCAAGGTGCCGCTGACGATCCGAACGCAGGGCGGCGCCGGCTGGTCGCCGGGGGCGCAGCACGCCCAGCAGCTCGAGGCGTGGTTCGTCCACGTCCCCGGCCTCAAGGTCGTCTTCGCCTCGACGCCGGAGGACGTGCGCGGCCTCCTCTGGAGCGCGATCTACGACGACAACCCGGTCGTCTTCTTCGAGCACCGCACCCTCTACGGGCTCAAGGGCGAGGTGCCGGAGGAGATCGACGGGATCGAGATCGGCAAGGCGCGCGTGCACCGGGAGGGCGAGGACGTCACGGTCGTAGCCACCGGCCGGCTCGTGCACGAGGCGCTCGCGGCCGCCGACGAGGCCGAGGCCGACGACGGCCTCTCCGTCGAAGTCGTCGACCCGCGGACGCTCCTGCCGCTCGACGAGGAGGCGCTCGTCGCCTCCGTGAAGAAGACGAACCGTTGCGTCGTCGCGCACGAGGCCGTCGTCCGCATGGGCTTCGGCGCCGAGATCGCGGCCCTCCTCCAGCACCAGGCCTTCGACTGGCTCGACGCCCCGATCGAGCGCGTCGGCGCGAAGTTCGCCCCGATCCCGTTCGCGCCCGCGATGGAGCAGTACGTCGTCCCGCAGAAGGAGGACGTGCTGGCCGCGATCCGCCGCACGGTCGGCAAGAGCTGACGTGTCGAGCCAGGTCACGCTTCCCCGTCTCGGCCAGGGCATGGAGTCGGGCACGATCGTGCGCTGGCTCAAGTCGGAGGGCGACCGCGTCGAGAAGGGCGAGCCGCTCTACGAGCTGGACACGGAGAAGGTGACGCAGGAGGTCGAGGCCGACGCGGGCGGCGTCCTGCTCAAGATCCTCGCCGGCGAGGGGGAGGAGATCGAGGTCGGCAAGCCCGTCGCCGTGATCGGCGAGGAGGGCGAGGCGTTCGAGCCGGAATCTGACGATTCCGGCTCGGAGGAGGAGCAGGCCCAGCAGGATCGGGGCGCGGAAGCGAGCGCGGAGAAGCCTGCGGAAGCACCTGCGCGAGCGTCGGATCGTGAGCGCGGCCAGGAGGCGGCTGCGGGGGAGGCCGAGGAGGAACCTGCCGTCCCGGCCGCCGAGGCCGAGGCGCCGGCTCGCGACGGCGGCCGCGTGAAGGCATCCCCGCTCGCGCGCCGGATCGCCCGCGAGCGCGGCCTCGACCTGGCGCAGATCCACGGTACCGGCCCCGAGGGGCGGATCGTCGCCGAGGACGTCGAGCGTGCCGAGGCGGCGCCCGCGCCCGCCGCACCGTCGGGCGAGGTCGAGACCATCCCGCTCGCGGGCATGCGCAAGACGATCGCGCGGCGGCTCACGGAGGCGTGGGAGGCGCCCGTCTTCCAGATCTCGATGACGGCCGACATGACCGCCGCCATCCGCCTGCGCGAGAAGCTGGTCGAGCGGACCGGGGAAGGCGAGCCGCGGCCGACGTACTCGGACGTCCTCACCAAGGTCTGCGCGATCGCGCTCCTCCGTCACCGCGCCGTGAACGCGCTCTTCCTCGGCGACCGCATCGAGCTCCACCCGACTGCGAACGTCGGCATCGCCGTCGCCGTCCCGAACGGCCTCCTCGTCCCCGTGCAGCGAAGCTGCGAGACGAAGACGATCCCGCAGCTCGCGGCCGAGCGCGCCGACCTCGTGCAGCGCACCCGCGACGGCAAGATCCGGCAGGAGGACCTCGAGGGCGGCACCTTCACGATCTCGAACCTCGGCATGTACGGCGTCGACCGCTTCATCGCCGTCCTCAACCCGCCTCAGGCGGCGATCCTCGCCGTCGGCGCGATCGAGGAGCGCCCGGCCGCCCACGCGGGCGAGGTCGTCGTCCGCCCGCTCATGGAGCTGACGCTCACGTGCGACCACCGGGCCGTGGACGGGGCGTCGGCCGCCGACTTCCTCCGCACCGTGCGCCAGTTCCTCGAGGAGCCGGGGCTCGCACTGTGAGCATCTGGTACCGCGTCAAGGACCTCGAGGCGGCGCGGGCCTTCTACCGCGACACGCTCGGCTTCGAGGAGGCGTACGTCGACGAGGAGGACCGCTGGGCCCGCCTCGTCCGGGGCGGCGCCGAGGTCGCGATCGCCGAGGGCGAGCCGGAGGAGACGGACGCAATCCTCACGCTCGACGTCGCCGACGTGAAGGCCGAGGCCGAGCGGCTGCGCGCGGCGGGCGTCGAGGTCGGCACCGTGCTCGAGATCCCGGGCACGATCCGCCTCCTGGACGTCTTCGACGCCGACGGCAACCGCCTCCAGCTTTCCCAGGACCTCTGACCTCGCCGCCGCCGAAGAGCCCTTGCAGCAGTCTGTTGCAGGCGCCCCTCGCGGCCCGCTCACCCGTGTGAGGGATCCGCCGCGGCGGGCTTCCGGCCGTTTCCTCTCCCGAACCGGATTCAACCCCGGGTCAGGCGCGGGCGGCTCCAGGGCCGCCCTCGCGCTTTCCCGGGCCCGGGAGAGAGGGCACCCCGGATAGGATCGCGGTTAGTTCCGCGAACCGAACGGAAAGGGCCAGAACATGGAATGTGACGTCGCCGTCCTCGGCGGCGGCCCGGGCGGTTACTCGGCCGCGATCAGGGCCGCCCAGCTGGGGGCGAAGACCATCTGCGTCGAGAAGGAGGAACGGCTCGGGGGCACGTGCCTCAACGTCGGCTGCATCCCGACGAAGGCGTGGGTGCAGACCGCCTACGCGCTCAAGGAGGCGGGCGAGACCTTCGCCAAGCTCGGTGTCGACGTCGGCGAGCCGAAGCTCGACTTCGCGCAGGCGAACGCTTGGAAGGACCAGGTCGTCGACCAGCTCACCGGCGGCGTGGCCACCCTCTTCAGGGCGAACGGCGTCGAGTGGGTCAAGGGCAAGGGGACGTTCACGGGCGTCAACGCCCTCGCCGTCGAGGGCGGAGAGGAGATCACCTTCAAGAGCGCAATCGTCGCCACCGGCGCCTACCCGCTGCGCCCGCCGATCGACGGCATCGACTCCGAGCGCTGCGTCGACTCGACCGCGCTCCTCGAACAGGCCGAGCTGCCGAAGCGGCTCGTCGTCCTCGGCGGCGGCATCATCGGCTGCGAGTTCGCGTCCGCGCTGCACCGCTTCGGCAGCGAGGTGACGATCGTCGAGATGCTCCCGACGCTGATCCCGCAGGAGGACGAGGATGCCGCGAAGGAGCTCCTGAAGCAGTTCAAGAAGCGCGGCATCGCCGTCCACCTCGAGTCGCAGTGCGACAGGATCGAGGAGACGGGGGAGGGTCTCCGGGTGCACTTCGGCGGCGAGACGGTCGAGTGCGACCTCATGCTCGTGGCGACGGGCCGCGGTCCGATCACGCAGGACGTCGGCCTCGAGGCGCTCGGGGTCGAGTTCGACCCGAAGAAGGGCATCGCCGCGGACGAGCACCGGCGGACGACCGTGCCGCACGTCTACGCGGTCGGCGACTGCGCCGGCTACTGGCAGCTCGCGCACACCGCCTTCCGGGAGGGCGAGGTCGCGGCCGAGAACGCGACCGGGCACGAGGCCGTCGTCGACAACCGCGGCGTGCCGCGCCCGATCTACACCGACCCGGAGATCGCCGGAGTCGGGCTGACCGAGAAGGAGGCGCGGGAGCAGTACGGCGACGACGTCCTCGTCGGCACGTTCCCGTTCTCCGTCAACGGACGGGCGATCATGCAGAACGAGACCGTCGGCTGGGTCAAGTCGATCCACGAGTCCCGCTACGGCGAGCTGCTCGGGCTCGTCATGGTCGGGCCGCACGTCACCGACCTGATCGAGGCCGGCGTCGTCGCGCTCGACGCGGAGGCGACCGTCGAGACCGTCGCCGACGGGATGGCGGCCCATCCGACCCTGTCCGAGGCGATCAAGGAGGCCGGGCTGATCGCGCTCGGGCGCCCGATCCACATCGCGCGCAGGAAGCGCGCTGCGGCCAAGGCCTGACGTGACCCGGAAAGGAGGGACATGCTGAGCAAGCGCAAGGCACTGATCGGCTACGGCGTCTACACCGCCGCGAAGCCGTTCGCCAAGCGGGCGATCCGCCAGAAGGCGAACAGCGTGCCGCCGAAGAAGAAGCGCGGCCGCATCGCGGCCGGCGTGCTCGCGGCGGTCGCGGCCGCCGGGGCGACGGTCGGCGGGATCCTCTTCTGGCGCAAGCGGCGCTCGGGAGGCGAAGAGTCGCCGACCGACTGAGTGCCGACACCGCCGTCGTCGGAGCCGGGATCGCCGGCTGCGCGGCGGCGTGGCTCGCGGACGACCCTGCCGTCGGCCCGTTCGCCGCGGAGCGGCTCGCGTGATCCGCCCACTCGCGGAGCGCGACGCCGCCGCGACCGTCGCCGTGCTGCGCGAGTCCTCGGTCGACTGGACCGGGTCGGCTGCGAACCTCCTCCACCGGCTCGGCTCGCACCCGCCGCGCGCCCGCCAGGCGGCGTGGGTGGCCGAGGAGGACGGCCAGGTCGTCGGCGCCGTCCGCGCGCGCCTGCGCTGGGAGGTGAGCGAGCGCGTCGTCGGCTGGATCTGGGTCGGCGTCCGGCCCCGGAGGCGCGGGCGCGGCGTCGGCTCGGCGCTCTACGCCGCGGGCGAGCGCCACCTGCTCGAGGCCGGCGTCGAGGCCGTCGAGTCCTTCACCGCGGAGGAGAGCGGGGAGCGGTTCCTCGCAGCCCGCGGCTTCCGGCAGGTCGGGCTCGAGCACGTCTCCCGGCTCGACCTGGTCGGGGCGGACCTCTCGGCGCTGCCCGCGCTCGCGGAGGTGAAGGCGGCCGAGGGCTTCGCCGTCGTCCCGCTCGCCCGTGCCTTCGACCGGCCCCGCGATCTGCACGCCGTCTACGCGACCACGCTCGCCGACGTGCCCCAGGCCCACACCGTCGACGACCTCCGCTACGAGGAGTGGGAGCGGGAGTCGCTCGGCGATCCAGACCTGTCGCTCGAGGCCAGCGCCGTCGTTCTCCACGAGGGCCGGCCCGTCGCGCTCACGTTCGTGATCGCGGACGGCGAGGGCGGCGCCGCGAACGACATGACCGGTACGCTGCCGGAGTTCCGCGGCCGCGGCCTCGCCCGGCTCGCCAAGCTGGCGAGCGCCCGGTGGGCGCGAGAGCAGGGGATCGAGTGGATCCTCACCGAGAACGACGACGGGAATCCCGGCATGCGGGCGCTGAACGCGAGCCTCGGCTACCGGCCCGCGGGCACGCAGACGCTCTGGCTCCGCGAGCTACGATAGGCGCCCATGGACCCGCTCACGGATCCGATCGAGGGCGCCGACCGGCGCGAGGTCGGCGGCGCCGTCGTCGAGATCGTCAGGGTCGGGAACGGCCGCGTGAAGCGGGCGGTCTACCCGCCGGGGTTCCGCTGGTCGACGCACATGAGCCCGAACGTCGAGTCCAAGCGCTGCATGCACGCCCACGTCGGCTTCCTCGCACGCGGCCACATCCGTGGGGAGTACGGCGACGGCTGCACGTTCGAGTACGTCGCCCCGCAGGCGGTCGCCATCGAGCCGGGCCACGACGCCTGGGTCGTCGGCGACGAGGAGGCCGTGCTCATCCAGTTCGACGCCGAGGAGGGGACGGCGCGCCGGTTCGGCCTCCCGGCGGAGCACGAGCGTCACTCGCAGGGCGCCTAGCCGTTGTTCGACGCGTTCACGGAGTACGTCGAGCGGTCGCCGTGGATCGCCTACCCGTACCTCTTCGGGGTCTCGGCGCTCGACGTGCTCGTGCCGCTCGTCCCCAGCGAGACCTCCGTCATCCTCGGCGGCGTCGTCGCCGGCACGGGCGGCCTCGACCTCGGGCTCGTCATCCTCTTCGCGGCAGCGGGGGCGATCGTGGGCGACAACATCGCCTACTGGATCGGACGGACTGCAGGCCACCGCCTCGTCGAGCGGTTCCTCAGCCAGGGGCGGCGGAAGCAGGTCGAGTGGGCCCACCGCCAGGTCGAGGAGCGGGGCGGCTACCTGATCGTCATCGGGCGATTCATCCCCGGAGGCCGCACGGCCGTGACGCTCTCCTGCGGGATGTTGGAGATGCGCTGGCGCCGGTTCCTCGCCTTCGACGTGCTCGCCGGGCTCGTCTGGGGGACGTACGCAGCCATGCTCGGCTACCTCGGCGGGCGCACTTTCGAGGAGAATCCGCTCCGTGGGTTCCTCCTCGCCTTCGCCGTCGCCCTCGCCGTCGCCGGGGCGATCGAGCTCTACCGCTGGATCCGGAAGCGTCGTGTCGTCGCTCGCGGCTGACCTCGAGGCGGCCGCCGGGATCGGCGCCGACGAGCGCGGCGGCATCAGCCGCTTCGCGTGGACGCCCGAGCTGGCGCGGGCGAACGACTGGCTCGCGGGGCGCCTCGCGGCGCTCGGCCTCCAGGCGGAGGTGGACCCCGCCGGCAACGTGCTCGGGCGCTGGCAGGCGGGGGAGGGGAAGGCAGTGCTCGTCGGCTCCCACCTGGACACGGTTCCCTGCGGGGGCCGCTACGACGGCGCGCTCGGCGTGCTCGCCGCCCTCGACGCGATCCGGCGCCTGCGGGCGGACGGGGTCGAGCCTCGCCGGCCCGTGTGGCTCGTGTCCTTCAACGACGAGGAGGGCGGGCGGTTCCAGACCGGGATGCTCGGAAGCCGCGCCTTCTGCGGGGACTGCGACCTGGAGGACTGGGGCGGCCGGGGCGTCCCCGAGGCGATGGCCGAGGCGGGGTTCGACTTCTCCCGGCTCCCGGGCGCCCGCGGCGTCGACGGCGTCGGCGCGTTCCTCGAGCTCCACATCGAGCAGGGACCCGTGCTGGAGCGGGCCGGCGTCGACCTCGGGATCGTGACGGCGATCACGGGAATCCTCGGCTTCCGCGCCCGCTTCCTCGGCGAGGCCAACCACGCCGGGACGACGCCGATGGAGCTCCGGCGGGACGCGCTCGCCGGCGCCGCGCGGGCGATTCTCGCGCTGCGCGAGGAGGCGCGGGCGCGCCCGGACATGACCGCCAACGTCGGCATCGTCGAGGCGGAGCCGGGCGGCTTCAACGTCGTCCCCGGAGCGGCGGAGTTCACGATC
Organism: Gaiellaceae bacterium; assembly: GCA_035461525.1. Lineage (GTDB taxonomy): Bacteria > Actinomycetota > Thermoleophilia > Gaiellales > Gaiellaceae > JAIBJN01. Next base: position 10,600 of record DATHVD010000101.1, read on the forward strand.
GACGTGCGCTCGTCCACGGCCGAGGGCTTCGCCCGCCTGGAGCCCTTCGTGCGGGCGACCTTCGAGGGGATCGCCGCCGGGGAGGGGCTCGGCCTGGAGCTCGCCGAGACGCACCGCAAGGCGCCGGTCGCGCTCGACCCCGGCCTGCAGGAGGTGCTCGAGGAGGCCGCGCGCGCCGAGGGTGCGACGACGCTCAGGCTCCCGAGCGGCGCCGGCCACGACGCGATGGTGCTCGCGCGCCGCGTCCCGGCCGCGATGCTCTTCGTTCCCAGCCGTGGCGGGATCAGCCACTCTCCCGAGGAGTACACGGCCCCGGAGCACTGCGAGCTCGGCGCCCGCGTCCTCGCCGGCGCGCTGCGGCAGCTCGTGGGATAGTCCCGCGTGTCGCAGCGGGAATTCGTCCGGACGCTCGTGTACGCGGCCGCGCTCGGCGTTCCCGCCGCGTTCGCGGGCGTCCTCTTCCAGTCGGCGCTCACGAAGCCGCGACCCTCGTCGTCGCGGGGCTGTTCGTGGGCGCCCTCGCGGTCGGGTTCCGGGCAGCCGCGGACCGGCCTGTCGATTTCGTCCTGCTTTCGGGGCAGGCGTCCCTGCCGGCCGCCGTCGCCGAGACGTCCGCCGGCGTTCTGGTGCTGCTCGTCGTCGCGAAGGGGCTCGCGTACGCGCCCTCCCTCGGCGCCGGCTTCCGCGGCAGCCCCCGTCTTCCCGGCGCTCGTGCTCGGGGCCGCGGTCGGGACGCTCGCGGCCCTTGCCCTCCCCGGGCTGGAGCTCGCGCCGGCGCTGGCCGCCGGGGTTGCCTCCTCGGCCGCCGCCGTGCTGGGAATGCCGTTCTTCGCGGTGGTGATGGCCACGCTTCTCTTCGGCGAGTCCGCGGTCCTGGTCGCGCCGCTCGCGATCCTCGGGGCGGCGGTCGGCTGGCTGGTCTCCGTCGCGGCGGCGAGGGAGTGACCCTGCACGTCGAGCGGCTCGGCCACGGGCCGCCCGTGGTGCTCGTCCACGGCAGCGTCACGGGCGCTCACCTCACCTGGCGCGAGCAGCTCCCGCTCGCCGAGCGGTGGACGCTTCTGCTCGTCGACCGTCCAGGCTTCGGCGCGAGCCCGCCCGTCGAGCGGGTCGACTTCGCCGTCGACGCTCCCCTCGTCGCGGACGTTCTCGGGACGGGCGCCCATCTCGTGGCACACTCCTACGGAGGCGTCGTCGCGCTGCTCGCGGCGTCACTGCGACCGGAGGCCGTGCGGTCGCTGACGGTGATCGAGCCGCCGGCTTTCGCCGTCGCGGCCGAGGATCCCGCGGTCGCAGCGTTCGTCGAGCGCTCCCAAGCGCTTTGGCGGGACGGCCCGGACGACCCGGAGGCGTTTCTCGCGCGCTTCCTCGAGCTCGTCGGGAGCCGTCCCGTCGCCGGGCGCCTCAAGCCCGAGCTCCTCCGGGGCGCCCGCCTCCTGCGCACGGAGCGCGGCCCCTGGGACGCGGAGATCCCTCTGAGCGAGCTGGCGGCGACCGGGCTGCCCGCCCTCGTGGTCTCGGGGGCGCACGACCCCGCCTTCGAGGCCGTCTGCGACGCGATCGCCGGCCGGCTCGGCGCCGAGCGCGCCGTGCTCGAGGGCGGCGGGCACGCCGCTCAGCGCCTGGGGTCGCCCTTCAACGAGCGCCTGGAGCGGTTCCTCTCCTCCGCGCGCTAGCGCCCGCAGCGGCAGACTGGCTCGCCGAGGGCGCGCCGCTCGAGCCGCAGGCCGCAGAGCGGGCACGTGGCGGGGAGGACCCGCGCGTAGACGAGAACCGCTCGGGCCAGGACGGTCCACGAGAGGAGGAGGACGAGCGCGAAGGGAACTGGGACCTCGACGGGCATGAACGTCCTATCGGACGGAAGCTCGCGCGTGCTGAGGCCCGTCGGGCGCGCGGCTGCGAGAATCGCCCGAACGGGGGAAGCCCTCTGAACCCTCGGCGCCACGACGTGACTCGACCCCGCGTCTACAATGGAGCGAGTGACCTGGATCGGCATCGGTCTCCTCGCTGCGACCGCGCTCGTCCTCCTCGGAGCCGAGTGGCCGCGGCTGAGAGAGCGGCTCGGGGGTGACGCCTGGGCCGCGCGCACGCGGCGCCGGCGGAAGGAGCGCCTCACGCTCATCCGGGGCGACGACGAGGACGACGAGTTTGTGAAGAGCGTGGAGCGCGACCTCGCCGACCTGCCCGTGCTCGACGAGCACGAGGATCGCCCCCGTCGCAGCTAAGATCTTCCTTCGCGCGGATGTGGCGGAACTGGTAGACGCGCACGGTTCAGGTCCGTGTGGGCGAAAGCCCGTGGAGGTTCGAGTCCTCTCATCCGCATCCAGCAGGTGTGCAGGTGTGTCGGCTAGACCGGGGGGAATGCGATGGCCAGCAGCCCGAGCGACGGCGACTTCTTCAGCAGCGGCCTAGCCGTGAGGCTCTTCGAGCGGTATCGCGCCGAGCGAGGCCTGGACGAGACGATGGCCCAGGTCGAGGTTCGGCTTCGAAGCGGGGAGCAGCTCGCAGTCGAGCGGATCCTCGTCGGAGGGGGGTTCGTCATCTTCTCGACCGAGGCCGACGAAGACGACGAGTACGTCGCCGTGCCGCCCTCCGAGATCGTGGAGGTTCGCTTCGGCCGGCGCGAGGAGCCGCGGCAGGTCGGCTTCGCAGGCGTCACGAGCCTCGAGGACGAACCGGAGTCGTAGGCGTCCTGCAGCGAGGGCAGCCCCGCCCGAAGGCGCAGGCCGGGGCCGCGCCCGCGCGTCGTGCACCTCCGCGGGGCCCGACTATTGTGGAGCCGGTGACCGCCCGGCTCGCGCCCCCTGACGCTCTCGAAGGCCGTGATCGCCGCCGGCGTCGTGCTCCTCCTCGTCGACGCGGCGCTCATCGGAATCCACCTCTGGTACGAGTCGTGGCGCATCTCGGATCGCGACGTGCCGGCCTGGCTGCGGAGTAGCCGCTATTCGCTCGACCGGGACCGCGGGTTTGCGGAGCTCGTGAACTACGTCAAGCTGTCCAGCGCCGGCATCCTGCTCCTCGGCGTCTTCGCGACCCGGAAGCGGTCGTCGGTGCTCGCCGTGTGGGCCGTCGCACTCTTCCTGGCGGTCGCCGACGACGCGCTGCGCCTGCACGAAGAGTGGGGCGGACGGATCGCCTCCCGGGTGGACGTGCCCGAGTTGTTCGGCCTGCGCCGGTTCGACATCGCCGAGGCGATGGTCTGGGGCGCGTTCGCCGCCCTCCTGCTCCCGCTCTTCGTCGTCGCCTTCCGGCGGAGCGACTGGTGGGTGCGGTCGTTCTCGTGGACGCTGACCGCTTTGCTCGGCCTACTCGTCCTCTTCGCCGCCGGCGCCGAGCTGCTCCGGAGGCCACTGGCAGGCTGGGAACGGGCACTGGGGACGATCGAGGACGGCGGGGAGATCGTCGTCTCCTCGGCGCTCGTCGTCGTGGCAATCGCTGCCGCGCAGGCCGTCCGGCCGGCGCCTGCGAGCCGATTCGGGCGTGCCGTGCCGGCCCGCAGGAGGCTCGCTCCCCGGGCCGCCTCCGCAGCGGAGAACGGCCCGGGGCGGGAGCGCTAGCGGCTTGCCGGGCTGGGCCGGGAAGACGTTCGGTACGGCCCGCTCCACGGCCGGGTCACGTCGAAGCCCCAGATCCGCGTGAGGTCGCGGGCGCTCGCCGTGGCTCGGGAATGGCTGTAGCTCCAGACCGTCTCCCGGTCGTCGCCGGCGACTCGCACGATCTCGAGCGCGCCGACGATCCCCTCGCGCTGCGGATCCTGCCGCGCGAGGTAGTCGAACGCGAAGTCGACGGCGTCACCAACGTCCTCGGTCTGGAAGCGAAGGCCCAGGTCGACGCGGGGCTCTCCCGCGAGAGCCTCGCGCACCTCGTACCGTTCGTGCTCTGCCGCATGGCATTGCTCTTCGGCCATGCTGCGACTCCTTTCGGTTCGAATCGTAGGGGCCGGGGCATACTCCGTACAATCCCTCGAACGAGGCACGGCCCCGGGCGGCTGTCGTCACCCAACGGTTTCCCCGGCGTACCCCGATCGCGGGTCGAGACCGTTCCTTCTGCGGCCGATGACATTCTCGATGAGAGGACTCCGACGCTTGTGGTCCTCCCCGCGCGGGAGGCTCGCCGGGAACCTCGCGATCGGGCTCGTGGCCATCGGCATCTCACTCCTCGCCGCGCGCCAGTTCGCCTCGATCGGCTGGCCCTTCGCTGGTGCCGACGTGCGCCTGGTCGCGGCCGCGGGCGTTCTCTTCCTGCTCGCCTACGCGTTCAAGGCCTTCGGCTGGCACCGGCTCTTCGCGCCTCACGAGCGACCCCGGCCGCTCACGCTGGCCGCCTCCTGCGGGGCCGCCTCCGTTACAGGGGCCGCGCTCCCGGGCCGGTTCGACGACGTCGTCCGCGTCGCCATCGTGCGCCGCGCCAGCGGCGGCCGCGCCGGGATCGCGCCCGTCTGCCTCTCGCTCTTCATGCTCGGCCTCGTCGACACGGCGGCGCTGATGCCGCTCGCCTCGACGGCGGCGGCGACCTCTGAGGCATCGCCGGTCGTGCGGGCCGGGATGGGCGTCGTCGCCTTCGCCGGGCTCGGGGCGGCCGTCGTCATCGCCTTCCTGCCGAGGATCGTGGCGAGCGGCCGGCTGATCCGCTTCCGGGTCGCGCGCTGGCTCGGGGAGCGGTGCGTCGACCCGCGCGACGCCTGGCAGGCCTGGGTGCTCGTCCTCGCCTCCTGGCTCGCGCGCGCGTTCGGCCTCCTGCTTCTGCTCCACGCGCTCGGCTTCAGGCTCTCGCTGCCGCTCGCGATCGCGTTCCTCTGCGCGGCGGCTGCCTCGGGCGCCCTGCCGATCGCGCCTGCCGGCGCCGCGACGCAGGCCGGGGCCGGCGCGGCCCTCCTGATCGCGAGCGGTGTGGGCGCAGGGAAGGCGATCTCCTTCGCGGTCGCCGCCCAGGCTCTCCTCATCCTCGCCGGCGCGTCCGTGCTCGTCTTCGCCGCCGTGTGGCACGGCGGGCGGCGCGTCGCCGTCTGGCGGGCCGCCCCGCCCGTCTAGCCGGGGAGCGCCGCGAGCACGACGTCCGCATGGCCGTCGGGCTTCACGCCGTAAAGCGCGCGCTCGACCGTCCCGTCGGCGCCGATGACGAAGGTGGAGCGGTTGATCCCCATCGACGTCTTGCCGTCCGTGGTTCTCTCCACCCACACGCCGTAGCGCTCCGCAACCTCGTGCTCGGGGTCGGCGAGGAGCGTGAACGGAAGTCCGTGCTTCTCGCGGAAGCGGGCGTGCGAGGCCTCGCTGTCCGGGCTGACGCCGAGGACGACGGCGCCGCGCTCCTCGAACTCCGCGTAGGCGTCGCGGAAGCTGTACGCCTGCTTCGTGCATCCCGGCGTGTCGTCCTTCGGGTAGAAGTACAGGACGACCGGTTGGCCCTTGAAGGCGGCAAGCGACACCTCCTCGCCCGAGTCAGAGACGAGTGTGAAGTCAGGGGCAGGATCGCCGTCGTGGAGCTGCATGGGGCCGGACCCTATCGAACGGGGACGGCCATGAGCAGCACTCAGACGCGCCGGGCGAGGCCGACGCAGGGCTCGGCGTCCTGGCTGGGCAGGAGGCCGCGCGCCGTCTGGAGGCGAGGCGTCATGGCGAGCAGGGAGGAGGCGCAGGCTCGCAGACCGAAGGGGGAGTCGCCGGAGAGGGAGCCCGAAGGCGGAGGCGGCCGGGGCGGCGCCATGACCTGCGGCCCAGTCATGAACACTGAACCCCGGACTTGGAAGGAAAGTCCGGGGACGCCCCGGCCACACACCTGTATCGG
>DATHVD010000102.1:0-39749 GCA_035461525.1 Gaiellaceae bacterium
GGCGCGGTCGTCGGCGAACAGCCATGGCCGCTGGGGCCTTTCCACAGCTTTGCCGCGATTTCGCCGTCCCCTGCGGCCGCGGCCCGGGGTCAGACCCCGGACGTGGCCCGAGCGGCCCGGGGCGCGCCGACCGCGCCGGACGTGTCGGCGCCGGGCCCTCGACGTGTCTCCGGGGCACGGGCAGCGCCGAGTCCCCGGCCCGCGCATCTGCGAGGATTCGCCGCGTGAGCGAGGTCGTCTCCGAGCCCGAGGGGCTCACCCCCGAGCAGCGCGAGATCCGCGACGTCTGCCGCGAGTTCGCCGACCGTGAGATCCGGCCGATAGCGGCGGCCGTGGACGAGGCCGACACCGAGACGCCGTGGGAGGTCTGGTACAAGGCGGCCGGGCTGGGGCTCACCTCCTTCATGCTCCCGGAGGAGATCGGGGGCGGCGGCCTGACCGACTGCCTCACGGGCTGCGTCGTGCAGGAGGAGCTCTGCCGCGGCTGCGCGGGGATCGGCAACCTCATCACCTCCGGCGGCTTCTTCGCCGAGCCGATCCTCGAGCTCGGGACGGAGGAGCAGAAGCGCCGCTGGCTCGAGCCGATCGCGGGCGAGCGCCCGCCGCTGACCGCGCTCGCGACGACGGAGCCCGGCGCCGGCTCCGACGCGGCCTCGATCGGAACGACGGCGACGCGCACCGAGGCCGGCTACACCCTCCGCGGCCAGAAGTCCTGGATCTCGAACGGCGGCCTCGCCGAGCTCTACGTCGTCTTCGCCACGGTCGAGCCCGGCTCGCGCTCGAAGGGCATCACGGCCTTCGTCGTCGAGAAGGGCGACCCGGGCGTCTCGTTCGGCGCCCCGATGAAGAAGATGGGCCAGCGCGCGATCGTCAACACCGAGATGTTCCTCGAGGACGCCGAGCTCGCCGAGGACCGGCGGCTCGGCGAGGAGGGACAGGGGTTCTACGGGCTCATGCGCACCTTCGACCGCTCGCGCATCACGCTCGGCGCCTCGGCCGTCGGCATCGCCCGGGCCGCGCTCGAGTACGCGGTCGAGTACGCGAAGACGCGCGAGCAGTTCGGGAAGCCGATCGCGGAGCACCAGGCCGTCGCCTTCCGCCTCGCGGACATGGCGACGCGCGTGGACGCGGCGCGGCTCCTCGTCCACCGGGCCGCCCGCCGCATCGACGCGGGCGCGAGCGTCCCCAGGGAGGCTGCGATGGCGAAGCTCTTCGCCTCCGAGACTGCGATGTGGTGCACGTGGGCGGCCGTCCAGACCCTCGGCGGCTGGGGCTACTCCCGCGAGTACCCGGTGGAGAAGTGGATGCGCGACGCGAAGCTCGAGGAGATCGAGGAGGGCACGTCCGACATCCAGAGGCTCGTCATCTCGCGCAACCTCCTCCGTTGACCCGCGACCTCCGGCCGCTCTTCGACCCCCGCTCGGTCGCCGTCGTCGGCGCGTCGAGCCTGCCCGGCAAGTGGGGCTACTGGCTCGCGCGCGGGGCGATCAAGGGCGAGAAGCGCCGCTCGGTCTTCCTCGTCAACCGTCGCGGCGGCGACATCCTGGGCCGGCAGGCGCACGCGTCGCTCGCCGAGCTTCCTGAGTCGCCCGAGCTCGTCGTCGTCGCCGTGCCGGCGGCAGGGGTCGAGGAGGCCGTAGAGGGGGCGCTGGCCGCCGGCGCGAAGGCCCTCGTCGTCATCGCCGCCGGCCTCGGCGAGATGGGGGAGGACGGGCGCGAGCGCGAGCGGGCGATCGTCGAACGCGTTCGCGCCGCCGGCGCGGTCCTCGTCGGCCCGAACTGCCTCGGCGTCTACGACGCGGAGGCGGAGCTCGAGCTCTCGTCGGAGGAGCTCGAGCCCGGCTCGATCGGCCTCGTCTCGCAGAGCGGCAACCTGGCGATCGAGATCGGGCTGCTGGCGGCGGACGTCGGGCTCGGCTTCTCCCGCTTCGTCTCGCTCGGAAACCAGGCGGACGTCGAGGCGCGCGAGCTCGTCGAGGCCTACGCCGGCCACGAGCCGACGCGCCTGATCGCCGTCTACCTGGAGGACTTCCGCGACGGCCGGGCGTTCGCGCGGGCGTGCGCGGCCGCCGGCAAGCCCGTCGTCCTTCTCGCCGGCGGCGCGACCGAGACCGCCGCCCGCGCAGCCCGCTCGCACACGGGCGCGCTGGCGAGCGACCTGGCGGCGATCCGGGCCGCCTCGGCCGCCGCCGGGATCGAGCTCGTCCGCTCGCCGAAGGAGGCCGTCGACATCGCGCAGGCGCTGCTCGGCGGCCGCCGGCCGCGCGGCCGCCGCATCGCCCTCGCCGCGGACGGCGGCGGGCACACCGTGGTTGCGTCCGACCTCGCGGCCGCGGCCGGGCTGGAGCTGCCGGAGCTCTCGGCCGCGGCGCAGGCGCGGCTCGCGGACGCGCTTCCGGAGACGGCGACGCTCACGAACCCGGTGGACTTCGCCGGCGGCGGCGAGCAGGACATCGCCAGCTTCGGCCGGGTGGTGCGCACGCTGCTCGAGTCCGGAGACGTGGACACGGCGCTCCTCACCGGCTACTTCGGCGGCTACTCGCAGTACTCGGCCGAGTTCGAGGCAGAGGAGGTGCGCGCCGCCGAGGACATGGCCCGCGCGGCCGAGGAGACGGGCCGGCCGCTCCTCGTGCACACGATGTTCTGGCGCTCCCGTCCGGCCGAGACCCTCCGCGCGAGTGGCGTCCCCGTCTTCCGCGAGGTCGAGGCGGCCGTGTGGGCCGCCGGGAGGCTTGCGGCCGCGCCGCCGGACGCCCTTCGCGTCGTGCCCGGCGTCCCCGAGCCGGCGCCGCCCGTCGGCGAGACCGGCTACTTCGCCGCCCGCTCGCTCCTCTCCGGCGCCGGGATCCCGTTCGCCGAGGCGCGGGAGGTCGCAGGCGTGCAGGAGGCGCTCGCGGCGGCGGCCGAGCTCGGCTTCCCGGTCGTCCTGAAGGCGCTCGGCCGCCTGCACAAGTCAGATGACGGAGGCGTCGCGGTCGGCCTGCGCGACCCGAGGGAGGTCGCGGAAGCCCTCACGCGCATGGAGCGCGAGCTCGCTCCTCCGTGGTACTCGGTCGAGCGGCAGGCGCCCGTCTCCGAGGGCGTCGAGCTGATCGTGGGCGCCCGGCGCGACCCGCGCTTCGGACCCCTGCTCCTCGTCGGCGCCGGCGGCCTCTTCGCGGAGGTGCTCGAGGACGTCGCAGTCGCGCTCGCGCCCGTTACGGAGGAGGCCGCGGAGGCGCTCCTGCGCTCTTTGCGGATCGCGCCGCTCCTGGGGGGCGCGCGCGGGCGGCCCGCCGTGGACGTGACCGCGGTTGCGCGGGCCGCGGCCGCCCTCTCGCGCGTCGCCGCGGAGCACCCAGAGATCGCCGAGGTCGAGGTCAACCCGCTCCTGGCCGGCCCCGACGGCGCGCTGGGGCTCGACGCGCGTATCGTGCCGGGCGATGCTCGCTGAGGGCACCTTCGAGGGCAAGGTCGCGATTGTCACAGGCGGCGGAACCGGCCTCGGGCGCGCGATCGCGCTCGAACTCGCGCGGCTCGGCGCGTCGGTCGCGGTGGCCGGGCGGCGGCCGGAGCCGCTGGAGGAGACCGCGGCCCTCGTCACGGGCTCGGGCGGACATGCCCTCGCCCGCCCCACCGACGTGCGCGACCCCGATGCCGTCGAGGCGCTCGTCGCCGCGACCGCGGAGACGTTCGGGCGCGTCGACGTGCTCGTCAACAACGCCGCCGGCAACTTCGTCGTCCGCGGTGAGGACCTCACCCCGAACGGCTGGCGCGCGGTCGTCTCCATCGTTCTCGACGGCGGCTTCCTCTGCACTCGGGCGGCGGGCAAGCGGATGATCGAGCAGGGGGACGGCGGCGCGATCCTGAGCGTGATCGCGAGCTACGCCTGGACGGGCGGGCCGGGCACGGTGCACTCGGCCGCGGCCAAGGCGGGCCTGGTCGCGATGACGCGCACGCTCGCCGTGGAGTGGGCGCCGCACGGGATCCGCCTGAACACGATCTGCCCCGGCCCGACGGACACCGAGGGCGCGGGCGCCGCCCTCTGGCCGACGGAGGAGGATCGCGCCCGCGTGGCCGCGTCGATCCCCGCCGGCCGCCTGGCGACCCCGCACGAGGTCGCCGCCTGGGCGGCCGCTCTCTGCTCGCGGTACGCCGACTACATCACGGGCGAGAACCTGACGATCGACGGCGGCCACTGGCTCGAGCAGGAGAGCTACCTCCCGGCCCTGAAGCCGCACGAGTAGCGGCGGTCAACGCAGGTATGGAGCGACGCCGCGCTTGAGGAGCCCGCGGGAGACGATCAGCCGCTGGATCTCGCTCGTGCCCTCCCAGATGCGGTCCACCCGCACCTCGCGGTAGAAGCGCGCAACGGGGCTCTCCGTCATGTACCCGCGGCCTCCGAGCACCTGGAGCGCCCGGTCGACGATGCGGCCCGCGGCCTCGGAGGCGTAGAGCTTCGCCATCGCCACCTTCCCGTGGACGACCTTGCGGTCGGGCTCCGAGTCGAACGCCGCCGCGGCGTGGTACGTGAGGAGCCGCGCGGCGAGGAGCTCCGTGAGCGAGTCCGCGAGCTGGAAGGAGACGCCCTGGTGATCGGCGATCCTCGCCCCGAAAGCCTCGCGCTCGAGCGCGAAGGCCCGCGCCAGCTCGAGCGAGCGCTCTGCGGCGCCGCAGCAGCGCGCGGCGATGAAGAGGCGCTCGACGAGGAACCACTCGCGCGCGCCCTCGCCGCCCTCGGGCACGCGATACGCCTCGGGCACGCGGCAGTCGCGCAGGTGGATCTCGGGGTGGTGGTCGAGGTAGGGGTCGTGCAGGAACCCGGGGGTCCGCCCGATCTCGAGCCCGGGCGTCCCCGGCTCGACGAAGAAGACCGTCTGCTCGCCCTCGGCGACGGCGAGCACGAGGTAGACGCCCGCGTCGCCCTCGCTCGTCACGAACCACTTCTCGCCGTTCAGCACCCATTCGTCGCCGTCGCGAACGGCGGAGGCCGCGATCGCGCTCACGTCCGAGCCGGCGCCGGGCTCCGTCACCGCCCACGCCTCGCGGTGCTCGCCGCGGAGGATCGGGGCGACGAAGCGCTCGCGCTGCCCGGGCGTGGCGATGTCCCAGAGCTCGGCGGGGCCGCGGTCGACGACGGCGAAGCCGAGCCCGCTCGTCGCCTTGCCCGACTCCTCCTCGAGCGCGACCTGGCCGAGCATGGAGAGGCCGCGCCCGCCCGCCTCCTCCGGCATGTTCAGCATGGCGAATCCCTCCGCCCACGAGCGCGAGCGCAGCTCGTCCACCCAGCCCTGGTCGATCCGGCCGGCCTCCGCCACCCGGGCCTCCAACGGATACACCTCGCGCTCGAGGAACGCCGCCACGCGCTCTTTCAGCTCGCGGAGGTCGTCCGGCAGCGGCGGGACGGTCGGGATCATCGCGCCGATCCTACGCGCGCTCGAGCGCGGCGCGCTCGGCCTCGGTCAGCGGCCGCGGTCGGCGCTCGTCGTCGCAGGCGACGAGCACGGCTCTCGCCTCGGCGGCCGTCGCTCCGTCCACGACCGCGAGCTCCTCGACGGTGCGCACGCTCGACGCCCCCAGCGAATCGAGGCGGACCCGGGCGCGGACGCGGTCGTCGGCCTGCGTGAGCTCGCGCCTGTAGTCGATCTCGACCCGGGCGACGACGTAGCCGAGCGCGTCCGGTCCGACTGCGCGCTCGAGCCACTCGTCCCGCACCTCCTCCAGGTAGGTGAGGTAGACGGCGTGGTTCACGTGCCCGTACGGGTCGAGGTCGCGCCAGCGGATCTCGATCTCCTTCTCGTGCACGGTTGCCCCCGGGCCGGGGGCGGTGATAGTAACTCGGGCCGTGAGCGAGGGAGACGGGACGCGCGTCGTCGTCGGCGACGCCGGCTACGACGTCGACCGGGTCCGGGAGCTCCTGGCCGGGACCGGCGTCGCCGTGGCCGAGGCCGGGGAGCCTTGGGGCGGCGAGGACGTCGTCGGCCTGCTCGTCGGCACGGAGACCGAGGTGCGCGCCGCCGACCTCGACCGGCTTCCCGCTCTCCGCGTCGTCGCCACGTGCAGCGTCGGCTTCGACCACGTCGACGCCGAGGAGGCCGGGCGGCGGGGCGTCTGGGTCTGCAGCGTCCCTGACTACTGCGTCGAGGAGGTCGCCGACCACGCACTCGCGCTCGTCCTCGCGCTGCTGCGCGGCGTCGTCGTGCTCGACCGCGAGGTGCGCGCGGGCGGCTGGGACTGGCAGGCGGCGGGAGTGCTGCGGCGGATCCCGAGGACGCGGCTCGGCGTCGTCGGGCTCGGGCGCACCGGGCGAGCGCTCGTCGACCGGGCCGTCCCGCTCGGTTTCGAGGTCTGGGCCACGGATCCGGCGCTTCCGGGGGAGGAGATCGCGGGCGCCGGGGCCCGCCCGGCCCCGCTCGAGGAGCTCCTCGCCGCCTGCCACGCCGTCTCCCTCCACGTCGCGCTGACGCCGGCGACGCACGGTCTCCTCGGCGAGCAGGAGCTCGCGCTCATGCCGGACGGAGCCTTCCTCGTGGACACCGCGCGGCCGCAGCTCGTCGACCTCGACGCCCTGCGCCGGGAGCTGGAGTCGGGGCGCCTGGGCGGCGCCGCCCTCGACGTCATCCCGGTCGAGCCGCCGACGGCCGAGCACCCGGCGCCCGCCTGGCCGAGGCTGATCGTGACGCCGCACGTCGCCTGGTACAGCGCCGAGGCCGACGAGGCCTGCCACACGCGGCCGGTGCTCTCGGTCCGCGCGGTGCTCGAGGGCCGGACGCCGGCCGGGGCGGTGAACGCGCCCTGATCGCGCTCGTCAGCGGCGGCGGCTCCGGCATCGGACGGGCCACGGCGCTCGAGCTGGCGCGGACGGGCGCGTCCGTGGTCGTCTGCGGCCGCCGCCCGGAGCCGCTCGAGGAGACGTGCAAGGCCGTACGGGCGCTCGGCGCGGAATGCCTGGCCGTCCCGGCGGACGTGCGGGAGCCCGACCAGGTCGAGGCGCTCGTCGGCGCGGCGCTCGACCGCTTCGGACGCGTGGACGTGCTCGTCAACAACGCCGGCGGCCAGTTCGCGGCGCCCGCCGAGGCGATCACGCTGAAGGGCTGGCGCGCCGTGCACCGGCTCGCCGTCGACGCGGTCTGGGACCTCACGCGTGCGGTGGCGACACGCTCGATGATCCCCAACCGGGGTGGCGTCCTCGTCTTCGTCGGCTTCAGCCCGCGGCGTGGGATCCCGGGCTTCGCGCACGCGGCGGCGGCGCGGGCAGCGGTCGAGAACCTCGCCGCCGGCCTCGCCGTCGAGTGGAGCCGCTACGGGATCCGGTCGCTCTGCGTCGCGCCCGGGACGATTCGCACGGAGGGGCTCGAGGGCTACGGCGCGGAGCAGGTCGCCGCCTGGGAGCGCGCGATCCCGGCCGGCCGCCTCGGGTCGCCGGAGGAGGTCGCGGCTGTGATCGCGTTCCTCGCCTCCCCGGCCGCCTCGTACGTGACCGGGACGACCGTCGTCGTCGACGGCGGTACCGACGCCTGGGGCCAGGGCGAACCGCCGCCGCGGGGGGAGTAGCGATGCCGACCGTGGCCAGGCTCTCGATCACGCCGGTGAAGAGCCTCCTCCTCCACCATCCGGACGAGGTTCTTCTGGAGCCATTCGGCGTGGCCGCCGACCACCGCTTCTACCTCGCCCGCGAGGACGGGCGGCTCCTCGCGGGCATCCACCACGGAGCGCTCGCGCTCGTCCGCGCCGACTGGGACGCCGCGCGCGACCGGCTCCGGCTCGCGTTTCCGGACGGAGAGGTCGTCGAGGGGGACGTGCGCCTCTCCGAGCCCGTGGCGACCGACTTCTGGGAGCACCGCGTCCCCGGTCGCGTCGTCACGGGGCCGTGGGCCGAGGCCCTGACGCGCTTCGTCGGACGGCCGGTTCGGCTCGTGAAGACGGACGAGCCGGCCGGCGGGGTGGACGTCGAGCCGCTGACGCTCGTCTCGTCCGAGTCCGTCGCCGAGCTCGCCCGGCGGGCGAGCCTCGACGGCCTCGACGCCCGCCGCTTCCGCATGCTCCTCGAGATCCAGGGCTGCGCCCCGCACGAGGAGGACACGTGGCACGGCCGCCGCGTCCGCCTCGGCGAGGCGGTGGTCGAGGTGGGCGGCCCCGTGGCGCGCTGCGTGACGACGACCCGCGACCCGGCGACCGGGCAGCGCGACTTCGACGCCCTCCGGGCGATCGCCGCCTACCGAGGGAGGCGAAACGGCGAGAAGGTGGACTTCGGCGTCTACGCCCGGGTGGTGGAGCCGGGGCGCGTCCGGGTCGGCGACCCGGTCGAGCCCGCCCCCGCCTAGCCGGAGTCGCCCCGCCCGCGCCTGCCGAAGGCGCGGCCCGCCTCCCGGGCCTCCTCGGTCTGCGCGAGCGCGGCGTAGGCCAGCCGCTCGACGAGGATGCCCGCCTCCCGGCCGGACTCGGCGATCGCGTTCGCGGCCTGCTTCGCGGCGGAGGCCGCGAGCGGCGGGAGAGCGGCGACCTCCGCGGCGAGCTCGAGCGCCCGCTCCAGCGCCCGGCCGGCCGCGACCGTCTCGGTGACGAGCCCGAGGCGGAACGCCTCCGCCGCGTCGACGCGCGGCCGCAGGAGCAGCAGCTCCTTCGCCCGCGCGGGGCCGAGGGCCCGCACGAGTCGGTATGTCCCGCCCGAGCTCGGGACGATGCCGAGCGCGACCTCGGGGAGGCCGAAGACGGCGGTCCCGTCCGCGATCCGGAAGTCCGTGGCGAGCGCCAGCTCGAAGCCGGCGCCGAGGCACCAGCCGGAGATCGCGCTGAAGGTCGGCTGCGGGAGGGCGGCGACCCGCTCGTAGACGTCTCCAGTGTCGCGGTAGTAGGCGTCGATCCCGCCCGGGCTCTCGTCCCGCTCCTCGACGAGGTCGGCGCCCGCCGAGAACGCCCGCTCGCTCCCGGAGAAGACGACGCAGCGGCTCTCCCGGAGGTCCGGGCCGGCGAGGGCGACCAGCAGCGCCTGCTCCACGGCGGTCGAGATCGCGTTCAGCTTCTCGGGCCGCCGGAAGCCGACGACGCAGACGTCGCCCTCGCGGCGGACGTCGAGGAGCTCTTCAGGCATGCGTCGTCACCGGCCGCTCGCGGAGGAAAGGAAGCGGGACGGAGGGATTGTCGGCGTCGATCTCGCGCGCGAGGCGGTGGCCGTCGAAGATCGCGTCAGCGATGAGCTGCGGGGCGACGCAGTCGCCGATCCGGTACACGGCCTCGATCCCCTCGGCGGAGAGGCGCTCGGGGTCGCTCCGGAGCTCGTGGTAGAGCGCGTCGTCCGAGACCCGCTGCGTGACGAGGACGACGGCGTCCGTCTCGACCGCGAACGGCTCGCCGAGTTCGTCGTGCCCCGACGCGAGCCCCGGCTCGACCCGGTCGAGGACGACGCCGCGGTGCATTCGCACGCGGGCCTCGTGCAGCCGTCGCTTGAGGAGCCCCTGCTCGAGCGTCTCGTGCGCGAAAGGCGAGACGTCCTCGAGCGACGTGACGAGGTCGACTCGATGCCCGTCCAGCGCGAGCTTCTCGGCGAGGTCGGGCCCCATGAAGTAGCCGTCGCAGTCGTAGACCGTGACCGTCTCGCCCGGCGGCGCCTTGCCATCGACCAGCACCTGCTCCGGGGTGAGGACGTGCGCGAGCGCGGCGTCGGCGCCCGCGATCGGCTCGTGCGTCTCCCGGTTGAGACCGACCGGCGACCAGCGCGCGCCCGTGGCGACGACCACGATCTCCGCGCCGTACGCGAGCACCTCCGCCGCAGCGAGGCGCGTGCCCGGGATCGTCTCCACCGCCGGCTGCTTGTCGAGCTGGATCCGCCGCCAGTTCAGGACCCGTGCCCACTCGCCGCGACCCGGGAGCCGCGGGATCCAGCGCATGATCCCCCCGATCTCGGCCTCCGCCTCGACGAGGTGGACGCGGCGAAAGCCGCGCTTGCCGAGCACGATCGCGCACTCCATCCCGGCGGGGCCGGCGCCGACGACGAGCACGTCGCGGTCACGGTTGGCGGCGGGCTCGAACCGTTCCGGGTGCCAGCCGCGCCGGTGCTCCTCGCCGGCGGTGGCGTTCTGCGTGCAGCCGATGTTCCCGCCGGGGTCGGCCTTCGGGATGCAGACGTTGCAGCCGATGCACTCGCGGATCTCGTCGTAGCGGCCCTCCTCGATCTTGCGCGGGAGGTACGGGTCGGCGATCGAGGGGCGGGCGGCGCCGATCACGTCCCACACGCCGCTCGCCACGATCTCCGCCATCCGGTCCGGGTCGGTGAGCCTCGCGACGCCGACGATCGGCTTCGCGGTCGCCTCGCGCACGCGGGCGGTCCACTCGAGCTGGTACCCCTGCTGGAAGAAGCGCGACGGCCCCGAGTCCTTCGCCCACTCGAGCGCCGAGCCGACGTTCACGTCCCAGAGGTCGACGAGGCTGTCGGCGGCCCGGACGAACGCGAGGCCCTCCTCGAGCTCGACCCCGTAGGGACCGAGCGCGTCGACGGCGATGCGGGAGGCGACTGCGCACTCGCCGTCCACGGCCTCGCGCACGAGCTCCAGGAGCTCGAGCCAGAAGCGGGCGCGGTTCTCGAACGAGCCGCCGTAGGCATCAGTCCGCCGGTTGTAGAACGGCGAGAGGAACTGCATGGGGAGGTAGCTGTGCGCGCCGTAGACGTAGACGACGTCGAAGCCGGCCTCGCGGGCCCGGCGCGCGGCCGCGGCCCAGTCGGCCTGCACGCGGCGGATGTCGTCGAGCTCCATCGCTTTCGGGGTGACGAGCAGGTAGTCGCTCGCGAGTTGCGAGGGTGCGAGCGCGGGCAGGCGGTACTCGCGGCGGGGGCAGTGGGCGCCCGAGTGGTGCAGCTCGACGCCGGCGAGGGCGTCGTGAGCGTGCACCTCCTCGCACATGAGCGCGAGCGCGCGCAGGTCGCCGTCGTCCCAGAGCCTCGCCGAGATGAACGGCGTCTCGTCCGACTCCGGGCTGACGGCGCAGTACTCGGTGCAGACCGCCGCCCAGCCGCCCTCCGCCTTCGTCGCCCGGTAGCGGGCCTGCGCCGCCGGCTTCTGGACGCCGAAGCCGGTGCAGTGCGGAACCTGGTAGAAGCGGTTCAGGAGGGTCTTCGGGCCGATCCGGAGCGGCTCGAAGAGGACGTCGTGGCGCGGGTCACGCGCCACGGGCCGCGCCCGCGAGGGCCTCGTGCACGAGGCCCTGGAAGTGCTGGATCAGGTGCTCGCTCGAGACGAGGAGCCGGCCCTCCGGCACCATCCCGGAGGCGAGGCCGGCGTGCACGGACTCGACCAGGTCGGCGTCCTCGCGCGCGACCTGCGCGGCGAACTCCATCATCTGCCGCGCGGTCTCGTCGGAGACGTCCTCGTAGAAGAAGTAGTCGCTCGCGCCGACGCAGCGATCGGGCCCGAGCGGCCGCGTCGCGTCCACGGACATGTTCCCCGGCCCCGGGTCGATGTTGAGAGTGACGTTGGGCCAGAGCAAGTGGTACTGCGCCTGCCCGACCGAGCCGCTCGGGTCGTAGGCGGTGCCCGTGACGCCGGCCAGCGCGGAGGCCCTGACGCTGCCGAACTGGCTGGAGACGAGCCCTTCCGACCGCAGCTCATAGGCGTCGGCGTCCACGTCGATCACCTGCGAGAAGCCGGGGTGGGCCACGGGGCAGTGGTAGCACTCGAGGTAGTTCTCGATCGCGATCTTCCAGTTCGAGGCGATCTCCCATTCGCTCCGCTCCCGGAAGCGCAGGCGGTCGAGGTCGAGCCCGGTTCGCGCGACGAGGTCCGGTAGCGGGCCGAGAGCCTCCTCGAGCGGCCCCGCCTCCGGATCGGGGTTGACGAAGACCAGCGGCCCCCACTCGTCGACCGCCGCCGGCAGGAGCGAGAAGGCGTCGGGGTCGAACCCGGGCTCGCGCTCCGAGCGCGGCGCCCGGCGAAGCGTTCCGTCGAGGGCGTACGTCCAGGCGTGGTAGGGGCACTGGAGGGAGCTCCTCCGCCCGGCGCCGTCCGCGACGATGTGCCCGCGATGGCGACAGACGTTGACGAAGGCGCGCAGCGCTCCATCCCGGTCGCGGACGACGACCACGGGGATGTGGCCTGCCATGCACGTCGAGTACGAGCCCGGATCCGCGACGAGGTCGGCGCGTCCCGCGTACTGCCAGGAGCGCGCGAAGATCGCCTCCTGCTCGAGTCGGAGCACGGCCGGGTCCGAGTACCAGCCCGCCGGGAGCGTCGCCCCCGCCGCGAGCCTCTCGCGAAGCCCGCCCGCATCCGTCAGGCCGACTGCGCCGTCCATCGTTGGATTCTATCCGGCGTCGTACGCTACAGTGCCCAGCTTCGGGGAAAGCGATGACACGGCATCCGCGCGAGCCACGAGGTTTCGACCGGCGGCAATTCCTTCAGCGGTCCGCCCTGGCGGCGCTCGGCCTCTCGGGTGGCTCGGCCTTCCTTGCCGCCTGCGGCAGCGACACGAGCCCGCTCGCGGACACGGCCCCCGGCGAGACCCAGTCCGCCGAGGACGCGCCCTTCCAGCTCGCGCGGCGCGACAACCCGGTCACCCTCCCGCTCTTCGACGACAACCCCGCGATTGACCCGGGCCTCGAGCCCGAGTCGGGCGCGACGCTGAAGATCTACAACTACATCGACTACGTCTGGAAGCGGAAGCTGAACGAGTTCGCCAAGGAGTACGACTGCGAGGTCGAGCTCTCCACCTACTCGACGATGGACGAGGCCGTCTCGAAGCTCCGCACCGGCGCGGTCGACTTCGACGTCTTCTTCGCCACCGTCGACCGGATCGGGAAGCTCGTCGCCGGCAAGATCCTGCAGCCGCTCAACCGCGACTACGTCCCCAACCTCCCCAACGTCTGGCCGCAGCTCGCCGACCCGTTCTACGACGTCGGGTCTCAGTACACGGTCCCGTACACGGTCTGGGCGACGGGCACCGCGTACCGCTCCGACCACGTGACCGAGGACATCGGCGCGCTGCCCAACCCCTACGACATCTACTGGGACGGCGGGTACACGGGCAAGACGTTCCTGCTCGACGACTACCGCGACGCGATCGGGATGGCGCTCCTGCGCAACGGCGTCGAGGACGTGAACACGGGCGACCCGGCCGCGATCGAGCAGGCGAAGAACGACCTGATCGAGCTGATCGACCTCGTGAACGTGAAGGTCTCGGCCGAGGACTACTCCAAGGTTCCCGAGGGTTCGGCGTGGATCCACCAGTCCTGGTCGGGCAGCATGATCTCCGCCCCGTACTACCTGCCGAGGGGGCTCGACGCGAGCGTCCTCGGCTTCTGGTTCCCGCCGGAGGGCGGCGGCGTGATCGGCAGCGACACGATAACGATCTGCCGCAGCGCCCAGAACCCCGTCCTCGCCCACCACTTCCTCAACTTCATGCTCGACGAGCAGAATGCGTACGACAACTTCGCCGGCTTCGTCGGCTACCAGCCGCCGCTCACCTCCATCGACCCCGACCGGCTCGTGACCGACGAGGTCGTCCCCGAGCATCTCGCCTCCACGATCGTCCGGCCGGAGGACTTCGACCGGAGCCAGGAGCTGCTCGAGCTCGCGCCGGCCGACGATGCGGTCTGGCAGAACGCCTGGGCCGAGTTCAAGGCCGGCGTGTGAGCGTCCGCCCGAGCGGCTGAGTGCGCTACCCGCGCGGGTTCTGGGCGGCGTTCGGCGCCCCCGGGCTCCTCTGGCTCGGGCTCTTCTTCCTCGTCCCGTTCTACGTGATCCTCTCCGTGGCGATGGGGACGGTCGACCCCATCTTCCTCAGCCCGGTGCCGGTGTGGAACCCGCTCGAGTGGGACCTGCAGGCGTTCCGCTTCATCGTCGAGCAGCTCGGCCCGACAGAAGCCTTCGGCGCCGTCTTCCTGCGCACGTTCGCCTACGTCGGCTTCGCCGTCGCGCTCTCGCTCGCGATCGGCTATCCGGTCGCGTACACGATCGCCCGGCACGGGGGGCGCTTCAAGGGGCTCCTGCTCCTCGGGCTCGTCGCGCCGTTCCTCATCAGCTATCTGATGCGGATGCTGGCCTGGGTGAACCTGCTCCAGGACGACGGGCTCATCAACCGCGCGCTCATGTGGCTGAACGTCCTCGACGCGCCGCGAAGCTGGCTCGACGGGAGGGCGTCGACGGTGATCTTCGGCCTCGTCTACGGCTACGTCCCGTTTCTCATCCTGCCGCTCTACGCCTCGCTCGACCGGATCGACCGGAGCCTGCTCGAGGCCGCGCGGGACCTCGGCGCGAGCCGGTTCCATGCCTTCCGGCGCGTCACCCTGCCGCTCTCGGTGCCCGGCATCCTCGCCGGCTGCGTGATCGTCGCGCTGCCGATGTTCGGCGACTACTACACGCCCGACCTGCTCTCCGGCTCGCCCCGGACGACGCTGATCGGCAACCAGATCAACCTCTACGTGCGCGGCCCGCAGGCGACCGTCGGCGCCTCGCTCGTCGTCTTCCTCATGGTCGTTCTGCTCGTGCTCATGGTCTACTACCTCGTCACCGTGGCGCGCGCGGCCCGGGAGCTGGAGCGGTGAGCGTCGTTCGCCTTCGGCTCGCCCCCTTCCTTGCTGCGCTGAGGGAAGCTCCCGGTTCCCTCACACACCCTCCCCACGCTCATGGGCCGGGAGCCGGCCCATGAGCGGTGTGCGCCGGTTCCGGGCGTGGGTGGCGAACCCCTGGGGGAAGCCGCGCTTCCTCGTCCTCTTCACGCTGCTCTACATGGCGTGGGCGATCGTCCCGATCCTCATCGCCGTCCGCTTCTCCTTCAACGACGGGCGCTCCCGCTCGACCGCGCAGGGCTGGTCGACGCGCTGGTACTGGGACGACCCGGAGCTCTCCGTCTGGAACGACCCCTCGCTGCGCGAGTCGCTCTTCCAGAGCCTGCGGCTCGCCTCGCTCGCCATGCTGATCGCCGTCCCCCTCGGGATCGCGCTCGCCCTCGCGCTCACGCGCTGGCGGGGGCGCGGGTCCGGGTCGGCCCGCTTCCTCAGCCTCTTCCCGCTCGTGACGCCCGAGATCGTGATGGGGAGCGCGCTCTTCCTCACCTTCGTCCACCTGCTCCGGTTCGTCGAGCTCGGGACGACGGCGCAGGCGATCGGGCACGTCACCTTCTCCATCTCGTTCGTCGTCATCGTCATGCGAAGCCGCCTGCTCTCGATCGGGCGGGAGTACGAGGAGGCCGCCATGGACCTCGGCGCGGCGCCGCGCCAGGCGCTGCGCATGGTCGTTCTGCCGCTCCTGACGCCGGCGATCGTGGCCAGCTTCATGGTCGTCTTCGCCATCTCGATCGACGACTTCGTCATCAGCGCGTTCCTCTCGCTCGACGCCTCGACGGAGACGGTGCCGATCAAGATCTACTCGAACGCCCGCGGGGCTCCGACTCCCGCGCTGAACGCGCTCGCGAGCGTGATGCTCTTTGCGACGCTCCTCGCCGTCGGGCTGACCGCCCTCGTCCTCCGCGCCGTCCGCCGGCGCCGCGGCGAGCGCGGCGGGGCGATCGAGGACTTCGCGCAGCTCCGCGTTTGAGCCCGGGGCTTCTCCCTCTGGGGCCACCCCGGACCACCACCCGCTACGAGCGTAACCCGGAAAAGCGCGCGCGTGGCGCGCGGTTCGTGCCGGAAGCACGCGGAAGCGGGTCGAGAGCGTGCCTGCGCCGGGAGCGCTCAGCTCCGCGGGACATCCCGGAGGACGCGCAGGGCATCCGGCGGCAGGACGGCAGAGACCGCTTCGCCCTCCGCCGGGGGCGGCTGGCCGCCTCCGAGCGTTGCCTGCAGGGTCGTCCCGCCCGCGACCTCGACGAATACCTGCGTCGCCGAGCCGAGGTAGACGACGCGCTGCACCGTCCCCGGGAGCCGGTTCTCGCCCGCGCTGCCCGCCGGCTCGAGGCGGATCCGCTCCGGGCGGATCGTCAGGCGCACGCCGCCGGTGGCCTCGAGGTCGCCGCGCTCCGCGGCGAGCCCCTGCCCGCCCACGAGCACGCGGCCGCCGCCGGAGGACTGCGCGTCCATGAGGTTCGACACGCCGAGGAAGTCGGCCACGAACGTCGTCGCCGGGTCCTCGTAGACGTCGCGCGGCGTCCCGAGCTGCTCGACGAGGCCGTCGGCCATCACTGCCATCCGGTCGGACATCGTCAGCGCCTCCTCCTGGTCGTGCGTCACGTAGACGAACGTGATTCCGACCGCCTGCTGGATCGACTTCAGCTCGAGCTGGAGCGAGCGGCGCAGCTTCGCGTCGAGCGCCCCGAGCGGCTCGTCGAGGAGGAGGACTGCCGGCTCGAGGACGAGCGCCCGGGCGAGCGCGACCCGCTGCTGCTGGCCGCCGGAGAGCTGGGCGGGCTTCCGCCGCTCGAGCCCGGTGAGCTGGACGAGCTCGAGCGCCGCCGCGACCCGGCGGCGCCGCTCCGTGCGATCGGCCTTCTTGAAGCGGAGCCCGAAGGCGACGTTCTCGGCGACGGAGAGGTGGGGGAAGAGCGCGTAGCTCTGGAAGACCGTGTTCACGGGCCGCTTGTGCGCGGGCACCTGCGTCACGTCGCGATCGCCGAGGAAGATCCGCCCGCTCGTCGGCTCCTCGAAGCCGGCGACGAGGCGCAGCGTCGTCGTCTTGCCGCAGCCGGAAGGGCCGAGGAGGGAGAAGAACTCGCCCTCGTGGATCTCGAGGTCGAGCCGGCGGACGGCCTCGACCTCCGCGAAGCTCTTGCTCAACCCTTCGAGGAGGACGCCGCTCACGAGACCAAGCCCGCCCGGGTCTCGGCCAGCTCGCCCGCGACTCGCTCCATGATCGGCACCGGTCCCGTCGTGATGCGCACGTGGCCGGACAGGCCGAACTCGCTCCCGGCGCGAACGAGGAGGCCGCGGCGCGCGAGCTCCTCCGTCAGCGCGAGGTCGTCCACGCCGACGCGGGCGAGCACGAAGTTCGCCTGCGAGGGGACGACCTCGGCCCCTGCGGCGGCAAGCAGCTCGGCCAGCCGCTCGCGCCCCTCGGCGTTCGCGCGCCGGCGCTCCTCCACGACCTCGGGCGAGCGGAGGCTGGCCCGGCCCGCCGCGAGCGCCGCCCGGTTGACGTTGAACGGCTCCTGGACGACGTCGAGGAACTCCGCGAGCTCCCGGTCGGCGACCGCGTAGCCCAGCCGGAGCCCCGCCAGCCCGAAGATCTTCGAGAAGGTTCGCAGGAGGAGCACCGGCCGGCCGGCCTCGACGTCCGGAAGGCGGTCGACCCGCAGCGCCGGGTCGGCGTACTCGAAGTACGCCTCGTCGACGACGATCGCGCACCGTTCCGGGAGCGCGGCGAGGAGCCGCTCCCACTCGTCGCGGTCCGCGAGCGAGCCGGTCGGGTTGTTCGGGTCGCAGAGCCAGACGAGGCGGGCGCCGCTCTCCTGCGCCGCCGCGGCGAGAGCGTCGACGTCGTGGCGCAGCTCGCGGCTCGGCACGGAGACGACGAGCGCCCCGGCGGCGGCGCACGCCTGGGCGTAGAGGCCGTAGGTCGGGTCGGTGACGACGACGGCGTCGCCGGGCTCCAGGAAGGCGTGCGCGACGGTGGCGATGAGCGCCTGGATGCCGTGGCTCGGCACGATCCGCTCCGGTGACGTCCCGAGCCAGCCGGCGACGGCCTCGCGCAGGTCGGAGTAGGCTTGCTCCGGGTAGATCCACGCGCGCTCGAGCTCGGTGACGACGGCCTCCTCGACGCCGGGGAAGGGGCCGAGGAGCCCTTCGTTCCAGTTCAGCTTCACGATCTCGTCGAGCCCGTAGGCGGCGCGCAGCTCGTCGAGGCTCGCGCCCGGCCGGTACGGCTCGAGGCCGAGGAGGGACTGCCGGACGAGCCGGCTCCAGTCGGTCGTCACGGCGTGGGTGTCCACATCTCGAGGCGTGCGGGAACGTGGACGACCGCCGGGCCCTCAGCGGCCAGGGCGCGACCGATCGCCTCGCTCGCCGCGTCCGGCCCTACGGACTCGACGGGCACGCCGAACGACGCGGCGAGCCCCGGGAAGTCGGGCTCGACGAGGTCGACCGAGAACGTCTCCCCGAAGGAGTCGCGCTGGTACTCGCGCAGGATCCCGTAGCCGCCGTCGTCGACGAGGAGGAGCGCGGCGCGGAGCCCGTGCTGCCGCGCCGCCGCGAGCTCGGCGAGCCCGTAGAGGAACCCGCCGTCCCCGGCGACCGCGAGCACGGGACGGCCGCGGGCGGCGAGCGAGGCGCCGAGCGCTGCCGGCCAGGCGTAGCCGAGCGTGCCCGAGCCGAGGGGGTAGTGGAAGCTCCGCGGCTCGTGAGCCGTGAAGTGGGCGGCGGCCCAGTAGGCGAGGATGGTCATGTCCCACGTGGAGATCGCGTCGCGGGGTAGCGCGTCGCGGACGGCCGCGATGAGGCCGCGCTCGAGGCCGCGGTCCTGCTCGTCG
Organism: Gaiellaceae bacterium; assembly: GCA_035461525.1. Lineage (GTDB taxonomy): Bacteria > Actinomycetota > Thermoleophilia > Gaiellales > Gaiellaceae > JAIBJN01. Next base: position 18,367 of record DATHVD010000102.1, read on the forward strand.
AGACCCGCCTCGATCCGGGCGTGGAGAGCGGCGACCCGCGCCCGCCCCGGAGCGCCGTCCGCGGGCTCGGGAGGGAGGCACTCGGCCAGGGCCGCGAGCACGTCCCTCGCGTCGCCGACGAGCCCGAGCGCCGGGTACGTGGCGCCGATCCGCTCCGGCGCGGCGTCCACCTGGACGAGCCGGCCCGAGAACGCCAGCTCGTACTGGCCCGTCGTCTCGGCCCCGAGCTCGGTGCCGACCGCGAGGACCGCGTCCGCGTCTGCGAGCAGCTCGCGGAAGGCGCCCTCGTCGCAGGCGCAGCCGGCCGCCAGCGGATGATCGTCGGGGAAGGCGCCCTTGCCCATGTACGTCGTGGCCACGGGCGCGCCGAGGAGCTCCGCGAGCGCGGCCAGCTCGGCCCAGGCGCCGGCGCGGAGCACGCCGGCTCCGGCCCAGAGGACGACGTTCTCCGCGTCGCGCAGAGCCCCGGCCGCTGCGCGGAGGTCGTCCGGGGGCGGGAGCGGGGCCGGGAGGGGCTCGACGTCCAGCTCCGCGAGCGGGGGCAGCGACGTCTCGCCGGAGAGGACGTCCAGCGGGATCTCCAGGAAGACCGGCCCGCTCGGCGGTGTCAGCGCCCGCCGCCAGCCCTCGGCGACGAGCCGCGGGATCTCCGACGCGCTCTCGGCGCGCGCGGCCCACTTGACCACCGGCGCGAAGGACGCGAGCTGGTCGGGCAGCTCGTGCAGGAAGCCGCGGCCGCGGCCGATCAGCTCCGACGGTATCTGGCTGGCGATCGCGACCACGGGCACGTGCGCGCTCGCCGCCTCCATGAGCGCCGCGAGCGAGATCAGCGCGCCGGGCCCGGTGGAGAGGAGGAGCGGCGCCGGCCGCCCGCTGGTGCGCGCGTAGCCGTCGGCTGCGAACCCGGCCGAGAGCTCGGTGCGGAGGCCGATCGTGCGCACCCGGCTCGTCCGTAGCCCCTCCCAGATCGGGAGCGCGTGGATGCCCGGGACGCCGAAGGCGACCTCCGCGCCGGCGGCCTCCAGGCTCTCGGCGACGAGGCTTCCGCCCGTACGCGCTTTGACGGTCTGCGCCACAGGCGCGATCCTATCCCCCGGCGCATGCCCCGCGACCCCCGCCACGACCTTCTCTTCGAACCGCTCCGGATCGGGCCGAAGACGCTCCGCAACCGCTTCTACGCGGTCCCCCACTGCACGGGCTACGGGACGGAGAAGCCCGGCTCCCAGGCGTCCTTCCGCGCGACCAAGGCTGAGGGCGGCTGGGCCGCGGTCTGCACGGAGTACGCGCCCGTCTCGCCGGACTCCGACGAGTCGCCCTTCGTCTCCGCCCGCCTCTGGGACGACGACGACCAGGCCAACCTCGCCGTCATGTGCGAGCAGGTCCACGCCCACGGCGCGCTCGCGGGGATCGAGCTCACGCACACGGGCGGCCACGCGCCCAACCGCCAGTCGCGCCGGGCCTCGATCGCGCCGAGCCAGCTCGCGAGCGACTACGAGCCGCACGTCGTCCCCAAGGCGATGGAGATCGACGACATCGTCCGCGTGCGGGAGGAGTGGGTGCTCGCGGCCGTGCGGGCGCGGGACGCGGGCTTCGACATCGTCTACGTCTACGGCGGCCACAGCTACCTGCCGCTCCAGTTCCTCTCCCCGTTCTACAACCGCCGCACCGACGCCTACGGCGGCTCGTTCGAGAACCGCGCGCGCTTCTGGCTCGAGACGCTCGGCGCCGTGCGCGAGGCGGTCGGCGACGACTGCGCGATCGCCGTGCGCACGTGTGTGGAGGCACTGGGCCCGGCCGGGGTCGAGCTGGAGGAAGGGCTCGCGTTCGTGCGCGCCGCCGACCACCTCGTCGACCTCTGGGACGTGAACGTCGGCTCGATCGCGGAGTGGTCGAAGGACTCGGGTGCGTCGCGCTTCTTCAGCGAGGGCTACCAGCTCGAGTGGACCGACCGCGTGCGCGAGGCGACGGCGAAGCCGATCGTCGGCGTCGCGCGCCTGACGAACCCCGACCGCATGGCGGAGATCGTGGCGAGCGGCGTCTGGGACCTCGTCGGCGCCGCCCGCCCGTCGATCGCCGACCCGTTCCTCCCGCGCAAGGTCGAAGAGGGGCGCTACGGGGAGGTCCGCGAGTGCATCGGCATCAACACGTGCATCTCGAAGTCGGAGAGCGGCCATCACCTCGGCTGCACGCAGAACGCCACCGCGGGCGAAGAGTACCGGCGCGGCTGGCACCCGGAGCGGTTCGAGCCGGCGGTCAATTGGGACCGCGACGTGCTCGTCGTCGGCGCCGGCCCCGCCGGGATGGAGTGCACGATCGTGCTCGGCAAGCGCGGCTTCCGCCGCGTCCACCTCGTCGAGGCGGAGGCCGATCTCGGCGGTGCCTTCCGCTGGGTTCCGCGCCTTCCGGGCCTGGGAGAGTGGGCGCGGGTCGTCAACTGGCGCGCGATCCAGCTCGAGCGCCTGAAGAACGTCGAGACGATCACGGGGACGCGGCTCTCGGTCGAGGACGCGCGGACGTACGGGGCGGAGCTCGTCGTCGTCGCCACCGGAGCTCGCTGGGCGACCGACGGGCTCAACGCGGTCACGCACGAGCCGATCCCCGGCGCCGATGCCTCGCTCCCGCACGTCCTCACGCCCGAGCAGGTGATGCTGGAGGGGAAGCGCCCGCCCGGGAAGCGCGTCGTCGTCTACGACGGCGAGGGTTACTTCACCGCCGCCGGGATCGCGGAGCTCCTCGCTGGCGAGGGCTGCGACGTCGAGCTGGTGACGCTCTGCGAGCACGTCGCGCCGATCGCCGACGAGACGCTCGAGGGCCCTCTGCTGCGCGCGCACCTGCACTCGGTCGGCGTCCGCGCTCGCGCCGCGGCGACGATCGCGGCGATCGAGGCGGGCGGCGTCCGCGGCGAGAGCGCCTTCGGCGAGCCGTTCGAGCTCGAGGCGGACGGCGTCGTCCTCGTGACGCAGCGGCTCTCGGAGGAGAGGCTCTACCTCGGCCTCCGCGCCGACCCGGACGCGCTCGCCGCCGAGGGCGTCGAGGCCGTCTACCGGATCGGCGACTGCGTTGCGCCGCGCATCCCCGCGGAGGCGATCTTCGACGGCCACCGACTCGGGCGCGAGATCGACGCGGACGACCCCGCCGTCCCGCAGCCGGGCAAGCGCGAACGGCTCGTGCTCGACCCCACGTGAGCGTCCGCACCGAGTTCCCCCGCCGCGTACGCGAGATCGAGCACGCGTGGATCCCGCTCGCGGACGGGACGCGGCTGGCCGCGCGCATCTGGCTGCCCGAGGATGCCGAGGACAACCCGGTGCCGGCGATCCTCGAGTTCCTGCCGTACCGCAAGACGGACGGCACGGCGATCCGCGACGCGGCGCGGCAGCCCTACCTCGCCGGCTTCGGCTACGCCGCCGTGCGCGTCGACCTGCGCGGCACGGGCGAATCGGACGGGATCCTCGAGGACGAGTACCTCCCGCAGGAGCAGGAGGACGCGCTCGAGGTGCTCGCCTGGCTGCGCGAGCAGCCGTGGTGCGACGGGACGCTCGGTGTGTGGGGAATCTCCTGGGGCGGCTTCAACGCGCTCCAGGTGGCGGCCCGCCGCCCGCCCGGGCTCGGCGCGATCGTGACGCTCTGCTCCACGGACGACCGCTACGCCGACGACGTCCACTATCGCGGCGGCTGCGTGCTCGCCCTCGACATGCTCCCCTGGGCCTGCTCGATGCTGACGTGGAACGCGCGCCCGCCCGACCCGCTTCTCAGGCCGGACGACTGGCGGGAGACCTGGCTCGCGCGCCTCGAGGCGGCCTCCCCCTGGATCGAGCCGTGGCTCGCGCACCAGCGCCGTGACGGCTACTGGCGGCACGGCTCCGTGTGCGAGGACTACTCGGCGATCGAGTGCCCGGTCTTCGCGGTCGGCGGGTTCGCGGACGGCTACACGAACGCTGTCCCTCGCCTCCTCGCCGGGCTCGACGTCCCGCGCAAGGGCCTTGTCGGGCCCTGGGCGCACGCGTTCCCCGACGACGCCTCGCCGGGGCCTTCGATCGGCTTCCTGCAGGAGTGCGTCCGCTGGTTCGACCATTGGCTCAAGGGGGAGGAGAACGGTGTCATGGAGGGGCCGATGCTGTGGGTGTGGCTGCAGGACTCGGTCGAGCCGCGGCCGACGTACGACGTGCGGCCGGGCCGCTGGGTCGCGGAGGAGGCGTGGCCCTCGCCGCGGGTCGGCGTCCGCAGGTGGGAGCTGCCGCTCGTAGAGCCGCGCCCGCTCCTCGGCGTCCAGTCCTGCGGCGCGGAGGCGGGCGCCTGGACGGCCGAGGGCCAGTCCGCCGACCTCCCGGGCGACCAGCGCCGGGACGACGCCGTGTCTCTCGTGCTCGACTCGGAGCCGCTGGAGCGGCCGCTCGAGATCGTCGGCTTTCCGGAGGCGGCGCTCTCGCTCTCCGTCGACCGGCCGCTCGCGCTGGTCGCCGTAAGGCTTTGCGAAGTCTTCCCGGACGGGACGTCCGCGCTCGTGGCCCGCGGTCTCCTCAACCTCGCCCACCGTGACGGCCACGCCGAGCCGGCGCCGCTCGAGCCGGGACGGCTCTACCACGCGCGCGTGGCGCTCGACTTCGCCGCCCACTCCTTCCCGGCGGGGCGCCGGCTCCGGCTCGCCCTTTCGCCGACCTACTGGCCGTGGGCGTGGCCCTCGCCCGAGCCGGTGACGCTCACGCTCCACGCCGGAGCGCTGGAGCTACCGGAGCGGCCGCCGCGTCCGGAGGACGCCGACCTGCCCGACTTCGCCGAGCCCGAGCACTCGGCGCCCCTCGCCGTGGAGACGATCGCGGCCGGCGAGCAGGGCCGCACCGTCTGCCGTGACCTCGCCGCCGGGCTCGTCGAGCAGGTCTTCGACTGGGACCTCGGCGGTTCGGTGCGCCTCGTCGACATCGACCTGCGTTCGTGGGACACGAGCCGGACGGTCTTCTCGATCCGCGAGGGCGACCCGCTCTCAGCGGAAGTGCGCTTCCGCGCCACGTCCGGCATGGCTCGCGGCGAGTGGAGCGCCCTTGCCGAGGTGACGGCGGCGATGACCGCTGACGCCGGGGCCTTCCACGTCGAGACGACGCTGGACGTCTACGAGAACGAGGAGCCGATCTTCGCGCGGACGTGGGCCCACCGGTTCCCGCGCGACGGCGTCTAGGCGTACCCTTCGGCCGTGATCGACTGCGACATCCATCCGCAGGTCGGCGACCCGGAGGAGCTGCTCGCCTACGTCGATCCGGCCCAGCGCGACTGGTTCCGGGCGCAGGGGCCGTCGCTCGGTCTCCCCGGCTACTCGTGGGCGCACCCCTCCTCGTGGTTCCGTCAGGACGTCGAGCAGGACGGGCGCCCGCCCGGCGCCGACGTGGACGCCGTGCGGCGGGAGCTCCTCGACCCGAGCGGCACCGACGTGGGCGTCCTCAACGGCGATGACCCCGTGCTCGTCTCGCTGATCCCGAGCCCGTACCGCGCCGCGGAGCTCGCCCGCGCGCACAACGAGTGGCTGCGCGAGCGCTGGCTCGACCCCGAGTCGCGCCTGCGCGGGTCGATCCTCTGCCCCGCCCAGGACCCGCAGGCGGCCGCGGCCGAGATCAGGCGTCTGGCGGACGACGTGCGCTTCGTCCAGGTGCTGCTCTGCGGCGGGGCCGAGCGGCCGTACGGCGAGCCGCGCTACCTTCCCATCTTCGAGGCCGCGGACGAGTGCGGGCTGCCGGTGGCGATCCACTCCGGCGGCGAGGGCATGGGTCTCGCGGCGCCCCCCGGCGGCGCCGGGCCGGTCACGTTCTACATCGAGTGGCACACGCTCGGGTCGGCCTGCTCGATCATGTCCCACCTCGTCTCGCTCCTCTGCCACGGGACGTTCGAGCGCTTCCCCGGCCTGAAGGTGCTCCTGATCGAGGGCGGGGTCGCCTGGCTTCCCGGCGTTCTCTGGCGGCTCGACACGAACTGGCGCGCGCTCCGGAGCGAGACGCCGTGGCTCGCGCGCAGGCCGAGCGAGGTCGCGCGCGAGCACGTGCGCTTCTCGACGCAGCCCCTCGAGCACACGGACGGGCGGGACGACCTCCTCTTCGAGCTGCTCGAGGCGGCCGGCGCGCCCGACGTCCTCTGCTTCGCCTCCGACTACCCGCACTGGGACTTCGACGACCCCGGCTTCATGCTCAAGCGGCTGCCGGAGGCCTGGCGGGAGCCGGTGCTGCACGGGAACGCGGCCGAGCTCTACGGGGCCCGGCTCGGCCTGCCCGCCGATGCCTGAGTGGCACGACGTCGGCTCGGCCGCCGACCTCGAGCGCGACGGCCGGGTGGTCGCCCGCGTCGGCGGCCGGGAGGTCGGCGTCGTCGCCGACCCGGCCGCCGGCTCCGTCCACGGAATCCGCAACCGCTGCCCGCACCACGGCGGACCGCTCTGCCTCGGCAGCGTGCAGGAGCGGGTGGAGGGGGCACCGGGCGGCTACGCGCTCGCCGGTCGCCGCATCCTCCGCTGCCCGTGGCACGGCTGGGAGTTCGACCTCGAGACCGGCGCGTGCGCCGACGACCCGTCCCTCCGGGCGGCCGTCTATCCGGCGCGGGTCGAGGACGGTCGCGTGCTCGTCCGCGTCTGAGGATCCCTCGACGCTCCCTCGCGCTATGCCATACTGCGTAACGCAGTGCCGCATACGAACCCGTTCACGTTCGGCGCCCTCGCCCTCGACGCCGCCTTCGCCGACCGCGAGACCGAGGTGCGCGAGCTCCTGGCCGACATGCGCAACGGACAGGACGCGCTCGTCTACGCGCCCCGGCGCTACGGCAAGTCCTCGCTCGTCCACACGACGACGCAGCGGGCCGCCCGCGAGGGGATCCTCGTCGGCTACTGCGACCTGATGCGGACGCCGACGAAGGAGCGGCTCGCGGCCGCGCTGGCGCGGACGGTCTACCGCGACCTCACCGGCGCCGTCGGCGGCGCGATCGAGCGCGCCGCGGGCCTCTTCCGCGGGCTTACGGTCACGCCGACCATGGAGGTCGATCCGAGCGACGGCAGCCTGCGCTTCACTTTCCACGGCGGCCGCCGCCGCGCCGGGATCGACGAGACCATCGAGCGGCTCCTGGAGCTGCCGGCCGAGATCGCCGCCGAGCGCAGGCGCCGCGTCGTCCTCGTCCTCGACGAGTTCCAGGAGATCCTCGCCCTCGACCGCCGCTTCCCCACGCTCCTGCGGGCCGTGTTCCAGGAGCAGCCCGAGGTCGCCCACGTGTACCTGGGGAGCAAGCGCCACGTGCTCGAACAGATCTTCGAGGACGAGAACGAGCCCTTCTGGCGGAGCGCGAAGCGGCTCGAGATCGGGCCGATCGCCACGGGGGAGTTCGCGCGCTTCGTCCGCGAGCGCTTCGAGGAGACGGAGAAGGGCGTGGACGACGAGGCGCTCGCGCGGCTCGTCGAGGCGACGGGCGGGCACCCCTACGCGACGCAGGAGCTCGCCTACTTCCTCTGGGAGCTCGTCCCGCGCGGCCACGTCGCCAAGCTCCGGGACGTCGAGGAGGCTCTCGGCGGCGCCCTGCGCTCAGAGCACAACCACTTTGCGAAGCTCTGGGACGACGCGCCGCAGGCGCAGCGCCTCCTCCTGCTCGCGCTCGCCGAGGAGCCGTTTCGCACCGTCTACTCGACCGACTACGCGCAGCGTCACGACCTCCCGTCCACGTCGACGCTCCAGCGCGCGCTCGGAGCGCTGACGGCGAAGGAGGTCGTCGGCCGCGACGCCGAGGGCGTCCACCGGATCGTCGAGCCCTTCTTCACCGACTGGCTCCGCCGCGAGCAGGCGGCCTCGTGATCCGCCCGGACGGTCCGGCCGAGCTCGTCGCCTTCCGGGCGGCCGCGGCCCTCGTCGCCCTCCACGTACTCGTCGACGCGTTCGTCGCCCCCGAGCCTGGGGTGGCACGTTCGGACAACCTCCTGTCGGCCGCGGTGCCGCTCGTGCTGCTCGCACTCGCCGCCTGGGCCTACCCCCGGCTTCGGCCGGGCGCCCGAGCCGCTGTCGCCCTCGTGCTCGGGCCGCTGGCGCTCACGGGCGTCGGGATCGCGGTCGTCCACGCCGCCGCCGAGGGGCCGAGCGGGGACGACTGGACCGGCTTCCTCCTCCTGCCGGTGGGGGTCGCGCTCTGCGTCGTCGGCCTCGTGCTGCTCTGGCGCTCGCGGAGGCCGCACGGCCGCCGGTACCTGAGGCGCGCGCTCCTCCTGGCGGGCGCCGTCGTCGCGGCGTACTGGGTCCTCGCGCCGATCGTCCTTTCCCTCGTCGTCACCCACCGTCCCCGCGTGGCCGTGGAGGCCGCCGACCTCGGCAGGCCCTACGAGACCGTCTCGGTGGAGACGAGCGACGGGCTCGCCCTCGCCGCGTGGTACGTCCCCTCCGAGAACGGCGCGGCCGTGATCGCCTTCCCCGGCCGGAGCGGACCGGTCGAGCACGCGCGCATGCTCGTTCGCCGCGGCTACGGCGTGCTCCTCCTCGACATGCGCGGCCAGGGCGAGAGCGAGGGCAACCCAAACGCGCTCGGTTGGGGCTCCGCCCGCGACCTCGAGGCCGCCGTCTCGTTACTGGAGGCTCTCCCCGACGTCGAGCCCGGGCGGATCGGCGGGCTCGGACTCTCCGTGGGCGGCGAGCTCATGCTCGAGGCGGCGGCGGGCGACCCGCGCCTGCGGGCGGTCGTCTCCGAGGGCGCGGGCGAGCGCTCCGTGCGGGAGAACACGTTGCGCGGCCCCTCCGGCTGGGTCTCCCTCCCGACCCTGGCGACGCTGACGGCGGCGACGGCGGTCTTCTCCGGCACCGCGCCCCCGCCGGCCCTCCAGGACCTCGTCGGCCGGATCGCGCCTCGGCCGGTATTCCTGATCTACGCCCGGGACGGCCAGGGCGGCGAGGAGCTGAATCCCCACTACTACGAGGCCGCCGGCGAGCCGAAGACTCTCTGGGAGATCCCCGACGGCGGGCACACCGGGGGCATCGACGCGCGCCCGGAGGAGTACGAGGAGCGGGTCGTCGGCTTCTTCGACGCCGCCCTCCTCGGCGAGGGCTGAGCGCTACCAGCCGAGCCCGGGGTCGGCGTGGACCGCCTCCCCCTCGACGAGCGTGAGGAGGACGCGTGCGTCGCCGATCGGGCCCGCGCTCGGGTCGAGCACGTCGCTGTCCAGGACGGCAAGGTCTGCGAGCTTGCCCGGCTCGAGCGTGCCCGTGTCTGCCTCGAGGCCGTTGGCCCAGGCCGAGCCGGCCGTGAACGCGGTCAGCGCCGCCGCGAGGTCGAGCGCCTCCTCCGGCAGCAGCGGCTCGGCCTCGCGCGTGTCCGGTGAGACACGCGTCACCGCCACCTCGAGCTGCTGCAGCGGATCCGGCGTCGAGACCGTCCAGTCGCTTCCGCAGGCGAGCCGCGCGCCGGCACGGACAAGGCTTGCGAAGGGGTACATGCGCGCGGATCGCTCAGGGCCGATGAACGGCTCGGTGAGGACGGTGACGTAGTCACTGCGACAGGCCCAGTACGTCGAGACGTTAGCCGCGACGCCGAGCTCCGCGAACCGGGGCAGGTCGTCCGCGTGCACGAGCTGGACGTGCGCCAGGTGGTGGCGCGCGTCCCGGGGCCCGTTGGCCCGGCGGGCGGCCTCGATCGCGTCGAGCGCCTCGCGTACCGCCCGGTCGCCGATCGTGTGCAGGTGCACCTGGAACCCGTGCGCGTCGAGCGCCGCGACGATCCGGGCGAGCTCGTCGGGCTCGTGCATCGAAATGCCCCGGTTGTCCGTGCCGACGTAGGGGTCGAGCAGGGCCCCCGTGAAGTTCTCGAGCACCCCGTCGGCGAAGATCTTCGCGCCGCGCAAGCGCAGCCGCCCCACGGGCTCGGCCACGCGCCGCTCCACGAGGTCGGCGAGCTGGTCCGCCTCGTCGAGCCCGCGCTCCCAGAGCAGGTTCCCCTCCATGCGCATCGTCAGCGCGCCCCTCTCCGCGAGGGCGAGGTAGGCCGGGTACGTCTCCCTGTAGACGGCCGCGTCCTGCCAGGCTGTGATCCCGAGCGCGTGCAGCTCGGCCTGGGCGCGCAGGATCGCCTTCTCCCACTCGGCCTGCGTCGTCGCGGGGAGCAGCCGCTCGACGAGGCCGATCGCTCCCTCGTGCAGCGTCCCCTGCGGCTCGCCGCCTGAGTCGCGCTCGATGCGGCCGTCGGGCGGGTCGGGCGTGTCCGGGCGGATTCCGGCGAGCGCGAGCGCGAGCGAGTTGACCCAGGCGCCGTGCCCGTCGCGGTTCTCCAGGAAGACCGGTCGGTCCCGGACGATCGCGTCGAGGTCGGCGCGGCTCGGCGTCCCGCCGGGGAAGGAGTCGATCGACCAGCCGCCGCCCGCGATCCACTCGAGCCCGGGGTTCGCGGCCGCGTAGGCGGCGACGGCCTCCAGGCACTCCTCGCGCGACTGCGCGCCGTAGAGGTCGCAGCGAAGACCCGCGAGCCCCCCGCTCGGCGGGTGCAGGTGCGCGTCCTGGAAGCCGGGGACGACCGTGCGGCCCTCGAGGTCCAGCACGCGCGTCCCGGGACCCGTGAACGCGGCGATCTCCCTCGCGCTCCCGACGGCCGCGATCCGTCCGCCGGCGACGGCGACGGCATCCGCCTCCCCTGCGCCGAAGAGCGAGGCTCCCGTGAGCGTGAGGTCGGCGCTCACTCGACCCGGATGCAGGCGGCCGCGTGCCCGCGCGCCGCTCCGGTGACAGGCCGCAGCTCCGGGTCGGTCGTCCGGCATTCGGGGATCGCGATCGGGCAACGGGGATGGAAACGGCAGCCGGGCGGGACGTCCACGGGGTTCGGAGTCTCACCCTGGAGGATCTGCGGCTGCGTCCGCATGCGCGGGTCGCGCTTGGGGACGACCGAGAGGAGCGCCTTCGTGTACGGGTGCCGCGGATTCGCCACGACGTCCCGAGCAGGGCCTTCCTCGACGATGCGGCCGAGGTACATGACCGCGATCCGGTCGGCGTAGTGGGCGGCCGTGGAGAGGTCGTGCGTGATCATGAGGATGCCGAGCCCGCGCCGGCGCAGGTCGTCGAGGATGGAGAGGATCCCGGCGCGGACCGAGACGTCGAGCATCGACACGGGCTCGTCGGCGACGAGCAGGTCTGGGTGGAGAACGAGGCTGGCCGCGATCGCCACGCGCTGGCGCTGGCCGCCCGAGAGCTCGTGCGGGTAGCGGTCGAGGAAGAGCTCCGGCGGGTCGAGGCCGGTGAGCGCGAGCGCCTCCTCGGCCTCGCGGCGCCGCTCGGCCCGAGAGCCGATCCCGTGCACGATCAGCGGCTCCTCCACCGTCGTTCGCACCCGGAACCTGGGGTCGAGCGACTCGTAGGGATCCTGGTAGATGATCTGCATGCGCCGGCGCAGCGCCCGCAGGTCGCCGCCGTCGAGCCCGCCGACGTCCACGCCGTCGAAGCGGATCGTCCCCGCCTCGGCCTCGACGAGCCGGAGGATGCTCTGCGCCGTCGTCGTCTTGCCGCAGCCCGACTCGCCGACGAGCGCGAGCATCTCTCCGCGGCGGACGCTGAAGGAGACGCCCTCGACCGCGTGCACGAAGCGTTGCGGCTGCCGCGCCATCGTCCCCACGATCCCGCGCGGGAGAAGGTAGCGCGTGACGAGCCCCTCGACCTCGAGGAGCGGCGCGCTCCCGTTCCCGCTCACGCCGGCACCTCCTGAACGACGTCGTTGAGGTGGCAGGCGGCCTCCCGGTGGTCTCCGACCGGCTTCAGGGCGGGCCGCACGTCCCCGCAGGGGGCGAACGCCCGGTCGCACCGCAGGCGGAAGGGGCAGCCCGCGATCGGCCGGTCGAGCCGCGGCGGCGCCCCGGGGATGGAGACGACCTCCTCCTCGCCGTAGAGGTCGGGCGTCGCGGCGAAGAGGAGGCGGGTGTACGGGTGCCTGGGCGCGTGGAAAAGCGCGTCGGTCGGCCCCGATTCGACGATCTCGCCCGCGTACATGACGGCGGCGCGCTCGCAGACCTGCGCGACGAGGGGCAGGTCGTGCGTGACGAGGACGAGCGCGAGCCCGAAGTCGTTCGCGAGCGCGACGAGCAGCTCGAGGATCTGCGCCTGCACCATCACGTCGAGCGCGGTCGTCGGCTCGTCGGCGAGCAGCACCTTCGGCTTGCAGGCGAGCGCCATGGCGATCGCGGCCCGCTGGCGCATGCCGCCGGAGAACTCGTGCGGGAACCGGCTCGCGCGGTCGGCCGGGATGCCGACGAGCTCCAGGAGCTCGCCCACCCGCCGCCTCGCCGCGGCACCCTCGGCCATCCCGTGCAGCTCCATCGGCTCGGCGATCTGCTCGCCGATCCGCTTGACCGGGTTGAACGCGTTCATCGCACCCTGGAAGACCATCGCGACCTCCTTCCAGCGGTGCGGGGCGATGCTCCGCTCGCCGCGCGCGAGCACGTTCTCGCCGTCGAGGAGGACGCGGCCGGCGACGGATGCGTTCGGAGGGAGGAGGCCCATGAGGGTGAGGATCGCCGTCGTCTTCCCGCAGCCGGACTCGCCCACGAGCCCGAAGCGCTCGCCGGCGCCGAGCTCGAAGCTGACGTCCTGGACGGCGTGCAGCTCCCCGCCGCCCTCGAGCGCGAACCAGACGTGCAGCCCCTCGGCCGCGAGCACGGGCGCCTCGCTCACCGCCGCTCCCCCTCCGGCGCCTCGCGGAGCGAGAAGCGCTTCACGGTCAGGTGACCGACCCGCAGGCGCGGGTTGAGCGAGTCCTCGAGCGAGCGCCCGACCAGCGTGCAGGCGAGGACGACGACGACCACGGCGACACCCGGCGGGACGACGGCCCACCACGCCCCCACCGAGATCGCGCTCCGCGAGAAGGCGTTCTCGATCAGCTTCCCCCAGGACGTGAGCGTGGGGTCGCCGAGGCCGAGGAAGGCGATCGCCGTCTCGGCGAAGATCGCCACCGCGACCGAGAGCACGGTCATGGCGACGAGAAGCGGCGCCACCTGCGGCAGCACGTGGCGGAAGAGGACGCGGCCGTGACCGGCGCCGACGGCCCGTGCCCGCTTGACATACACGCGCTCGCGGAGGCTCAGCACCTGGGCGCGGACGACCCGCGCCGTCGTCGTCCAGTAGATGACCCCGATGATGAGGATGATGTTCGTCAGGCTCCGCCCCCAGATCGCGGCCACGACGAGCATCAGTGGGATGTCCGGTATGACGATGAAGTAGTCGGTGAGCCGCATGAGCACCGTGTCGCTTCTGCCTCCGAAGTAGCCCGCGAGGAGGCCGACCGTGCCGCCGATGAGCATGGCCACGAGCGCGGCCGCGAAGCCGACGACCAGCGACACCCGGGCGCCGTAGAGCATCAGCGTGAACATGTCCACGCCCGCGTCGTCGAGACCGAGCCAGTGCTCGGAGGACGGCGGCTCGAAGACGGCGCCGACCTTCTCCTTCTCGCCGTAGGGAGCGATGACCGGCGCGAGGGCGGCGACGACCACGAACGCGAGCAAGACGAGCGCCCCGATCGTCGCCTGCGGCTGCGTCCGGAGCACGTGCCAGACGACCGAGCGCCGCCGCGGCCTGCCCAGCTCCTCAGGGTCGGCGACGAGGAGCTCGGGGGCGGGCGTGCTCGTCATCCCGTGATCCTGGGGTCGAGCTTGAAGTAGAGGAGGTCGGCGACGAGGTTGGCGATGATCACCGAGAGCGTCAGGAGCAGGAACGCGCCCTGGAGCACCGGGTAGTCGCGGTCGAAGACTGCCTCGTAGGTGGCGAGCCCGATCCCGGGGTACGAGAAGACGGCCTCGACGAGGATGTCGCCGCCGATGATGTAGCCGAACGTGAGCGCGGCGAGGGTAGCGATGGGCAGAAGCGAGGTGCGGAGCGCGTGCTTGCGCACGATCCCCCAACTCGAGAGGCCCTTCGCCCGCGCGGTCATGATGTAGTCCTCGCTCAGCGCCTCGAGCATCGAGGAGCGGACGATGATCGCGTACTGGCCGAAGAGGACGAGGCCGAGGGTGAGCGAGGGCAGGATCATGTGCTCGAGCCGGTCGACGACGATCTCCCACCACGAAGGCTCGAGGAACTCGATGAAGGGATCGGCCACCCCCGACGCCGGTAAGACGCCGGCGAAGAGGATGAGGAGCATGAGCCCGAACCACTGCTGCGGCATCGCGTAGAAGAAGAGCGAGGTCGAGACTCCCGCCTGATCGACGAACGTGCCGCGCCGCCAGGCGCTGAGCACGCCGACGAAGACGCCGAGGAGGACGGCGATGAGATAGCCGAGCCCGACCATCGGCAGCGTGTTCAGGATCGGCTGTTTGAGCTCGTTCCAGACCGTCTGGCGGCTGACGAACGAGCGTCCGAGGTCGCCCTGGGCGAGACCGGTGACGTAGATGCCGTACTGCTCGAGCTTCGAGCGGTCGAGGCCGAGCTCCTCGCGCAGCGCGTCCCGGAACTCGGGCGTGCAGTTCCGGCACTTCGCGAGCGAGGTCGCCGCGTCGCCCGGCGCCGCGCGGAAGATGACGAAGTTGAGCGTGACGGCGACGAGCACCGTCATGAACGCGAAGAACACGCGCTTGACGACGTAGTCGGCGCCCCTCACTGGCCTCCGTCCTTCAGCGCCCTGTCCGGGCCCCTGCCTGCCGCTACCCCTCCTCCGTCCTGTGCGGGTCGGTCCAGGGAAGCTTGGAGTACGCGATCAGATCCGGGTGGAAGCCGTCCCAGCCCGTCCGCCAGACGGTGATGTAATCCACCTCGACGAGGTGGATGTACGGCCGGTCGCGCTGGTGGATCTCCTGCATCTCCCAGACGATCTGCTTCCGCTCCTCCTGGTCGACCGCGACCCCCTGCTGGGCGTAGAGCTCGTCGTACTCCGGGTTGCAGTAGCCCGTGTCGCTCCACCCGCCGAACTGGTCGCACGTCGTCACCGAGAGGACGAAGTCGGGGTCGAGGTAGCCGACCCAGCTCCACATGGAGAGGTCGAAGTCGAGGTACTCCCAGTCGGGGGCGCCGATCTCCTCGAACGCCGTCGTGTCGTCGAGCGCCTTCGGCGTCACCTTGACACCGATCTCGTCCAGGCCCTTCTGGATGATCTCGAAGGTCCGCTGCCCGCCCTGGACGCCGGTGGGCAGGATCAGCTCGTACTCCATCTTCTCGCCGTCCGCGACGCGGATCCCGTCCGACCCGCGCGCGTACCCGAGCTCGTCGAGGATTCGGTTGCCCTCGTCCGGGTCGTACGGCAGTGGCTGGATGTTCGGGTTCATCCACTCGCCGGTGATCGGCGCGACGATGCTCGCAACGGGCGTCGCGTTCCCGCCGAAGACGACCTCGGCGATCTCCTCGCGGTCGATCGCGTACTCGAACGCCTCGCGCACTCGCGGCTCGAGCAGCTCGCGGTTGTCCGGCTTCTCCGGGTTGGAGTTGAAGATGAAGTTGTTGATCTGCGTCGACTCGACCTTCGAGACGATGACGTCCTCGTCCGCCTCGAGCTGGCCGACCGCGTTCGGCGGGACCTCCTCGAGGAAGTCGATCTCGCCTGCGCCGAAGGCGCTCAGAAGCGCGTCCTCGTTCTCGAAGTGCTGGTACCCGACCGCGTCCACGTTCGGCTCGGGGCCGTAGTAGTGCGGGTTCTTCTCGAAGATCGTCGTGCCCTTCCGGTCGAACTTCGTGATCACGAACGGGCCGGCGCCGACGACGGGGAGGGCGTCCTGCGGGTTGAACTGCCGCAGGCCTTTCCCGTCCTCGCCGACGAGCGGCTCCCAGACGTGCCTGGGGAGGATGAAGAACTGCTGCAGCTGCGGGAGCACGTTCCCCACCTGCCGGTCGTACTCGATCACGAGCGTCTGCGGGTCGGGCGCGGAGAGGCCCTTGACGTGGGAGAGGAACGGCGCGAGCAGCGACGTCGGGCCCTTGGCGAAGCGGAGCACCGTCTCCCCGGTCCAGACGGCGTCCTCGGCGGTGAGCGGCTGTCCGTCGGACCAGGCGCCGGGCTTGAGCGTGAAGGTCCACGTGAGCCCGTCCTCGGAGGTTTCCCAGCTCTCGGCCCAGTCGCCCTCCCATTCGAACTCGGGGCTGTACTGGACGAGGAGCGGATACTCGATCACGAACGCCTGGTACGACTCCGAGTTGAAGGCGACGAACGGGTTGATGGAGTCGATCTCGCCAGTGGTGCCGATGCGGAGGAGCCCGCCCTTGACGATCTCCCCTCCGTCCTCCTCGCTCTGGTCCGTCGTCCCTGTCGGCGTCTCGACGGCCTCGTCGTCGTCGCCGCCGCACGCCGCGAGCGTCGCGACGAGTGCGAGGGCCGCCAGGATCCAGAGAACGCGCTTCGCCATCTCAGTCTCCCCTCTCTCCGGCGAGGCCGGAGGTTTCGAAGGTCAGCGTCCTCGCGTCGGCGTCGAGCGTCGCAGTCACGCCCAGCGGAATGGTGGCGAGGTGCTTCCCGTGCCCCAAGGGAAGCTTGTATACCACGGGGACGCCGAGGGGTTCGAGATGCTGCTCCAAGACGTCCTCAATCGAGCGCGTTCTTGGCCATTCGGGCCTAATTTCGCGCCAGTCGCACTTCTCCATGTCTCCGACTACGACGCCCCGGACGCCCGCGAGTTTGCCGGCGTGGCCAAGCTGCGTGAGCATCCCGTCGACGTACCACGGCGGCGCGTCGTAGTCCTCGAAGAAGAAGATCGAGCCCTCGAGGTCGACTTCCCACGGAGTCCCCAGGGTCTGGAGGAGGAGCCAGAGGCAGCCGCCGGCGAGCGGCGCCGTCACCGTGCCGCCCCGCAGTGTGCGGACGTAGGGGTCGTCGGGATCGCGCGGCACCGGACCGGCGGCGCCTCCGCGCAGGGCGGCGAGGAGCCGCTCGCGCGTGAAATCGGTCGTCTCCGGGTCGCCGACGCCGGCGAGCCCGGGGCCGTAGAAGGTGGCGAGCCCCGCCTGCTGGCGCAGCACGACGTGGAGCGCGGTGATGTCCGAGTAGCCGACGAAGGGCTTCGGGCTCGCGACGACGACGTCGAGGTCGAGGTGCGGGATCGCCTGCGCCGAGCCGAAGCCGCCCTGCAGGCACTGGACGACGTCCACCTCGGGGTCGGCGAACATCGCAGTCACGTCGGCACCGCGCCGCTCGGGGCTGCCCGCGACGTAGTCGTCGCGCTCGAACGCCCCCCGCGCGAGCTTGACGCGATAGCCCCGCGCCTCCCACCACTCGACGCCGCGCAGGACCTCGGAGCGGTTCTCGTACGGACTCGCCGGCGCCGGGACGCCGATGGTGCCGCCCTCGGGAAGCGGCGGCGCGAGGAGCGTCGCCTCCCTCACGCCTCGAACCGGTAGACCTGGGCCGCGTCGCCCGAGCAGGGGTTGCCGCGGCCGAAGCGGATCTCGCCGGCCGTGACGTCGGCGACGCACCAGAAGACGGTCTTGACCGTCCTTGCGCCCTCGCCGTGGCGGCACAGGGCCTCGTGGTCGGCGAGCGCCTCGCGCAGGTCGACGAGGGTGAGGCCCTCGCCGTCCGCCAGCTCGCGCGCCCGGTCGAGGCGCTTCGTGGAGTCGGCGACGAAGGCCGAGCTCTCGAGGTCGCGCATGTCGGCGCGGGCGTAGTGGTTCGTGTGCGCGAGGAACCCGTCGGCGCCCGGCACGTCGATGCCCGCCCGCGTGGCCGAGCCCTCGACGTTGAGCGCGCCCCCGTCGCGGTGTGCGAGCACCCAGTTGTAGGAAGAGGCGCGCGCCGGATGCAGCACCGCCTCGACCGCCTCCGCCAGGGTCCGCCGGGTGAGGACGTCGCGCACCTGTAGGAGGCGGGGAATCCCCACCCGCTCGTCGTTCGGCGAGAGCTCGTTCCCGGTCACAGAGAGCCCTGCGTCGTTCCAGCCGACGCTGATCCATGGCCCGGTCCCGAGCGTGAAGACGACGGGCTCGCCGGGAACGCGCCACTCGAGGGCGACGAGGTCGTCCTCCTCCTCGGCGTAGAGGTCGTTGTTGTGCGCGACGAGGAGGTGGCCGTCCGCCGTCCGGGCGCCCGTGAGCACGAGGTCGCTGCACCCGGTGGGCGCCTCGGCCGGGGCGAGCTCCTCGATCGAGGCGGCGAAGACGGCGAGCGGATCGGCGCCGGCGCCTTCCGCCACGCCGTTCAGCTCCTCGACGATCCAGGGCACGTGCACGCGCGTGACCTCGCGGTAGCGCGCGACGAGCGCAGCGTCCGGCGAGGGCCCGGCGACGAATCGGCGTACGGCCTCCGCGGTCGCCTCGCCTATCTGCATCCCGACCTCGGCGTGCGTCCCCTCGACCCGGACGACCGGGATGGGAGCGGTCACGGCGTCTCCCGGGGCTCGCGCCGCGCCGGGAGCGGCATGGCGAGAAGCTCGCGCACGAAGCCGACGCACTCCTCGACGGCGGCCGCGAGCAGCGCCTCGCCCTTCTCGGCCGTCGCCTTCGTCGCGTCGCCCTGCACGCCGGTCGCCGAGAACGACGACCACCACGGCATGACCTTGAGCGGGCCGTCGGCCCAGTCCATGAACGCGTATTCGCCGGCCGGGAAGCCACGCTCGTCGACGGCCTTCTCCATGTCCACCGCTGCCGGGTCGATGGCGAGGTAGATGGAAGTCTCGAGCTCGCAGGCGTGGCCCATGCCGCCGCGCTCCGAGTTCCGCAGGCCCTCGATCCGGGCGAGCGAGCGGCTTCCCGAGAGGTAGAAGGCGGCGGCCGCGAGCACCTCCGGGTGCTCCACGCAGACGAGCCGTGCGGCCGTTTCGACGAGGTTCTGGTTCGAGCCGTGTCCGTTGAGGAAGAGCATCCGGCGGAAGCCGTGCCGCGCGAGCGAGACGCCGACGTCGGCGCAGTAGCGCGCGAACGTGTCCCAGCCGATCGTGATGGGGCCGGGGAAGTCCATATGGTGCGGCGAGTAGCCGTGCGGGATCGGTGGGAGGAGGACGACCTCGTCCGGCGCCGCCGCGGCCGTGCGCCCGCAGACCTCGGCCGTGATCCGGAGGTCGGTGTCGATCGGCAGGTGCGGCCCGTGGTCCTCGAGCGTCGCCACGGGCACGAGGCAGACGCGCTCCTCCGCCGCGGCCCGGCGCACCTCCGGCCAGGTCAGGCGCTCGTAGAGGAGCGGGCTACCCCACATCGGCCGATGGTAACGCCCGGCGGGCGGCCGTGGCCACGGGCCCCACGTTCGCCTGCAACAGACCGTTGCTTGCGGAGCTTCGCCCGCCGGGGCCGCTACCCCTCGAGCGACGCGTCGACCGTGATCTCGGGCACGCCGCTGAGGGCCTGCGAGACCGGGCAGCCGTTCTTGGCCGCCTCGGCCGCCTCGCGGAAGGCCTCCTCGTCGAGCCCCGGGACGGCGCCGCGGACCTCGAGAGCGACCGTCGTGATCCCCGTCCCGGGGACGAACGTCACGCTGGCCCGCGTCGTCAGCCGCTCGGGCGCGTTCCCCGCGTTGGCGAGGCCGCCCGAGAGCGCCATCGAGAAGCAGGCGGCGTGCGCGGCCGCGATCAGCTCCTCCGGGCTCGTCGTCGCGCCCGTCGGGTCCTCGGCGCGCGCCGCCCAGGTGACGTCGAGCGGCCCGAACGCTCCGGTGCCGACCCGTTCGATCGTGCCGCTACCCTCCGTGAGGCTCCCCTGCCAGGAAACCTCCGCGTGCCGCTCCGTGGCCATGCGCCCTCCCTCTCGTCTACGACCCCGTGACTCTACCCGAGCGCCTCTGCTGCTACGCTTGGAGTGAGGCCGGCGCGGTGCCGGCCGTGAGATGAGCTTTCCGTTCCTCCTTCGGACGTTCGGGTCAGGCGCGTCTCGAGCAGAAGGAGTCGAACAACATGTCTCAGCAGTCTTTCCGCGGTCTCGGCGTGTCGCAGCCCGTCGTCGACGCGCTGGCCGTACGCTCCGTCACGGAGCCGTTCCGGATCCAGACCCTCGCCCTCCCCGACGCGCTCGCCGGGCTCGACGTCCTGGCCAAGTCGCCGACCGGGTCGGGCAAGACGCTCGCCTTCGGGCTGCCCATCGTCGAGCGCACAGAGCCGCGCGATGCGAGGCCGAGCGCCCTCGTGCTCGTCCCCACGCGCGAGCTCGCCGTGCAGGTGACCGAACAGCTCGAGCCCCTGGGCGCGGTCAAGGGCCTGAAGGTGGCCGCGGTCTACGGCGGCATGCCCATCCGCAGGCAGACGGACGCGGCGCGTGGGGCGCACGTCCTCGTCGCCACGCCCGGCCGCCTCGAGGACGTCGCGCAGCGTCGCCTGGTCGACCTCTCCCGCATCAGGATCTTCGTCCTCGACGAGGCCGACCGGATGCTCGACATGGGCTTCAAGCCGCAGGTCGACCGCATCGTGCGCCGGCTGCCCGGCAACCGGCAGACGATGTTCTTCTCGGCGACGCTCGACGGCGAGGTCGGAGAGCTGGCGCGCGCCTACACGTCGAGCCCGTCGCGGTTCGAGGCCGAGGCGCCCGCCGACCGGGCCGAGGGCGAGATCGAGCACCGCTTCGTCCCGGTCACGGCCGACAACAAGCTGGACACGCTCGTCGAGCACCTCGGCCGCGAGGACGGCCGGACGCTCGTCTTCGTCCGCACGAAGCGCGGCGCCGACCGCCTCGCCCACCGCCTTGCGCGCAAGGGTGTGGAGGCGGTGGCCATGCACGGGGACATGACCCAGTCCTCGCGCCAGCGGGCGCTCCGTCGCTTCGAGTCGGGCCAGGTGCCCGTGCTCGTTGCCACCGACGTGGCCGCCCGCGGCCTCGACATCGAGGACATCGAGCACGTGATCAACTTCGACCCGCCCGACGAGGACAAGGGCTACCTCCACCGCACAGGCCGGACGGGCCGGGCCGGCAAGAGCGGGATCGCGGTCACGTTCGTCCTCCCCGAGCAGCAGGCGGAGACGAGCCGGGTCGCCAGCCGCCTCGGCCACCGCGAGAAGTTCGAGGAGGCGGGGATGAAGACCGCCCGCGCGAGGCTCGTCTACACGAGCCGGCGCAGCCGCCGCTCCAAGTGGTAGAGCCCTAACCGAACCCGGCCGGAATCCTTACTCGCTCAGGGGCGAACCCTGGAGCTCGGCTCCGTATCGTCGGGGTGCGTCCCCGGCGCCCCCGGCCGGGGGGAAAGGGAGTCGAGATGACGAGGATGAGGAAGATCGCAGCCGCAGGGCTCGCGGGCGTCGTCGCGACGCTCGCCCTTGCGGCCGTCGCGCCCGCAGCGGCGGGCGGCGCCGGCGAGGTGCGTCGCAGCGGATCGTGCACCGGCGCGAGCACGTGGAAGCTCAAGCTGAAAAAGGACGACGGGCGCATCGAGACGGAGTTCGAAGTCGACCAGAACAAGGTCGGCAAGCGCTGGAAGGTCGTCCTGAAGCACAACGGCGTCCGCTACTTCAAGGGCATCCGCACCACGGTCGCCCCCAGCGGCTCGTTCGAGGTGGAGCGCCGTGTGGACGACGTCGCGGGCACGGACAG
>DATHVD010000103.1:0-7256 GCA_035461525.1 Gaiellaceae bacterium
GGACCAGCAGGACTACGAGGGAACGGGGATCACGGTCCGCGTCGCCCAGGGACTCGAGGTGCCGCGCATGATGCTCCTCGTGAACAAGACGCCGCCCGCGTTCGACTCGGACGCGGTGAAGGCGAAGGTCGAAGAGGCGTACGGCTGCGAGGTCGTGGCGGTGCTCCCGCACGCCGAGGAGATGATGAATCTGGCCAGCGGCGGCATCTTCGTTCTCCGCCACCCGGATCATCCGATGACCGCGTCGTACGAGACGGTCGCTGCGAGACTGAGCGCCGCGTAGCGCCGCCGCGATGCCGGCGTCCGGCGACTTCATCTCTCGCGAGGAGCTCCTGGGGGGGCTCCCGGCACGCCGGGCGGCGATGCTCCTCTTCGCGATCGAAGGGCGAACGGCGCGCCTCGTCGACCGGTCGCGGCGCGCGATGGCGCCGGGGGTGACGGAGCGGAGCGCCGAGGAGCGGGAGCGAGCATTCCTGCAGGCCCTTGCGGAGGGTCGCGACTTGCCTCTCCAGCCGACGATCCAGGACATCGAGCGGTACGCTCCTGCCTGGGCGCCGCTCGTCCCCGCCGATCCCGCCATGCGCGCCGCACTCGCGCACGCGATCGGCGAGCGCTACACGTTCACGGCGCGCCGCGTTCCCGCGCTCCGCGAGGCGCTGGGGCTCGGCGAGGAGGCCGTCGAGGCGGAGCACGCCCGACTCTACGGTCGTCCGCTCGCGACGGTCTTCGACGACACGCTGCCACCGTCGGAGCGGCTCCGCTGGAGGCGGGCTGCGGCAGCGCGGCGGCTCGAAAGCCTTCCCCCCTTCTGGACTGCCTTCGCGCTGACCGTCACGGAGACGGTCGGCGCCGGCATCCTCGCGCTGCCGATTGCGTTCGCCGGCATCGGTCCCCTTCCGGGCATCGCCCTCCTCGTCGTCTTCGGCCTCGTGAACATCGCGACCATCGCTGCGATCGTCGAGGCGATCACGCGCGACGGCGGCATCCGGTACGGCTCCGGGTACTTCGGCCGGCTTGTCCGGAGCTACCTCGGCAGCGCCGGGAGTGCCGTCCTCACGCCGGCGCTTCTCGTGCTCATGCTGCTCACGCTCGTGGCCTACTACGTCGGCGTCGCGACGACGGTCGAGGACGTCACGGGCGTGCCGGCGACGGTCTGGGCCGCGTTCGTCTTCCTCGCCGGCGTCGCGATCCTCCGCCGCGAGAACCTGAACGCGACGGTCGCGTCCGCGCTCGTCGTGGGCGGCGTCAACATCGCGCTGATGGTGACGCTCGCGGCACTCGCGCTCGGACACGTCCAGAGCGAGAACCTGCGCCATGCGGATGTTCCGCTCCTCGGTGGCCGGCCGTTCGACTCGTCGGTCCTGACGCTCGTTTTCGGCGTCGTCCTCGCCTCGTACTTCGGTCACACCTCGGCCGGCAACGCCGCGAAGGTCGTGCTGCGGCGCGATCCCGGCGGCCGCGCGCTGATGCGCGGAAACGTCGCGGCTCTCGTGGTCGCGATCGGCTTCTACTGCCTGTGGATCGTCGCGGTCAACGGGGCGGTCGAGCCCTCGAGAATGGCCGACACCACCGGGACGGCCCTGGCACCCCTCGCTGCCGAGGTCGGGCCCCTGGTTCACGTCTTCGGGACCGTCTTCGTGATCCTCGCGATGGGGATGGGCTCGGTGCACATGGCCCTGGGGGTCTCGAACCAGGTTCGCGAATGGCTTCCGCCGGGCGCGGCGGCACGAGGGTCGGCTCGAGGCGGGGCGCGGCGCCTCCTCGACCTGGCCGGGGGCCGCAGGTTCTGGCTCGCGATGACCCCCGTCGCCGTGACGTTCCTCGTGGTCGAGTGGCTCCTGGCGACGGACCGCGCATCGTTTGCGGCGCCGCTCAGCTTCCTCGGAACGCTCACGATTCCGCTGGTCGGCGGAATCTTCCCCGTCCTCATGCTGATCGCGAGCCGCCGCAAGGGCGAGTACGTGCCCGCCAGCGTCGTCCACCTGCTCGGCCACCCCGTCCTCGTCGCTCTCGTGGTCGCGGTGTACCTCGGCGGTCTCCTCGCGCACGGCCTCGTCATCTGGGAGGCGCCGGTCGAGCGCGCGGCGGCGTTGCTCGTCTTCGCCGTCGTGGTCGTCCTGATGATCGTGTTCGTCCGCCGGGGGGTCTTTGAGCCTCGAGCGTCGATCGAGGTGCGCGCGGACGAGGCGCGCGGCGACCACGTCGAGGTCGACGTGATCGCCGGCGGGAAGAGGGTGGAGGGCGCCGCCCGGCTCGGGCTCGCCGGCCGCGCGCCCGAGCGCGCTGCGGGCGGCGACGCGGACCGCCGACTGGCCGACCTGCGTTCGGTGAGCGTTTCGCTCCCGGAAACGCGCGCCACCCACGTCAAGATCCGCCTTCACCGCGTCACGGCGGAGGGTGACTCCGAGCCGCTCGACGCAACGGTCGACGTGCGCGCGCGTCGAGCGGACGATCGCCGGATCGTCCTCGGCCTCGGCGGCGTCGCGACGGCACGCATCGACGGCGCGGAGTGCGAGGTCCGCATCGCCTTTCCCGACGGCACCCGCACGCGGGACTGACGAGCCTCTCCCGTGCGACGGTGCTGCGCCCCTCCGATCCGTGCCGCGCTGCGCCGCTGGAGCACGCGTGCGCCGGGCGGTACGATCGCGGGATGGCCGGGCTCGGCGGCTAACGATGGCGAACGACGAAGCGCAGATACTCGTCGTCGACGACGACCCGGTGAACCGGATGCTCCTGGAGCGCTCGCTCGCGAGCCGGGGGCACTCGGTGACGACGGCGGAGAACGGGGAGCAAGCGCTCGCGTTGCTCCAGTCCGACCCGGGAGGGGGGTTCGACCTCGTCCTCCTCGACATCGTCATGCCGGAGATCGACGGCTACACCGTGCTCGCGCGGATCAAGGAGCACGAGGCGCTGCGCCACCTCCCGGTGATCATGATCTCCGCCGTGGACGAGCTGGAGAGCGTCGTCCGCTGCATCGAAGCCGGGGCGACCGACTACCTCCCGAAGCCGTTCGACCCGGCGCTCCTCGAGGCACGGATCAATACGTCGCTCGCCGACAAGCGCCTGCGCGACCTCGAGCTCGAGTACCTGGAACAGGTGCGCCACGTGATCGAGGGAGCGGCTGCCGTCGAGGAGGGGCGGTTCGAGCCCGAGACGCTCGACGACGTGGCGCGCCGTCCCGACGCGCTCGGGCAGCTCGCCCGCGTCTTCCAGCGGATGGCCCGGGAGGTCCGCGCGCGCGAGGAACGCCTGCAGCAGCAGGTCGCGGAGCTCCGGATCGAGATCGACGAGGCGCGGCAGGCGCACAAGGTCGCCGAGATCACGGAAACCGAGTACTTCAAGGGGTTGCGCGAGCAGGCGGCCGCGCTGCGAAGAACGATGGGAGGCTCGTAGCGTGCGCGCCGCTCGGGCCTCGACCGCGCCGGATTCGGCGCTCCGCACGCGGAAGAGGAAATGAACGGCGACACGCCGATGTCCGGCGAGGATGACGCGCGCGCGGAAGCGGAGGGCCTGGCGGGCGACGACAGCGGCGGCTTCTTTCGGGCGCTGCTCGAGGTGAGCCCGACGGCGATCGTGACGATCGACCGCGACGCGAACGTGACCTCCTGGAATCCGGCTGCGGAGCACCTCTTCGGCTACACGCGGGCGGACGCGATCGGGCGCAACGTGGACGAGCTGATCGCGAGCACACCCGAGCTGCGCGCGGAGGCGGCCGGCTACAGCGGCCAGGCGACCGAGGGGGGTTACCTGCGCGCGACCACCCGCCGGATGCGGAAGGACGGGACGCTCGTCGACGTGGACCTCCTCGCCGCTCCGGTCGTCGTCGGCGGCGAGCAGGTCGCGACGTTCGCCATCTACCACGACATCTCGGAGCTCCAGCGGCAGAAGCAGTACTACCAGTCCTTGCTAGAGCTGAGCCCGACGGCGATCGTCACCGTCGACTCAGAGGCGAACGTGACCTCCTGGAATCCGGCCGCGGAGCGGCTCTTCGGCTACACGCGCGACGAGGCGATCGGGCGGAACGTGGACGACCTTGTCGCGCGTTCGCCTGAGGTTCGAGCGGAGGCTGAGGACGTCAATCGCCAGGCCGCCGGACGGGAGCAGATTCACCTGGTCACGCGTCGTACGCGCAAGGACGGAACGCTCGTCGACGTCGACGTCGTCGCCGCGCCGATCGTCGTCGGCGGCGAGCCGGTCGCGACGTTCGCCATCTACCACGACGTCTCGGAGCTCCAGCGGCAGAAGCAGTATCTGTCGTCGCTCCTCGAGGTGAGCCCGACGGCGATCGTCACGATCGACCGCGACGCCAACGTGACCTCGTGGAATCCGGCCGCCGAGCGCCTGTTCGGCTACACGCGTGAAGAGGCGCTCGGCCGCAACGTCGACGAGCTCGTTGCCAGCTCGGCCGAGCTGCGGTCGGAGGCGACGGGGTACAGCACCCAGGCCTCGGGGGGCGGGTACGTCCGCGGAACGACTCGGCGCGTGCGGAAGGACGGAACCATCGTCGACGTCGACCTCCTCGCCGCTCCCGTGGTCGTCGGCGGCGAGCAGGTCGGGACGTTCGCGATCTACCACGACATCTCGGAGCTCGTCGGCGCGCGCCGCGAGGCCGACGCCGCCAACCGGGCGAAGAGCGCCTTCCTCGCGACCATGAGCCACGAGATCCGCACGCCGATGAACGCCGTCATCGGGATGAGCGGCCTCCTGCTCGAAACGGAGCTCACCCGCGAGCAGCGCGAGTTTGCCGAGGTGATCGCGACGAGCGCGGACGCGCTCCTCACGATCATCGACGAGATCCTCGACTTCTCGAAGATCGAGGCCGGGAAGCTCGAGCTCGAACACGACGCGTTCGAGCTCCGAGGCTGCCTCGAGTCGGCCTTGGACGTCGTCGCCGCGCGCGCCGCTGAGAAGGGCCTCGACCTCGCGTACCTCCTCGACCCCGAGGTGCCGCGGTCGATCGTCTCCGACCCGACCCGCCTGCGCCAGATCCTCATCAACCTCCTCTCCAACGGCGTCAAGTTCACGGAAGCCGGCGAGGTCGTCGCGTCGGCGTCTTCGCAGCCGCTCGACGACGGCCGCCACCGGCTCCACTTCTCCGTGCGCGACACCGGGATCGGCATCGCACCCGAGCGGATGGACCGCCTCTTCCAATCGTTCAGCCAGGTGGACGCCTCGACGACGCGCCGCTACGGCGGCACCGGCCTCGGCCTCGCGATCTCCAAGCGGCTGGCCGAGATGATGGGCGGCACCGTGTGGGCGGACAGCGAGCCGGGCGAGGGCTCGACCTTCCACGTCACCATCGTGGCCGAGGCCGCGCGTTCGCTCCCCGAGAGCTACGAGGAGCCGAGCCAGCCCGACCTCTCCGGCAAGCGTGTGCTCGTGGTGGACGACAACGCGACCAACCGCGAGATCCTCGTCCGCTATGCGGAGTCCTGGGGGATGCGTGCGCAGACGACGGGGTCGCCGGGCGAGGCGCTCGAGTGGGTCCGCCGCGGCGATCCCTTCGATCTCGCGCTCCTGGACATGCAGATGCCGGAGATGGACGGGCTCGCCCTGGCTCGCGCGCTCCGGCGTGAGCGCGATGCAAAAACGCTTCCCCTCGTTCTCCTCTCGTCGCTCGGGCGGCGGCCCGAGGACGGGCCGGCGCGCGTGGGCTTCGCCGCCCAGCTTGCGAAGCCGATCAAGGCGTCCCAGCTCTACGAAACCCTCGTCGGCGTCCTCGCCGCCCGCTCGTCCGCCGCTCCGGCACCGGCCGCTTGCGCAGCGGCGCCTGCCGCCTCGCAGCCGCTTCGCATCCTCCTCGCGGAGGACAACGAGATGAACCGCAAGGTCGCCCTCGCCTTGCTCGCCCGGATGGGCTACGGCGCGGACCTCGCCGCAAATGGGCTGGATGCACTGGCCGCCCTGGAAAGGAAACGCTACGACGTCGTGCTCATGGACGTGGAGATGCCCCAGCTGGACGGCCTCGAGACGACGAGGCGGATTCGCGCGCGGTGGCCGGGCGAGGGCGGGCCGCGCGTCATCGCGATGACGGCCAAGGCGATGCAGGGCGACCGTGAACTTTGCCTCGAAGCCGGAATGGACGACTACCTGGCGAAGCCGATCCGGCGCCAGGAGCTCGCCGAGGCGCTCGCGCGGAGCGAGCGGCCACGGCCCGTCGACGCCCCCACGACTGGAGAGGGCGAGGTGTTGAGCCCGACGGCGCTGGACGACCTCGAGGAGACCGTCGGCGATCGCACGTTCGTCTCCGACCTCATCGACACCTTCCTCGCGGAGTCGCCCCGGCTCGTTAGCGCGCTTCGCGACGGGCTCGCCCAGCGCGACGACGACGAGGTCCGCCGCGCCGCCCATACCCTGAAGTCGAACGCGCGCACCTTCGGCGCGGGTGCGCTTGCGGATGCTTGCGAGGAGCTCGAAGGGTTCGCGCGCGAGTCGAGGCTCGACGAGGCAGCGAAGGCCCTCGAGCGGATGGAGGCGGAGCTCACGCAGGCGAAGGAGGCTCTCGAGATCCGGCGGCGACGGCTGTGAACGACAAGCGAGACCGGCCAGTCGGTGCTCCGCGCTCGCCGCGGCGCCACGACCTCGTCTCAAAGTGGAAACGAGTTCGAGCGGGCGGCGGCCGAGGCCGGCAGGGCACGCTACGCGGCCGAGGCCTTTGACGGCCGCTTCGAGCTGCGCGTCGGAGAGGTAGGCGCCGGGCCGAGGCGCAGGTAGCGGGCGCGAGCGTCGGTCATGACTGACTGCTGCGCGAGACGGCGGTTGAGCTCACCCGCATTGGGGCGACTCGAGGACGAGGAAGGCGTCGAAGATACCCAGGTCTACCGAAATCGAGCCGCCGAACCTCGGGCATCGTGACCAGCATGGGCATTGCCTAGCCTGGCGCGCAACGTTGCCTCGTCAGGTGAGTTAGCGGCTCAGAGCCCTACCATCCATGCGTTCCCGAGGAAAGCGGCGGGGGTGGGATTCGAACCCACGGAGCCGTGTCACGGGCTCGGCGATTTCAAGACCGCCTAGAAACCTTCGATTTGCAGGAACTTTAGCCTCGCGGCCCGGTAGCACCTATGAGGCTCGGGCCCCTTTCTGTTGATCCGGTGCTGAACCCGGCTGCCGGCACTAGCTCCGTGAGGCTGCCACGGCCTGCGCGATGGCACGGCAGAAGGGCCCGAGGTCGTGCGGGAAGCGGGCAGTGATAATCGGGCCGTCGACGACGCACGGCTCGTCCGCCCAGGTGGCGCCGGCGCCCTCGACGTCGGGGC
>DATHVD010000104.1:0-46154 GCA_035461525.1 Gaiellaceae bacterium
GGATCGGCGCGTCCTGCCCACGGTCCTCTCGAGAGCGCCCGTTCGCCACCTGTTCGCCAGTGAGCACCGAAATCACTGGACTTCCGCGGACTTCCCTGGACTGAGAGAGCACCCTCCAGACCGCGCCCAAACCCGCATGCCCAAAGGAAAAGCGGCGGGGGTGGGATTCGAACCCACGAGACCAGGGTCACTGGCCTAGCGGTTTTCAAGACCGCCCCTTTCGACCGCTCGGGCACCCCGCCCGCGGGTGAGTCTAGTCGCCGGCGGGAGCTTCGCCACGCCCGACTCGGGGCGGCTGCCGCCGCGAGAGGCGAGCCCAGGCTGGCACTGTGTGTGCGTCCCGGATCCGCGCCGGTGTGTCCGGGAGGCCGAAAGATGCGGACGTCTCGTCTCCTCGTACTCGCCCTGGCCGGGATCCTCGTCCTGGGTCTCGGCGCCGCCGCCGTGTGGCTGGCGCGTCCCGACGCGGACCGCCTGCCGCCCCGGGTCGCCATCGAGGGGCGCGAGCTCGGAGGGCTCACGCTGGAGGAGGCTCGCGGCGAGGTGCGCGCGGCCGCGCACGCACGGATCGAGCGTCCGATCGACCTCGTCGCCCCGGACGCGAGCTTCGAGACGTCGGGCGAGGAGCTCGGCGCCGAGCCGGCTGTCGAGCAGGCACTCGAGGACGCCCGCACGGCCCGGGGCGCGCTGAGCCGGCTGGCGGCGCGGCTCGGCCTTGTGGAGACGACACACGTCCCGCTCGAGTACAGCCTCGACGACGAGGCGGTCGGCTCGGTCCTGGACTCCGTGGCGGAGGAGGTGGAGCAGGATCCGGTCTCGGCCGGCGTCGAGCTCGTCGGTGGGCGGCCGGAGGTGCAGGAGCCGGAGGACGGCGTCGTGCTCGACCGGCGCCGGGCATCCGCCCGCCTCGAGCGGCTGCCCACGCGGGTGGAGCTTCCGCTCCGCACGTCCGAGCCCGCCGTCTCCGCGGACGAGGCCGAGCAGGCGCGAGACGTGGCGGCGAGCCTGCTCGACGACCCGCCCCTCGTCGTGGCTCAGGGCTTGCGGGCCGAGCTACGTCCGCGGGACGTGCGCCGCGCCCTGCGCTTTCGGGCGCGCAACGGGGAGATCGAGGTCTCGCTGGCCGCCGGCGAGATCGAGGGCCGCCTGCGGGCCGGCCTCGGGGAGCTCGAGCGCGAGCCGCGCTCCGCCACCTTCCGGATCCGCGGCGAGAAGGTGCGGGTCGTAGGCTCCCGCGACGGCCGCGGGCTCGACCTGGAGCGGATCGGTGCCGACCTCGTCCGCCGCCACGACGCCCGGCGTGTGCGGGCCCGGTTCGCGCGGCTCGAGCCGCAGCTCACGACCGCCGAGGCGAGGGCGTTGCGCATCCGGAGGCTGGTCTCCGAGTTCACCACCGAGTACACGTGCTGCCAGCCGCGGGTGACGAACATCCAGCGCGCCGCCCAGATCCTCGACGGCCAGATCGTCGAGGCCGGCGCGCGCTTCTCGCTCAACGAGGCGCTCGGGGAGCGCACGCCCGAGCGCGGGTTCGTCTCCGCGCCGATGATCCTCGCCGGCCGCCTCGTCGACTCCGTCGGGGGCGGCGTCAGCCAGATCGCGACGACCGTCTACAACGCCGCGTTCTTCGCGGGGGTCGACCTCGTGGCCCACAGCCCGCACCAGTTCTACATCTCCCGCTACCCGATGGGCCGCGAGGCGACCGTCTCCTGGGGCGGGCCCGAGCTGATCTTCGGGAACGACTGGCCGGCGGCGATCCTGATCAAGGCCGAGGCCGGGTCGACCTCGGTCACCTTCCGCTTCTACTCGGAGCGGCTCGGCCGGCGGGTCGAGACCGAGACCGGGGCGCCACGGGACTTCCGCCCTCCTCGGACGCGCGAGGTCCGCGACAGCTCGCTGGCCCCGGACGAGCGGGAGGTCGTGCAGCAGGCGGGCGGGAGCGGGTTCACGGTCACGTACACGCGCCGGGTCTACCGCCGCGACGAGCTGATCAAGGACGAGCGTTGGACGGTCACGTACGAGCCGCAGAACCGCATCGTGCTCGTCGGGCCCAGCCGGACCGGCTGACGGCGCCCTCAGTCGCCGGGCTCGACGCGCGTCGGGGCGCCGAAGGAGGCGAGGACGTCCGGGACGGCCACCGCGCTCCCCTCGTCCTGGAAGTTCTCCAGCACCGCGATGAGGACGCGCGCCGTCACGGCGGTGCCGTTGAGCGTGTGGACGTGGCGCAGGCCTGCCTCGTCGCGGAAGCGGATGTCGAGGCGGCGCGACTGGTAGTCGGTCGTGTTCGACGTGGACGTGATCTCGCGGTAGCGCCCCTGGCCCGGGAACCACGCCTCGATGTCGTACTTCTTCGACGCTGAGGCGCCGAGGTCCCCGGCCGCGATGTTGACGACGCGGTAGGGAACGCCGAGCTCGGCGACGAGCTCCTCCTCGACCGCGAGCAGCGCGTCGTGCTCCTCGCCCGAGCGCTCCGGGGTCGTGAAGACGAACATCTCCACCTTGTCGAACTGGTGGACGCGGAACATCCCGCGGGTGTCCTTGCCGGCCGCGCCGGCCTCGCGCCGGAAGCACGTCGAGTAGCCCGCGTAGCGGCGCGGGAGCGCGTCCGCGTCGAACGTCTCGCCGCCGTGCATGGCGGCCAGGGCCACCTCGGACGTGCCCGTGAGGTAGAGCTCGTCGCGCTCGATGCGGTAGATGTTGACCTCGTCGGTCGGCAGGAAGCCCGTGCCGAACATCGCCTCCTCGCGGACGAGAACGGGTGGCAGCACGGGCGTGAACCCGCGCCGCACGAGCCGGTCGAGCGCGAAGCGGTAGAGCGCGAGCTCGAGGAGGGCGGCGGCGCCGACGCGGTAGACGAAGCGCGAGCCCGAGACCCTAGCGCCGCGCTCGACGTCGATCCGCGCGAGCTCCAGGTGGTCCTTCGGCTCGAAGGGGAAGTCGGGGGGCTCGCCGACGCGGCGGAGCTCCTCGGCGTCCTCGTCGGCGAACCCGTCCGGCGCGCTCGGGTCGGGCGGCGCCGGCACGCGGTCGAGCAGCTCGGCGCGGCGCCGCTCCGCGGCGGCCAGGCCGTCCTCCACCTGTTTGAGCTCGGCCTTCACCGCCTTGAGCTCCTCGAGCTGCTCGGGCGTCGGCTTCCCCTTGAGCCTGGTGCGCGCCCGCAGCTCGTCCGCGCGCGGCACGAGCGCGAGCCAGGCGCGGTCTGCCTCCATGAGCGCGTCGAAGTCCTGCTCGGCGCCCTTGCGGGCGAGCGCGGCGCGATACGCGTCCGTATCGGTTCTCGCAGCCCGGATGTCGATCATGGGCGAGAGTCTAGGGCGGCCTCCATCACCTGCGCGACGCCTTCCACCTCGGCGGAGGGGCACACCCAGTCGGCGACGGCGAGCACGCGCTCGTGCGCGTTGGCGACGGCCACGCCGAAGGCCGCCCACTCGAGCAGCTCGACGTCGTTCTCGCCGTCGCCGAACGCGACCGTCTCCTTCGGGGAGAAGCCGAGGTGCTCGGCGACGAAGGCGAGGCCGGAGGCCTTCGTCACCTCGGGCGCCGCGAGCTCGAGGAAGAACGGGAGCGACTTGGAGATGTAGAGCCGGCCGCCGAAGCGGTTCTTCAGGCGCGCCTCGAGGCCGTCGAGCACCGTCGGCTCGTCGATCGTGACGAGCTTCGTCGGCGGGTCGCGAAGCCACGAGAACAGGTCGCCGACGGGATGGATGGGGAGCCCCTGGAACGTCGCGTAGCGCTCGGCCTCGGGCGTCACCCGGTCGACGTAGAGCTCGTCGTCCACGTAGCAGTTGATGTGGAACCCCTCCTCCCGGAGCGCCGCGATCGCCTCGCGGGCGAGCTCGAGCGGGATCGGCTCGTGGCGCAGGAACTCGCCCGTCGCCGGATCGGCGACGACCGCGCCCTGGTAGCAGACGGCCGGGTCGTCGATCCCTGCTTCTTCGAGGTAAGGCCGCACCGAGCGGTACATGCGGCCGGTGACGACGAGCACCCGGATCCCGGCCTCGCGGGCGCGCCCGATCGCGGCGAGCGTGCGCGGGCGCAGGGCGCCGTCCTCCCAGACGAGCGTCCGGTCGAGGTCGCAGGCGAAGACCGAGGCCCGGCGCGGAAAGGCGTCGGGGAGGGAGAGGCCGCTCAGCCGCGCGCTTCGACGACGTAGGTGGCCACGTTGGCGATCTCCTCCTCGGAGAGCTGGCCCTCGTAGGCCGGCATGCCGCCGCCGCCCGCCCGGATCTGCTGGGCCGCCGCCGCGACGTCGACGCTCGAGTCGTCGAGGCTCGGGCCGACGGCCCCGGACGTCCCGGCGTCCGCGAGCGCGTGGCAGCTCCCGCAGCCCTGGGCGAGGTAGATCTCCCGGCCCGCCGCGGCGTCGCCCTCGACGTCGGGCTCCTCGTCCGAGCCGCCGCCGGTCGGCGTCTGGCCCTCGATCGTCTCGGGCAGCGGCGCCGTCTCCTCACCGCCGCCGCAACCCGCTAGGACGAGGAGCGCGAGGGCGGCGAGGGCGAGGACGAGAACGCGGGCCATCGGGCGCCAAGCATACCCACCGACGCGGCCGCGAAGCCCACGCTACCGACGAGGAGGACGTCCACCGGCGAGTCGTTGGCGACGAGGGAGGCTGCGATCGCCGCGGCGAGGGCGATGGGCACGGCCCGCGCGCCGCCGGGGGGAAGCTTCCCCAGGGCGAGGCCGACGAGGCACGCGAAGGCCGCGAGCAGGCCCGCGACGACGAGCGCGATTCCAGGCCCGTCCGTAGCCCGGCGCCAGGAGAGCTCGACGCGCTCGGCCAGGTCCCCGGCGAGCTCTCGGGGGCCGCCCTCGAGCGCCCTCGTCACGTGGCTGGACGCGCCGGTGGCGGTGTCGAGCGCGACGAGCCCGAGCGCCAGGACGAGGCCCGCGGCGACCGCGGCGGCGAGGGCGCGGCGGCTTCCGCCCGCGAGGAGCACGGCGAGGACGGCGAAGCCCACCGCGAGGACGATCGCGCCGCCGCCGTCCGCGCCGAAGCGGTTGCCGGCGACGACGGCGAACGCGACGAGAGCCACGGCCCCGAACGCGGGCCACCCGAGGTGCCGGCGCAGGAGCGCCGCTGCTCCGAGGGCCGGCACGAGGAGAAACGTCCCGAGCAGGTTCGACAGTCCGAAGTAGCGTGCGTTCTGCGTCGGCCCGAAGGGCGACAGCGCGACCGCCGGGCCGTCGAGGGCGAGCGCGACGAGATGGAGCAGGAGGACGCCCGCGAGCGCCACGCCGAGAGCGAGGGGGCCGCGGAGCAGGCGTGCGAGGAGCGGGCCGCCGAGCGCGACCGCGAGTCCGAGGACGACAAGGACCGCCCAGCGCTCCGAGGCGCCCGCGAGCCCGAGCGCGACGTTGGCGGTGAGCGCGGCCGCGAGCCCGGGTACGGCAGCCGCGGGCGCGACGACGGCGAGGAGGAGGACGAGCGCGCAGACGAGGAGCGTGGCCGCAAGCCGCGTCTCGTTGTTCGCCCGGATGCGGGCGTCGAGCGCGAGCAGCTCGCCCGCGGGATCGGCCGCCGGCTCGGAGCCGAGCGCGTCCTCCCGGCCGAGGGCCGTCGGGGCCACGTCGGCGATCGAGACGATCCCGGGGATCCGCGTCGACTGCGACGTGAGGACGCCCTCGTACCCGGGCGCCGCCACGAGGATCGGGTAGCGGCGGTCGTTCGGCTGCCGCCCGCCCTCCGGCAGGCCGACGTAGATCGCCGGCCCCGGGACGCTCCCGAGCGCTCCCGTCGTCGGCGAGACGCGCAGGAGCAGACCGTCGGCCGGATCGCCGCGAAGCGAGTTCCGCGCCTCGCCGCGGACGAGCGAGTTCAGAGCCAGCGCCCTGCTCGTCTCCGGCCCGGCGCCCGGGTTGAGGAGCCCGACGGCGCCGAGCTCCTGCGCGCGCTCGAGGTCGTCGAGGCCGAAGCCCGGCACCACGACGACCTCGAACGTCGTAGCCTGCGCCGGGCCGGCCATGAGCGCGAGAAACGCCAGAGCGAGCGCCGCCGTCCGGGCCATGCCGGGCACTCTAGGCGCGCAGGCGGGCCGGGAGGCGGCGCTGGCCGCCTTCGTCGCGCTCGGCGTCGGCCTCGCCCTCCTCGCCCTCGGCCCGCCGCCCGGCGACCTGCCGGCGCACCTCTACCGCACTGAGCTCGTGCGCGACGGCCTGCTCGTCTGGGACACGTTCTGGTATGCAGGCCACTACCCCTTCGCGGCCTACAGCCTCCTCTACTACTTCCCGGCCGCGCTCGTCGGCAACGACGTCCTCGCCCTCGCCTCGGTCGTCGCCGCGGCCGTGCTCTTCGCGCTCCTGGCCGAGCGGGAGTGGGGGGACGCCGCGCGCTGGCCGGCGCGCGCCTTCGCCGTCGTCGCCTGCGGGCCGCTCTACACGGGCACGTATCCCTACGCCGCCGGCCTCGCCGTGTCGCTCGCCGCGCTCGTCGCGCTCCAGCGCCGCCGTCCGTGGCTCTCCGGCGCGCTCGCGCTCGTCGCCAGCGGGCTCGCACCGCTCGCGTTCCTCTACCTCTGCCTCGCCGGGGTCGCCGCCTTCCTCGCCCGGGGGCCAAGGCTCGACCGGCCGGCGCTCGTCTTCGGCGGCGCGCTCCTCGTCGGCGGCCTCGTGCAGGGCGCGCTCCTCGTCCTCTACCCGCACGAGGCCGAGTACCCGTTCTTCCGCGTCTCCGAGGTCGCCGGCCTGGTCGCGTTCGCGCTCGCGTGCGCGGCGCTCGCGGCCAGGGCCCGGGGAGGGCGCGTCGTCGCCTGGGTCTTCGCGCTCTGGGCGCTCGGGGCGGCGGTTACGTTCCTCGTCGCCTCTCCCGTCGGCGAGAACGTGACTCGCCTGCGCGGCATCGCGCTCCCGCTCGCGCTCCTCGCCGCGGCGCTCGCCTCGTACCGGCCGCGCTGGCTCTCGGCGCTCGTCCTCGCCGCGGCGGTGACGTACACGCTCGTCCCCTACGTCGGCTCGGCGCTCCACCGGACGGACACGCGCTCGGCCGAGGCGTCCTTCTGGGCGCCCGCGCTCGGCGTCCTCGCCGGCCGCTGGAGCCCGGACTATCGGGTCGAGGTCGTCCCCACCGGCGACCACTGGGAGTCGTACTGGGTTCCCCGGGCCGGCTTTCCGATCGCACGCGGCTGGTTCCGCCAGCTCGACATCGCCCAGAACCCCCTCTTCTACGAGGAGCCGCTCGAGCCCGAGGCCTTCCGGGCGTGGCTGCGAAGCCTCGGCGTCCGTTACGTGCTCCTGCCCGAGACGCAGCTCGGGCGCGTGGGGGAGGAGCGCGAGGCCGAGCTCCTCCGCTCCGGGCGCTCCGGGCTGCTCGAGATCGCCCGCGCCGGGAGCGTCGTCGTCTACGAGCTTCCGGACCCCTCGCCGCTCCTCGTCGGGCCCGCGGCCGCGCGCGTGACCGCGCTCGAGCCCGACCTGGTGGCCGCCTTCGTTGCGGAGCCCGGCATCTACAGGCTGGCCATCCGCTGGACGCCGACGTGGCGCGTCGAGCACGGGAGCGTCTGCGTCGGGGAAGCGCCGGACGGGATGACGGAGGTCGTCGCCCGGGAGGAGGGCGCATTCCTCCTCGGCGTGTCGGCCTTCCCGAAGGCGCCCGGTTGCCCCGAGGGCGCCGGGTAGAATTCGGTTCGTCCCCCAGGGTTCCTCGGAGGAGTTGATCGCTCGATGAAGCGGAAGGCCTACGGGCGCGACGCGGGTCTCTCGACCCGGATGTTCGCGACCATGTTCCTGCTCGGCGCGCTCTACGTCGCGTTCTTCGTCGTCCTGCTCATGGTCTTCGACTTCGGGATCGTGCCGGCGGTCGTGATCGTCGGCGCGCTCTCGTTCTTCCAGTGGTACACCTCGGACAAGATCGCGCTGGCCGCGTCCCGGGCCAAGGTCGTGACCCCGGAGGAGGCGCCGGAGCTGCACGCGATGGTCGACCGGCTCTGCGCCATGGCCGACCTGCCCAAGCCCCGCGTGGCGATCATCCCGACGGACATGCCGAACGCCTTTGCGACGGGGCGGAGCCCCAAGCACTCGGCCGTCGCCGTCACCCAGGGGCTCTGGAACCGGCTCGAGCCGCGCGAGGTGGAGGGAGTCCTCGCCCACGAGCTCGCGCACATCTCCAACCGCGACGTCGCGGTGATGACGGTCGCGAGCTTCTTCGCCATGCTCGCTGCGCTCCTCATGCGCATGGGCATGTTCAGCGGCATGTTCGGCGGCGGCCGCAGCCGCGACGGCGGCGCCCCGGTCTGGCTGATCATCTTCGCCGTCTCGCTCGCCACGTACCTGATCTCGACGCTGCTCATCCTCATGATCTCGCGCTACCGGGAGTTCGCCGCCGACCGCGGTGCGGCGCTCCTCACGGGCGCGCCCGAGCAGCTCATGAGCGCGCTCCAGAAGATCGCGAGCGACATCGTCCGCATCCCGCAGCGCGACCTGCGCGAGGTCGAGGGCATGAACGCGTTCTTCATCATCCCGACCTCCGTGAAGAGCCGCGCGAGCGAGCTCTTCCTCACGCATCCGCCGCTCGAGAAGCGCCTCGCCCGGCTCGCCCAGATTGCGGAGGAGATGGGCCGCCCCGTCTCGCTCTAGCCTTTGGGGATCCGCAACGTCCTCTTCGGGCGCAACCGCCTCAAGGGCGCGAAGCTCGACAAGCTCTTCGCGCTCTCGACCGCGCGGATCACGCTCGAGGCCGAGCTGCACCTGCGCCCCGCCGGGGTCGCGGCGGTCGTCTTCAAGCCGCTCTCGGCGGGCGAGTTCATGCGCGCCGAGCAGGACCTGGACGAGCTCCTCGGCGTCGCGGCCCAGTCCTCCGGCGCGGAGGTGAGGCGGCGCCAGGACTCCTTCGGCTACCAGTGGATCGTCGTCCGCGACCGCGACTTCGAGGACCTCGTCACGGCCGTCCACCTCGTGTCGAGCGAGCTCTCCTCGCGAGGGTTCGGTGAGCAGCTCCTCGCCGCCCTCTTCGCCTTCGAGGACCGGCGCGAGGAGCGGGGCGTCTACCTCGTCTACGGCTTCAAGCGCGGCGCGTTCTGGCCCTTCGTCCCCACGGGAGAGGGCCAGGAGCGCGACAACGCGGCCGAGCTCCGGCTCCGGAACGAGGTCGGCAAGGAGCTCCCGATCGAGCCCGATCTCTCCCGCTGGCTCGGGCTCTTCGACGCGCCGCTCGACTGAGCGAGGTCGACCGGACTCAAGGCCGGAGGGCTCACGTAGGGTGGAGAGGATGCGCCGGCTCGCCGCGCTCGTCGCCCTCGCCGCCCTCGTCTCGGCGCCCGCCGTCGGGACCAGGCCCGCCATCTCCGTCCACGCGGACGCGTTCGAGCCGCCCCGCGCGGCGCCGGGCATCTCTCCCGGCGCGGCCGGGGAGCTCCGCGTCGTTCCGGGCCGGAGCGCTCGTTCCGGTGCGGGCCCCGTGCTCCGGTACGCGGTCGAGGTCGAGGGAGGCCTGCGCGTCGATCCGGGCGGCTTCGCGCTCCGGGTGGACGAGGTGCTCGCCCACCCGCGCGGCTGGGGCGGGACGGACCGCGTCTCGTTCAGGCGCGTCTCCTCCGGCCCGTTCGACTTCCGCGTCACGCTGGCGAGCCCGGAGACGACCGACCGCCTCTGCGCGCCGCTCGAGACGAGGGCGCGCCTCTCCTGTGCGCGCGACGGCCGCGCCGTGCTGAACGCGCTCCGGTGGGAGCAGGGCGCGCAGGCGTTCGGCGGCGACCTCGCCCGCTACCGCGCCTACCTCGTCAACCACGAGGTCGGCCACCTTCTCGGCCATGGGCACCGCGGCTGCCCGGCGCCGGGCGTGCGGGCGCCCGTGATGATGCAGCAGACGAAGGGCGTCGGCGCCTGCCGCGCGAACCCGTTGCCGCTCCAGTGGGAGCGGGGCTAGCCGAAGCTCCTAGGCAACAGTCTGTTGCCAGGGGGTCGCGCCGGTCGCAGAGGAAGCGCGTCCTCCCGAAACCGCGCGCTCGGGCCGGCGACTACGCGGGCGGGTCGGGGACGAGGCCGTCCTCGGAGAAGAGGCGCTTCGTCTCGTCGAGCGTCAGGTCGCTCGGCGGGATCAGCGCGTCCGACGGGTGGAGCTCCTCGTCCGGCAGCCGCTCGCCCTCGCTCTGGACGAGCTTCCACATCTCCTCGAGCACCGCGTCGAGCCCGGCCTCGTCGCCGGCGTCGGCGGCGGCCTGCGCCCGGTCGTCCAGCTCGTTGAGCTTGCCGAGGAGGTCGTCGCTCGCCCGGTACTGCCCCTCGCCCATCAGCCTGACGATCACTGCTCCAGCTCCTTCTTCGCCTCGCCGGCCTCGAGCTCGCCCTTGAGCCGCGCGAGCTCCTCGTCGACCTGGCTCTGCGCGGTGAGCTGCGCGAGCTCGCGCTCGACGGCCGTCTCGCCAGTCGTAAAGTCCTCCAGTGTCCCCGCCTCGACGAGCTCGTCGACCGCGGCGGCGCGCGCCTGCATCTGCTCGGTCTTGTCCTTGGCGCGCTGGATGGCGAGCCCGGTGTCGGCCATCTCCTCGCCGATCCCGCTCGCCGCCTCGCCGATCCGCGTCTGGGCCTCGGCGGCGGAGTACTGGGCCTTGATGACCTCCTTCTGGCTCCGGAACGCCTCGACCTTCGTGGAGAGTCGCTTCTCGTTGGCGATCAGCTTCTCCTGCTGGGCCTCGAGCCCGGCGACCTGCTCGTCGAGGCCCTGGAGCTGCTGCTGGGCGAAGGCCTTGCGCTCGAGGGCGGCGCGGGCGAGGTCCTCCCGGCCGGCGGCGAGCGCCCTGCGCGCCTGCTCGTCGAGCTTCGGCAGCTCCGCCTCGAGCTTCTGCGACTGGAGCTCGAGTCGCTTCTTCGCCGTCACGACGTCGGCGACGCCCTTCTTCACCTTCTGGAGCATCTCGAGCTGCTTCTCGTACGAGTAGTCGAGCGTGACCGAGGGATCCTCGGCGCGATCGAGGAGCTTCGAGATCCACGCCTTGACGACGTTCGACGTGCGGCTCATGAGGCCGGCCATGCGCTGATACCTCCCAGTCCGCTTCCGACTGGCATGCTACCGGCGCGGTGATCGTGGAGCGGAGCATGGATCCGCGGTGGCTCTCGAACGCGTACCTCGTCGCGGACCACTCCGGCGGATCGGCGGTCTTCATCGACTCAGGGGCTCCGCTCGAGCCGCTGCTGGCCGCCGTGGACCGGCTGGAGGTGGAGCCGACCCTCCTCCTGACGACGCACGGCGACGAGGATCACGTCTCCAACCACGCCTACCTCGCCGAGCGCTACGACCTGCGTGTCCTCGCCGCCCCGGAGGAGGAGATCGAGGGCGCGGAAGCGCTCGGCCACGGGGAGGTCGTGGAAGCCGGCGACCTCCGCATTCAGGCGCTGCGGACGCCGGGCCACACGCCCGGGATGCTCTCGTTCGTCGTCGACGGCGAGGCGGTCTTCACCGGCGACGCGCTCTTCGCGGGCTCGGTCGGCGGCACGCGCGAGGCCTTCGCCGACCTGCGCGCCTCCGTCCTGGACGTGCTCATGGCCCTCCCGCACGGCACGGCGGTCTACCCCGGCCACAGCGAGGAGACGACGATCGGGCGCGAGTGGGAGGACAACCCGTTCGTGCGCGTCTGGCGCGGCGTCGACCCCGAGGGCGGCGAGCAGTGCCGCGTCGACGGCGAGGAGGAGGCGACGCTCGTCGTCTGGGGCCGCGACTACGACGGCGGCGGCAAGGCCTGGGTCCGCTTCGCCGACGGCCGGGAGGCGATCGTCGGCGGGTCCCGCGTCGAGAGGGTGCCCAGGTGACGTTCATCGTCCCGGAGGAGATCGAGCGCTACGCGGAGAAGCACACGACGCCGCCCGGCGACCTCCTGCTCGGGCTCGCCGCCGAGACGCGGGAGACCCTCGACCGGCCGGAGATGCTCACGGGGACGATCGAGGGACGCTTGCTCGAGTTCCTCGTCTTCGCCCTCCGACCCCGGCGCGTCCTCGAGGTCGGCACCTACAGCGGCTACTCGGCGATCTCGATGGCGTCCGCGCTTCCGCCAGGCGGGCACATCGACACGTGCGAGGTCGAGGAGGCCCACGCGGAGATCGCACGGCGCTACCTCGATGAGGCCGGGTTCGCGGATCGCGTCACGGTCCACCTCGGGCCCGCGCTCGAGACCATCGCCCGGCTCGAGGGCGAGTTCGATCTCGTCTTCGTCGACGCCGACAAGCCCAACTACCCCTCCTACTACGACGCCTTGCTGCCACGCCTGGCCCGTGACGGTCTCATGGCCCTGGACAACACGCTCTGGTCGGGCCGCGTGCTCGCCCCGGAGGAGGACGACACGCCCGAGACGCGCGCGCTCGCCGCGCTGAACGACCGGATCGCCTCGGATCCCGCCGTCGTCGCCGTGATGCTCACCGTGCGCGACGGCGTCACGCTCGTCCGCCGGGCCGGGTGACCGACGCCTCCCCCGGCGGCTCGCGCCTTACTGTTGGCTCTCGATCTCGTCCGCGATCCGACGGGCCCGCTCGAGCGCCCGCTGCAGGTCGTAGTGACCGTTCCCGGAGGCCTCGATGGCTCCCGGGAACGCGCGGTCGAAGATGTCCTCCTCGGGCGTCCCGGCGACGACCGCGCCGCCCGCGTCGGTCGCGTCGAGCGCCTGGAGGAGCAGGCGCTTCGCCTTCGCGAGGCGCGTGCAGGCGCGCTCGACGATCCTCGCCGCGGGCGCGTACCGACCGGGGTCTCCCGCGTCCTCCAGCATGCGCGGGCAGTCCGCGAAGACGCGGGCGTCGCGCCGCATGGAGGCGTGCGTGACGATGCCGCCGAGCAGGATCTGGCGCTCGAGACGCTTCTCGTAGCGTTCGACCGAGCGGCGCCAGCGTCTCTCGACCGCGGTCACCGGAGGCTCCGTCGCCTCCTCCGTCGTGGCGATCTCCGTGCCCGTGGTCGCCGGCTCGGGAGCGCTGCTCGTCTGCCCCGGCGCCTCGTCCGCGGCGGGCGTTTCCGCCTCGCCGGACGAGCATGCGGCCGCCCCGAGGAGCGCGGCGGCGAGCACAGTTGCCGGGAGTGCCCGGGCCCTGCGCTGGAACCTGTCGTCTCTCATGCGATCGACGCTACGCCCGGACGCGCCGCTCGACATCGGTGCCGTCCCGGGCCCCGCCCCGGGGGTAGCCCCGGTCTTCGCCGCGCTCCATTGACTCGCCCCCGGCCGAGCGCTACCGTCCACTCCGGACGCGCACAAGTGACGCTTGTGACGTGGGTCCCACGCGGCCCACTGTCGAGGGTGGTGTGCGATGCGAGCGGAAGGATGGCGCAAGGTGGCCTCCGCGACGTGGCGGGGCCCGCTCGACCCCCAGATCTACGGCGACCTGGAGATCGACGCGACCGAGCTGCTCGCCTTCGTCGAAGAGGCCCGGGCGGCGACCGGCGCCCGCGTCACCGTTACGCACCTCGTCGGGCGCGCGATCGCCCACGCCCTCGGCGAGAGCCCCGACCTCAACGTCCGCAAGCGCCGCGGCCGCTTCGTCCCGCGGGACACGGTGGCGATCTTCTTCGTCGTCTCCGTCGACGGCGGCAAGGACCTCTCCGGCGTCCGCGTTCGCGACGCCGACACGAAGTCGGCGGTCGAGATCGCCGAGGAGCTCTCGGCCCGGGCCGCGAAGATCCGCACCGGCGACGACCGCGACTTCGGACGCTCGAAGCGGCTCCTCGCGCTGACGCCCGGGCCGGTCCTCCGCCTCGCTTTGCGGTTTGTGACGTGGCTGACCGCGGACGTCGGCGTCGACCTGCGCCGCTTCGGGCTCCCCGCCCACCCCTTCGGGAGCGCGCTCGTCACCTCGGTGGGCATG
This sequence comes from Gaiellaceae bacterium, assembly GCA_035461525.1. GTDB lineage: Bacteria > Actinomycetota > Thermoleophilia > Gaiellales > Gaiellaceae > JAIBJN01. Next base: position 13,768 of record DATHVD010000104.1, read on the forward strand.
TTCGGCGTCCAACACGCGTACGCGCCGCTCTCGCCCTTCTACCGCGTCCCGTTCCTCGGCCTCGTCTCCGAGGTGACGCCGAAGCCCGTGGTCCGCGACGGCGAGGTCGTCGCTCGGCCCGTGCTGACGCTCTCGGCGACGATGGACCACCGCTACCTCGACGGCTCGCACGCCGCGAGGCTCGCGCGGAGCGTGCGCGCCTATCTCGAGGACCCGCGGGCGCACGAGCCGCCGCTCCCGCAGGTGCCGGTGCAGGCGGGGGAGCGATGAGCGCCGTCAGCGCCGCCGACCGGCCCTGGCTTCGCTTCTACGGCGACGTCCCGGAGACGATCGAGTATCCGGAGGTCACGCTTTACGAGGCCCTGATGGGGTCCGTGCGCCGGAACCACGACGCTACGGCCTACGATTTCCTGGGCGCCACGGCGACGTACCGCGAGCTCGGCGAGGCGGTCGACCGCTGCGCAGCGGCGCTCGCCTCGCTCGGCCTCGGCCGGGGTGACCGGATCACGATCTCGATGCCGACGTCGCCGCAGGGCGTGATCCCGGTCTACGCCGCCGCGAGGCTCGGCGCCGTCGCGTCCATGATCCACCCGCTCTCGACGCCGGCCGAGGTCGCCGGCTTTCTCAACCGCAGCAGCTCGCGGATCGCCGTCACCCTCGACGCGTTCTACCGGAGCTTCGCCGACATCGAGGAGCCGACGCCGCTCGAGCACCTCGTGCTCGCGCGGATCGCCGACGACCTCTCGCTCCCGAAGCGCGTCGGCTTCTGGGTGACGCGCGGGCGGAAGATTCCGCGCGTCCCGCCCGACCCGCGCGTTCGCTGGTGGTCGGAGCTCATGGCCGCCGAGCACCCGACGGCGCCGCAGCCGTCCGTGGGCCCGCACGAGCCGGCGGCGATCCTCTACTCGGGCGGGACGACCGGGGCGCCCAAGGGCATCGTCCTCTCGCACCGGAGCTTCGTCACCGAGGCGCTGCAGGTGCGGGCGTGGGTCGGCCTCGGCCCCGACGACACGATCCTCGCGGCGCTGCCGATCTTCCACGGCTTCGGCCTCGCCGCGCTCGTGAACGCGGGCCTCCTGAGCGGCTGTCGGCTCCTCCTCGTGCCCATCTTCAGCCCCGAGTCGACCGCGGAGCTCCTGCGCAAGAAGCGGCCGACGCTGATCGCCGGCGTCCCGACGCTGTATGAGGCGCTGACGCGGAACCCGGCGCTACGGAAAGCGGACCTCTCCTCGCTGCGGGCGGCGTTCTCGGGGGCGGACTCGCTCCCGGAGCCCGTGCGCCTCGGCTTCGAGGAGCTCGTCGCCGAGCGCGGCGGGCGCGTACGGCTGCTCGAGGGCTACGGCCTCACCGAGGCCGTCACCGGGATCATGGGGATGCCGCTCGGCGAGTCGCGACCCGGCAGCATCGGCATCCCCTTCCCGGACATCCTCGTCTCCGTCTGCCGCGCCGGCGAGACCGAGGAGGTGCCCGTCGGCGAGGAGGGAGAGATCTGCGTCTCCGGCCCGCCGGTGATGCTCGGCTACCTCGACGACCCGAAAGCGACCGCCGCGGCCCTCCGCCTGCACCCGGACGGGCGCATCTGGCTTCACACCGGCGACATCGGGCGGATGGACGAGGACGGCTTCTTCTACTTCACCTCGCGCCTGAAGCGGATGATCAAGTCGTCCGGGTTCAACGTCTTCCCGGCGCAGGTCGAGACGGCGCTCTACGACCACCCGGCCGTGGCGGAGGCGTGCGTGATCGGCGTGCCCGACGCGTCGCAGGGGGAGCGGGTCGTCGCCGTCGTCGTCCCGCGCGAGCCGGACGCGGCCGGCGATGAGCTCGCGGGCGAGCTGATCGGCCACTGCCGCTTGCGCCTGATCAAGTGGTCGTGCCCGCGCGAGGTCGACTTCGCCGCCGAGCTGCCGCGGACGAAGGTGGGGAAGATCGACTTCACGACGATCCAGCGCGAGGCGACCGAACGGCGGGGGGCGGCAGTCTAGGACGCGGCACCCTCGAACGGGCTAGGGCAGAACCGCCGCCTTGAGCAGGTCCGGCGGCGGGTCGGTGAAGAGGCCGGCGACCTCCTCGAGCGTCACCTGGTGCGTGACGAGCCGCTCCCACGGATAGGCGCCGCTGGCCAGGAAGGCGAGCGCGGCGCGCACCGTGCGCGGCGTGTGGTGGAACGCGCCGCGCAGCGTCAGCTCCTCGTAGTGGAGGCGGAAGGTGTCCACCGCCAGCTCGCGGCCGCCGAAGAAGAGGACGGTGCCGCCGGGGCGCACGATCTCGAGCGCGTCACGCCAGGCGTCCGCGGAGCCGACGGCCTCGAGGACGACGTCGGCGCCTGCGCCGTCTCCCGGCAGCGCCCCGAACTCCCGCGCCAGCTCGCGCCGCTCCGGGCGGCCGCCGACGGCAACCACCGTCGCTCCTGCGTCGCGCGCCGCCGCGCAGAGCATGAGCCCGATCGGCCCGGGCCCGAGAACGGCCACCGTCTGACCCGGCTCCACCGTCGCGCGCTCGATCCCGTGCAGGCAGCACGCGAGCGGCTCCACCAACGCCGCCACCTCGGGCGCGAGCCCTGCCGGGACGGGGAGGAGGTTGCGGCGCGCGATCCGCTCCGGGACGAGCACGAACTCCGCGTAGGCGCCGTTCAGGAACGGCCGCAGGTTTTTGCAGAGCGTCTCCTCCCCGCGGAGGCACGGCACGCACTCGCCGCACGGGGCCGAGTTCGCGGGCACGACGCGCCGGCCGGTGGCGACGTCGATCCCGCAGAGCTCGTGCCCGAACGGGCTCGGGGTCTCGGCGAGGAGGAGCGGGTGGCCGCGGCGGAAGGCCTTCGCGTCGGTGCCGTCCGTGAGCGCGACCTCCACCCTGACGAGCACCTCGCCGGGGCCGGGCTCGGGCCGGGGCACCTCCTCCACCCGCAGGTCGCCGGGGCCGTGGTAGAGGAGCGCCCTCACGGCGCGAGGACGACCTTCACGGCCTCGTGGCTCCGGTAGAGGTCGAGCCCTTCGACGAAGCGCTCGAGCGGTAGGGTCACGGTCGGGATCGGGTCGAGCCCGGGGAGGAGGGCGACCGCCTCGCGCATCGCCGCCGGCGTGGCCGAGCAGGAGCCGACGAGCGAGAGCTCGCGCCGCAGCACCGCCTCGAAGTCCACCGGCGCCGGCTCCGTGAGCCAGGAGAAGAGGAGGAGCGTGCCGCCCGGCTCGAGCGCGGCGAGCGCGGCGTCGAGGCCCGCGTGCGTGCAGAGAACGGCGGCGTCCACGGGCCCGTTCGCCGGCGCGGCGCCGTAGCCGAGCGCGAGGTCGAGGCGGTGCGGGAGCGGGTCGGCGGCGTAGACGTCGTCGCTTCGGCGGACGAGCGCCTGCACGAAGAGGAGACCGGCGAAGCCGCAGCCGACGACGAGGACGCGCCCGCGCGGGACGCGCTCGAGCGCCCGCAGGACGCACGCGAGCGGCTCGGCGAACGTGCCGGCGGCGTCATCGAGGCCGTCCGGGAGTGGGACGGTCGCTGCCGCCCGGGCGCGTTCGGCGAAGCCGCCGGGGACGATCGTGGGCGCCGGGAAGCGCTCGCACGTCGTCTCATGGCCGGCCCGGCAGCGCTCGCACTCGCTGCAGGGGAGGTGGTGGACGACCGCGACGCGCCGCCCGCCCGCGTCCTCGGCGACGACCTCGTGCCCGAGCACGGTGCCGGGCGCCGCGCGGCCGATCTTCTGCACGTCCGTGCCGCAGAGGCCGCAGGCGAGCACGCGTACGAGCTCCCCGTCGCCGGAAGGCTCGGGCAGCTCGGCGAGCGCGGGCTCGCGGTCGGCGTCGAGAACGAGGGCGCGCACGGCGTCATCGTAGAAGCCGGCGCCTCGGCCGCCGGGCGGCGCGCGGCGGCAGTCCCTGGCGGCCATGCCCCGGGGTCAGACCCTAGGGCATGGCCGCGTGGGACGAGACTGCGCCGGGCTGCCGCTTCGCGAGCCGGTCGAGCCCGGTCGGCCATTCCGGACGGCGGCAGTCCCTGGCGGTCATGCCCCCGGGGTCAGACCCTGGGGCAGGGCCGCCCCGCTGCGGGCTCGTCGCCGTTCGATAGTTGCCTAGTCGAACCAAGTAGTTGTAGAATCCAACCATGTCCGTAGACGTCCGCGCCGACGCGGCGCTCCTGCAGGAGCAGGTGGTCGCCTTCGTCCGCGCCTTCGGTCTCCACCGGCCGAGCGAGACCCCCTGCGGGAAGCCGGTGCCGGTCTCCGAGGCGCACGCGCTCGCCGAGCTCGCCCGCGACGACGGCCTGACGCAGCGCGACCTCGCCGCCCGCCTGCGGCTCGAGAAGAGCACCGTCAGCCGCCTCGCCGGCCAGCTCGTCTCCCGCGGCTGGGCTGAGCGAGGGCCGCATCCGACCGACGGCCGCGCCGTCCTCGTCCGGCTCACGGAGAGCGGCGAGCGGATCGCCGCCGAGATCGAGGAGGCCCGCCGGCGGCGGTTCGCGAGCCTGCTCGACCGGATCCCCGAGGACGCGCGCGAGGACGTCCTCCGCGTCCTCGGCACGCTGCGGGAGGCGCTCGATGACGACGCGTAGGGCGGCAGTCCTCGGAGCGGCGCTCGCAGTCGCCGCAGCCGCGCTCGCCGTCGGCGCCTGGGCGCTCTCCGGCGACGGCGAGCCCGACCGGCAGGAGCTTGTCGCCGAGCGCGGCGCCCTGGTGATGCCGTTCGACCTCGAGCGGACGACGCACGTCTTCGCCAAGAGCCTCGACGGCGGTGCCCAGACGGTCACCGCCGACGACCCGGACGACGCCGAGCAGACTGCGCTGATCCGCACCCACCTGCGCGAGGAGGCGGCGAAGTTCCGCCGTGGTGAGGTGGGCGACCCGGCCGCGATCCACGGCATGGAGATGCCCGGCCTGGCCGAGCTGCAGGAGGGCTTCCGCCGCTTCGAGATCGCCTACGAGGAGGTGCCCGGCGGCGCCCGCATCGTCTACCGGGCCGGCGACCCAGCCCTTGTCGGCGCTCTCCACCACTGGTTCGACGCCCAGGTCGTGGACCACGGCGCAGACGCGCGGGAGGACTAGTCCACGAGCTTCCTCGTCATGGCGAAGACGGCGATCCGCCACATGACGAGGGCGAAAGCGACGAGCGCGCCGACGCGCGCGAGGTCGGTCCAGCCGTTCCAGCCGAAGGCGGCGGCCCGGACGAGCTCGACGGTGTGGTGGAGCGGGTTGAGATTGGCGAGGACCTGGACGACCTGCGGCAGCTCGGTGAGCGGGAAGAACGTGCCGGCGACGAGGAAGAGCGGTGTCAAGACCGCGCTCATCACGTAGTTGAAGTTCTCGAAGGACTTGGCGAAGCCCGCGATCGAGATCCCGAAGCACGCCCAGCCGAGGCCGGAGAGCCATGCGATCCCGGGCACGGCGAGCATCCCCCAGGCGGGGTCGAGACCGAAGAAGAGCGCGACGACGAGCGGAACGCAGCCGTAGAACCCGGCGCGTGCGGCGATCCACAGCGCCTCGGCGGTGACGAGCTCCTCCGTGTCCACCGGCGCGGCCAGGATCGCGTCGTAGGTGCGCTGGAACTGGTACTTGACGAACGTCCCGAACATGGCCGGGAACGCGCTCGAGAAGAGGACGGCGGTGGCGACGATCCCCGTCCCGATGAAGTCGACGTAGTCGTAGCCGGCGACCTGGCTCACGATCGAGCCGAAGCCGAACCCGAACGCGAGCAGGTAGATCGTCGGCTCCACCGTCGAGGAGAAGGACGCCGAGCGCCAGTACGAGGAGAAGTTGACGACCTCGCGCACGAGCACGCCGGTGAGCGCGGGCCGCTCGAGCCGGCCGAGGCGCGGGGCGCGCTGCTGCACGGCCGCCATCAGGCGATCTCCTCGCCGGTGAGGAGGACGAAGACGTCCTCGAGGTTCGCCGCACGCCGCTCCCCCTCGAGCGCGAGCCCGTTCCCGCCGTCGCCGCCGAGGACGGCCACGCTCGTCCCGGTGCGGCGCGTCCGGAGCCCGGCCGCGCGCGCCTCCGCCTCGACCTCCGCGAGCCGCGGCGGCGGGCCGTAGACCTCGAGCGCCTCCGCGCCCGCGTGCTCGGCGACGAGCTCCCACGGCGGGCCTGCCGCGACGGCGGAGCCGTGGGACATGATCGTGACCGTGTCGCAGAGCCGCTGGGCCTCCTCGATGTAGTGCGTGGACATGAGGATGGTGGTGCCCTCCGCGCGGAGGAGGTCGATGAGCGCCCAGAGCTCCTGCCGCACCTGCGGGTCGAGGCCGACCGTGGGCTCGTCGAGGAGGAGGAGCCGGGGCCGGTGCACGAGAGAGCGAGCGATCAGCAGCCGCCGGCGCATCCCACCCGAGAGCTTGTCCACGCGCGTGTCCCGCCGGTCGCCGAGCTTGGCGATGCCGAGCGCGCGCTCGATCGCCTCGCGCCGGTGCGCTCGGTCGATGCGGTAGAGGTGCGCGAAGACGCGAAGGTTCTGCTCCACGGTCAGCGTCGTGTCGAGGTTGTCGAGCTGCGGCGTGACGCCGAGCTGCGCCCGCGCCTGCTTCGACTCGTCCGGGAGGCGGAAGCCGAGCAGCTCGAGCTCGCCCTCGTCCGCGATCGCCTGCGCCGTCAGGAGCCGCATCGTCGTCGACTTGCCGGCCCCGTTCGGCCCGAGCAGGCCGACGCAGGTCCCCTCGGGGACGTCGAGGTCGAGCCCGTTCACGGCGGTGATCGGCCCGTAGCGCTTGACGACGCCGCGCAGCCGGATGGCGAGCGGCCTGTTCCCGTCTTCGTGAGTCATCTTCTTGTGTGGGACGGCCGGACGCACCCGGACTCATCGCCCGGAGAGAGACTAGCGACCGCGTGCTCGCGCGCCGACCGCCGCTAGACTGTCACCCGCGCGGGGCTATAGCTCAGCTGGGAGAGCGCCTGGATCGCACCCAGGAGGTCGCCGGTTCGAGTCCGGCTAGCTCCATTCGCTTGATGTCGACCTTACCAACAGATGTCCCTGCAGACAGGGACATCGTTCTATTCCGATCGCTCGCCGATCTCAGCGGACTCGAACCGGTTGATGAGCGCTGCTCTGGAAGACGAGGGGACGTCAGGTGATCCGAACCACGTAGTCAGCGCGTCGCGCAATCCGGTGTCCGTGCCGTCGCCCACCCAGGCGACGTATCCATCGGGTCGGATCAGAACAGCAGCGGGGGCTGCCACGTGACCCAGGACCGGGAGCTCCCACACGCCATCGTGCCCGGCGTGGACGAACCGGACTCGATTCGCCCAGGGTGAGATGTCGAAACTGCCGGGTGCGCCGAGGTTGAGGAGCACGGGCCGAGCGTCGTGCAGCAGGGTGAACACGCGCGTGGGACCGTCCGCGGTGTGCACGTCGAGGTCGGGCATGCGCCGCCCGAGCAGCGGGTGTCCGTCTCCGAGGTCGTAGTGGATGTCGAGACCGGAGAGCATCGCGGCGATGCGCCTGCGCGGCTCGTCCATGCCCAGCAGTTCGGTCATGGTGTCGCGGAGGGCTTGGTGACGGTCGTCGGGGCTGCTGAGCGCGACTTGCGCCATCGTGTTGTGCACCACCCGGGCACCGACCGGATGCCGTTCGGCGTGGTAGGTGTCCAGGAGGCTCTCGGGTGACGTCTTGTTCACCACCTGGGCCAGCTTCCATCCCAAGTTCACGGCATCCTGCACGCCGGTGTTGAGGCCCTGGCCTCCCTGCGGGGGATGCACGTGGGCGGCGTCCCCGGCCAGCAGCACACGACCCCGGCGGTAGGAGGCCGCCTGCCGGGTCATGTCGGTGAACCTGGAGACCCAGCTGGCGCGGCGCAGCCCGAAGTCCGTCCCGTACACGTCGACGAGTGCCGCCCGAAGGTCCGCCATGCTGGGCTCGACGTCGTGCTCGAGGTGCCGCTCGGTCAGCACCACCCGAACCGGCTCCCCGGGTTCCCTCCGACCGAGGGCATGGGTGCCGACGCTGTCGCGACGGAAGCCCAGCTCCGGCTCCTCGTCCATCTCCACCTCGGCGATCATCCAGCTGGTCGAGGGATCCAACCCGGCGAAGTCGATGCCGGCGGCCTTGCGGACAAGGCTGCGTCCGCCGTCGCACCCGACGAGGTACTCCGCTCGCAGCGACGTGTCCCCGGTCAGCTCCACGTCGACGCCGGTGTCGTCTCGAGCGAAGCCCACCACCTCGCGACCCCGAAGGATCGGAACCCCGAGCTCGCCGACCCAGCCGGCCAGGATGGGCTCGAAGTGGCTCTGCCACAACGCGAGCCCGTAGTTGTGGCGGGTGGGGAAGTCGCTGATGTCCAAGGGGATGCCGGAGAAGCCCTGGACCTGCATCGCCTGACCCGCCGAGAGGAATCGTCCCGCGATGCCACGCTGATCGAGCACCTCGATGGTGCGGGAGTGAAGACCCCCGGCTCGCGATCCGTCGACATGCTGACTGGTGCGTCGTTCGACGATGACGACGTCCACCCCCGCCAACGCCAGCTCACCCGCCAACATCAGCCCGGTCGGGCCGCCTCCTGCGATCACCACCGCATGCTCGGTCAAAGCCACAGTCCGGCCGGATACGTCGACAACGACACACGCATTTCGCTCCTCCCATTTCCGTAGTCCCTGGCTTGCGGCCGGTGATTATGCGGCACGACCCGGGGCTTGCCGCAAGCCCCCTGTGCGGAATAGACTGGAGGTGGAGAGAAGCGGGTAACGCCCTCCCCTGTCGCAGCGGAGCGCTGGCCGTCGGCGCGTGTAAAGCTCTCCCATGAGGTTAGGGCCACAGACGGAGGCCGGATGGGGAAGCTGATCTACGCGGCGATCGCGTCGCTCGACGGGTATGTCGAGGACGAAGCCGGCAGGTTCGACTGGGCCGAGCCGGACGAGGAGGTGCACGCGTTCGTCAACGACCTCGAGCGCGAGGTCGGGACGTACCTCTACGGGCGCCGGCTCTACGAGACGATGGCGGGCTGGGAAACCGACCCCAGTCTCGCCGAGCAGTCGCGTGCCATGCACGACTTCGCCCAGCTCTGGCGGGCGGCCCAGAAGATCGTGTACTCCCGGACGCTGGCGACCGTGAGCACCGCCAGGACGCGGATCGAGCGGGCTTTCGACCCCGAGCGGGTCCGGGAGCTGAAGGCGGCGGCCGAACGCGACGTGCTGGTCGGCGGCCCCGGTCTCGCCGCCGAGGCGTTCGCGGCAGGGCTGGTGGACGAGCTGCACCTCTTCCTCATGCCCGTCGTCGTTGGAAGAGGCAAGCGAGCGCTTCCCGAAGGCGTCCGCCTCGAGCTGGGGCTCGTGGACGAGCGCCGCTTCGGCAGCGGGACGATCTATCTCCGCTACCGAACCGGCGCCGGCTCGTCGACGTGAAGGGGTCGAGGGGCGGGCGGCGCGAGGCCGCCCGCCCCAGGATCGTCAGACACCCGCCGGGGAGCGGGTCGCCCGCCGGCGCGCCCGCAGGCGCAGCGTGCCGAGGGTCGCCCGGCGCCGGGGCGCGCGGGCATGCTCGACCTGCCGCAGGAGCTCGGCGCGCGCGATCAGCTCGCGCGTGCGCTCACGGATCAGGTGTCGGTGGGTCTCTGTCGAGATCACGGCGCTTCCTCCTCTCGCGCGTCGTCGGGACGGAACGGGTCGTGGATGCGAGCAGGTCGGGCAAGGGATTCCTCCTGGCATAGGGATGGACGGGCGCGCCGAAGCGGGTCGGCGGCCGGAACCGGCGCTCTCGCGGCCGGGTGTCTAGAACGCGCGCAGGGAGCGCGCGTCCGCGACGCGGAGGCCGCGCACAGCGGACATGGAGCTGGATCGCATGTGGCCTCCTTTCGTCGGGGCGCCGGTCGGGCGACCGGCAACGGCCGGGGAGTCTACGCGCACGGCGGCGCGCTTGTCAACGAGGCCGGCTCGGTAATCCTCCCCGCGCAGATCAGTAGCTCCCCCGATGGGCGGCGGTGAGCCTGCCTGGGATGCTCTCCCGGTGACGGTCGAGCCTCTCTCCGACGCCGAGACGCCGAGCCGGAAGGAAACCGGGACGCCCCTGATCGAGCTCGAGGGCGTCGAGAAGGTGTACCGGATGGGCAAGGTCGACTACCGTGCCCTGCGCGGCGTCGACCTCTCGATCGCCGCCGGCGAGATGGTCGCCGTCGTCGGCCCGTCGGGGAGCGGCAAGTCGACGATCTTGAACATGATCACGGGCATCGACCGGCCGACGGCCGGGACGGTCACGGTCGACGGACGCTCCCTGAACGAGCTGAGCGAGGAGGAGCTGGCGGTCTGGCGGGGCGCGAACGTCGGCATCGTCTTCCAGTTCTTCCAGCTCCTGCCGACGCTCTCCGCGCTGGAGAACACGGTGCTGCCGCTCGACTTCGCGCGCCGCGGCTCGAAGCGCGAGCGTTTCGAGCGAGGGAGGCACAACCTCGAGCTGGTCGGTCTCGAGGACAAGCTCGACCACCTCCCGGCCGAGCTCTCGGGCGGGGAGCAGCAGCGTGTCGCGATCGCGCGGTCGCTCGCGTCCGACCCGAGACTGATCGTGGGCGACGAGCCGACCGGGAACCTCGACACCGTCACGGCGGCCGAGATGTTCGAGCTCTTCGAGCGGCTGAACGGCGAGGGCAAGACGATCCTGTTCGTGACGCACGACCGCGAGCTCGCGGGCCGGGCCAGGCGGGTGGTCACGATCCGCGACGGCGTCGTCGTGGACGGCTGAGGCGACGGATGCTCTCCGCGTCGTCCCGCAAGTCGGTGACCGACCTGTCCCGGCGGCGTGCCCGCGCGTTCTTCGCGGTGGCGACGCTCGCGCTAGCCGTCGCGAGCATCTCGTTCCTCGCAGTTCCGACGCTGATCGACCGTGCGATGCAGGAGGAGGTCCGGGACGGCCTCCTCGCGGACGTGACGGTCTCGATGCGCCCGCTCGAGCTCACCGACGAGCAGCTCGAGGCACTTGCGTCGCTACCCAACGTTGCCGCCGTCGAGCCCCGCTCGGGTGTGGACACGCGGGTGCTCGTGGGCGAGCGGCGCGCCCGGGCGCTCGTGATCGGCGTACCCGACTTTGCGCGCCAGGGCGTCGATCTCGTGCGCGTCGAGTCGGGAGGGTTTCCCGGCCCCGGCGAGGTGCTCGCCGACGTCCAGGACGCGAACGTCGGCGTCTACGACGGGCGCGCCGGCGACACCCTCACCTTCGTCGGCGCTGCCGGCGAGAGCGCCGACCTCCTGGTCAGCGGCCGGGGCCGCAGCCTTCCGGGCGGTGAGCTCGTCCAGGACGAGAGCGTGATCGTCCTCTACGCCACGGCGGACACCGTGGAGGCGCTGAGCGGCGAGGCCGGCTACGGCGAGCTGGCGCTCCGCCTGCGCGACACGAGCCCGGAAGCGGCCGCGGCGACGGTCGACGCCGTGCGGGGCTACCTCGAGACGGTCCCCGGGTTCACCGGCTTCAGGAACCTGCCGGAGGTGCGCTCTGCCGGCGACTGGCCGGGCAAGGCCGATACCGAGCAGTTCTCGAAGTTCCTGAGCGTGATCACGGTGCTGGCGCTGCTCTCGGCGCTGGTCCTGATCTCGAACACGATGACCACGCTCGTCGCGGAGCAGACGGGCGAGATCGGGATCATGCGCGCGCTCGGTGCACGCCGCCGCCAGGTGGCGCTCGTGTACCTGAGGACGGCGGGGCTGCTCGGCGCGCTCGGCGCTCTCGTCGGCGCGGGGCTCGGCATCGTCCTCTCGAGCCTGCTCGCGGGCTACTTCGGGAGGATGTTCTGGGCGGTCGACGTCGGCTTCGGCGTCGACCCGGTCGTGCTGGTCGTCAGCATCCTCGCCGGCCTGTTCGTGCCGATGCTCGCCGCGCTGCCGGCTGTCCGCCGCGGCGTTCGCGTCGACCTACGTGAGGCGCTCGAGGCCACGGGCTCCGCGGTCGGCGCCGAAGACGCGGCCGACCGCGTGCTGCGCCGCGCGCGGTTCCTACCGCGGACGATGCAGATCGGGCTGCGCAGCGTGGGGCGGCGCAAGCGGCGCAGCCTGGCGACGGCGCTGATCGTCGCGCTCGCCGTCGGCAACCTGCTCGCGGTCATGGGCCTCGCGGCCGCGGTGGCCGAGAGCTCGCGCCTGAGCTGGAGCGGCCACCTCGAGGACGTTCGCATCTTCACGCGAGGGCGCGCGCTCTTCGACGAGCGCGCGGAGCAGGCGATCCGCTCGACCCCCGGCGTCGCGGAGGCGCAGCCCGCGCTCACCAACGAGGTCGCGATCGCCGGCCAGGAGGCCTTCGTCTGGGGCGTCCCGCTCGAGCCGCTCCTGGAGTACCGGCTGGCCGGCGGCCGCTGGTTCAGCGCCGCCGAGGAGGAGGCCGGCGAGCGGGTCGCCGTGATCGAGCGGAACCTCGCCGAGCGACTGGGCGTCGAGGTCGGCGACAGGGTCAGGGTCGTGACGGCGGTCGGGCCCGCGGAGCTCGGAATCGTCGGCATCGCGACGAACCAGCAGGAGAACGGAACCGTGCTCTACGTTCCGCTGACGACGTTGCGCGAGGCGCTCGACCGGCCGACCGGGGCCAGCACCTACTGGATCCGCACGACCTCGCCCGACCACGGGCTCGTCGATCGGACGACGACGCTCGTCGAGGACCGTCTGGCCGAGCTCGGCTACCAGGTTGCCACCGAGATCACGTACATCGCGGAGCGCGACGAGATCGCCGCCAACCGCACGATCACGACCACGATCGCCATCCTCGGGTTCCTGGTCGTCGCGATGAGCATGGTCGGGCTCGCGAACGCCGTCACGACGAACGTGCTCGAGCGCACCCGCGAGATCGGCGTCCTCCGCTGCATCGGCGCCCGCGCCCGTGACGTCCGCCGCATCTTCACCACCGAGGGGATCGCGCTCGCGCTCGTGGGCTGGCTGCTCGGCGTCCCCCTCGGCTACGCGCTCAACCGCCTGCTCGTCTGGCTCGTCTGGGAGATCATCGACGTCAGGATTCCCGTCGCGTTCCCCCCGTGGAACCTCCTGATCGCCCTCGTCGGCACCGTCGCGCTCGCGCTGCTCGTGCTCTTGCTGCCGGTGCGCCGTGCGGTCCGCTTCCGGCCGGGGGACGCGCTCCGCTACGCCTGAGCGGGGAGTGCTCGCGGACGTGTCTCTATGATCGGGCCATGGTTCCCGAGGCCGCGCTCGAGCAGACCGAGACGGGGCTCGCGCCCGCCGGCGAGGGGTGGTTCGTCCTCAACGCCCGTGAGGCACGCTGGCGCCGTCGCCCGGGGCGGGGCAACAGCCTGCCCTTCACCGGCTGGACGGACGAGGAGGCCGAGACCCTCTTCCCGCAGCTCGGCGTCGTCCTCTTCGTGCTCGGGCCAGGCGAGCCGATCGGGATGTACCACTGGGAGGCCGACCAGGAGGACTTCCTCGTGCTCTCCGGCGAGGCGCTCCTCATCGTCGAGGGCCGCGAGCGGCAGCTGCGGCAGTGGGACTTCGTGCACTGCCCGCCGGGGACGCAGCACATGATCCTCGGCGGCGGCGACGGGCCGTGCGCGATCCTGGCCGTAGGCGCGCGCGAGCACGTGGACGAGGACTGCAACGGCGGCGCGTACACGGTGGACGACGTCGCCCTGCGCCACGGGGCCGGCGTCGAGGAGGAGACGACCGACGCGGAGGTCGCGTACGCCCGCTTCGCGGAGACCGAGCCGACGCGCTACCGCGACGGCTGGCTTCCCTGACTCGAGAAGGTCACCCGCGCGAGCGCGGGTCGTGCTCCCTCGCGATCTCGCTCTCGTCCTCGTCCTTCCTGACCACGCTGTAGCCGCCCGCCCGGTGGACGACGGTCTCGATGTCGGGGATCTCGTGCCCCGGAACGACGGCGAACGTGGTCGCGTCCGCTCGCACCGCTTCGTACTCGGCCTTCGTGAGGGCGATCGTCTCGGTGCACTCCCTGCGACCGCACTCGCAGAGGAATTCCGTCGCTTCGTCCTGCGGCGACTTCACCTCCTCGATCCGCTCGTTGACCTCGCGGAAGAGAACCTCGTTCCTCGCCAGGCGCTCCTCGCGGCTCACATCACCGTCACCGGGTCCCACGTGTCCCCTCCTAAGGCGTCTTGCGCCTTCCGCCGATCCTTGTTTCGCGGATCGGCGTCCGCCAAACGGCCGATCGGGCCGGCGCAGGCCGGCGAAGGCTGGCAAGGTTCCGCCATGACGCCGCAGAGCCAGGCGCGGAAGGCCGCCGATTTTGCCGCGCTCCACGCCGGCGAGCCGTTCGTCATCCCCAACCCCTGGGACGCCGGATCGGCGCGCGTGCTCGAGGGCCTCGGCTTCCAGGCGCTCGCTACCACCAGCTCGGGCCTCGCGTTCACGCTCGGGCGGCTCGACGGGGGCGCGACGCTCGACGACGTCGCGGCACACCTCGCGCTCCTGAACGAGGCGACCGATCTGCCGGTCTCGGCCGACCTCGAGAACGGTTACGGCGCCGACCCCCAGGACGCCGCCCGGGCGATCGCCGGGGCGGCCGAGGCAGGCGCAGTGGGCGGCTCGATCGAGGACTGGGATCCCGAGACCGGTCTCTACGAGCTCGAGCAGGCGGCGGGGCGGGTAGCGGCCGCCGCGGAGGCGGCGCGGGCGCTCCCGTTCCCGTTCGTGCTCACGGCCCGCGCCGAGAACCACATCCGCGGCAACCCGGACCTCGACGACACGATCGAACGCCTGCAGGCGTACGAGGCTGCGGGCGCCGACTGTCTGTACGCGCCCGGCCTCGCCTCCGTCGAGGAGATCCGCGCCGTCTGCGAAGCGGTCTCGAAGCCGGTGAACGTGCTCGCGCTCGGGAATCTCGCCCTTGGGGAGATCGCGGAGGCGGGCGCGCAGCGGGTGAGCGTCGGCGGCAGCCTGACGTGGGCGGCGGCAAGCGCCTTCGCGGACGTGGCGCGGGCGATCCGCGAGCGCGGCGACTTCTCGGCGCTCGGCTCGAGCGGGGGGATCGTCAGCTTTCTCCGCTAGCGGCGACCGACGGCGAGCCGGAGCGGCGCGTCCCAGGTGCGCGCCACCTCGCCGACGTCCGCGAACCCGGCGCGCTCGAGCCGGGCGATCGCGTCCTCTGCGGCGAGCGCAGAGCCGCCGGAGCGCACGGTGAAGAGGTCGTCCACCGCGGCGCCGAGCGGATCGTCGTCCGGGGCGTAGGTCAGGCCGACGACGATCGTCCCACCCGGGCGCGTGAGCGCGTGGACCCGCTCGATCGCGTCGTCCACGACCCCCTCGGGGATGAAGAACGAGGGCAGCCACGTGAGGTCGAAGCCGTCGGCGTCGTCGAAGTCCTGGATGGTCGCGGCGACCAGCGTCACGCGCGAGTCGAGGCCTGCGGCGGCGACGTTCTCGCGCGCGAGCGCAAGCGCTGGCTCCCAGGGATCGAGGCCGACGACGCTCGCGCGGGGGAACCTCTGCGCGAACGCGACCGCCAGCCCGCCGACGCCGGTGCCGACGTCGAGGATGCGCGCGCCCTCCGCCCCGAGACCGGCGTCCCCGATCAGGCGCGCGACGACCGCCGAGGCCGAGCCCTGCGCCTGGAGCAGGACCGGGTCGTCGTAGGCCCACGCGCCCGCGCGGGCCGGGTCGTCCACGAGGTCGAGGGCCTGCTTGAGGTAGGAGCGGGCGAACGAGAGCACCACCGACCGTTCGCCCTCGTCGAGCCCCTCGTAGTCCTCCCGGACGCCGAGCGCGTCGATGACGCGGTCGAGCTGCGCGTTGACGGCCGGGTCTCCCTCGACGCCCAGCTCTTCGAGCCGCAGCCGCGCCGCGACCGCGGCGAGCGCCTGCGCGTTCGCCAGGAGCCGCGTCGTCAGCCCCATCAGCTCCTCGAAGGCCATGCCGCCGACCCTATCGTGCCTCCCCCAGGGGCGCGAGGAAGTCTCAGGGCTCCGGCTCGAGCGGCACCGGCCGGCGGGGGACCGGCGCCGAGTGCACGATCGAGGTCGTCGTCTGCCCGAACGGCGTGAAGCGGTCGAGGATCTCCTCGAGGTCGTCCATCGCGCGGAGCTGGAGCCTGAGCAGGAAGCAATCTTCTCCGGTGATGCGGTAGCACTCGAGCACCTCGGGGGTCGCGCGCGCGATCTCCGGGATCCTGTGCAGCTGCCGCGCGGTCGGCCGGACGCGCACGATCGCGGCGATCGGGAACCCGACGGCCTTCGGGTCGACCTCGGCGCGGTAACCGGTGACGACGCCCTCCCGCTCGAGCCGCCGCAGGCGCTCGGCGACGGCCGGTGGAGAGAGGTTGATGCGCCGCCCGAGCTCGGCAACCGTCAGCCTCGCCTCCTCCTGGAGCTCCAGGAGGAGGCGACGGTTCGTCGCGTCGAGAAGCTGGCTTTCGTAGGCAGGTGCTTTGTTCTCCCGTGCTTCCTTAGGCATGTGAGCCTCATTCCCTTCGGTCGGCCATGGACGGACGATAGCGCGACCGGGACACTTTCGGGCATGGCCGGCATGCCGCTCCGCGTCGCCCTGAGCGCCGGCGCCGCCCGGTTCGCCGCGAAAGCGCCGCCGGAGAGCTTCTTCGTCGCCAGCGCGGTCTTCCACTACCTCGGCCCCGCCTTTGCCGTCCTGCTCTTCGTCCGGGTGGAGCCGCTCGGCGTCGCGTGGCTGCGGATCGTCACCGCCGCCCTCATCCTCGCCGTGTGGCGCCGGCCCTGGCGCGGGCTCGCGGCCCTGGACGCCGGCGGGCACCGCCTGCTCCTCTCGACGGGCGTCGTTCTGGCCGCGATGAACGCGTGCTTCTACATCTCGATCGACCGCCTCCCGCTCGCCACCGTGGCGGCGATCGAGTTCCTGCCCGTGATCGCGCTGGCCGCCGCCGGAGCCCGCACGGGGAGGAACGTCCTGGCGCTCGCCCTCGCCGTGGCCGGCGTCTACCTCCTGACCGACGTCCGCATAGGCGGCGAGCCCGTCGGCGTCGCGTTCGCGTTCGCGAACGCCGGGCTGTTCGCCCTCTACATCGTGCTCGCACACCGGGTCGCACGGCGCCGGCAGCTTGGCGGCATCGACGGCCTCGCGGCGGCCATGGTGGTCGCGGCCGTCGCCGTGACGCCCATCGGCGCCCTCGACGCCGGGCCCGCGCTGATCGACCCGGTGGCGCTCGCCGCAGGCGTCGGGGTGGGCGTCTCCTCCTCGGTCGTCCCCTACGTCTTCGACCAGCTCGCCATGGCCAGGATGGCGCGGGCCACGTACGCCCTCCTCGTCTCGCTCCTGCCGGCGACGGCGACGATCGTCGGCGTCGCAGTCCTCGCCCAGGTGCCCGAAGCCACGGAGGCTGGCGGCGTCGCCCTGGTGGTCGCGGGCGTCGCGCTTCGGCGGGAGGCCTCCGCGCGCGAACCGATTCCGGGACGCAAGATTCCGGCGAGCAGGGGCGTCCTGTCGGAGGATGAAATACAGAGCGATGTCCCTCGCAGCAGCTCCCGAGCGCGGCGCCCTCGCCGGGCTTCGCGCCGCTGAGCCGGCGGCTCCGAGCCTCATCGAGCGGATCCGCACCTCGACGGTCGGGGACGACGTCGTCCTCGCCGGCCCGTTCGGGCCGCGGCGCCTCGTCTACGCCGACCACACGGCCTCCGGGCGCGCGCTCTCCTTCGTCGAGGACTTCATCCGCGACGAGGTGCTGCCGCTCTACGCCAACACGCACACGGAGGCCTCGGCCACCGGGCTGCAGACGACGCGCCTGCGTGAGGACGCGCGCCGGATCGTCCACCGCGCCGTCGGCGGCGGGCCCGAGGACGTCGTCGTCTTCGCCGGCTCGGGCGCGACCGGGGCGATCGATCGGCTCCTGCGGATCCTCGGCCTGGCGCTCCCTGCGGGGCTCGACGCGCGCTACGGCCTCTCGGCCTCGATTCCGGCGGATGAGCGGCCGGTCGTCTTCGTCGGCCCGTACGAGCACCACTCGAACGAGCTCCTCTGGCGCGAGTCGATCGCGGACGTCGTAGTCGTCCCGGAGGAGGGGGAGGGGCGCGTCGACCTCGTCCGGCTCGAGGAGGAGCTCGAGCGCCACGCGGGCCGGCCGCTCCTCGTCGGCAGCTTCTCGGCGGCCTCCAACGTCACGGGCATCGTCGCCGACGTCGACGGGGTCTCGATCCTCCTCCACCGCCACGGCGCCCTCGCCTGCTGGGACTACGCGGCCGCGGGGCCCCACCTCCCGATCGAGATGAACGCCGTGCCCGACGTCGAGGACGGGCACCTCGCCTACAAGGACGCGATCTTCCTCTCCCCGCACAAGCTCCCCGGCGGGCCGGGCACGCCCGGGATCC
Organism: Gaiellaceae bacterium; assembly: GCA_035461525.1. Classification (GTDB taxonomy): domain Bacteria; phylum Actinomycetota; class Thermoleophilia; order Gaiellales; family Gaiellaceae; genus JAIBJN01. The sequence continues at coordinate 31,936 of DATHVD010000104.1, forward strand.
TCGTCGCCAAGCGGCGCCTGTTCGCGAACGCCGTCCCGGCCGTCCCGGGCGGCGGCACCGTCGCCTACGTGACGCCGGAGCACCAGACGTATCTCTCCGACCCGTGCCACCGGGAGGAGGGCGGCACGCCGGCGATCGTCGAGTCGGTGCGCGCCGGCCTCGTCTTCGGCCTGAAGGAGGCTGTGGGCGCCGAGACGATCGTGGAGCTCGAGGAGAGCTTCGTCCAGAGCGCGCTCGACGCGTGGGAGCGGAACCCGCGCATCCGCCTGGCGGGCCACACGGCACCGCGCCGCGTGGCGATCGTCTCCTTCGGCATCCGGCACCCCCGGCCCGAACGGCCGGACGGGATGCTGCACCCCGGCTTCGTCGTCGCCATCCTCGGCGACCTCTTCGGGATCCAGGCCCGCGGCGGCTGCTTCTGCGCCGCGCCGTACCTGCACCGGCTCCTCGAGCTCGACCCGGAGACGTCCGCCGCCCACGAGGCCGAGGTCCTGCGCGGCCGGGCCGGCATCAAGCTCGGCCTCGTCCGCCTCTCCTTCCCGTACTACCTGAGCGAGGCCGTCTTCCAATACCTCGTCGGCGCCGTGCTCTTCCTGGCGGATCACGGGTGGAAGCTGCTCCCGCTCTATCGCTTCGACCTCGAGACGGGTCTCTGGCGCCACCGCGACGGCTCGCCGGAGCCGCGGGTGACGCTGGACGACGTCTCCTACGCCGGCGAGCCGCTCGTTCGCCGCTGCACGCGCGCCACGGCGCCCGAGTCCGTCCTACCCGGCCATCTCGAGGAAGCCCGGCGGCTCGTCGCCGGGATCGAGGCCCGCCCGCCCGAGCTCGCCTGTCCGGCGGCGGCCCTCCCGCCGGAGCTCGAGCGGCTGCGGTGGTTTCCGCTCCCCGAAGAGGCTCTCGCGGATCTCCGGCGGAGGGTCTAGCTCCCGCCCCGGCCGCGGCGTTCGGGACGTGGTACTCGTTGCGCTGCGAGTGGCCGCCGAAGTCGGGAGGGGGTCGGGGATGAGGATCCTAGAGCCCGGGCCGAAGCGGTCGCGGTAGACCTTCGCCGTGGCGAGGCCGCTCCCGCCGGCGCCCACGATCACGCAGTCGTTAGGGCCTCGTCCCGGTCTGGCACGTTCGGGCCCTTGCCACCCGGGCCGCCCCTGCGTCGAGTGGACGTCGTCCGGGTTCGGGGGGAGCCCGTCGATCGCGGCGATCTTCTCGACGACGTTGTCCGGGATCCCGCGGCCGCCGGTTGCCGGCGGCGGGCGGTAGCCGGGCGGAGGGACGGCGCCGCCGGCTTCCCCGCGGCGAAGGCGGTCTGCGCGCCGGTCAGGTGCGGCGCCGCCGCAGCGGCCGCGAGTCCGGCAGCGGTGATGGCACCCCGTCGAGGAAGTGGCGCCTGTCCCGTCCTTCTCGTCGCGCGCTCCCGCCGGCGTTCGCGCCGGCCGGGCGATCATCTCCCACCGGCGCCTGCCAAGAGGGCCGACAGGATCGGTCAGTCGGCCTCGCGGAGGTCGATGCTGTCCCCGTACGCGACCTCGTAGTAGTCGAGGCCTCGCATCAGCGTGCCCACGGTCGCGGCCAGGTCGTCGCGCAGGTGCCCCCCGCCCGCGGCCGGGTCGCGCATCGTCTCCTCGCTCGTCCAGAAGGAGATGCCCAGGGCGCGGCCGCGCTTGCGGTCGACGAGGACGACGAAGCCTCGGAACCCGGTCGCCTCGCGAAACCACGGGATCAGCTCCGTGCGGAAGATCCGAATGCCCTCCTCGATGCCCTCGGGCGAGCCCTCGAACGACGTGACGCGCGCGAACATCGCCTGCGAGGAGTCTACGCCGTCGCGGGCGGGCCGGTCAGGGACGGTCGTCGAGCACGATCTCGAGCAGCTGGACGCTCTCGACCTCCGCCCCGGCGGCCGCGACCATGCTCTCGCGCACCTGCGTGCGCCCGCGGGCGCTCCGGGCGGCGGCTTCCTCGGACTCCCAGTACGTGACGATGACGACGTTGCCCGTGCCGGGCTCGGAGAAGATCGTCAGGCCCTGGTAGCCGTCGAACTCGCGCAGCCACGTGAGCATGGACTCGCCGGCCATGCGAGCGGTCTGCGCCGCGTCCTCGCCACCCTGCCGTACCCTGGTCATGCTCGCGTGCACGCCTGCAGCTTAGGCTGGCTGCCGCCCCTCTGCGCCGGTCACACCCCGTCCACGCGGATCCGCACCTCGCGCAGTCAGTCGAGGAGCTCGAACTCTCCGGTCGTCGTCCCGGGTCCTGGTTTGCAGCGGGAACGTATCCCGTCGGTGCCGGCAAGGCGTCCGCCCGCCCGCGGCTCCTCCGCGGTCACGAGGACTCGAACCGGTAGACGAACGGCCCGCGGCCCTGCCGGTAGGCGATGCCGATGACGAGGCGGGCGAAGGCCTCGACGTCGGCCGTGCGGTCGGCGCCGCCCGCGTCCACGGGCTCGAAGCCGGCGTCGCGGACGAGCCCGGAGACGACCTCCTTCGCGGCGGGGTCGTCGCCGCTCACGAGCAGGGAGGCGGGGCGCTCGGGCGGGGTGTCGTGGAAGAACGTGGCGAAGACGGTGTTGAAGGCCTTGACCGCGCGCGCCTCCGGCGCGAGCGCGGCGACGGCCGCGCCGTCCGGGCCGCCGCTCAGGTTGTTCGTAGCGTCGACGAGGATCTTGCCCGCGAGCGTGCCCGCGGCGGCGAGGACGTCGGAGGCGGCCGCCGCCGGGACTGCGAGGACGACCACCTCGCCGGCGGCAGCCGTCTCCGCGACGGTCTCGCGCGAGGACACCGTCACGTCGTGTCCGGCCTCTGACCAGGTGGCGGCGAGGCCCCCGCCGACCCGTCCCCCGCCGAGGATCGCGATACGCATGCTTCTCCCTCCTACCGGTGACTGCCGGGAGAACGCGCCGCGGGCGGGCCGTATTCCTCAGTGCGCGCCCGAGGTCGTGCTCGGCCTCGAGCACGACGGGGCGCAGGCGCGTCGCCAGTAGGGCTCCAGCCAGGTCGTCAAGGGGACGGCCGTGATCAGCCCGATGGAGCCGACGAGCATCGCGACCACGGCCTCGGCGACGGGCTCGAAGGTGGCCGCCTCGGCCAGGGACGTGTCGGCGAGGCTGAAGAGCAGCAGCACCGGGAGCGAAGCGCCGGCATACGCGAGCACGAGCGTGTTCACCGTCGCCGTCGACGAGTTCCCCGAAGCGCGCGGGCCGGCGTGGAAGCTCGAGATCGACTTCGGCCCGCGCGGCGTCCGCCGCTCGAGCGCCCAGCTCACGCACTGCGCACGGGAGGAGCTCCTCGGCCGCCAGGTGGTGTGCGTCCTCGGCTTCGAGCCGAAGGAGATCCATGGCTTCGAGAGCGAGGTGCTCGTCCTCGGCGCCCTCTCCGGCGAGCACGGCGTCGTCCTCCTCCGCCCCGACCCGCGACGTCGAGCCGGGCTCGCCGGTCGCGTAGCTCAGGGGGAAGAGCCTGCCACGGTCTGTTACCGGGCGCCGGTCTCGACCAGCGTCTTCAGCCGGCGGAGCTCGTCGACCATGTAGCGGCCCATGAGCGGGCCGAAGAAGGGGAAAGGAAGGACGCCGCCGAGGCGGGGCCGCTCGGTGTCGAAGACGAACGTCGTCACCGTCCCGATCCCGGTCGGCTCGAGCTCGAAGCGGATCACCGCCGGCAGCGGGCCGGCGATGCCCTCCGCCGTGAGGACCCGCGGCGCCTCGAGCTCGGTCACGCGGTAGCGCATGTTGACGTCGCGGCCGGCGAAGCGGACGACCTCGACGATCTCGCTCCCGACGGCGGCGGGCTCGCCGTCCGCGGTGCGGAACTCCTTCACCGCCGGCCGCCACTCGGTGTGCGTGGAGAGGTCGGACACGACTGCGAACACCGCCTCGGGCGGGGCCGCGATCTCGACGTTTCGCGCGATCCGCATCATCGCCGCGGCTCGAAGAGGTAGTGGGAGACGAGCCACTCGCTGCCCCCGCGGTAGCCCCAGAGCTCCGCGCAGGCGAGGAAGAAGACACGCCAGTTGGCGAGCCACTCGCGCTCGCGCCCGGCTCCGTACGTCGCCGCGAGCACGGGGAGGAGGTCGGCCGCGTTCGCGTCGAGACGCTCGATCCAGGCCTCGGCCGTGCGCGCGTAGTGGCGACCGCTCACGGCCCAGCGCTCGACGGGCACGAGGTCTCGCTGGAACTGGAGGAAGAGGTCGTGCGACGGCATAGTCCCGGCGGTGAAGAAGCGCTTCGCCATCCACCCGCTCTCGTACGGGTAGGCGTAGCGGCGGTGCGAGAAGACGTGGACGAACGCCTTGCCGCCCGGCTCCAGCCAGGACGCGATGCGTGCGAAGAGCGTCTGGTAGTTCCGCATATGCTCGAGCATCTCGACCGAGAGGACGCGGTCGAACCGCCGCTCCGGCGCGAAGGCGTTCGCGTCGGCGGTGACGACGTCGAGCCGCCGGGAGACCCCGCGCCGCCGCGCCTCGCGCTCGAGGAACGCGCGCTGCGTGCGCGAGTTGGAGACCGCCAGCACCTGCGCCCCGGGGTAGTGCTCGAGGAGCCAGAAGGTGAGCGAGCCCCAGCCGCAGCCGAGGTCGAGGAGCTCCATGCCGTCCTCGACGCCCGCGCGCTCGCAGGTGAGCGCGAGCATGGCGTCCTCCGCCTCGGCGAGCGTCTCCACGCCCTCGGGCCAGTAGCAGGCGCTGTACTTGAGGCGCGGCCCGAGGACGAGCCGGAAGAGCTCGGCCGGGAGCTCGTAGTGCTGCTCGTTCGGCTTGGACACCTGCTCCGCGATCGGCGCCGCGCGCAGGCGCTCGACGAACGCCTGCTGGCGCTCGGCGCCGCCTCGGCGCTCGCGCGCGAGACGGACGGCGCAGTTCGCGCGGATGCCGAGCCGGAGCACCGGGTCGGGGAGGACGTCGAGCCTCACGCCGACCGCTCCCGTGGGAACCAGGGCACGAACGGGCTCGTCTCCCTCTGGTAGCGGCGGTAGTCCTCGCCCCGGCTCTTCAGCGCCTGCTCCTCGGAGGGCGGGACCCCCGTGACGAAGAGGATGAGGTAGAGGATGAGGAGCGGGGAGAGGATGCCGATCCAGCCCCACGGGGCAGCGAGCGCCATGAGCGCGTAGGCGACCCACGTCAGCCACTGGAAGAAGTAATTCGGGTGGCGCGAGTAGCGCCAGAGGCCGGAGCGGAGCGTCCGCCCCTTGTTGGCCGGGTCGGCCTTGTGGCGCGCGAGCTGGCGGTCGGCGACGGTCTCGCCGGCAACGGCGCCGAGCCAGACGAGCGCCCCCAGCCACTCGAGCGGCTCGAGGCCGGAGGACGGGTTCTGCGCGACGAGCAGGAAGGGAACGGCGAGGAGCCAGGCCACGACCGCCTGCGCCTGGTAGAAGACGAAGAAGGAGAGCTGCTCGCGCCCGCGCTCGCGCCAGCGCCCGCGGAGCTCCCGGTAGCGCGGGTCCTCCTCGCCGCCGATCCGCCCGGCGACCAGCCACGCAATCCGGAAGCTCTCGGAGCCCGCCGCGACGGCGATCAGGAGGCGGTGCGAGAGGTCGCCGGCGGCGAGCGCCGCGTAGAGCACGGCGAGAAGCGCCAGGGTCGTCGCCCAGCCGGCGTCCACCGCGGTCGCGTCGCCGGTGCGGACCTGGAGCAGCCAGAGGCAGAGCTGGACTCCCGAGGCCAGGACGAGCCCGAGGAGGAGCAGGACCCAGTACGACTCGATCACGAGAGCGCCTCGTTCATCGGCCTGGTGAGGACGAGCTGTGCGTCGCGGAGCGCCCGCGTGCGGAAGGCCGCCTCGCAGAAGGCGAGGTAGAAGTCCCACGTGCGGACGAAGCGCTCGTCGTAGCCGAGCGCGCGGACGCGGTCGAGCGAGCCGAGGAACCGCTCCCGCCAGCGGCGCAGCGTCTCGGCGTAGCCGGGCCCGATCTCCTCGACCCCGTACAGCGTCAGCCGCGACGACTCCGCCATGGCACTCGTCAGCGCGGCCAGCGAGGGGATCAGGCAGCCGGGGAAGACGTAGCGCTCGATCCAGTCGGGTGAGCGGCGGTAGCGCTCGTAGCGGCTCTCCGGGACGAGGATGCTCTGCACGCAGGCGAGGCCGCCGGGCGCGAGCAGGCGGTCGCAGGCGGCGAAGAAGCGCGGAAACTCGCGCTCGCCGATCGCCTCGATCATCTCGATCGACGCGATCTTCGTGTACGACCCCTCGTGCGTGCGGTAGTCCTCCTCGAGGATCTCGACGCGGTCGCCGAGACCGGCGGCGGCGACCCGCTCGCGCGCGAGCGCGGCCTGCTCGGAGGAGATCGTCAGCCCCGTCACCCTGGCTCCGTACTCGCCCGCGGCGGTGAGCGCGAAACTTCCCCAGCCGCAGCCGATCTCGAGCACGTGGTCGCCGGGGCCGAGACGCAACTTCTCGCAGACCAGGCGCAGCTTGCGGCGCTGCGCGTCCTCGACCGGCTCGTCCGGACGCTCGAAGACGGCGCAGGAGTAGGTCATCGTCTCGTCGAGGAAGAGCTCGAAGAGCTCGTTGCCGAGGTCGTAGTGGTAGCCGATGTTGCGACGCGCGCGCAGGAGGCCGTTGCGGCGGTTGAGGCGCGGCCGGGCGTTCACGACCCGGTTCAGGCGCGGGTGGCGGTCGGCCGCCGCCTCGGCGTTCCGAAGCAGGAGCTCGAAGAAGGCGACGAGGTCGTCGGCGTCCCACTCGCCTGCCGTATACGACTCGCCGAGGGCGAGCTTCCCGCGCGTGGCGAGCCGGTGGAAGAAGCGGCGGCTGCGAATGTCGACCCCCACCTCGGGGCCCTCGCCGAAGCGACGCGTCGAGCCGTCGGGGAGGTCGGCGACGAGCGTCCCGTGGCGGAGCGAGGGAAGGATCCGCTCGAGGAGGGTCACGGCCACGCTCTCGAGCAGGCCGCCGCGGGGCGCCGGCGGGAGACGGAGCGGGCTGCGCTCGGGGACCGCGTTCACGTTCGCACCGATCCCTCGCCCGGCTCGAAGGGCGGCTTGTGGCGGAAGGGCACGCGCTTGCGCCAGAGCTTGAGGGCCTGCCAGTGGATGCGGCCCATCACCTGCACGGGCATGAGCGGGTAGCGGAGGAGGGCGCGTGCGAGCGTTGCGTTCGTCAGTTCCTCGCGCGTGCCGCGGAGCGTCGCCCAGAGCGGCCGCTCCTCCCCCTCGAGGACGTCGATGCGCGCATGGACGCGCTCGCCGGGCTCGGAGAATGCGTAGCGGTAGCGCTGCTCGAGCGGCATGAACGGCGAGACGTGCAGCCTCTTGGCGTGCTCGTAGCGGAGCGACGGGCCGGGGAGGAGCTCGGGCAGGCGCTCGCCGAACGTGTTGTTCAGCTCCGCGATCATGCAGGCGAGCTCGCCGTCCGGCCTGTAGCACCAGTAGAAGGAGACCGGGTTGAAGACGTAGCCGAGCACGCGAAGCTGCGCGAGCATGAGCACGCGCGAGCCTTCCGGCAGGTCGGCGCCGCCCTCGCGCGCGAACGCGAGCGCCTTCTCCTTCACCGAGCGACCGTCGTCGTCGAAGTGGTCGCGGTCGTGGAGCGTGACGACGTTCCGGCGGTTGACCGAGAAGAGGCGGAGGCGGCGCTCCAGCTCGGCCAGCTCGTCGAGGTCGAGGACGAAGAAGGAGATCGGGTAGCGGAAGACGTTCTCGGCGGGCGTCTTCCGGGCGTGCATGAGCGTCCCGGTGTAGAGACCCGACCTCACCAGTCCACCCCCAGCGCGGCGGCCGCGGCGACTCCGGACGCGAGCCCGTCCTCGTGGAAGCCGTTGCCGAGGTGCGCGCCCGCCCAGTGCGTCCGTCGCGCGCCCGAGAGCCGGCGCAGCTCCGGCTGCGCGCGGATCGTCTCGAGGGTGTAGAGCGGATGGTCGTACGTCATCCGCGCCAGCACGCGCTCCGGCCTCACGGCGTCCGCGCGGTTGAGCGTGACGCAGTACTCCTCGTCCTCCTCGAGCCGCTGGAGTCGGTTCAGGGAGTACGTGACGGCCGGCTTCGCGGGCCCGGCCGCGCAGGCGTCGAGCCGGAAGTTCCACGAGGCGCGCGCCCGCTCGGAGCGGGGAAGGAGCGAGGCGTCGGTATGCAGGACGGCGTCGTTCGCCGTATAGGCGAAGGCGCCGAGGACGCGGCGCTCGTCGGGGGTCGGGTCGGCGAGGAGCCCCAGCGCCTGGTCGGCGTGCGCGGCGACGACGACGCGGTCGAAGCGCCGCGTCTCGCCGTCCTCCGTCGTCACATCCACTCCGTCGGGGTGGCGGCGCAGCGCGCGGACGCCGACGCCCGTGCGCAGGCGGCCGCCGAGGCGCTCGGCGAGCGCGTCCACGTAGCGGCGGCTGCCGCCGCGGACGGTCTGCCAGCGGAAGCGGCCGAAGCCCAGCATCCCGTGGTTCTCGAAGAAGCGGATCGCGTAGGCGGCGGGGAAGTCGAGCGTCCGCTCGGGCGCCGTCGACCAGAGCGCGGAGGTGAGCGGGACGAGGAAGTGGTCGCGGAAGCGGCGGGAGTAGCCGCGCTCGGCGACGTAGCGCGCGAGGGAGTGGCCCTCGTAATCGGCCTCGTCGAGCGACCGCCGGGCCGTGCGTAGCCAGCGCCCGATCTCCGCCAGGAGCGCGAGATGGCGCGGCCGCGCGAGGTTCCGCCGCTGCGCGAAGGGACGGCGGCCGGAGTACTCGAGGCCGCAGGGGGAGCAGCCGACCGAGAACGACATCTCGGACTCCTGCAGCTCGACGCCGAGCTCGCGGAAGAGCCGCCGGAGGAGCGGGTAGTTGCGGTCGTTGGAGACGAGGAACCCCGTGTCGAGCGCGAGCGTGCGCCCGTTCACCTGCCGCTCGACGGTGTTGGCGTGCCCGCCGGCCTCGGGAGCGCGCTCGAAGACCTCGACGTCGTGCGCGCGAGAGAGGAGGTAGGCGGCGCCCAGGCCGGAGATCCCGGCGCCGACGACTGCAACCTTCAACGGAAGGTTCCCGTCTGACGCAGCACCGAACCGGTATTCGGCGCGGGGCGAACGGCGGTTGGCCGGGTAGACACAGCCTTCATGGTGTCCAGAACACACACAGAACAAACCCTGGACAATGGTATCAGGATCGGCACGGTGCGCGAGCGGACCAGCCTCGCGTCCCAGGTCGCCACCATCGCGGCCGTCGTCATCCCGCCGTTCGGGCTCCTCTCGGCGATGGGCCTCCTCTGGGGTGTCGCCCTCCACTGGGTCGACCTGGTCGCCCTCGTCGTCCTCTACCTCCTGACCGCCGTCGGGAACGCGGTCGGCTTCCACCGCTACTTCACGCACAAGAGCTTCGAGACCGGCCCCGTCGTCAAGGCGACGCTCGCGATCCTGGGCTCGATGGCGATGCAGGGACCGGTGACGCAGTGGGTGACCGACCACCGCAAGCACCACGCTCTCTCGGACAAGGAGGGCGACCCGCACTCGCCGCACGTCGGCCACGGCGACGGCGTCTGGGGGCGGGTCCGCGGCTTCGTCCACTCGCACGTCGGCTGGCTCTTCACGCTCAAGGGGATGGAGCGCGGGCGCGAGTACGGGAAGGACCTCTACGAGGACCGGCTCGTGCGGACGATCGACCGGCTCTACCTCCTCTGGGTCGTCCTCACGCTCGGGATCCCGTTCCTGATCGGCTTCCTCGCCGGCGGCTCGGTCGCGCGCGGGCTCCAGACGATGGTGTGGGCGGGGCTCCTGCGGATCTTCCTCTACCAGCACGCGACCTTCAGCGTGAACTCGATCTGCCACATGTTCGGCCGCAAGGACTACGCCTCTCGCGACGAGGCCCGCAACAACTGGGTGGTCGCCGCGCTCGTGCTCGGCGAGGGGTGGCACAACAACCACCACGCTTTCCCCAGCTCGGCCCGCCACGGGCTGCACCGGCGCCAGCTGGACGTCTCGTGGCTCGTCATCCGCGGCCTCGAGCGGCTCGGGCTGGTGTGGGACGTCAAGAGCCCAACGCCCGCGCAGATGGCCCGCCGCCGCGTTCAGCCCGAGGCGTCCGAGGCCTGAAACCGTCGCAGCTCCGCTGCGACGAGCTCGGCCCAGCGGCCCGCGCGCGGGAGCGGGAGCGCGCCGCCCCACGGCGCCCGGACTGCGACGGGGTGGAGGGCGCGCGGGATCAGCTCGTAGGAGCCCTCGACGCCGCGGGCCCGCGCCCGCTCGAAGCCGCGCCGTGAGCCCGCCGGGCTGACGCCCGGGATGCCGGGGAGGTAGCGGTCCCACGCGCCGTGGAAGACGGCGAGGCGGCGGCCGTCGAGCCCCGAGAGGTCGAGCCGGTCGGGGATCCAGGGCGCGAGGCCGACGACGGCCTCCACGGACCGGTGCGCCGCGGCCCGGATCGCCACGGCGCCGCCCATCGAGAAGCCGAGCACGAGCGCGCGGCGCGCCCCGGCGGCGGCCGCGTGCTCGAGGGCGGCGACCGCGTCCTCGACGCACATGCCGAGCCGGTTCCAGCTCTTCACGCGGTAGCGGACCTCGGCGAACCCGAGGCCCGGGAAGTCGGGCGCGAGGCGCTCGACCAGCCACTCGAGCGTCGCGCTCCACGTGCCGGGCACGTCGCGGCCCTGGCCGCCGTTCACGCAGACCACGGCGAGCCCGGACGGCGGGCCCGTGATCCGGGCCTCGGCGCCGCTTGCGAGCGATACGGGGGCGGCGGTCACGGCTCGGTCCGCGCGCGGGTCATGGGGCCATTGTCTCCACGGGGCTCCTTCCAGTCACTCGTTCGAGGGATCGACCGGCGCGGTTCGGAAGGGCGGGAGGTCGATGACGACCGGCATGGGGCGCGTCTACCTGCCTCCGCACGTCGTCGTCGCCGTCGCGCTCCTGGTGGCCCTCGGCGCAGCGCTGACGATGGTCGCGCGGCCGGCCGCCGGCGTGGGCTCCCCCTCGCCGCCGCGAGAGGCGGAGGCCGTCCCCGTGGCCGCCGCACCGGACGTCACGCTCCTCGCCGCCGCCGCGCCTCAGGCTTTCCCGCCGGCGGAGCCCGCGTCCGAGCCGGCGCCCGAGCCCGCTCCTCCGCCGGCGCCGGCGCCGCCTCCCGGCACGGAGGTTCTCCGCGCGGTCCCCGGCGAGGAGATCGTCGTGCGGGCGCGGCCGCGCGGAGCGGTCGTGGCGCGGCTCGGCGCCTACACGGAGTTCGGCTCGCCGACGACGCTCGCAGTGCTCGAGCGGCGCGGCCGCTGGCTCGGAGTCCCGACGCCGCAGGTCGGCAACGGCAGGCTCGGCTGGGTCGACCCGCGCGAGAGCGACTTCCGGTCCTCGCACACCCGCGTCCGCGTCACGATCGACCTCTCCGCGCGCCGGCTCTCGGTGCGCCGGGGCGGACGCGTCCTCCTCAGGATGGTCGTCGGGATCGGCAGCCCGAGCTCGCCGACGCCGGTCGGGCGCTTCGCCGTCACCGACAAGATCCCGGGCTCGCGCTACGGGCCCTACTACGGCTGCTGCATCGTTGCGCTGACCGCGCGCCAGCCGCTGCTCCCGGCAGGCTGGCGCGGCGGCGACCGCGTGGCAGTGCACGGGACGGACGACCCGTCCTCCGTCGGCGCCGCCGTCTCGGCCGGCTGCCCGCGCGCCCGCGACGCCGACCTCCGCCGCCTCATGCGCCTCGTCCCCCTCGGCGCGCCCGTCGTCGTGCAGCGTTAGCCCCTCCCGGGTAGAGGAGGCTCGTGGCGAGCCCGCCCGTCCCCGAGCGCCCGACGCTCCCGCGCCTCCGGGAGGCCGCTGCCGGCTGCCGCGCCTGCCCGCTCTGGCGGACGGGGACGCAGACGGTCTTCGGCGAGGGGACGCGGACGGCCGAGCTGGTCTTCGTCGGCGAGCAGCCGGGCCACGGAGAGGACCGCGAGGGTCGCCCTTTCGTCGGCCCGGCCGGACGGGTGCTCGATGGCGCGCTCGCCGAGGCGGGGATCGACCGGCGCCTCGCCTACGTCACGAACGCCGTCAAGCACTTCAAGTGGCGCGCCAGCGGCAAGCGGCGGATCCATCAGAAGCCGAACGCGGAGGAGCTCGCCGCCTGCCGCCCCTGGCTCGACGCCGAGCTGGCGGTCGTCCGCCCGCGCGCCCTCGTCCCGCTTGGGGCGACCGCCGCGCAGGCGCTCCTAGGCCGGCAGTTCCGCGTCACGCGCGAGCGCGGGCGGCGGATCGAGAGCGACCTCGCGCCGCACGTCGTCGCCACCGTCCATCCCTCGTCGATCCTGCGCGCGCCCGACCGCGAGGCGCGCCGCGAGGCCCTCTCCGCCTTCGTCGCCGACCTCCGCGTCGTCGCGCGGCTGCTCGAGCGCTAGCCGGCGAGCTCGGCGCGCAGCTCGTGCGCGGTCGTCACCGGCAGGCGGCAGGCGAACCCCTCGCACACGTAGGCGGCCGGGCGGCCGTCCACCGGCTCCCGGCCGGCGAGGAGCGGAACCGCGGCGGTCGGCTCGGGCGAGAACGCGTAGACGGTGTTCGGGCGCAGGCCCTCGAGCGCGGCAGCGCGGAGCTCGGCCGAGTCGCCGACGACGGCCACCTCGCGCGAGGGCGAGAGGTGGAGGTCGAGCGCGCAGAGCGCGTGCGGGACGGCGCCGGGCGCGCGCTCCATCAGCGGTCGCGCGAGCCGCAGCACGCCGACGGCGTGCCGCTCGAGCTCCCGGTCCCCGTAGATGCGCGCGAGGCGGAGGAGCACGAACGCGGCCATCGAGTTCCCGGCCGGAGTCGGGTGGTCGTCGAACTCCTTCCGCCGGGCAACGAGCCCCTCGCCCTCGGGCGCGTCGACGAAGAAGCCCCCGTGCTCCGGGTCGGCGAAGAGCTCGACGACGAGCCCGGCGAGGCGGCGCGACTCCTCGAGCCAGCGCGGCTCGCCGGTTGCCCACGCCAGCTCGACGAGCCCGTTGGCGACGTTCGCATAGTCCTCCAGGTAGGCGGGGATGTGCGCGATGCCGTCGCGGTAGGTGCGCAGGAGCCGCCCGCGCTCGTCGGTGAGGCGTCCGAGGAGGAACCCGGCGAGGTCCGTGGCGGCCTCGACGTAGCCCGCCCTCCCCAGCCGCGCGCCGGCGTCGGCGAGCGCCGCGAGCCCGAGCCCGTTCCAGCCGGCCAGCGCCTTGTCGTCCCGGAGCGGCTGCGGGCGCGCCTCGCGGGCGGCCAGGAGCGCGGCCCGGGCATCCTCGGGAACCTCGCCGCGGACGACCGAGCGCCCGTGCTCGAACGGCTGCAGCCACTCCGGATGCGCCTCGCCGAGGACGGCCTCGACCTCCTCCGGCGTCCAGGTGTACGTCAGGCCCTCGACCCCGTCCGTGTCGGCGTCCTGCGCCGAGGCGAAGCCGCCTTCCGGGAGGCGCAGCTCGCGCAGGACGTAGTCGAGCGTCTCCGCCGTCACGCGCGCGTAGCGCTCCTCGCCGGTGACGACGAACGCGTGCAGGTACGCGGACGCGAGCAGCGCGTTGTCGTAGAGCATCTTCTCGAAGTGCGGGACGAGCCAGCGCCCGTCCACTGCGTAGCGGTGGAAGCCGCCCCCGAGGACGTCCCGCATCCCGCCCGCCGCCATGCGGTCGAGGGTGAGCGTGGCCATGGCGAGCTCCTCGTCCGAGCGCTCGCGCTCGTGCAGCCGGAGGAGGAGCTCGATCGTCGAGGCAGGCGGGAACTTCGGGGCGCCGCCGAAGCCGCCCTCCTTCGGATCGAAGAGCCGTCGCAGCCCGGCGACCGCGCCCGCGAGAAGGTCGCTCGTGAGCGGCTCCCCTGACGGCGGCCGCTCGCTCGCCTGCCGGATCGCGTCCACCAGCACGACCGCCTGCTGCTCGAGGTCGTCGCGGCGCGTGCGGTAGGCCTCGGCGACGGCGTTCAGCACCTGCGGGAAGCTCGGCATCCCGCGGCGCGGCTCGGGCGGGAAGTACGTGCCGCCGAGGAACGGCTTCCCCTCCGGCGTGAGGAAGACGGTCATCGGCCACCCGCCGTGCCCGGTCATGGCGACGACGGCGTCCATGTAGAGCCCGTCCACGTCGGGCCGCTCCTCACGGTCGACCTTGACGCTGACGAAGTACTCGTTCATGAGCCGGGCGATCTCCTCGTCCTCGAAGGACTCGTGCTCCATGACGTGGCACCAGTGGCACGCGGCGTAGCCGACCGAGAGGAGGATCGGCTTGTCCTCGGACCGCGCGCGGGCGAAGGCCTCGTCGCCCCACGGGTACCAGTCGACGGGGTTGTCGGCGTGCTGGAGGAGGTAGGGGCTCGTCTCGGCCGCGAGGCGGTTCATCGCGGCCAGCCTAGCGAGAGCGGGGCGCGGCGCCGGCCCCCGGAG
>DATHVD010000105.1:0-33358 GCA_035461525.1 Gaiellaceae bacterium
GCGCCTCCCTGCACGTCCGGGCCGTCCCCGCGTGCCGTACGCCTGCGCGGGTGAGCGCCCTGAGCGTCGAGCGGATGCCGGTCCGCCCCTGGTCGACGGAGTGGTTCGACGCCGTCGAGCAGGCGTCCCACCCGGCCCAGGCGATCGCCCGGGCGAGGGCGCGCGGCGTCGAGAAGACCGGGTAGCCCTGCGGCGGTCCCGGGGCCAGCGGCGTCTCGGCGTGGCAGAGCGCGAGGCGGCCTTCTTCAGGAGCGGCTTGAGGTTGCGGAACATCGGGCGGAAGTCGTACCGACCTCCCCCGTCGGCGAGCGCGCGCGCGCCCATACCGGCTGGTGGACGAGGATGTCGCCGCTCGCGACGATCGTCACCTCGCGCGCGACCGCGTCCGAGGCGGGCGTGTCCGGGGGGCGGGCGAGACGGCTGCGAGGGCGACGGCGGCGAGCGCGGCCGCCGCGGAGAGAGTTCGCACGAGGCAGTCGATAGCAGCTGGACGGCCGGAAGTCGAGGCCCCTGCCGGGCGGCGCTCAGCGCGCCGCGGCCGCGAGCCCCGGCCGGACCAGGCGCGGCGGCGGGCGGAGCCCGGCCTCCGCGACCCCGGGGTTGACCGGCTCGGCGAGCGGCGGCGCGCCGAAGGAGCGAGCCCTCCGCTCGGCCGCCGGCGTGCCGTAGAGCGTCGTCCGCTGGCGGGGGACGCGGCCGAGGCTGCGGACTGCCTTCTCCAGCCGCTCCGGGGGCATCTCCTGGCCGTGCGCCGCGCCGGCGGCACGCGAGATCGACTCGTTCATGAGCGTGCCGCCGAGGTCGTTCGCGCCGGCGCGGAGCGCCGCTGCCGCGCCGTCGAGCCCGAGCTTCACCCAGGAGGCCTGCACGTTCGTGATCAGCGGATGGAGGGCAAGGCGACCGACCGCGTGCATGAGCGTCGCCTCGCGGAAGGTCGGCCCCGGCCGGGCCCGGCCCGCGAGGTAGATCGGCGCCTCCATGTGCACGAAGGGGAGCGGCACGAGCTCGGTGAAGCCGCGTGTCCGCCGCTGCTGCTCACGCAGCGCGAGCAGGTGCCTGGCCCAGCTGCGCGGCCCCTCGACGGCGCCGAACATGATCGTCGTCGTCGAGCGGAGCCCCGTGCGGTGGGCGGCGTCGTGCACCTCGAGCCATTGCGCCGTCGTCACCTTGTCCGGGCAGAGGACGCGCCGCACCTCGTCGTCGAGGATCTCGGCCGCGGTGCCGGGGAGCGAGGCGAGGCCCACGTCGCGGAGCCGCCTCAGGTACTCCGGCAGAGCGAGGCCGAGCGTGGCCGCGCCCTGCCAGATCTCGAGCGCCGAGAACGCGTGCACGTGCAGGTCGGGGAGCTCCTCCTTCACGGCCGCGCAGATCTCCAAGTACGTCTCGCCGGTGAAGGCCGGGTGGATGCCGCCCTGGAGGCAGATCTCGACGGCGCCGCGGTTCCACGCCTCGCGCGCGCGGCGGACGATCTCCTCCACGGGCACCAGGTACGGCTTGCCGCGCAGGTTCGCGGCGAGCCTGCCCTTCGAGAAGGCGCAGAAGCCGCAGCGGAAGTAGCAGACGTTCGTGTAGTTGACGTTGCGCGTGACGACGTACGTGACCTCGTCGCCGCAGACCTCTCGGCGGAGCCCGTCGGCGGCGGCGAGCACCGCGCCGAGGTCGGCGCCGCGTGCCTCGAAGAGCGCGGTGACGCCGTCCTCGTCCGGCTCGGCGCCCTCGCGCACGCGGGCGAGCGCCTCGGCGACGGGCGACGAGACGGCACGCGTCCCGGCGGCACGGAGGCGCGGCGCCGGCCCGGGCGCGCCGGCCGACCAGCGGTTTTCGCGGGCGAGGCCGGAGGCGTCCGCCAGACGAAGGATCGCCGGCGCGACCCGGGGATCCGCCCAGCGGTCGAGATCGGCGACGAGCTCCGGGTAGATCGGAAGCCGGGCTGCGAGCTCGAGCCCGTGCGCCTCGGTCGCCGCGCGCAGGCGCTCGATCTCCGGCCAGGGCGCCTCGGGGTTGACGTGGTCGATCGTGACGGGCGAGACGCCGCCCCAGTCGTCGATCCCCGTCTCGAGGAGGCGCGGGAAGTCGTCGTAGGAGAGGTTCGGCGGCACCTGCAGGTGGACGTCCGCCGGCAGAACCTCCCGCGCTGCGCGCGCCGTCCAGAGCAGCTCGTCGAGCGAGGGCTCGGGGTGGCCGGCCATCTTCGTCCCCGGCTTGGCGCGGAAGTTCTGGACGATCACCTCCTGGACGTGGCCGTAGCGGCCGTGCAGGGCGGCGATCGCCTCGAGCGCCTCGATCCGCTCGGCCCGCGTCTCGCCGATCCCGATCAGGATTCCGGTCGTGAACGGCACGGCGAGCTCCCCGGCGATCCGGATCGTCTCGAGGCGCGCGGCGGGAAGCTTGTCCGGGGAGCCGTGGTGGGGCGCGCCCTTCGCCGCCAGCCTCTCCGAGGTCGTCTCCAGCATCAGCCCCATCGACGCCGACACGGGACGAAGGAGCTCGACGTCCTCGCGGGTCATGACCCCAGGGTTGACGTGGGGGAGGAGCCCGGTCTCGGCGAGGACGAGCTCGCACATCCGGGCGAGGTAGGCGATCGTCGTCTCGCAGCCGAGCGCGGCGAGCTCCTCCCGCGCGGCCCGGTAGCGGAGCTCGGGCTTGTCCCCGAGCGTGAAGAGAGCCTCGCGGCAGCCGGCCCCGGCCCCGGCGCGCGCGACCGCGATCACCTCGTCGGCGGTCATGTACGCGCGCTCGCCGCGTCGCGGCGGCCGCGCGAACGTGCAGTAGTGGCAGACGTCCCGGCAGAGCTTCGTCAGCGGGACGAAGACCTTCGGCGAGTAGGTGACGACGCCGGTCATGCCGACGCGAGGAGGAGCTCGTAGTCGTCGGGGCGGTCGACGTCGAGCGCGAGCGCGGGATCGTCGAGGATCGCCGGCTCGAGTCCGGCGGCGCGCGCGGCGGCGACGGTCTCGGCCGCGGGGACGCCGAAGCGCGGGCGGAAGCCGTTCGCCGCGCGGAGCGCGAGGGCGTTCACGCCCCCGTCGCGCGAGGGCGCGAGCGCGAGCGGGCGCGCCGCAGCGGCGAGGGCGTCGAGGGACGACGCGGTGACGAGCGGGCAGTCGGCCATGACGACGAGCGCGCCGCCTGCCGCCTCCGGACGCGCGAGCGCGAGCGCGATCGCCTCGGCGTGGCCGTCGCCCGCGTCCACGAGCAGCTCGGCGCCTGGGCGCGCCAGCCCCGGATCGGGCGTCACGAGTAGCGTTCGCCCGATGGCGTCCGCCTCGCCGCACGCGGCCAGCACCCGGTCGAGCATCTCGACGACGAGCGCCGCGCGCTCGCGCGCGGTGAGAACGGGCGCGAGCCTCGTCTTCGCGCGGTCGAGGCCCTTGACCGGCACGATCGCGAGCACGCGGTGAGCATACCGCCGCCCAGGTCGTACGTGGTCCTCTGCGGGGGGCTCGGCGGCTCCCGCCTGGTGGACGCGCTCGCGCGCGCGGCCGGGCCGGAGCGGGTCGCGGCGATCGTCAACGTCGGCGACGACGTCGAGATCCTCGGGCTCCACGTCTCGCCCGACCTCGACACCGTCCTCTACACCCTCGCGGGGCTCCTCGACGAGGAGCGCGGCTGGGGCGTCCGCGACGAGACCACGAATGCGCTCGAGGCGGCCGGGCGGCTGGGCGGCGAGACCTGGTTCACGCTGGGCGACCGCGACCTCGGCCTCCACCTCGTCCGCACGAGGATGCTCCGCGCCGGCGTGCCGCTCTCCAAGGCGACGGCACGGCTCGCAGAGCGGCTGGGCGTCGGCGTCGCGCTTCTCCCGGCGACGGACGACCCGCTGAGGACGTTCGTCTCGACGCCGGAGGGCGAGCTCGACTTCCAGACGTGGTTCGTCGCCCGCCGCCACGCCGACCCGGTGCTCGGCGTGCGCTACGAGGGCGCCGCCGCAGCGCTGCCGGCCCCCGGCGTGCTCGAGGCGATCGCCGGCGCCGAGGTGGTCTTTCTCGCCCCCTCGAACCCGTTCGTCTCGATCCTCCCGATCCTGGCGATCCCCGGGATCCGGGAGGCGCTCGCGGGGGCGCGCGTCGTCGCCGTCTCGCCGCTCGTGGGCGGCAAGGCCTTGCGCGGGCCGCTCGCCTCCATGCTCGAGACACTCGGGCCGGCCCCCGGCGTGCGCGGGATCGCCGCCCTCTACGAGGACCTGGGAGCGGAGCTGCTCGTCGACCCCGCCGACGCGGCGCTCCTGCCCGGGGCCCTCGTCGCGCCCATCGTTATGGTGGAGCCGGAATCGAGACGGAAGGTGGGGCGGACGGTGCTGGAGACGGTCGGTTGATCGGGATCGTGGGTGGGAGCGGCGACTTCGGGCAGGGCCTCGCGGAGCGGCTGCGCCGCGCCGGCGAGGAGGTGGTGATCGGCTCGCGCACGCCCCGGGGCGAGTTCGTCTCCAACCCCGAGGCCTGCCGCGCGGCCGACGTCGTCTTCCTCTCCGTACCGCCCGGCGGCGTCGAGGACACGTCCCTCCTCCTCGCACGGGATCTCGCGGGCCGGATCGTCGTCAGCGTCGCCGCCCCGATCGTCTTCCGCGAGGGCCGCCCGGGCGCCGACCCCGGCCCGCTCTCGCTGGCCGAGGTCACCGCGCAGGCCGCCCCCGATGCGCGGGTGGTCGCGGCCTTCCACACAGTCAGCGCGAAGGCTCTCGCCGACCCCGACCTTCCGCTCGACGAGGACGTCCTCCTCGCAGGCGACGACACGGAGGCGAACGCCGAGGTGGCTCGGCTCGCAGAGCTGCTCGTGGACGGCCGGGCCGTCGATTGCGGCCGGCTCGAGGTCGCCCGCTGGCTGGAGACCCTCACGGCCGTGCTCCTGAACGTGAACCGCCGCTACCGGACGAACGCGGGCATGCGCGTCACCGGCCTGCCGGAGTGACGGCGCTTCGCATCGTCCCCGTCGAGGGGATCCCCGAGGTGCGCCCGGGCGACGACCTCGCGGCGCTCCTCGGCGACGGGGTCGCGCGGGCCGGCGGCCTGGAGCCGGGCGACGTGCTCGTCGTGGTGCAGAAAGTCGTCTCCAAGGCAGAGGGCCGCGTCGAGCGCACCGACGACCACGTGGCCACGATCCTCCGCGAGGCGCGGAGCGTGCGCCGCCGTCGCGGCGACCTCGTCATCGCCGAGACCGAGCACGGCTTCGTCTGCGCGAGCGCAGGCGTCGACCGCTCCAACGCTCCCGGCGACGGCTGGGTCGTGCTCCTGCCGCGGGACCCGGACGGCTCGGCGGTCGCGCTCCGCGACGCGCTCGCGGCTCGCTTCGGCGCCCCGCCGGCGGTGATCGTGAGCGACTCCTTCGGCCGCCCCTGGCGGCAGGGGACGACGGACGTCGCCATCGGCGTCGCCGGGCTCTCGCCTCTCCTCGACCTGCGCGGGACGACGGACGCCCGAGGCTACGAGCTCCGCTCCACCCTCGTCGCCGTTGCCGACGAGCTGGCCGGCGCGGCCGAGCTCGTGATGGGCAAGGCCGCCGGGGTTCCCGCCGCCCTCGTGCGCGGCTACGCCGCTCCGCCGGGCGAGGGGAGCGCCCGCGACCTCGTCATGCCGCCGGAGCGGGACCTGTTCCGGTAGCGGGCTCGAGGTACTCGAAGTGCCCGACGGTGAGCTCGCGCTCGACGAGGTAGCGCTCGTCCTCCGGGTAGAAGACCGCCTGCTCGATCTCGTCGCCGGCGAAGGCCTCGATCGCCTCCAGCGAGTCCCAGAGGGAGATCGTCAGGAACTCCTCGCGCTCGCCGTCGCGGCGGTGGAGGACAGAGAAGCCGCGGTTCCCGGGCGTCCCGAGCGACTCGGGCGCGGCCACCTCCTCCATGTAGGCGGCGTAGGCCTCGGCGTCCTCGGGGCGAGTCCAGCCACGCCAGATGCGCGCGATCACGAGGCACCTCCCGCCACGATCCAGGTGGAGCGCGACCAGGCGATCGCCTCGCCGTCGGCGGTCAAGAGCGCCGAGCCCGCGTAGCGCTTGCGCCCCTCCGCGCCGACGCGCCAGCCGACGACGACGTGCGGCTCTCCCGGCTCGGGCAGACGGTCGATGCGCGCCGCCATGCGCCCGAGGAGGACGCCCTCGCGCTGGAAGTCGTCCACCGCCCAGCCACCGGGGCAGTCGAGCGCGGCCCAGACGGTCTCCGGGCCGGTGTCGGCGGGCGGAGTCCAGGGTGAGGCGACGAGCCCCTCGCGACCCTCGACCGGGCCGGCGTAGATGCCGAGGCCGTCGTCGCGCTCCGGGCCGCACGTGTAGCAGGTCGGGTAGGCGTGGTGGGAGAAGCCGGCGTACCGCCTCGAGGCCTCGGCGGCGTCCTCCACGGAGACGGGCGGCGGGACGTCCCGGTCCACGGTCGCCCGCTCGGCCTCGGCGACGAGGGTTTCGCCGTCCCGGAGCTCCACCCGCTCGCCCAGGTGCACCACGGCCAGCTCGCGGTCGAGCGGCGGCGGCACGCGGAGCGTCACCTCGGCCTCGCCGCCGAGGAGGCCCGCGAGGAGCCCGCAGGCGTAGCCGCCGTTGGCCGAGCCGGGCGGCCCGTTGTAGCGGCGCGGGACGATCACCGGCCGAGCGTCAGCTCGATCCGGCCGTACGGCGGCCGGGGGTCGGTGTAGACGCGCACGCGTTCGCGGCCCGAGACCTGGGCCGTGTCCCAGAGGCGGTTCTCGGCGACGAAGGAGACCTCCTCGAGCTCGGGGAAGCCGGCGAGGAGCCGCGCGCCCATCTCGTGCGCGAGCTCCTGGATGGAGGCGGAGTCGAACTCGGCGAACGTCTCCGCGACGGCGTCCCGCACGTCCTCGCTCGGCGTCGGCGCGTCCGGGTCCCCCCGCCAGTGCACGTCGAGGTGGACGGAGAGCGGGCGGTCGTGCGAGTCCGGGAGCGTCGTGTACTCGTCGCGGACGAAGCCTGCGAACGAGCTGCCCGTGAGCTTCATCAGCCTGATGTCGACGCGGCCGGAGCGCCGGCTCGCCGCTCCGCTGCGGTCGAGCGCGAGCTCGGCGACGCCGCGGTCGCCGCCGAGGAGGTGGAACGAGCGCTCCGTGCGGCGCGCGAACGGGAGCTCGCGGGCGTGGAGCTCGATCCGCTCCACGTGGCCGTACGTGTCGAGGAAGCGCCGCGCGACGAGCTCGAGGAACGGCTCGAGCGCCGAGCCCTCGTAGTCGAGTGCGGTCACGTGCAGGAAGTTCTTCATCGAGTCCGTGGCGACGACGAGCGTGTTGTCGCCCTCCGTGTAGGAGGGCGTGAAGGCCTCGCCCCGCACCGTCATCCCGACCTCGCAGGCGAAGAGCGAGCGGACGCCGTCCGTCCGGTAGACGGAGACCGCCTCCTTGCCGTAGCCGGTGCCTAGCGGCTCCGCCACCGGTCCACCGCGATCGCGACGAGCTGGTCGCAGCCGGTCTCGAGCTCCTCCGCGCGCGTCCGCTCGACCCGCTTGCGCAGGACGGGCAGGAGCTCGGCGCGCGGGCGGCGGTCGACGAAGACGACGAAGCGGAACCCGAAGCGCTCCTCGTAGGCAGCGTTCAGCCGGGCCAGCTCCTCGAGCACCTCCGGATCCTCGGCGGCCGCGTCGCCCTGCTCGGCGGCCGAGCGGCCCTCGAGGCGCCGTTCCCCGATCCTCGGGTGGGCGGCGAGCGCCTCGACCCGGTCCTCCTCCGGAAGCGAGGCGAGCACCGCGCGCGCCCGGCCGAGTGGGTCCTCCTCGCGGGCCAGCGCCTGGACGAAGCGGCTCCGCGCCTGGAAGAGGTCGGCGAGCTCGTCCACGCTCAGCTGCCGCGGTAGATCGCGCACGAGTAGGGGGCGAGGAGGAGGGGGACGTGGTAGTGGCCCTCGCCGACCTCCACCTCGACCTCGACGCGGCGGAAGAACGGCGAGCGCGGATGGAAGACGAGCCGGTAGACGTCGGGCTGCGCGTCGTCGCCGGCGAGGTCGGGGACGCGCCCGTCCTCGTTCGTCTCACGCGCGGCGACCAGCTTCTCGCCGCGGTAGAGCTCGACGCGTATGCCGCGGGCGGGCTCGCCGCGCTCGGTGTCGAGGACGTGGGTGGAGATGCTCACGGGTCCGCTCGCATCGTATTCTTGCGCCGTGGACGAGCGCGAGCGCTTTCTCATCCGCTACGCCGGGTCGTTCGCGCCCGAGCCGGTCGTGCGTGCCGAGGGCGCGTGGATCGAGACTGCCTCCGGCCGGCGCATCCTCGACTTCACCTCCGGGCAGATCTGCTCCACCCTCGGGCACAACCACCCCCGCATCGCCGCGGCGGTGCGCGAGTCGCTCGACGCGGTCGTGCACCTGAACTCGTGGATGCTCTCCGAGCCGGTCCTCGCGCTCGCGGAGCGGCTCGCCAAGCTCTTCCCGGCGCCGCTCGACCGCGTCATGCTCCTGAACACCGGCTCGGAGGCGAACGAGGTCGCGCTCAAGCTGGCCAAGATGCGCACGGGCCGCTTCGAGGTCGCCGGCCTCACGCGCAGCTTCCACGGCCTCCTCTCCGGGATCGCCTCGGTCAACTTCTCGATGGCGCACTCCGGCTACGGGCCGCTCCTGCCCGGCTCCTTCGCGGTGCCGGCGCCCTACGCCTACCGCTGCCCCGTGCGCCACTGCGACGGAGCCTGCGACTGCACGTGCCTCGAGGTCGGCTTCGAGCTCCTCGACCAGCAGTCGGTCGGCTCGCTCTGCGCGTTCGTGGCCGAGCCCGTGCTCTCGGCCGGCGGGATCATCGTCCCGCCCGACGGCTACTTCAGGCGCGTGCGCGAGCTCTGCGCCGAGCGCGGGATGCTGCTCCTCGTCGACGAGGCCCAGACGGGCTTCGGGCGCCTGGGGACGATGTTCGGCTTCGAGCACGACGGCGTCGTCCCCGACCTCGTCGCCGTCTCGAAGACGCTCGGTGGCGGCCTGCCGCTCGCGGCCACGGTGACCACGGCGGCGATCGAGGAGGACTGCTACGAGAAAGGCTTCCTCCACGTCACGTCGCACGTCTCCGACCCGCTCCCGGCGGCCGCCGGGCTCGCCGTCCTGGACGTGATCGCCGAGGAGGGGCTCGTCGAGCGCGCGTCGGCCCGTGGGGAGCGCATGCTCGCCTGCCTGCGGGAGCTCCAGGCCCGCCACGAGTGCGTCGGCGACGTGCGCGGCCGCGGCCTCCTCGTCGGCCTCGAGCTCGTGGAGCATCGCGAGACGAAGGCCCCCGCCGACGCGCTCGGCGCCGCCGTCACGCGTGAGTGCTTCGACCGCGGCCTCTCCATGAACATCGTGCGCTCCGGCTCGAACGCGAACTGCTTCCGCATCGCCCCGCCGCTGACCGTGACCGAGGAGGAGATCGACCTTGCCGCCGAGATCCTCGACGCCTCGCTCCGCGCGGTGCGGGAGCCCGCGGCCGCCTAGCCGCGCGGGCGGTCCGCTCCTCCGGCTACGGTGTGAGTCCCGAGACGCGTTCCGGGGCGGCGACGGAAAGGGGCTGCGGATGGGCTCGAGCTCGAAGCGACAGACGACGATGGCCAAGTTCGCGCGCGAGCGGGCGCTCCAGGAGAAGCGCGAGCGCAAGCAACAGAAGAAGGAAGCGCGCAAGCAGGCGGCGGCCGAGGAGAAGGCCGCCGAGCAGGGCGAGGGCGCTCCTGACGACGAGCAGCCCGCCGGCTAATCGAGGAAGCGCGCCGCCTGGACGCGGTGCTCGGCGGCGATCTCGCGCTCGTCCGCGCGCACAAGGCGGCCCTCGAGGACGGCGGCCTCGCCGCCGACGTAGAGCCGCTCGACGCGGTGCGGGCCGGAGAGGACGAGGCCGGCGAGCGGGTCGTCGGCGCCGCCGAGCTCGAGCCCGTCCAGCGACCAGACGGCGAAGTCGGCGCACTTCCGGGGCTCGAGCGAGCCGAGGTCCCGGCGTCCCAGCACCGCCGCGCCGCCGCGCGTCCCCAGGCGCAGCGCCTCGCGCACGGTCATCGCCCCCGGCCCGCCGCGGCCGCGCGCGACCAGGAGCGCCTGCTTCACCTCGAAGGCGAGGTCGCTGCGCTCGTTCGAGGCCGAGCCGTCCACCCCGAGGCCGACGGGGACGCCGGCGTCGAGCAGCGCCCGCACCGGCGCCACCCCGGCGCCGAGGCGCAGGTTCGACGTCGGGCAGTGGGCGACGCCCGTCCCGGCCGCGCCGAAGGCGCTGACGTCCTCTGCGGAGAGGTGCACGCAGTGCGCGCACCAGACGTCGCCGGCGAGCCAGCCCAGCTGCTCCAGGTACTCGACGGGCCGGCAGCCGAAGAGGCCGCGACAGTACTCCTCCTCCTCGACCGTCTCGGCCAGGTGCGTGTGCAGGCGCAGCCCGAGCCGCCGCGCGAGCGCCGCCGACTCCCGCATGAGGCGCTTCGAGGCGGAGAAGGGCGAGCAGGGCGCCACCGCGATCTGCGTCCACGCGCCTGGGCCCTCCTCGTGGAGGGCGAAGAGGCCCTCCGTGTCGGCGAGGACGGCATCCATGTCCTCGACCAGGTCGTCCGGCGGGAGCCCGCCCTCCGACTCGCCTACGTCCATCGACCCGCGCGAGGCGACGATGCGGACGCCGAGCTCGCGCGCCGCCTCGATCTCGGCCTCGACGAGCCCGGCCCGCCCGGGCGGGAACACGTAGTGGTGGTCGAACGCCGTCGTGCAGCCGGCGAGCGCCAGCTCGGCGAGCCCGGTGCGCGCGGCCGCGCGCACCGCGTCGGCGTCGAGCCGCGCCCAGAGCGGGTAGAGCGCGCGCAGCCAGGTGAAGAGGTCGGCCTCCTGCGCCCGAGTGCGAGTCAGGGTCTGGCACAGGTGGTGGTGCGCGTTCACGAGGCCGGGCGTGACGAGCCGGCCCGCGAGGTTCTCGAAGTGCTCCGCGATCGGCTGCGGCCCCTCGCCGACCTCGACCACGAAGCCGTCGTCGACGAGGATCCAGCCGTTGGGGAGCTCGGTGCCGGCGTCGTCGCCGACGACGACGTACGCGTTCGAGAAGAGCGTTCGCACCCCGCGTAATCTCTCACGTCGTGACGACCGACGCGCCACTGCGCCGCGACGTCCGCCTGCTCGGCGACCTCCTCGGCCGCGTGATCGTCGAGCAGGAGGGCCCGGAGCTGCTCACGCTCGAGGAGGAGATCCGCCTCCTCTCGCGCCGCGCGCGCGAGAGCGGCGAGCCCGGGCTGCGGGCGCGGCTTGCGGAAACGGTCGCCGGCCTCAACCTCGCCCGGCAGACAACGATCCTGCGCGCGTTCACGCTCTACTTCCAGCTCGCCAACCTCGCCGAGCAGCACCACCGCGTCCGCCGCCGCCGGGACGCGGAGCGGGAGGGCCGCCCACCGCGCGAGTCTCTCGCCGAGGCCTTCGTACACGTCCGGGGCGCCGGGATTTCCGAGGACGAGCTCCGCGAGGCTGCGGGCCACGTCTCCCTCGAACTCGTCCTCACCGCCCACCCGACGGAGGCGACGCGGCGCACGATCCTGGCCGCGCACGTCCGCCTCGCGGGGCTCCTCGACGCGCTCGACGCCGGCGAGGACGTGGCCGAGCGGGCCGCGGAGGAGATCACGATCCTCTGGCAGACCGACGAGGTGCGCCACGAGCGGCCGCGCGTCGTCGACGAGATCCGCCACGGCCTCTGGTTCTTCGAGCAGAGCCTCGTGGCTGTCGCAGAGCGGCTCCTCGGCGCGTACCGTGAGGCCCTCCCGGACGCGCCGCGGCCGCTCTCCTTCGGGAGCTGGATCGGCGGCGACATGGACGGAAACCCCGCCGCCGGGCCCGAGACGATCCGCGAGGCCCTCGAGCGCGCGCGGACGCTCGCCCTCGCCCGTTATCGCGCGGAGGTACGGGAGCTCGCCGCCGCGCTCGGGCTCACGACCACGCTCGTCGAGGTCTCGCAGGAGCTCGTGGACTCGATCACCCGCGACGAGCGCGAGCTGGCGGACTATGCGGCCGCGATCGGGGAGCAGAATCGCGACGAGCCCTATCGCCGCAAGCTCAGCTTCGTCTGGCAGCGGCTCGGGAGCGAGGGCTACGCGGGCCCGGAGGCGCTCGCCGCCGACCTCGCCCTCCTCGACCGCAGCCTGCGCGCGCACGGCGGCGCGCGGATCGCGGACGGCCGACTCGCGGCGCTGCGGCGGCGCGTCGAGCTCTTCGGCTTCCACGTCGCCAAGCTCGACGTCAGGCTGCACGCGGGCGAGCTGCGGGAAGGGAGCGAGCGTGCGCGGGACGCGTTCCGCGCCGTCGCCGCGCTGCAGGAGCGACACGGCCCCGCCGCGCTCGACACGGCGATCGTCTCGGGGACGGAATCCGCGGAGGACGTCCTCGCCCTCCTCGGCCTGGCCGAGGACGCGGGCGCGCGGATCTCGCCGGTGCCGCTCTTCGAGACCATCCACGACCTCCGCGAGGCGCCCGGAATCGTGGCCGCGCTCCTCGACGAGCCCCGCCTCGCCCGCATCGTCGAGGAGCGTGGGCGCCGGCTCGAGGTGATGGTCGGCTACTCCGACTCCGGCAAGGACGGCGGCTACCTGACGGCGCAGTGGGAGATCCACCGGGCGCAGGAGCGGCTCGCGGCGCTCGCCTCCGAGCGCGGGATCGAGCTGACGATCTTCCATGGCCGCGGCGGCTCGACCGGCCGCGGGGGCGGCCCGACGCACGCGGCGATCCTCGCGCAGCCGCCCGGCCACCCGCCGGGCCGGCTGAAGCTGACCGAGCAGGGCGAGACCGTCTCCTTCAAGTACGGGCTTCCCGGGCTCGCCTACCGCAACCTCGAGGCGGCGCTCGCCGCGACGCTCCTGGCCGCGTTCCCGGAGACCGTAGGCGTCATGGCGCCCGACGGCGCGCGCGAGACCGTGGAGAAGCTCTCCAGTCGCGCCTTCGCCGCCTACCGCGGGCTCGTCTGGGAGGACGAGCGCTTCGTCCCCTTCTTCCGCCAGTTCACGCCGATCGACGAGCTCGCGCTGCTCGAGATCGGCTCCCGCCCCGCGCGGCGGCCGGAGAGCGAGGCGTACCTCGGCTCGCTCCGCGCGATCCCATGGGTCTTCGCCTGGACGCAGAACCGCTGCATCCTCCCGGCGTGGTTCGGCTGCGGGACGGCGTTCGCCGGCGCGGACGTCGGGGAGCTGCGTCGCCTCTACCGCGGCTGGGCGTTCTTCCGCTCGCTCGTCGAGAACCTCGAGATGGCCCTCGCCAAGTCGAGCCTCGAGATCGCCGCCGGGTACCTGCCGCTCGTCGAGGACGCGGCCCTCTGGGAGCCGATCCGCACCGAGCACGCGCGCACGGTCGAGGCGGTGCTCACGATCGTGGAGGCGCGCGAGCTTCTCGACCGCCACCCGGTTTTGCAGCGCTCGATCCGGCTCCGCAATCCGTACGTGGATCCCATGAACGCGATCCAGGTCGAGCTCCTGCGCCGCTGGCGCGAGACGGGCGACGAGGAGGTCAAGCGCCCGTTGCTGCGCTCGATCGCGGGGGTCGCGGCGGCGCTCCGGAACACCGGCTAGACCTCCCGCGTCAGCGCCGCCGCGACCTCCTCCAGGCTCGCGAGCGAGTGGCCGCTCGCGAAGTCGTCCACGTGGGGGAGGGAGGCCTTCATCCCGCGGGCGAGCGGCTCGTAGGCCGGGTCCTCCTTGAGCGGGTTCAGCCAGACGACGCGGTGCGCGAGCCGGTGGAGGCGCGCCATCTGCTCGGCGAGGAGCTCGGGGTCGCCCACCTCGAGGCCGTCGGAGCAGATGACGACGACCGCGCCCCGCGCGAGCCCCGCGTGGCCGTGCTCGTCGAGGAAGCGCTTGAGGCTCTCGCCGATGCGCGTGCCGCCGTCCCAGTCCACGACCTCCTCGGCGGCGCGGCGGAGCGCCTCGTCGGGGTCGGAGCCCTCGAGCTGCCGCGTGACGCGGGTGAGGCGCGTGCCGAAGCAGAACGCCTCCCAGCGGCGGTCGGACCGGAGGGCGGCGTGCGCGAACATGACGAGCGCGCGCGAGTAGGCGTCCATCGAGCCGGAGACGTCGAGGAGGAGGATCAGCCGCCGCGTGCGCTTCCGGCGCCGCCGCCACGCGCGCTCGAGCGGCTCGCCGCCGGTGCGGAACGAGCGGCGGAGCGTGCGGCGAAGGTCGGGCATGCCGGCGCGGGCCGACTCGCGCCGGCGCGTCCGCCGCAGCGGGATGGAGAGGTCGATGCGGCTCATCAGCTCGGCGAGCTGCGAGAGCTCCTCGCGGCTGCAGCGCGCGAAGCTCTTCTCCCGCAGGAGCTCGACGTGGCTCGCGAGCCCGACCGACTCCTCCGTCTCCATCTCCACCCTCACGCGCAGCGGCGGCCCCGCCGCGGGCACGGGCGGCCCGAAGAAGCGCCCGAAGACGGCGTCGTAGACGGGGATCTGCTCGGGCCGGGAGACGACGGTCGCCCGCCCGGCCCAGTAGAGGTCGCCGGGCTCGAGGAGCGCCGCCGCGCGGCAGAGCTCCGCGACGCGGTCGGGCCCGACGGCCAGCCCCTCGGCGCGAAGCGCGCGCCCGAAGCGGACGAGCGTGGCGTGGGCATCGGAGCTCATGCCGTCATTGTCGCCCGCGCCGGTCCCTGAGCAGCCGCTACGAGATGAAGATCGGCGCGTGCAGCGGCACGCGCTCGTAGAGGTCCTTCACGTCGCGGACCGTCATGCGGACGCAGCCGTGCGAGGCGGCGGTGCCGATGGACGCGTCGTCCGCGGTGCCGTGGATGCCGGCGCCGTCCCAGAAGCCCAGCCAGCGGGCCTTGATCGGGTTTCTCGGGTCGCCCGCCGGGATCACCTTGCCGGCGAGGTCTCCCGCCCAGGGGCGGTTCGGGACGTACCAGGCCGGGTCGGCGGCCTTGCTCTCGATCTCGTACTCGCCGGCGGGCGTGTCGAATCCGGCGGCCCCGATGCCGACGCGGTAGGTCTTGGCGAGCTCCCCGTCCACGAAGAGGCGGAGCTGCGTGCGGCTGCGGCTGACGGCGACGACGGTGCCGTAACGCTCTCGCAGCTCCTTCGTGGTCACCTTCGGGCGCAGGACGCGGACGGGAACCTCGAGCGCCCGGGGCTCCTCCGGGATCGTCAGCGCGGCGACGACCGCGTCGCGGAGCTGGGGCTTCCTGACGGCGAGGCCGGCGCGAGAGGGCGTGATCTCGACGCCGGAGAAGGACACCGAGCTCTCGGCCTCGCGCACCGGGCGGTCGAGCTCCCGCCCGATGCCGGCGAGGACGTTCTCGACGGCGTCGCGGTCGAAGGTCACGCGGAGCGAGGAGTCGAGCGCGACGCCCCCTCCGGTCAGATCGCGGTAGGCGCGCGTGATGAAGTTCCCCTCCCGGCTCTCGGCCAGCGCCCGTGGGACCAGCGTGTCGAGGTTCGTGCGGAGGCGCACCAAGCCCGGGTCGACGACGAACCGGCGCTCGCCGTGCGTGAGCGTGAGCGGCCGCTCGAGGCGGCGGGCAACCTCCCGCTCCAGGACGGCCTCGGCCTCGCTCGCGGTCATGCCGCCCACGTCGATCCCCGCGAGTGTGATGCCTTCGGCGACGCGGTCGGCGTTCGAGGCGTCGTAGCGGTGCAGTGCGGCGGCGCCCGACCCTGCCAGGACGGCGGCGAGGACGAGAATGACGGGAAGCGTCCTGCGTACGCGGATCCCGAAACCTTAGCCCGAGGCCACCTCAGTCGACGAGCTCGCCCCAGGCGGCCTCCACGCGGGCCTGGTCCTCGCGGTTCTTCACGGCGGCGCCGAGCGTCTCGCGAGCGGCCTCGCCGTCCACGGAGTCCGCGCCCAGGAGCGACAGCGCCGCCGCCCAGTCGATCGCCTCCGCGGCGCCGGGGCGCTTGACGAGATCGAGCGCGCGCAGGCGCGCGACCGTCTCGGCGACCGAGCGGGCGAGCGGCTCCTCGACGCCGGGGGCGCGCAGCCTGATGATCTCCGTCTCGCGCTCGACGTCCGGAAACTCGATCCAGTGGTAGAGGCAGCGGCGCTTGAGCGCGTCGTGGAGCTCGCGCGTGCGGTTGGACGTGATCACGACGACCGGCGGCTCCTCGGCGGCGATCGTCCCCAGCTCGGGCACGGTGACCGTGAAGTCGGAGAGCACCTCGAGCAGGAAGGCCTCGAATTCGTCGTCCGCACGGTCGAGCTCGTCCACGAGCAGCACCGCGCCGGCTCCCGCCCGGAGCGCACGCAGGAGCGGGCGCTCGAGGAGGAAGTCGGGCCCGTAGAGCTCGGAGACGCGCTCCCCGGCCGAGACCTCGCCGGCCTGGAGGGCGCGCGCGTAGAGCAGCTGGCGGGCGTAGTCCCACTCGTAGAGCGCCTGCGAGGCGTCGATGCCCTCGTAGCACTGGAGCCGGATCAGCTCGGCGCCGAGGATGCGCGCGAGCGTCTTGCCGACCTCGGTCTTGCCGACGCCCGCCTCGCCCTCGAGGAGCAGCGGCCTGGGCATGGCGAGCGCGAGGTGGATGGAGGTCGCGAGCCCGCGGTCCGGGAGGTACGACTCCCTCCGCAGGGCCTCTTCGACTTCGCCGACCGATCCGAAGCGCATGCCCGTAGCGTACGGGATGGTTGACGTGGCAAGGACCCCCGGCAAGGCGTATTCTCGCTCGCTCACCACTCAGTAGCTCCGGGGCCGGCAAAGGAGGCGACCGCATGTACCCCGCGAGGTTCGAGTATCACGCTCCCACGAGCGTCGACGAGGCGCTCTCCCTCCTGCAGCGGTACGGAGACGAGGGAAAGGTGCTGGCCGGCGGGCAGAGCCTGATCCCGCTCATGAAGCTCCGGTTCGCCTCTCCGCGCGCGCTCGTCGACCTCAACCGGGTCGAAGGGCTCGACACGATGGCCGAGGAGGGCGGCTTCCTCAGGATCGGGCCCCTCGTCCGCCACAGGGACTGCGAGCGGTCGGAGGCCCTGCGCGGGCGCTACGGCGTCCTCGCGGACGCCGCGCCACAGATCTCCGACCCGATCGTCCGCAACCTCGGCACCGTCGCGGGCTCGCTCGCCCACGCCGACCCGCAGGGCGACTGGGGCTCCGCGCTCCTCGCCGCCGGGGCCGAGGTCGAGGCGACAGGGCCGGACGGGACGCGCACGATCGCGCTCGACGACCTCTTCCAGGGCCCGTTCACGACGAGCCTCGAGCCGACGGAGATCGTCACGTCCGTCCGTGTCCCCGACCCGGGCACCAAGGCCGGGGGGACGTACCTCAAGCTCGAGCGCAAGGTCGGCGACTTCGCCACCGTCGGCGTCGCCGTCCACCTCTCGTTCTCGAACGGCGCCGTCGGGCGCGCCGGGATCGCGCTCACCGCCGTCGGGCCGCGCAACCTGCGCGCCACGGCCGCGGAGGAGGCGCTCACGGGCGCGACGCTCGACGACGACACGATCACGCAGGCGGCGGAGCTCGCCGCCGAGGCCGCGGAGCCTCGCTCTGACCACCGCGGCACCGCCGACTACAAGCGCAGCGTCGTCCGCGTCTTCACGGAGCGCGGGCTCCGCAAGGCAGCGGCGGCGGCGCAGGAGGAGGGACGATGACCGAGGCTGCGGCAGTCGAGGCCGGCGCCCACACGCAGACGATCTCCGTCAAGGTGAACGACGCGGACCGGTCCGCGGAGGTGGAGACGAGGCTCCTGCTCGTCCACTTCCTTCGCCAGACGCTCGGGCTCACCGGCACGCACGTCGGCTGCGACACGACGAGCTGCGGCGCCTGCACCGTCCTCCTGGACGGCACGCCGGTGAAGTCCTGCACCGTCTTCGCCGTCATGGCCGACGGGCGCGACGTGACGACCGTGGAGGGCCTCGCCCCGCCCGGCGGGCTGCACCCGGTACAGGAAGGCTTCCACGAGGAGCACGGGCTCCAGTGCGGCTTCTGCACCCCGGGGATGATGCTCGCCTCGACGGCGCTCCTGGCCGAGAACCCTGCACCGACCGAGGAGGAGATCCGCTGGGCGCTCAGCGGCAACATCTGCCGCTGCACGGGCTACCAGAACATCGTCAAGGCGGTTCAGTACGCGGCGGCCAAGATGAAGGAGGCGAACTGAGATGGCGACGACCGAGTCCGAGGTGATCCGCGGGATCGGCCACTCCGTCAAGCGGTTCGAGGACGGCCGCTTCATCCGCGGCAAGGGCACCTACTTCGACGACATCGTGCTGCCGGGGATGCTCCACCTGGAGTTCCTGCGCAGCCCGCTGGCGCACGCGCGCATCCGCTCGATCGACACGTCGGCGGCCGAGGCGGTTCCGGGCGTCGTCGCCGTCGTCACGGGCGAGCTGCTCGCGCAGCACAACCTCGCCTGGATGCCGACGCTCTCCGGTGACACGCAGGCCGTGCTCGCCACGGACAAGGTGCGCTTCCAGGGCCAGGAGGTCGCCGCGGTGATCGCGGAGACACCGTACGTCGCGAAGGACGCGGTCGAGCTGATCGACGTCGACTACGAGCCGCTGCAGCCGGTCACGAGCCCGCAGCAGGCGCTCGCGGAGGGCGCGCCCGTGATCCGGGACGAGAAGGAGGGCCAGACCGACAACCGCATCTACAGCTGGGAGGCCGGCGACCGCGAGGCGACCGAGCAGGCGTTCGCCGGGGCCGACCGCGTGATCGAGCTCGACACCTTCTATCCGCGCTGCCACCCGGCGCCCCTCGAGTGTTGCGGCTGCGTCGCGGACGTCAACCCGGCGACGGGCAAGGCGACGATCTACATGACCTCGCAGGCTCCGCACGCCCACCGCACGCTCTTCGCGCTCGTGGCGGGCCTGCCCGAGCACAAGATCCGCATCGTCTCGCCGGACCTCGGCGGCGGCTTCGGCAACAAGGTGCCGATCTACCCCGGCTACGTCGTCGCCACGGCGGCCTCGCTCCTCCTCGGGCAGCCGGTGAAGTGGGTCGAGGACCGCACCGGCAACCTCATCTCCACGGGGTTCGCCCGCGACTACCACATGCACGGGGAGCTCGCCGTCAAGGACGGGAGGATGACCGGCCTGCGCGTGAGGCTCCTCTCCGACAACGGCGCCTTCTTCTCAGACGCGCAGCCGACGAAGTGCAAGGCAGGGCTCTTCCACATCGTCACCGGCTCCTACGACATCCCGGCGGCGCACGTCGAGACCGAGGGCGCCTACACGAACAAGGCGCCCGGCGGCGTCGCCTACCGCTGCTCGTTCCGCGTCACCGAGGCCTCGTACCTGATCGAGCGCCTCGTGCAGAACGCGGCCTACGAGCTGGGCGTCGACCCGGTCGAGTTCCGGCGGCAGAACTTCATTGGCCCGGAGCAGTTCCCCTACGAGTCGGCGACCGGGTTCGAGTACGACTCGGGCGATTACGGCGCCGCGCTCGACCTCGCGCTCGAGAAGATCGGCTACACGGAGCTGCGGCGCGAGCAGGCGGAGGCGCGCGCCGAAGGCCGGCTCCTCGGCATCGGCCTGGCCTCGTTCACCGAGGTCGTCGGCGCGGGCCACGGGGCCGACTACGACATCGCCGGCCTGCGCATGAACGACGGCGCCGAGCTTCGCTTCCACCCGACCGGCAAGGCGGTGCTGAAGCTGAGCGTCAAGTCGCAGGGGCAGGGCCACGAGACGACGTTCGCGCAGATCGTCGCCGAGGAGCTCGGCCTCCAGCCCGAGGACGTCGAGGTGCAGGAGGGCGACACCGATCACACGCCCTACGGGCTCGGCACGTATGCGAGCCGCTCGACGCCCGTGTCCGGAGCGGCCACGTCGATGGTCGCGCGCCGGGTGCGCGCCAAGGCGAAGAAGATCGCCGCACATCTCCTCGAGGCGTCCGAGGACGACCTCGATTGGGAGAAGGGCCGGTTCGTCGTCAAGGGCGCCCCGGAGCGGTCGACCACCATCCAGGACATCGCATTCGCGGCGTTCACGAACGTGCCGGAGGGCATGGAGGACGGCCTCGAGGCCGTCTACTACTACGACCCGCCGAACATGACCTACCCGTTCGGCACGTACGCGGTCGTCGTCGAGGTCGACCGGGGCACCGGGCAGTGGAAGGTGCTGCGGGTCGTCGCGGTGGACGACTGCGGCGTCCGCATCAACCCGATGATCGTCGCGGGTCAGATCATGGGCGGCCTCACGGAGGGCTTCGCCATCGCCGCTATGCAGCTGATCGACTTCGACGAGGACGGGAACTGCATCGGCGCCAACTTCATGGACTACCTCATCCCGACGTCGTGGGAGACGCCGGAGTTCGAGCTGGGCGAGACCGTGACGCCGTCGCCGCACCACCCCCTCGGCGCGAAGGGGATCGGCGAGTCGGCCACGGTCGGGTCGCCGGCGGCGTTCGTGAACGCGGTCGTGGACGCACTCGCGCACGCGGGCGTCCGTAACCTCGAGATGCCGGTCACGCCCGACAAGGTCTGGGCGGCGCTGCAGGAGGCCGGGCTGGCAGAGTGAATCCCGCCGACGTCCTGATCGAGGCCGGACGGCTCGCCGCGGAGGGGAAGCCCCACGCGCTCGCCACCGTCGTCTCCGTCGTCAGTCCCGCCTCCACCCGGCGGGGCGACCGCGCGCTCGTCACTCCCGACGGGCGCGTCTCCGGCTGGATCGGCGGCGCCTGCTCCGAGCCCACCGTCGTCCGCGAGGCGCTCCGCGCCATCGCCGAGGGGCGACCGCGCGTCGCGCGCATGGAGGGCGGCTGCGCTTCGGAGGGGGTGGTGGAAGTGCTGATCGAGCCCGTGCTCCCCTCGCCGCTCCTCGCGATCGCGGGCGAGAGCCCGGCCGCGCGCACGCTCGCCGAGCTCGCCCGCACGGTCGGCTGGCGCGTCGCGACGGACGGGATCGAGGGTGCCGACGCGGTCGTCGTCGCCACGATGGGCCACGGGGACGAGGAGCTCCTCGCCGCTGCGCTCGCCTCCGACGCCGGCTACGTCGGCCTCGTCGCGAGCGCGCGCCGCGCCGCGAGCGTTCTGGCCGCGCTCCGCGAGCAGGGGCTCGACGAGGAGGCCGTCCTGCGCGTCCGCGCGCCGGCGGGCCTCGACCTGGGGCCCTCGTCGCAGGAGGAGATCGCGGTCGCCATCCTCGCCGAGCTCGTCGCCTGGCGGCACACGCGGCCGGACGAGAGCCCCGTCCCGACCGAGGCGCTCGACCCGGTCTGCGGGATGACGGTCGCCCTCGCGGGCGCCGCGGAGACGCTCGTCCACGAGGGGACAACCTACGTCTTCTGCTCGGCCCACTGCCGCGCCCGCTTCGAGGCCGAGCCCGAGCGGTACAGTGGCCTGAGAGCGCAGTGAGAGACGTCCTCGAGACCCTCGAGCGCTGGGCCCGGGAGGGGACCCGCGCCGCCGTCGCCACCGTCGTCGCCAAGGATCGCTCCGCGCCGCGCGATCCCGGAGCGGCGCTCGCCGTCTCCGAGGAGGGCGACGTGGCGGGCTCCGTCACGGGCGGCTGCGTCGAGCCGGCGGTCTACGCCGAGGCCCGCGAGGTGCTCGCCGGCGGGCCGCCGCGGCTCAAGACCTACGGGATCGCCGACGAGGAGGCCTTCGAGGTCGGGCTCCCGTGCGGCGGGACGGTCCACATCTTCGTCGACCTGCTCGACCCGGCCCTCGTGCCACCGCTCGCGGAGGCGATCCGCGCCGAGCGGCCGATCGCGCTCCAGACGAGGATCTCCGGCGAGGCCGTCGGCGAGAAGCGCCTCGTCGGGCCCGAGGACGGCGGCCCGGCCGCCGACCTCCTGGCACGGGCGGAAACCGGGATCCTGCAGACGCGCGAGGGGCAGCTCTTCGTCTCCTCCTTCGCCCCGCGCCCGAACATGTACGTCTTCGGTGCCGTCGACCACGCCGCCGCCGTGGCCGAGGTCGGCCGCTTCCTCGGCTACCGGGTGACGGTCTGCGACGCGCGGGCGAAATTCGCCACCCCCGAGCGCTTTCCGAACGTGGACGAGCTCGTCGTCGAGTGGCCGCACACGTTCCTCGAGAGCGCGTCCGTGGACGAGCGGACGGTCATCTGCGTCCTCACCCACGACCACAAGTTCGACGTCCCGCTCCTCCGGGTCGCGCTCGAGACGAGCGCCGGCTACATCGGGGCCATGGGCAGCCGGAAGACGAACGAGGACCGTGCGGAGCGGCTCCGCGCGGAGGGCGTCTCCGACGAGGCGATGGCCCGCATCCACGCGCCCATCGGGCTCAAGATCGGCTCGCGGACGCCCGAGGAGGTCGCAGTCGCCGTGGCCGCGCAGATCGTCCAGGTCATGCGCGCGCCCAGGCCCCAACCCGAGGAGGCCGTCTCCCGGTGAAGCTCGAGAACTCGTTCCAGGTGGACGCCGCGCCGGAGAAGGCGTGGGAGCTCCTCATGGACGTCCCGCGGATCGTTCCCTGCATGCCGGGCGCGACGCTCGACGAGGTCGTGGACGAGAGCCACTGGAAAGCGACGATGCAGGTGAAGCTCGGCCCGATCGGGCTCACCTTCGCCACCGACGTCGAGCGCACCGAGGCCGACGAGGCCGCCCGCCGCGTCACGCTCGGCGCGCAGGCGCGCGAGACGCGGAACCGCGGGAGGGCGAGCGCCACGATCGAGTCCTCGCTCGCCCCGGTGGACGGCGGCGGGACGCGCGTCGACATCGTCACCGACCTGGCCCTCTCGGGCATGGTCGCCCAGTACGGGCGGGGGATGATCGAGGACATCTCCTCGCAGATGGTCGGAAGCTTTGCCCAGTGCCTGCAGGCCCAGCTCGGGGAGTCCTCGGAGGAGGCGGAGGCGGCGGTCGCCGCCCAGGCCAGGCCGATCTCCGGGCTCTCGCTCTTCTTCGGCAGCCTCTGGCGCCGGATCGGAAGGCTCTTCGGAAGGAGGTCGGCGTGAGGCGGATCGGGGTGACGGTGAACGGCGAGGCGCACGAGGCGGAGGTCGAGCCGCGGCAGCTCCTCGTCTACTTCCTGCGCGAGCAGCTCGACCTCACGGGCACGACGGTCGGCTGCGACACGTCGTCGTGCGGCGCCTGCACGGTGCTCGTCGACGGCGAGTCCGTGAAGTCCTGCACGGTGCTCGCAGTGCAGGCCGACGGCGCCGAGGTGACGACGATCGAGGGCCTCGCCGCCGACGGCGAGCTGCACCCGCTGCAGCAGGCCTTCCACGAGCACCATGCGCTCCAGTGCGGCTTCTGCACGCCGGGCATGGTGCTCGCCTCGGTGAGCCTCCTGACGGAGAACCCGAGCCCCTCCGAGGACGAGATCCGCCACGCGCTCGAGGGGAACCTCTGCCGCTGCACCGGCTACCAGAACATCGTCAAGGCCGTGAAGGCCGCGTCCGAGGAAGGAGCCGTGGCATGAGCGGATCGAAGGAGGGAGCCCACGGGGGAACCCAGGGTTCCCCCGTGTCCGAGAACATCGTCAAGGCCGTGAAGGCCGCGTCGGAGGGGGTGCCGGAATGAGCGCCGTCGAGGAGACCGCCTACATCGGCAAGCCGGTCGCGCGCAAGGAGGACGAGAAGCTCCTCACGGGCCAGTCGCGCTACATCGAGGACCTGACCCTCCCGGGCATGGCCTGGGCGGCGGTCGTCCGCAGCCCCTACGCGCACGCGACGATCACGAGCGTCGACGTCTCCGCGGCCCGCGAGGCCGAGGGCGTCGTCGCCGCGTTCTCGGGCGCCGACCTCGCCGACGACTGGAAGGCGACGCTCCCATGCGTCTGGCTCGTCACCGAGGACACGAAACAGCCCATGCACCGCCCGCTCGCGACCGACAAGGCCCGCTACGCGGGCGACGGCGTCGCGGTCGTCGTCGCCGAGACGCGCGCGCAGGCGAAGGACGCTGCCGAGCTCGTCCAGGTCGAGTACGACCCGCTCCCGGCCGTCGTCGACCCGGAAGAGGCGCTTGCCGAGGGCGCGCCCATCGTCCACGACGAGTTCGGCACGAACCACTCGTTCACGTGGTCGCTCACCGGCGGCGACGTGGACGGCGTCTTCGCCTCCGCGCCCGTGACGGTGCAGGAGCGCTTCCGCCAGCAGCGGCTGATCCCGAATGCGATCGAGCCGCGCGGCGTCCTCGCACAGCACCTGCCCGCCCAGGACGAATACACGCTCTGGTCGGCGACTCAGATCCCGCACATCCTCCGCTTCTGGCTCGCGATCGTGCTCGGCGTGCCCGAGGCGCGCCTGCGCGTCGTCGCCCCCGACGTGGGCGGCGGATTCGGCTCGAAGCTCAACGTCTACGCCGAGGAGGCGCTCGCGCTCGTCCTCGCGCGCCGGCTCGGCCGCCCCGTGAAGTGGATCGAGGAGCGCTCGGAGGGCTACCTGTCCACCATCCACGGGCGCGACCAGTGGCAGGAGATGGAGTTCGCCGCCGACGAGGACGGCAGGATCCGCGGCGTCCGCGCGAAGCTCACCGTCGGCCTTGGCGCCTACCTCCAGCTCGTGACGGCCGGGACGCCGGTGCTCGGCGGCTGGGTCTACGGCGGGCCGTACGCCGTCGAGGCCTACTCGCTCGACATCGTCGGCGCCTTCACGACGCAGACGCCGACCGACGCCTACCGCGGCGCCGGGCGGCCGGAGGCGACGTTCCTGATCGAGCGCACGATGGACGCGCTCGCGCGGAAGCTGGACATGGATCCCGCCGAGCTCCGGCGCAAGAACTTCATCACCGAGTTCCCCTACGCGCTCGCGTCCGGGCTCGAGGTGGACTCCGGCGACTTCGTCGGCGCCCTCGACCGAGCGCTCGAGATGGTCGGCTACGACGAGCTCCGGCGCGAGCAGGCCGAGCGGCGGGAGAACGGGGGCACGAAGGAGCTCGGCATCGGGCTCTCGACCTACACCGAGATGTGCGGGCTCGCGCCGTCGCGGATCCTCGGCGCCATCCTCTATGCGGCCGGCGGCTGGGACGCCGCCACGATCCGCTGCCTCCCGACCGGCTCGGTGCAGGTCTTCATCGGCACCTCGCCGCACGGGCAGGGCCACGTGACGACGTTCTCGCAGATCGTCGCAGAGCGGCTGGGCGTCCCCATCGACCAGGTGGAGGTCGTCCACGGCGACACGTCGGCCATGCAGCTCGGCCTCGACACGTACGGGAGCCGCAGCCTCGCGGTCGGCGGCGTCGCGCTCTGGAACGCGGCCGAGAAGATCATCGGCAAGGCGCGAACCGTCGCCGCCCACAAGCTCGAGGTGGCCGAGGAGGACCTCGACTACGGGGGCGGGCGCTTCACGGTGAAGGGCACCGACCGCGGCCTGACGGTGCAGGAGGCCGCGCTCCACGCCTTCACGGCTCACGACCTCCCGGAAGGGATGGAGCCCGGCCTCGAGGCGACGTTCGTCTACGACCCACCCAACTTCAGCTGGCCCGGCGGCGCGCACGTCTGCGTCGTCGAGGTCGATACCGAGACCGGCGAGGTGGAGCTCCGCCGCTACGTCGCGGTGGACGAGATCGGGAACGTCATCAACCCGCAGATCGTGGACGGGCAGATCCACGGCGGGGTCACCCAGGGCATCGCGCAGGCGCTCTGGGAGGAGGCGATCTACGACGAGGACGGCAACCTCACGACCGGCTCGATGCTCAGCTACCTCGTCCCCAGCGCCGCCGAGACGATCGACCTCGAGCTCGACCGCGTCGTCGCGCCGAGCCCGACGAACCCGATGGGCGTCAAGGGGGTGGGGGAGACGGGGGCGATCGCGTCCACTCCCGCGGTGATCAACGCAATCGTGGACGCGCTCTCGCCCTACGGGGTCACCGACGTGGAGATGCCGGCCAAGCCCGAGCGCGTCTGGCGCGCGATCCAGGAAGGGGGTGCGTCGTGATCCCGGCGAGCTTCGACTACGAGGTGGCCGAGTCCGTCGACCATGCGATCGAGCTCCTCGGCTCCGACCGGGACGCCAAGATCCTCGCCGGCGGCCACTCGCTCCTACCGCTCATGCGGCTCCGTCTCGCGCGCCCCGAGCTGCTCGTGGACGTCGGGCGCCTCGGTGACCTCTCCTACGTCCGCGAGGACGGCGACGCGACCGCGATCGGGGCGCTCACGCGCTACCGCGACCTGGAGACGAGCGAGCTGCTCCGCTCCGCGTGCCCGATCCTGGCCGAGACGGCTTCGCTCGTGGGCGACCCGCAGGTCCGCCACCGCGGTACGATCGGCGGTTCCATCGCGCACTGCGACCCCGCCTCCGACGCTCCGACCGTGCTCCTGGCCCTCGACGCCGAGCTCGTCGTGCGCGGGCCGGAGGGCGAGCGGCGCTGCTCCGTGGCGGACAGCTTCGGCGGCTTCCTCCAGACCGCCCTCGGCCCGCAGGAGATCCTGACGGAGATCCGCGTGCCGAAGGCCGCCGCGGGGGCCTACGTCAAGTTCCACCGGCGGGCGCAGGACTGGGCGACGGTCGCCGTCGCGGCCGTGCGCGCGAACGGCGGTGCGCGCGTGGCGCTCACGAACATGGGCCCAACCGCGCTCCGCGCGGCGGGCGTCGAGGAGGCGCTTGCCTCCGGCTCCGACCCGGCGGCCGCCGCCGAGCGCGCCGCGGAGGGCACGAGCCCGCCGAGCGACCACAACGCGAGCGCCGAGTTCCGGGAGCACCTGGCGCGAGTCCTCGCGCGCCGCGCGCTCGAGCGGGCGCTCGCCTAGCCTTGCCCTTTGGAGCCATGGCCGGGCCGGACTCCGGGCCATGCCTCCACCGGGCGTGACCCGCGGGACGCATCGCGGGGGCTGGCCGGATCGGC
This sequence comes from Gaiellaceae bacterium, assembly GCA_035461525.1. Classification (GTDB taxonomy): domain Bacteria; phylum Actinomycetota; class Thermoleophilia; order Gaiellales; family Gaiellaceae; genus JAIBJN01. The sequence goes on from DATHVD010000105.1 coordinate 26,533, forward strand.
GGCGCGGGAGGACAATGACCGTGTGCCCGCGCAGCCGACCTACTACGTCCAGATCGCCGACCCGGAGGAGCCGGAGCGGTGGCATACGATCGCGCGCGTCGAAGGGAAGCCGCTCGCGGCCGAGGTCGTTCGCCTCGCCGCGGGCTCGTACATGCGGACGACGGTGATCGAGCACTACCGCGCCCGGGCGCTCTCTCGCTCCCGGCTTCGGCGGGACGGAAAGCTCGCGCACGCCGAGTGGGAGATCGGCATGGGCGAGCACCGTCAGTACGGCCGCGCCCTCGTCGAGCGGGCCGAGCGCAACCTCGCCGCTCTCTAGGAAGGCTGCGCCCCGCGCGCTACGGTGTGCGCTCGAACCTTCGGGGGGTCGTGGCGCTGCGGCCACGGGCCGAAGGTCTTCGAGGACCGGGACATGAGAAGGCACATCATCACGACGGCGGCTGTGGCGCTCCTCTGCGTGGCCCTCGCCCTGGCCGGGAGCGTCATCGCCCTGCGGGCGGCGGCGCCCGAGTCGCGCGTAGTCACGCTCGGCACGGTCGACGTCCACGTCGTCCCCGCCCGCCAAGGCGCGCTCGACGTCTACGTCCCGGTCGTGGACTGGGGGGTGCGCGCGCGCCCGTTCCGCGCCCCGGTCGAGGTCGAGCTCGAGTTCCGCTCCCTCGACCGCGACGCAGCCCTCGCCGCCCTCCGTACGGGCGGAAGCGCGGACGCGAGCCTCGCCCTCCTCGAGACCGAGCTTCGGGACGTGGTCTCCGCCGGCCTGCGCCGGGCCGCTCTCTTCGGCCTCCTCGGCGGCGCCGTGGGCGGACTCCTCGCGGGCTCGATCGCCGCTGCCGCGGGCCGCCGGAGCTGGCTCGTCCTCGGGCCTGCGGTCGGCCTCGCCGCCTCCTTCGCGGCCGTGGCCCTGACGGGTATGGGCGTCTCGCGCTTCGACTACGACGCGCTGCGCGAGCCGACGTTCTACGCCAACGGCGACGAGCTTCCGCGCCTCCTCGCCTTCTCCGAGCGGGTGCTCGCTTCCACGGACGGCTACGACGACACGTACGGCGAGGCCGTGGCGGGACTGACCCGGCTCGTCGCCGCGGCCGACCAGTACGGTCGGGAGCCGGCGACGATCGACCGCTCGCTCGTGGTCGCCTCGGACCTGCATTCGAACGGCCTCGTCCTTCCCGGCCTCGAGGGGTTCACGAGCGGTAAGCCCGTGTTCGTGGTCGGAGACCTGACGCAGCGCGGCACCCGCTACGAGGAGGCAATCGTCCCGGGGCTCGCTCGGCTCGGGGAGCCGGTCGTCGCCGTGTCCGGAAACCACGACTCCCGCGAGCTCATGCTCGCGGCGGCCCGCGCCGGGATCGTCGTGCTCACGCGAAACGGCAGGCTGCTGGAGGACGGCACGACCGACGGCGAGCCCGTGCACTCGCTCGCCGGACTCCGCGTGGCAGGCTTCGACGACCCGCTCGAGACCGCGGGCGGCACCTTCGCCGGGCAGCTCCTCGAGCTCAAGGAGCAGACGTTCGCCGACGCGAGCCGCCAGCTCGTCGATTGGTTCTTCTCGCTGCCCGAGCGGCCGCAGATCGTCCTCGTCCACCGGCATGGGCTGGCGCACGCGCTGCTTGACCGGCTCGAGGCCGAGGCGGGGGCCCCGGTCCTGATCATGACCGGGCACGACCACGACCAGCACGTCGATACGGCCGGCCCGTACGTGCTCGTGAACGGCGGCTCGGTGGGCGCAGGAGGGATCTTCGGCGTGGGCGAGGAGGACTCGGGCTTCGCGGTCGTGCACGTCGACGCCGGAGGCGAGCCGCGATCCGTCGACCTCGTCTCGGTCGAGCCCGCCTCGGGCGCCGCGCGCGCGGAGCGGCTCGTGCTGGCGCCCCGGCCCGAGGACGCGGTCGTGTCCGGCGAGGCCGGCTCGTAGGCCACGGCCCGCTCGTTTACCCTCCTGTCGTGGACGTGCTGACACCGCGCTCGCTCGCCGAGGCGCTCGCGCTCAGGGCCGAGCACCCGGAGTGCCTGCCCATCCAGGGCGGCACCGACGTCATGGTCGAGCTCAACTTCGACCGCCGCCGGCCCGACGTGCTCCTCAACCTCAACGAGGTGGAGGAGCTGCGCGGCTGGGCGCGGGAGAACGGCGCGCTCCGGCTCGGCGCGGGGCTCACGTACGCGGAGGCGATGGCCGCGGAGCCGGCGGCGCTTCTCCCCTCGCTGGCCGAGGCCTCGCGCACGGTCGGCTCGCCCCAGATCCGCAACCGCGGCACGATCGGCGGCAACCTCGGCACGGCCTCGCCGGCGGGCGACGCCCTCCCGCCGCTCCTCGTCGAGGGCGCGGAGGTCGAGCTCAGGAGCGTCCGGGGAGAGCGGCGGGTCCCGCTGGCCGAGTTCCTCGTCGGCCCGAAGCGCAACGCGCTCGCCGAGGGGGAGCTGATCGCCGCCGTGCGCGTCGAGCCCTCGGGCGCCCGGCAGACGTTCATGAAGGTCGGGCCCCGGAACGCGATGGTGATCGCGGTCTGCTCGCTCGCGCTCGCCGTCGACGCGGAGCGGGAGGAGATCCGCGCCGCCTTCGGCTCGGCCGGGCCCGTGCCGGCGCTCGTGACCGCGCCCCTGGCCGAGCGCGACTCGTTCCCGGAGCGGGTCGCGGCGACGGCGAGCCCGATCGACGACGTGCGCGGAACGGCGGCGTACCGGCGGCACGCGCTGCGCGTCCTGACGGCGCGCGCTCTCGAGAGGGTGCTGACGTGAGGATCGAGCTCACGGTCAACGGCGAGCGCCGCGACGCCGACGTGTGGCCCGGCGAGAGCCTTCTCTTCACGCTGCGGGAGCAGCTCGCGCTCCCGGGCTCGAAGAACGCGTGCGAGCAGGGGGAGTGCGGCTCGTGCTCAGTCTTCCTCGACGGGACCCTCGTGTGCGCGTGCCTCGTCCTCTCCGCACAGGCGGACGGTCACGAGGTCGTGACCGTCGAGGGACTCGGCGCCGAGGGCCGGCTCCATCCCGTGCAGGAGGCGTTCGTCGAGGCCGGCGCCGTGCAGTGCGGCTTCTGCACCCCCGGGCTGGTGGTGGCGACCGCCGCGCTCCTCGAGCGGAGCCCGGAGGCGGGGGAGGACGAGATCCGCGAGGCGCTCTCCGGAAACCTCTGCCGCTGCACGGGCTACCAGAAGATCTTCGACGCAGTGCGGGCGGCGGCCGCGGCCACGTCCCGCAGGAGCACTTCCTAGGGGCCACCCCGTGCCACCACCCGCTTACGAGCGTAGTGCCCCTCGACGCACGTGTCTGCCGCGCATCGTGCCGACTTCGTCGCGGAAGGAGACGGAATGAGCATGCCCGCCCCCACCCGCCGGCTGGAGCGGGGACGCGTCGGCGAGAGCCTGCGCCGCGCGGACGGCATCCCCAAGGTCACCGGTGAGTTCGCCTACTCGAGCGACCTCTTCGCCGCGGGAATGCTCTGGGGCCACACCGTCCGCAGCCCGCACGCCCACGCCGTCATCGGCGGCATCGACACCGCCGCCGCACGTGCGATGCCCGGCGTCCACGCCGTCTTCACCCACGAGGACGTACCGGGCGAGAAGCGCTACGGGCTCGAGTTCCGCGACCAGCCCGTCCTCGCATTCGAGCGCGTCCGCTACTTCGGCGAGCCCGTGGCCGTCGTGGCCGCCGAGAGCCCCGAAGAGGCGCGCCGAGCCGCTGAGCGCGTCCGCGTCGACTACGAGCCGCTCGAGCCCGTCACCGACCCGGAGCGGGCGCCGGAGCAGGAGCCGCTTCACCCCGAGGCGTGGACGCACGGGCACGGGTACCGGGACGACCCGCGCCCCAATGTCGTGCGCTCCATGGTCATCCGCCACGGCGACCCCGACGCCGAGGGCGACGTGAGCGTCGAGGGGACGTACGAGCTCGGGATCCAGGACCAGGCCTTCCTCGGCCCCGAATCGGGGCTGGCCGTTCCGGACGGGGAGGGCGGCGTCGACATCTACGTCGCCACCCAGTGGCTCCACGTCGACCGCGACCAGGTGGCACCGTGCCTCGCGCTGGCGCCCGAGCAGGTGCGGATCCACCTCGCCGGGGTCGGCGGCGCCTTCGGCGGGCGCGAGGACCTCTCCATGCAGATCCACGGCGCGCTCCTCGCCCTGCGCACGAATCGACCCGTCAAGTTCGTCTACAACCGCGAGGAGTCGTTCGTCGGCCACATCCACCGCCATCCGGCCCGCATCCGCATGGAGCACCGCGCGCGCCGGGACGGGACGCTCGTCTGCGCCCGCGCGTCGATCCTCCTCGACGGCGGCGCCTACGCGTCGAGCTCGACCGCCGTGATCTCGAACGCCGCGTCCTTCGCGTGCGGGCCGTACGCGATCCCCAACGTGCTCGTCGAGGCGACCTGCGTCTACACGAACAACCCGCCGTGCGGGGCGATGCGCGGCTTCGGCTCCGTCCAGTCCTGCTTCGCGCACGAGGCGCAGATGGACAGGCTCGCGGCCGCGCTCGGGATCGACCCCGTCGACCTCCGCCTCCGCAACGCGCTCGCGCCCGGCGACGTGCTCCCGACCGGGCAGCGCGTCACGGGCTCGCTCCCGGTCGCCGAGGTGATCCGGCGTTGCGCCGCGATCCCCGTTCCCGAGCCCGAAGAGCTGCCCCGCGACCCGCTCCGCCTGCCCGGCGGGGCCGGGAACACCACTCGGGGCGAGGGCGTGCGCCGCGGGGTCGGCTTCGCTCTCGGCTTCAAGAACATCTGCTACTCGGAGGGCTTCGACGACTACTGCGCCGCGCGCGTGCGCCTTTTCGCCGGCGACGACGGCGCGCTCACCGCCGAGGTGCATTCGGCCGCCGCCGAGGTCGGGCAGGGCGTCGTCGACGTGATGGCGCAGGTGGCGCGCACGGAGCTCGAGCTCGACGCCGTCGTGGTCGCCCCGCACACGACGGGAACGGTCGACTCCGCGGGATCGTCGTCGGCCTCCCGGCAGACGTGGATGTCCGCGGGAGCCGTGCGGCTCGCATGCCTGGCGGTCAGGGAGGAGCTCGCCGCGCGCGGTGGCTCGCTGGCCGCCGGCGAGGAGATCGACGTCGAGCGGGTGTACCGGCACGTGCGCACGTATCCGCTCGACCCTGAGACCGGCCAGGTCGTCGGCGGGGACAGGGCGCACGTGGCCTTCGCATGCGCCGCGATGCGCGTCGTCACCGAGGTCGACGCCGAGCTCGGGCTCACGCGCGTGGTCTGGGTCGGAACCGCGCAGGACGTGGGGAAGGCCGTCAACCCGCTCGCGGTGCAGGGGCAGATCGAGGGGGGCACGGCGCAGGGGCTCGGGCTCGCGCTGATGGAGGAGATCCAGACGCGCGAAGGCCTCATCACGAACGCCAGCTTCACCGACTACCTGATCCCGACCTCGCTCGACATGCCCCCGGTCGAGTCCGTCCTGGTCGAGGACCCCGAGCCCGACGCGCCCTACGGCGTCAAGGGCGTGGGCGAGCCTCCGACCGTCGTCTCCACAGCCGCGATCGTCGCCGCGCTGCGCGACGCGACCGGTCGCGACCTCGTGCGCGTGCCCGTGCGGCCCGACGACATCGTGGGCATCTGATGCCTGGGTACTCCGTCGAGAACCTGAAGGAGATCGAGGACTCGGCCGTCGCGTTCGGCCTCTCGCCTGACGTCGAGGCACGCTTCGCGCGAGCCCCGCTCGGCGCCGAGCGGTCGGGGGTCAGCTTCCAGCGGCTGGCCCCGGGCGTCCGCCAGTCGTTCGGGCACCGGCACGCGGATCAGGAGGAGACGTACGTCGTCCTCGCCGGCGCCGGCCGGGTCAAGCTAGGGGACGAGGTCGTCGACCTGCGCCCGTGGGACGCCCTGCGGGTCTCGCCCGACGTGATGCGCTGCTTCGAGGCCGGCCCGGACGGCCTCGAGCTGCTCGCGTTCGGCGCGGGCGAGGCGGGGGAGGCCGAGGTCGTCCCCGGCTGGTGGGCGTACTGACACAGAGACGTCACCCTTCCGGCACGGGCCGGGCGCCACGCGCGCGCTCCTTCCGGTTACGCTCATAGCGGGTGGTGGTCCGGGGTGGCCCCAGAGGAACGATCCGCCGAGCCCCGCCCGCGACCTCCCCGTTCCGGCCCCGCCGCGCCCCCGCCCCTCAGAGCGTGACGACGATCTTGACGCCGGCGCCCTCGGCCTGGCGGCGCCACCCCTCCGGCGCCTCCTCGAGCGGGACGGTCTCGACGTCGACGACGAAGTCGCCGGCTTGTGCGTGCCGGAGCAGGCGCAGGTATTCGCGCCGGAGCACGTCCTCCGGGGTCGCGTAGTTGGAGTAGCCGAGGATCTCGAGCTGCTTTCCGCGCACGTCCGCCGACGCGAACGTCGCCTCCGGCCCCGCCGACTGGCCGATGTTGACGATCCGCGCTCCGGGTGCCGCGGCCCGCGCGGCTGCGGCCGCCGGGGGCCCCCAGACCGGGTCGACGACGAGATCGGGCCCCTCGCCGCCGCAGGCCTCGCGGAAGGCGGCGACGAGGTCGTCGGACTCGAGCGAGACGACCGCGTCCGCGCCCAGCCGCCGGGCGCGCTCCAGCGCCTCCGGACGGCGCCCGGCCGCGACCAGCCTGCCCGCCCCGAGGAGCCGCGCGCCCTGGAGCGCCACGAGCCCCACGGTTCCGGTCGCGCCGAGGACCAGCACCGTCTCGCCCCTGCGGACGGGCGCCCGGTGGGCGACGGGAAGCCAGCCCGCGAGCCCCGCGATGCCGAGCGCACCGGCGAGCACCGGGTCGGTGTCGTCGGGAAGCGTGACGAGGGCCTCCTCCGGGACCGACAGGCGCTCCGCGAGGCCGCCGTCGCGGCGCACGCCCATCCCCGCGCCGTGCGCCC
>DATHVD010000106.1:0-12085 GCA_035461525.1 Gaiellaceae bacterium
GACCCGCGGCTCGTAGACCTTGCGCACCGACTCGAAGACGATCATCGGCGCCCCCCCGGGGGGCGTCACGACGACGCCCTCGGGCTCCGGGCCGGCCGCCGTCGCGGGCGGCTCTCCGTTGAGCGCGGGCGAGCGCGTCTCGGGCTGTTCGATGCTCTCTCTGAGGTTCGCTTCCTGCACCGGCTTACGTGGGGACGCCCGTCCCGAGGGCGCACCGGTCGAGGCTTGGCAAGGAGCCGAGTTTAGCGAAAGCTCCGGGCGGACCGCAGGTCACGCGACCGCGCCCGTCGCCCTCGCCAGCAGGTAGGCGCGGATGAAGCCGTCGAGGTTGCCGTCGAGCACGCCCTGCGCGTTTCCCTCCTCCACGTCCGTGCGGTGATCCTTGACGAGCTGGTACGGATGGAGGACGTAGCTGCGAATCTGGCTCCCGAAGCCAGTGTCGAGCACCTCGCCGCGCTCCCGGGCCAGCTCCGCCTCGCGCCGCTCAAGCTCGTGCTCGGCGAGGCGGCTGCGAAGGATCCGCATCGCGGTCTGGCGGTTGGAGAGTTGCGAGCGCTCGTTCTGGCACTGGACGACGATGCCCGTCGGCACGTGGGTGATGCGGACGGCCGAGTCGGTCTTGTTCACGTGCTGGCCGCCGGCCCCGCTCGCCCGGTAGGTGTCCACGCGGAGGTCGGCCTCGTCGATCTCGATCTCGACGTCGTCGGCGACGAGCGGGCTCACGATCACCTGCGCAAACGAGGTGTGCCGGCGGTGCGCCTGGTCGAACGGAGACAGGCGCACGAGCCGGTGGACGCCGCGCTCGGCCTTGAGCGTGCCGTAGGCGTTCTCGCCCTCGACCGTGAAGGTCGCCGACTTGAGGCCGGCCTCCTCCCCCGGGGAGACCTCGACGAGCTCCGTGCGGAAGCCGCGCTCGCCGGCCCAGCGAAGGTACATGCGCAGCAGGATCTCCGTCCAGTCCTGGGCGTCGGTCCCGCCCGTGCCTGCGTGAATGGAGACGACCGCGTCTCCTGCGTCGTACTCGCCCGTGAAGAGCGAGTCCTCCTGCAGGCAGTCGAGCTCCTCTCGCAGCGCGCGGGTACCGACCTCGAGCTCGTCCAGCTCACCGTCGGCGGAGGAGAGCTCGAGCAGCTCGCCGAGGTCGGCGGCCTCGCGGCTGAGGCGGTCGTAGCGCTCGAGCCGCCGTGCGAGCCGGGCGTGCTCGGAGGAGATGCGGGCGGCGGCCTGCTGGTCGTCCCAGAAGCCGGGGGCGCCCATCGCCTCCTCGAGCTCGGCGACGCGCCCCGTCAGGCGGTCGGGGTCAAAGGTAATCACGGACCCAGGCGAGCTGGGTCCCGATTTCCTCGAGGTCGTGCTCGAGTGCGCTCCGTTCGGCCATGGAGAAGGATGGTAGCGAGCGGGCGTGCCGGCGCCGCCGCACTCCCGCGACGGGCCTCCTTGGGGCACCCCGGCCCACCACCCGCTTTCGAGCGTACACCGGAAAAGCGCACCCGTGGGGCGCGGATCGTGCCGGCTTGGTGCCCGGGTGTGACGGAAGCGTTACGGGCGGCCTACGCGCCGTGGCACTTCTTGTACTTCTTGCCCGAGCCACACGGGCACGGGTCGTTGCGACCGACGCGGTCGAACTCGGTCGCCACCCGCTGCCCGGTGAACGTCGCCGCGCCGCCCATCGCCCCCGCGGCGGAGACGCCTGCCCCGGCGCCCGCGGCGCGGATCGCGTCGGCGCCCGCGGCCGACTCGTGCTCGTAGACGAGGCCGCCGTTCCCGCCCGGCTCGACCGGGCTCGGCTCGGGCTCGAAGGCGTCCGCGGCCTCGGGCGGGCGGTCGATCTGGATGCGGAGGAGGTAGCGCACGATCTCCTCCTGGATCGTCGCCGTCAGCTCCTCGAACATCGCGTGGCCCTCGGAGCGGTACTCGGAGAGCGGATCCTTCTGCGCCATCGCGCGCAGGTGGATGCCGTCGCGCAGGTACTCCATCGACTCGAGGTGCTCGCGCCAGCGGAGGTCGACGACCTGGAGGACGAGGTAGCGCTCGACCTCGCGCATGAGCTCGGCGCCGTACTCCTCCACCTTCGCGTCGTAGGCGTCGCGAGCGTCGTCCTGGAACTCCTCGATCAGCTCCTCGCGCGTGAGGCTCGCGGCGCCGATCTCCTCCGGCGTGATCTCCGTCTCGTAGAGCGCCTGCATCTCGTTGAAGAGCGCGTCGAGGTCCCACTCCTCCTGGTAGTCCGACTGCGTGTGGTCGTAGACGACGCGCGCAACGAGCTGGTCCGTCCAGCCGGCGATGTCGCCCGAGAGGTCGGCGCCCTCGAGGACGCGGCGGCGCTGCTCGTAGACGACCATCCGCTGGACGTTCATGACGTCGTCGTACTTGAGGACGTTCTTTCGCGAGACGAAGTTCTGCTCCTCGACCTTCTTCTGCGCGTTCTCGATCTGCTTCGAGAGGATCTTCGCCTCCATGGGCTGGTCGTCCGGGAGCTTGAAGCGCTCGATGATGTTGTAGATCCGGTCGCCCGCGAAGAGCCGGACGAGGTCGTCCTGCGCGGAGAGGTAGAAGCGCGACTCGCCCGGGTCGCCCTGGCGGCCGGAACGGCCGCGGAGCTGGTTGTCGATCCGCCGCGACTCGTGCCGCTCGGTGCCGAGCACGTAGAGGCCGCCGGCCTCGACGACGCCCTCGCCGAGCTTGATGTCGACGCCGCGGCCGGCCATGTTGGTGGCGATCGTGACGGCGCCGGGCTCGCCCGCGTCGACGATGATCTGCGCCTCGCGCTCGTGCTGCTTCGCGTTGAGGACGTTGTGCGGGATCCCCTGCCGGTCGAGGAGCTGCGAGAGGTGCTCCGAGACCTCCACGGAGATCGTGCCGACGAGGACCGGCTGGCCGAGCTCGTGCCGCTCGCGGATGTCGGCGATGACCGCGTCGTACTTCGCTTCCTTCGTCTTGTAGATGTAGTCGTTCTCGTCGAGGCGCGCGACCGGGACGTTCGTCGGGATCTCGACGACGGAGAGGTCGTAGATCTCCTTGAACTCCTTCTCCTCCGTCTTGGCCGTGCCGGTCATGCCGGCGAGCTTCTCGGAGAGGCGGAAGTAGTTCTGGAGGGTGATCGTCGCCAGCGTGACGTGCTCCTCCTTGATGGCGACGCCCTCCTTGGCCTCGACGGCCTGGTGGAGGCCTTCGGACCAGCGGCGGCCCTCCATGATCCGGCCCGTGTACTCGTCGACGATCTTCACCTCGCCCTCCTGGACGACGTAGTCGACGTCGCGCTGGTAGAGCGACTGCGCCTTGAGCGCCTGGATCAGGTGGTTGACGAGCTGCGCGTGCTGGGGCTCGTAGAGGTTCTCGATCCCGAGCATCCGCTCGATCGCCTCGATCGCGGTCTGCCGGGGCGAGACGGTCTTGAACTTCTCGTCGAACTCGTAGTCCGCGTCGTCCTCGGGCTTCTCCATGCCCTTGGGGACGAACTTCGCCGGCACGCCCCTGAGCGTCTTGACGGCGCGGGCGAAGTCGTAGTACGTGCGCGCGGCCGTCTGGGGCTCGCCGGAGATGATGAGGGGCGTTCGCGCCTCGTCGACGAGGATCGAGTCGACCTCGTCCACGATCGCGTAGGCGTGGCTGCGCTGGACGGTGCCCTCGATCGAGGTGGCCATGTTGTCGCGCAGGTAGTCGAAGCCGAACTCCGAGTTCGTCCCGTAGATGATGTCGGCCTCGTACGCCTCCTTGCGCTCGGCGTAAGGCATCTGGTTGCGGAGGAAGGAGGCGCGCATCCCCAGCGCCTCGTAGACCGGCCCCATCCACTCGGCGTCGCGCTTGGCGAGGTAGTCGTTGACCGTGACGAGATGCACGCCGCGGCCCGGCAGCGCGTTCAGGTAGAGAGGCATGGTGGCGACGAGCGTCTTCCCCTCGCCGGTCTTCATCTCGGCGATGTCGCCCTCGTGGAGGACGATCGCGCCCATCACCTGCACGTCGAAGTGGCGCATCTCGAGCGTGCGCTTCGCCGCCTCGCGGACGGCGGCGAACACCTCGAAGCTCAACTCCTCGAGCGTCTCGCCGTTGTCGAGGCGCTCGCGGAACTCGGCCGTCTTGCCGGCGAGCTCGGCGTCGGAGAGTCGCTCGAAGTCGGGCTCGAGGCTGGCGACGTAGTCCGCCTGCCCGGCGAGTCGCTTGAGGCGCCGGCCCTCGCCGACCCGGAGGACCTTCTCGAGCGCGCCGTAATTCTGGGGCATCGGTACAGGCTAGCGGCTGGTGTTCAGAGGGGGTCGACGGTGAGCTCCCACCGCCGGCCCTCCACCCTATCGGCACGCGCGACGAAAGCCTGAAAGCGCTCGCGGCCGATTCGCTCCAGCTCGCGCACGGCGGCGGCCTCCGCGTCAGGGAGCTCCTCGGGCTCGACCTCCCCGTCGACGATGACCGTCGCCTCCCCCTCCGGCGGCAGCGCGACCTCGAGCAAGGACGCGACGATGCCTTCGGGAAGCTCGAGCGGCTCGGAGCGGTCCTCGCTCGCCCCAACCGCCCACTCGAGATCGCTCTTCCGCACGGCCCGGACCCCGTAGGGAGGATCGAGCGCGATCCCGGCCGTGAGGGCCTCGACCGCGTCGGCCGGGACGTCGCCGAGGACAGAGCCGTCGGCACGGACCCGGAACTCGAGCTCGCTCACGTCCGAGCCGCGGAGCGCCTCGACCTCGGCGAGCCCTGTCGCGTCCCACCGGCGCGGGCGCGCGAGGCCCGAGACGCCGCTCTCGACCCAGCGGAAGGCCCGCGGGTCGCGGATGTCGTCTTCGGGAGCCACGGCCGTCAGGAGACCTGTGGCTCGATGAGGCCGTAGTCCCCGTCGCGGCGGCGGTAGACGACGTTGACGTCGTTCGTGTCCGCATTCTGGAAGACGAAGAAGTCGTGGCCGATCAGCTCGAGCTGGAGGACGGCCTCCTCGGGCGACATCGGCTTCACCGCGAACTGCTTGGTCTTGACGATCATGGGGCTCTCCTCGTCCGGGACGACGGGCATCGACTCCGCGACCTGCGCCGCCTGCGCTGCGGCCGTGCGGCCCCGGCGGCGCTTCTCCCGGTAACGGGAGGCCTGCCGCTCGAGCTTCTCCACGAGCAGGTCGATCGAGGCCCGCATGTCGTTCGAGGCCTCGCGCGCCCGCAGGACCGGGCCTTTCGTCCAGATCGTCCCCTCGGCGATCTGGTTGGCGGCGATGGACGGGTTCCTCTCGACCGCGAGCTCGAGCTCGAGCCGCGCGGCATCGTTCAGGTGCTTCGAGAGCTTGGCGAGCTTCTCCTCGGCGTAGTCCCGTAGGGACTCGCTGACCTCGACGTTCTTCCCCTTGACCTGAACCTGCACGGAAGCTCCCTCCCTCGGCGATCTGACGGCAGCCTACCGCGGCCGCTACCGCTACCGCGCGACGAGGCGCAGCGGCTCGCCGGACGCGAGCAGCGACGCGTCGAAGGACAGCGGCGCCCCTCCCTCGACGGCCAGCACGTAGCGCGCCTCCTCGGGGACGTCGTCGATCTCGAGCGCGAAGACGCACACGGTCGGCATCCGGTCGGACTCCCAGTCGATGGTCGGGTCGGCGTTCTCGGCCCGCCCCGGCGGGAGCTCGCCCTCGTAGAGAACCGTCCCGTCCTCCGCCTCGAGCGTGAACCGCGAGCCCGCGTGGACGTACTGGAAGGGGCGGGCGCCCGCGCACTCGATCCCCTCCACCCGAATGTTGTTGTCGGGGGTGACGAGGAGGACGTCGACGTCGACGCCGTCGCCGTCGCCGTCGAGCCCGGCGCACCCCGGCGTGGCAAGCACGGCCGCGGCTGAGAGGCAGGCCGTGGCGATCCGAAGGCCGGTCATCCGCCCTCCGCGGCCGACCCCTCGACGAGCCCGTCGAGCGCCTCCGCGAGGGCGTCCGGGTCGGGCCCGCCCGGCCACCCGCGCAGGACCCTGCCCTCCCGGGAGACGAGGACGACGACGGGCGGCTCCCTCGCGGCGTAGTCGAGCCAGACCCGCCCGCCGGCGGCTCCGAGCGGGTGGCCGACGGCGAGCTCCTCCGCGTACTCGTCCGCACCGGTGTCGTCCTCCGGGACGATCCCGAGGAGGCCGACCGCCTCCTCGTGGCGATCGACAGCCTCGGCGGCCTGCCGGTGCAGGTCGGCGCAGCGGCCGCACCAGCTCGCCGTGAAGACGAGGACGAGAGGACGGTCCGCCCAGAGGTCGCTCGCGGCAACCGTCGTCCCGTCGACGAGCGTGGCGGTGAACTCCGGCGCCGGCGGCGCCGACGGCGGCGGCTCGGCGAACTCGACGCCCGCCGGCACGGGGCCCGGCAGGTCGGTCGCCCCTCCCGCCGGATCGCCGCCGTCCGAGCCGAACGAGCAGCCGGCGGCGAGGAACGATAGCGCGAGCCCGAGTGCGAGCGCGCACCGGGCCGCGCGGGTCGTGGACGTCGTTTTCTCCATCCGGGATCCGAGCTCGTGCGAATGGTGCCCGCCGCGACGGGGGCGGAGCGTCGCGCTCCGCCCCCGTCCGTCCGGTCGGACTAGCCCTCGTTGGAGGGCGTCGTGTCCTGCACGTGGACGTTGCACGTACGCGTGGCCGTCTGCGACGGGTCGGTCTCCGACGTCGCCGTCAGGGTCACCGTCGTGCGGGCGTCGCCGTCGTCGTCCTCGGGGTTGCGCAGGACGTGGACGGGAACCTGCACCGTCTCACCGGCCGCGGCGAACGCGAGCGCGTTCGGGAGCGTGATCTCCCAGTCCTCGCTCGAGGAGCTGGCCGCGACGCGGTAGACGTCCGAGTCGAACACGCCCTCGCCGGCCTCCCCGCTGTTCGTGAGCGGGAAGGAGCACGTGGCGAGGAACCCGGGCCGCTGCGGGGTCTTCGTGGCGGCCCCGAGCGCGACGTCCCGCGCGAAGGGGCCGGCCCCGTCGAAGCGCCGGATGCCGATGTCGTAGTAGAGGACGCCGTCCTCGTCCCGGCCCGTGTCGAGGAAGTAGAAGTGGAGCCGGTTGAAGTTGTCGACGTACTCGTACTCGCTGCCGGAGTTCGTGCCGGCGTGGAACGTCGCGTCGTTGAGCTGGCGCGGGTCGCCGCGCACGACCGCGACGGGCGTACCGTCCGGCCGGTAGAAGTCGATCATCCCGATGTCCTCCGGCTTCGGGTCGATCAGCCAGACGCGCGGCGTGCCGCTGTTGCGGCTCTTCGAGAGGAGGACGCCGTGGCCCGGGGCGAACGAGTCGTTCCCGACCCGGTCGACGACCTCGAACCGGTAGTGGAGGTAGCCGGTGCCGGGGCAGTAGAACGAGCTGAGCCCCTGGTTGGCGCAGCTCCCCGCCAGGTCGCCTCCGGCGCCGAAGTTGGCCGTGAGGCCGACGAGGTCGCCGTCCGGGACCGCGGAGCGGGCCTTGACGCGGACGACCGCGACGCCCTGGTCGGCCAGGGTGTTGCGCTCCACGGTGACCTGCTCGCCGCTTTCGAGCACGTTGAGCTGGTTCTTGAAGTGGAGCATGTGGTGCGGCCCGAGGCCCGAGCCGCCCTGGTTCGGCACCTGCCAGCGGTTGTGCGTGCCGCCGGGCCCGTTGAACGTCCCGCGGCTCATCATCTCCCAGTAGCCGGTGTAGTTGCGGACGTTGTCCGCGAACGGGTTGTTGTAGTTGTCCGGCAACCCGCGCAGGTGGCTGAACTCGTGGGCGAACACGCTGAGGCCCGAGCTCTCCGCCTGCGTCGACGTGCCGCCGCCGGCGTTCGGCCAGTGGTTCGCCGCCGCGCGCCACGACGTCCAAGGCACGTAGCGGGTGCTGGCCCAGTTGGTCATCACCTGTCCCGCGTTGTTCAGGACCGGCCCCTCCGTGGCGCCGGGCGGGCCGAACGCCGCCGGGACGTCGTTGCGGTCGCTCCACAGCATCTCGCCGAACTCCTGCCACGTCGACGATTCGTCGTGGCCGGCGGTGACGTAGAAGCCGTTGTTGTAGCCGCACAGCCCCGAGGCACAGCCGATGTCGGCACGCCACAGCGCGCCGCCGTCGTTGCGAATGTTCTTGCCGCAGCTGTCGCCCTGCGGACAGAACTGCGAGATCGGCGCGTTGAAGCTGCCGTCGGGCATCCCGTACTCGTGCAGCTTGCCGGGCAGCGTGTAGGGCCCGAACACCTCCACGTCGACGCCGATGCGCCCGTGGCTGTCCTCCATCCAGTACGAGTGCAACGTCTGACCCCCGTTGAACTCGTTCGGGACGGCGTAGTAGTCGTACATCCAGTCGGCGACGTCCTCCTGTGCGACGGGAGTCCAGCCCGACTGCGGATTGCCGAAGGGATGGGTCTCCGCTGCCTGCGTGATGAGGAAAGGTTGATCCGTGAACTCGAGCAGGATGATCGCCGTCCGGTACTGGTTCTGGCTCCCCTGGCTCGTCGCGGCCGAGTTCCAGGACTCGGGGCGGACCGGCGTGTAGTCGGCCCATGTCAGGTCGGCCTGGTCGACCCAGTTCTGCGCGTCGATCGGCTGGAGCAGCGGATGGTTGACCGCGTCCGGGGGCGCCTGCGCGGAGACGGTGCTCGATCCGATCGCCGCCGCGAGCACGAGCGCGAGCGTGGTCACGCTCACGAGCAGGCGCGCCCAGCGGCGCCCTTCACCCCGGCGCGGGCCCGCGGCCGCGCCGGGAGTCACCGTGGGTCCTTCCGGAGCCCTGTGTTCGAATGTCTCGTCACGTCTCTCCTTTCCGCCCGGGCGCCCGGGAGCCCGGTTAGCGTTGTCTTCGGGGGACTCGAACGGCAGCGCGGAAGGCATACCGCGGCGACAGCTACGGTCGGTCAGGGGCGACGGGCGCCTCGCTGACGACGTTCCGGGCTTGATCGACTCCTCTGTGCCTGCGCGGGACCCCTTCCCTGGATCGGAGCGCGGCCGACATGCCTGCCCGGTTCCGCGGTTCCGACGTCGGCAACTATACGCCGGTTCCCGGTGGAAATGTCAAGCCACGCACGCGCTCTCAGCGGCGAACCGTGCGGGCGAACGCGACGACGTGAACGGCCCGCGAGCCGCCGCGCCGGAGCGCGGCCGCGGCCGCCGCCGTGGTCGCGCCCGTCGTGTAGACGTCGTCCACGAGGCCGACCGCCCGGGGCGTCTCCCCCGCGGCCCGGAAGGCGTCCCGAACGTTCGCCCGCCTCTCCGCCCGCGGGAGCCCGCGCTGCGGCCTGACGACGCGGTCCCGCCGGAGGAGCGCCGCGGCGGGGAGCTCCCAGCGGGCGGCGAGCGCCCGCGCGAGCTCCTCGGCCGGGTTCCCGCCGCGCCACCCGATCCGGTCGCCGTCGCCGGGCACCCACGCGAGTGCGTCGACGGCGGGTCGCGGCGCCACGTCCTCGACGAGGTCGGCCGCGAGCACCGCCGCGCGGCGGAGGCCGCGCTCCTTCCACGCGCGCACGAGGGCGCGGGCGGGCCCGTCGTAGGCGACCGCCGCGCGCGCCGAGGCGAACGCGAGCCGCCGCCCCGTGCACTCGGCGCACCGCTCCACCGGCCACGCGGTCGGGCAGCCGCAACGCGCGCAGAGCGCCCCGCCCAGGAGCAGGAGCCCCGCGCGGCAGTCGCCGCAGAAGAGCTCCTCACCGCCTCCGCAGGCGACGCAGCGCTCCGGGAAGAGAAGCGCTGCGAGGGCCGAGCCGAGACCGGATCCCACGCCGGACCTGGATAGCGCGCGCAGGCGCACGCGTGGCGCGCGGACCGTGCCGGAAGCCCACCCTTCCGCGCCGGAAGGCGCGCGCCGCTACGAGACGGCGACCGGGTAGCGGAGGATGCTCTCGGCGAGCTTGGAGGCGTCGCCGAAGATGCCGGCGATGGCGAGCCCCTCGTCCGGGACGACGCTGCCGGGAAGAAGCGCAGCCCGCCGGATCGCGGCGGCCTTGCCGACGTGGCAGTCGGCGCCGATCGCCGCCGGGCCACGGATCTGCGCGTCGGCCTCGACCGTCACGTTCGGGCCGAGGACGACCGGCCCGTCGATGGTCGCGGTCGCGTCGACGCGGCAGCCCTCCTCCGCCCAGACCCCGGGGGCGATCTCCTCCCCGGGGACGACGACGCGGACGTGCCCGAGCACGGCATCGAGGATCGTGTTGCGGAGCTCGTCCAGGTCGCCGACGTCGTTCCAGTAGGCCATCGTCGTGTAGGCGTAGATCTCCTCGCCCGCGGCGACGAGCGCGGGCCAGACGTCCTCGCCGAAGTCGTAGAAGACGCCCTCCGGGATCCGCTCGAGCAGCTCGGGCTCGATCACGTAGATGCCGCAGTTGGCGAGGTCGGAGCGCGCCTCCTCGCGCCGCGGCTTCTCCTGGAACCCGCGCACGCGCGTGTCGCGGTCGAGGATGACGACGCCGTAGCTCGACGGGTCGGCGACCGGCTTCACCGTCAGCGTGGCGAGCGCCCCGGTGCGCTGGTGGTGGCCGAGGAGCGCCGTCAGGTCGACGTCGTGGAGGCCGTCGCCCGACGTGATCAGGATCGTCTCGTCGCCCCAGTGGCCCTGCAGCTTCTTCGTCCCGCCCGCCGTGCCGAGGAGCTCGGGCTCGTGCGACCACAGGATCGACATGCCGAGCGCCGAGCCGTCGCCGAAGTAGCGCTGGATCATCTCCGGGAACGCGTGCAGGTTGATGCCGACGTGGGTGACGTCGTGGCGGCGGAGGAGGTTGAGGAGGTGGTGCAGGACCGGCCTGTTGGCCACCGGCATCATCGGCTTCGGGAGGAAGTCGGTGAGCGGGCGCAGCCGCGTGCCGAGGCCTGCCGCCATCACCATCGCCTTCATCGCGCGGCCTCCACGGGGCGGAGGGCGGCGAGCGACTCGCCATACGGAGCACGGTGGACGCCCGCCTCGGTGACGATCGCGGTCACGAGCTCCGCCGGGGTGACGTCGAAGGCCGGGTTCCGCGCCGCGAAGCGCTCCGTCACCTCGCCCGGGTCGCGCTCCTCGATCGGGATCACGTCGCCGGACGCCGCGTCGGGGTCGACGGTCGAGCTCGGCGCGACGACGTAGAACGGGATCTCGTGACGCGCCGCCAGCACGGCGAGCCCGTACGTGCCGACCT
Organism: Gaiellaceae bacterium; assembly: GCA_035461525.1. Taxonomy (GTDB): domain Bacteria; phylum Actinomycetota; class Thermoleophilia; order Gaiellales; family Gaiellaceae; genus JAIBJN01. The sequence continues at coordinate 11,029 of DATHVD010000106.1, forward strand.
TGTTCGCCACGTCGCCGTTCCGCGCGATCCGGTCGGCGCCCGTGAGGACGGCGTTCACCTCGCCGCGGGCCATGAGCGAGCCGGCGGCGGCGTCCGCCACGACCGCGTGCGGGACGCCGGCGCGCTCGAGCTCCCAGGCCGTCAGGCGGGCGCCCTGGAGCAGCGGCCTCGTCTCGTCGACGAAGACGTGGGCGACGAGGCCGCGGGCGAACCCCTCCCGGATGGCGCCGAGCGCGCTGCCGACGCCGCCCGTGGCGAGCGCGCCGGCGTTGCAGTGCGTGAGCGCGCGCGTGCCCGAGTGGAGCAGGCCGGCGGCGTGCGCGGCCATGCGGCGGCAGCGGTCGACCTCCTCCTCGTGCAGCGCCCGCGCACGGGCCGCGAGAGCCGCGGGGTCCTGCCGGCCGCGGCGCATCTCCGCGATCGCCCAGGGCAGGTTCACCGCCGTCGGCCGGGACGCGAGCAGGACCGCCGCGGCCTCGTCGAGGTCCTCGCCGCGCGCGGCCGCGAGCGCGTAGCCGTACGCGGCGGCGACGCCGATGGCCGGCGCGCCGCGCACGGCCAGCGTCCGGATCGCCTTCGCCACGTCCGTGGCGGAGCGACACTCGAGCTCGACGACCTCGCCGGGAAGCCGGCGCTGGTCGAGGACGATCACCGCCTCCGGCTCGAGCCGGAGGATCTCGCCTGGCTGGAGGTCCTTCGCGGGAAAATGCGCCGCATTCTCCAGTGCTACGTCCCTTCGTCCCAGGAGGCGAGGTACCTCGCCTGCTCCTCCGTGAGCTCGTCGATGTCGACGCCCATGCTCTCCAGCTTGAGACGCGCGATCTCGCGATCGATCTCCTCCGGGACGTCGTAGACATGGGGCTCGAGCTCGGAGGCGTTGGCGATCACGTGCTCGACCGAGAGCGCCTGGTTGGCGAAGCTCATGTCCATGACCGCGGCCGGGTGGCCCTCGGCGGCCCCGAGATTGACGAGGCGACCCTCCGCGATGAGATGGATCTTCTTGCCGCCGAGGTCGAACTCCTGGACGTTCTCGCGGACCTCGCGCACGTGGCCCTCG
>DATHVD010000107.1:0-9530 GCA_035461525.1 Gaiellaceae bacterium
GGCGCCGGGCGCCCAGGCCGCCGCCACCGGCCGCCCGCCCGCCCCGCAGCCGGCTCGCTTCTCGCGGACGAAGCGCTTCGTCGTCGAGGCCGCGTTCATCGTCGCGGTGGCGTTGATCGTCTGGCAGGCCGAGCTTCCGACCGCCGCGATCGCCGTCGCGATGGCGCTGGCCTGGACGCTCGTGGCGGTCGTCGAGTGGCTCTCGTCCGAGCGCCCCGAGCGACGCTAGCCGCGGGCGTTCACTCTCGCCGCCCGGCCGATAGCAGGGAGAGCATGGCGGCAGGCGAAGGCGAACGCGTGGCGACGACCCGCTCGCGCCGCCGGCCGCTCGTGAGCTTCGCACTCGCGCTCTTCGCGATCGCGCTCGTCGCCGTCCTCCCGCTGCTCCCGTCCTAGGCGGCCTAGCCCTCGAGCCGCTTGTAGAGGCGGTCGACGAGCTCCGGCATCTCCTCCAGCCGGGCCGTGATCGTGCGGATGCGGTACTCCTGGAAGTGCGCGGGCTCGACCTTGAGCGCCCGCGCGAGCGTGGCGATCACGTCGTTCGACGGCACGGGCCGGTTGCCGTGCACGAGGTGGTTCAGGTATCCGGCGGACAGGTCCGTCTTGGCCGCGAGCCCTCGGTACGTGACTCCGCGCTCGCCCATCAGCTCCTGGACGGTCTCGCCGAAGGGCCGGGTGGAGAAGCGGCGCCTCTTCGCCATCAGAGCACATCCTGCACGCGGACGGCGATCTCGTCCACGGCAACGCGCTCCTCGGAGCGCTCGGCCCGGACGAGGACGTCTGCGCGGCCGTCCTCGAGCGTCTTCTTCCCCACGGTGATCCGCACCGGCGCGCCGATCAGGTCGGCGTCGGCGAACTTCTCCCCGGGCCGCAGGTCCCGGTCGTCGAGGAGGACGGAGAGGCCGGTGCCCTCGAGCTCGCCCGCCAGCCGCTCGGCGGTCTCGACCGCCCCGGCCCCGGCCGCGCCGATGGCGACGACCTCGACCTCGTACGGGGCGAGCGAGCGCGGCCACGTCATCCCGTGCTCGTCGAGGCGCTGCTCGACGGCGGCGGCCATGATCCGCCCCGGGCCGATGCCGTAGCTGCCCATGACGATCGGCCGCTCCTGCCCCTGCTCGTCCAGGTAGCGCGCGCCGAGGGGCTCCGAGTAGTGCGTCCCGAGCTTGAAGATGTGGCCGACCTCGATCGCCGTCTGGAAGCGGAGGGCGCCGCCGCAGCGGGAGCAGCGGTCATCCTCCTGCGACTCGCGCAGGTCGGCGAAGCGCGGCTCGTAGTCGCGCCCGGCCTCGATGCCGCGGAGGTGGAAGCCGTCGCGGTTGGCGCCGACGACGAACTGGCCCTCGCGGAGCGTCTCGTCGGCGATCACCTCGACCTCGACGCCGACCGGCCCGAGGGAGCCGCCCGAGGCGCCGAAGGCCTCGCGGATCTCCTCGTCCGTCGCCGGGCGGAAGCCGCTGCCGAGGACGCCCGCCATCTTCCCCTCGTTGAGGCGGTCGTCGCCTCGGACGAGGCCGAGGACGAGCGTCCCGTCCGTCTTCACGACGGGCATCGCCTTCGACGTCGCCGCAGTGTCGATGCCGAGGAGCTCAGCGAGCGCCTCGATCGTCGTCACGCCCGGCGTGGCGATCTCCTCGGGCGCGTCCAGGCGCTCGGGCAGCTCCGGCGCGCGAGGCACGCTGCGGGCGATCTCGAGGTCGGCCGCGTAGTCGCAGGACTCGCACGTGACGAGCGTGTTCTCTCCCGAGCCCGCGGGCGCGAGAAAGTCGGCGCTCGCGCTGCCCCCCATCATCCCGCTCTCCGCCTGCACCGCGTAGTACTCGAGCCCGCAGCGCTCGAAGATTCGGTGGTAGGCGCGCTCGTGTGCCCGGAAGCTCCGCTCGAGCCCCTCCTCGTCGCGGTCGAAAGAGTACGAGTCCTTCATGATGAACTCGCGGACGCGGAGGAGGCCGCCCCGAGGCCGGGGCTCGTCGCGGGCCTTCGTCTGGAAGTGGTAGAGGATCTGCGGAAGCTGGCGGTACGAGCTGATCTCCCGCGCGTGGAAGGTGACCGTCTCCTCGTGCGTCATCGCCAGCACGAACGGCCGCCCGAAGCGGTCGTCGAGCTTGTAGAGCTCGGGGATGTCGTAGCGCCCCGAGGCCTGCCAGAGCTCGGCGGGCGTGAGCACGGGCATGAACATCTCCTGACCGCCGATCGCGTTCATCTCCTCGCGCACGATCTGCACGGCCCGCTCGTGCACGCGCCAGCCGAGCGGGAGGAACGTCCAGAGCCCGCCGCTGACCTGGCGGATGTAGCCGCCGCGGACGAGGAGGCGATGGCTCGCCGCCTCGGCGTCGCCGGGATCCTCGCGCAGGGTCGGGATGAAGAGCTGTGAGGCGCGCACCCTTGTCCGCCTCCCTAGCTCGGGCGCTGGGCCGCTTCGGCCATCATGAGCGCGGCGGGCTTGGCCAGCTTGAGTCGCTTCGGCCGCACCATGCCGCCCTCGATCCAGCGGTCGATCTCGCGGAAGAGCTCGTCGACGAGCACCTCCGACTCGACCTTCCTGAGCACGCGGCCGTGCGCGTAGATGAAGCCGGTCTCCCGGCCGCCGGCGATGCCGAAGTCGGCGTCGCCCGCCTCGCCGGGGCCGTTGACCGCGCAGCCCATGACCGCGACCTCGAAAGCCTGCGGATAGTCGCGCAGACGCTCCTCGACCTCGTCGGCGAGGTGCCAGACGCCGACGTTGTCCCGCCCGCACGAGGGGCAGGCGATCATCACGGGCCCGCGCTCGCGCAGGCCGAGTGCCTTGAGGATCTCCCACGCCACGCCGACCTCCTCCACCGGGTCCGCCGTGAGCGAGACCCGGATCGTGTCGCCGATCCCGTCCATGAGCAGGCTGCCGATCCCCACCGCGCTCTTGATCGAGCCGGTGCCGGGCGTGCCCGCCTCCGTGACACCGAGGTGGAGCGGATAGGGCACGCGCTCGGCGAGCATCCGGTAGGCGCGGATCATCGTCGGCACCGAGCTCGACTTGACGGAGATCTTGAAGTCCGTGAAGTCCATGCCCTCGAGCAGACGCACCTGCTCGAGCGCCTCCTCGACGAGCGCGACGGCCGTGTCCTCCTGCGCCAGCCCGAGCAGGTGCTTGGGCAGGGAGCCCGAGTTGGCGCCGATCCGCATCGGCACGCCCTTCGCCTTCGCGGCCCGCACGACCTCGGCCACCTTGTCGGGGCCGCCGATGTTGCCCGGGTTGATGCGCACCGCGGCGACGCCCGCGTCGAGCGCCTTGAGCGCGAGCGAGGCGTTGAAGTGGATGTCGGCGACGATGGGCACGGGCGAGAGGTAGACGAGCTTCGCCAGGGCGGCGGCGTCCTCGTTCTTGGGCACGGCGACGCGCACGACCTCGCAGCCGGCCGAGACGAGCGCGCCGATCTGCGCCATCGTCGCGTCGACGTCGTGCGTCTTCGTCAGCGTCATCGACTGCACGACGACGGGCGCGCCGCCGCCGATCGGAACGCCTCCGACCCTGATCTGACGCTCGCTTGCCATCCGCGGGAAGTCTAACCGCGCCGCCCCGGCGCCCCACCCCCTCGCGGAGCCCTAGCCGCCGCGGATGCGCTCGATGTCGTTCGAGAGGCCGATGAAGAAGAGCAGGAGCACGAGCGCGATCCCGATCATCGAGGCGCGCTCGTAGGCGACGCGCGGAATCGCGCGGCCCCGGATCCGCTCGGCGAGCGAGAAGGCGATGTGGCCGCCGTCGAGCGGGAGGAGCGGGAGGAGGTTGAGGAGCGCGAGCGACAGGCTGATGAAGGCGAGCACCTGGAGGTAGTAGCGGAAGCCGGCCTCGAGCGACTCGCTCGAGATCGTCGTAATTCCGACTACGCTCGCCACCTCGTCTCGGCCGGAGCCGGTGACGATGCGGCCGACCGCGTCGCCGATCGCCTTCGTCACCTCCCACGTCGTCTCCAGCGCGAGCCAGGTCGCCCGGAGCGGCCCGTAGCTCTCGTAGCGCAGGCCGAAGGCGAAGCCCAGCCGGTAGGTGCCGTCCTCGTCGAGCCGGGGCGTCTCCTCCAGGGTGAGCCGCTCGCCGCCGCGCTCGATCGTGACCGCGACCGGCTTGCCCCCGCCCTCGCGGATCGCCTCGGCCAGGTCGGCGGGCTCGCCCGCGCGCCCGTCCACCGCGACGATCACGTCGCCCGGCTCGAGCCCCATCGAGGCGGCGGGCGACCCCGGCGTCACCACCTCGACGGTGCGCGTCGCCTCGGCGGGGACGCCGATCATGAACACGGCGGCGAGCGCGACCACGGCGAAGACGAGGTTCGTGAGCGGCCCCGCCGCGATGACCGCGATCCGCTTGCGCGAGGGCGCCCGCCAGTAGGCGTCGGGCGAGAGCGCGTCCTCGAGGTCCGCGAGGCCGCGCTCGGCGAAACGCTCGGCCCGCTCGGAGAGCTCCGCGCCCCGAACGGCCGCCCGAAGCGCGGGGAGCGCGGCACGGGCGTCGTCGAGCCGCTCCTCGGCGAGCGCCAGCTCGACGGGCTCGGCCGCCACGGCGACGGCCGGCGCCTCCGCCCGGGCAGGCTCGAGGTGAACCTCGAGGTCCCGCGCGGCGGGCCGGTGCATACCGGGGATCTTCACGTAGCCGCCGAGCGGGATCGAGCCGATCCCGTACTCGATGCCCTTCCGCTTCCACTTCACGAGCGCCGGCGGGAAGAAGATGTAGAACTTCCGCGGCCGCATCTTCACGGCGAGGGCCACGACGAAGTGCCCCGCCTCGTGGATGAGGATGAGGAAGGCGAGGCCCCCGATGGCGACGGCGAGGTTCACGCCCTCTAGTGAACCAGCTGGCGCAGGAGCACCGACGCAGCATGCCGCGCCTCGGAGTCCCTCGCCGTCAGCTCGTCGAGGTCGGCGGCCGGCGCGTGGCCGACCTGCGCGAGCGTCCGCTCGACCACGTCGGCGATGCCGGGGAACGGCAGCTCGCCGTCGAGGAAGGCGGCGACGGCGACCTCGTTCGCGGCGTTGAGGACGCAGGGCGCCGTACCTCCGGCCTCTCCGGCGGCCCGCGCGAGCGAGAGGCACGGGAACGCCTCCTCGTCGGGCGCCTGGAACTCGAGGATCAGCCCCGAGGCGAGGTCCAGCGGCTCGATCGCCGTCGCCGCCCGCTCCGGGTAGGTGAGCGCGTAGGAGATGGGGACGCGCATATCCGGGTACCCGAGGTGCGCGAGCGCGGCGCCGTCGCGCAGGTTGACGAGCGCGTGCACGATCGAGCTGGGGTGCACGACCACCTCGATCCGCTCGTACGGAAGCGCGAAGAGGAAGTGCGCCTCGATCAGCTCGAGGCCCTTGTTCATGAGGGTGGCCGAGTCGACCGTGATCTTCGGACCCATGCTCCACGTCGGGTGGGCGAGCGCGTCGGCGGGCGTCACCTGCTCGAGGTCGGCGCGGCTGCGGCCCCGGAAGGGCCCGCCCGACGCGGTGAGGACGAGCGAGCGGACGGTCTCCGGCTCGCGCCCGTCGACGAGCTGGAAGGCGGCCGAGTGCTCGGAGTCGACCGGCAGGAGCCTTCCCCTTCCGCGCTTCCAGGCCTCGAGGGCGAGGCCGCCGCCGGCGACGAGGCTCTCCTTGTTCGCGAGCGCGAGGTCGACGCCGCGCTCGAGTGCCCAGAGCGTCGCCGGGAGCCCGGCGAAGCCGACGACCGCGTTCAGGACGACGTCCGGCTCCGCCCGCTCGAGGAGCTCCGTCAGGTCGCCGCCGACCTGCGTGAGGGGCGCGAGACCGTCGATCTCCTGCGAGCCGGATGCAGCGGCGACGAGCTCGAGCTCGGGGTGGTCCGCCACGATCTCGAGGGCCTGGCGGCCGATCGAGCCCGTGGCGCCGAGAAGGGCGATGCGCCTCATTCCGGGCAGTCTAGGCTGGCGGGCCGGAAGCTCAGACGAGCACCAGGTACGCGAAGTAGGCCGCGGGCCCCGCGAAGACGAGGGAGTCGATCCGGTCGAGGACGCCGCCGTGGCCGAGGAGGAGGCGCCCGGAGTCCTTCGTGCCGAGGTCTCGCTTCACCATCGACTCGAAGAGGTCGCCGGCGACGGAGGCGAGGACGACGACGCCCCCGAGGACGAACGGCTCCCACGTGTCCGCGAAGACGTCCTCGCGGTAGAAGGCGAACCAGGGCGTGAGGACGCCGGCGACGACCCCGGTGACGAAGCCCTCCCAAGTCTTCCCCGGCGAGATCGCCGGTGCCATCCGGTGCCGCCCCGCCAGGCGGCCGCCCGCGTAGGCGAACGTGTCGGCGACGAAGACGGTGACGAGGACGGTGATGAGCAGGAGCCGGCCGTCCGGCTCGAGATCGCGGATGAGGACGAGGGCGCCGAGGCCGAGGCCGATCCACGCGGCGCCGAGGACCGTCGCCCCCACGGCGACCGTCGTCGACTGGCGCGTCTCGGAGACGGCCGCGAAGAAGAAGGTGAGGAGGAGCGTGAGCGAGAAGCCGCCGAGCATCCACTCCGGCCCGCCCGCGGCCGCTCCGACGACGGCGGCAAGCGCCCCGCCGTAGCCGGCGAGAACGAGCGGGCGCAGCGAGCGGGCCATCCGGTAGAGCTCGTGCAGGGCGAGGACGGCGCCCGCGGCCGCGATCCCCGCGAGCGCCCAGCTCCCGTAGTACGCCGCGAAGAGCACGATCGGGAGGCCCGCCGCCGCGACGGCTATGCGGCTGAGGAGCGGGCTCGTCACCGGCCGCCGAAGCGCCGGCGGCGGCTGGCGTACTCCGCGAGCGCCTCCCGGAGCTGACGCTCTCCGAAGTCGGGCCAGAAGGTGTCGACGAAGACGAGCTCGGTGTAGGCGAGCTGCCAGAGGAGGAAGTTTGAGATGCGCAGCTCGCCCGAAGTGCGGACGAGCAGGTCGGGCTCGGGCATCTCCGGCGCGTAGAGGCGCGCCGCGATCGCGTTCTCGTCGATGTCGCGCGGGTCGACCCCTTCCTCTGCGAGCCGGCGTGCGGCCTCGACGATCTCCGCGCGCCCGCCGTAGTCGAACGCGATCCAGAGCTGGAGCCGCTCGTTGGCCGCCGTCTCGGTCTCGAGCCGCTCCATCTTCGCGGCGAGCGCGGGCGTGGCCCGGTCGCGGCGGCCGATGAAGCGCGTCCGCACGCCCTGGCGGACGAGGTCTGGGAGCTCGCGCTCGATCGTCTCGACGAAGATCTCCATCAGCGCGTCGACCTCGTCGGAGGAGCGCGACCAGTTCTCCGTCGAGAAGGCGTAGACGCAAAGGGACTCGACGCCGAGGTCGATCGCGGCCTCGACGGTGCGCCTGAGGGCGCGCGTCCCGGCGCGGTGTCCGGCGGCGACAGGTAGCCGCCGGCGGCGCGCCCAGCGCCCGTTCCCGTCCATGATGATCGCGACCGAGCGCGCGACCTCGGGGAGGTCGCGCTCACGGATGGGCTTGAGAGCCCGGAGCGTCCGAAGCCGTGTGAGCAGACCGGCCACCCTCGTCGTCCGACCCGGCCGCGCCGGAGTCAGACTTCCAGGATCTCCTCTTCCTTGCGCTTGAGGATGTCGTCCACCTTCGCCACGTGCTCGTCGGTGAGCTTCTGCGCGCGCTCCTCGGCGCGGCGCTCCTCGTCGTCGCCGACCTCGCCGTCGCGCACGAGCTCCTTCAGATGGTGCATGACGTCGCGGCGGACGTTGCGGATGGCGATGCGGCCGTCCTCGGCGAGGTGGCGCACGACCTTGACGAGCTCCTTGCGCCGCTCCTCGGTGAGCTGCGGGATCGGGAGCCGGATCAGCTTCCCGTCGTTCGAGGGCGTGAGGCCGAGCTCGGATTCCTGGATCGCGCGCTCGATCGCCTTGATCGAGCTCGGGTCGTAGGGCTGGATCGTGATCAGGCGCGCCTCGGGGACGCTGATGGTGGCGAGCTGGTTGAGCGGCGTCTCCTGGCCGTAGTAGTCGACCTTGACGCGGTCGAGGAGCGCCGCGGAGGCCCGTCCCGTCCGGACGGTGTTGAACTCGTGCGCCGTCGCCTCGACCGACTTGTCCATGCGGCGGCTCGCATCGGCGAGCAGGTCTTCGATCATGCGTCCCTCCCCGGCGTCGAGATGATGGTGCCGACCCGCTCGCCAGCGACGACGCGCTCGATCGTGCGCTCGTCGTCGAGGCCGAAGACGTAGATCGGCAGCCCGTTGTCCATGCAGAGCGTGAGCGCCGTCGTGTCCATCACCTTGAGGCCGCGCTCGATCGCCTCCAGGTGCGTCAGCTCGGGCAGGAAGCGGGCGCCCGGGTCGTCGTGCGGGTCGCCGTCGTAGACGCCGTCCACGCCGTTCTTGCCCATGAGGATGGCGTCCGCGCCGACCTCGAGCGCGCGGAGCGCGGCGGCCGTGTCCGTCGTGAAGAACGGATTGCCCGTGCCGGCCGCGAAGATGACGACGCGGCCCTTCTCGAGGTGGCGGATCGCCCGCCTGCGGATGTAGGGCTCGGCCACCTCGCTGACCGTGATGGCCGAGAGGATGCGCGTGTGCGAGCCGAGGCGCTCGAGGGCGTCCTGCAGGGTAAGGCAGTTCAGCACGGTCGCCAGCATCCCGGCGTAGTCCGCGGTCGCCCGGTCCATGCCCTCGGCCGCCGCCGACATGCCGCGGTAGATGTTCCCCGCGCCGATGACGATCGCCGTCTCGACGCCCAGCTCCTGCACGCGCACGACCTCGCGGGCCAGCCCGTCCACGCGCGCCGGGCTGATCCCGTAGGACTGGTCGCCCATGAGCGCCTCCCCCGAGAGCTTCAGGAGGACCCGGCGGAAGGCCGCGCTTCCCGCTGGCGCCGGTCCGGCGACCTCGCTCTCGGGGTTGGCCGCAGTCACTGGCCGACGTTGAAGAGCGCGAAGGCCCGCACCTCAGAGCCGTGCTCGGCGAGAGCCTGGCCCACCTTGACGCTCGGATCGTGGATCCAGTCCTGCTCGAGCAGGACGCTCTGGGCGAAGAGCCGCTTCTCGATCATCCCCTGGACGATCTTCGGCCGCACGTGCTCCGGCTTCGACGCGACCTCGGGGAGCTTCTCGTAGATCTCGCGCTCCTTCGCCACCTCGCTCTCGGGGATCTCCTCGCGGGAGACATAGGCCGGCCTGGCGGCGGCGACGTGCATGGCCACCATGCGCGCAAGCTCCGGGCTCGAGCGGGCGAGGACGAGGACGCCGATCTTCGCCGCGGGCGGGTGGACGTAGGAGGCGACCACCTCCCCCTCCCCGCCCTCGTAGCGCTCCGCGCCGACCACGACGACGTTCTCGCCCAGCTTGGCGACCGCCTCGACCCGCTCGTCCTCGAGGTCGGAGACGGACTCGGGTCCCTCGGCGAAGACGAGGTCGAGCAGGCGCTCGCCGAAGTCGAGGAACTCGTCGTTCTTCGAGACCGGCTCGGTCTCGGAGCCGACGGCGACGATCGCGCCGCGACCGTCCTCGACCCGGACGAGCACCTTGCCCTCCGTCGTCTCGCGGCCGGCGCGCTTGCCGGCGTCGGCGAGACCCTTCTCGCGCAGCAGGCGGCGCGCCTCCTCGAGATCGCCGTTCGTCTCGACGAGGGC
>DATHVD010000108.1:0-23608 GCA_035461525.1 Gaiellaceae bacterium
CGGCACCCAGAGGAGCCGCACGACCTCGGGGCCGGTCAGCTACTCGACGAGCTCGTAGCTCCCGTCGTCCTGCACCTGGAAGATGAAGAACACCGCGTCCTGGATGTCGCCGTCCTCCGTGAAACTGATCGGCTGGCCCAGGATCGACTCCGGGAGGTTCGTCGCGGCCATGGCCTCGAGCATGGCCTCGCGGGTCGGCTCCTCGCCGCCCTCGCAGATGCTCGTCGCGGCCTCCATGACCACGGTCGTCGCCGCGAACGTCGGCGGGCCGAACGTGCCGAAGTCGCCGTACTCCTCCTGGAAGGCCGCCGCGAGCTCCTGCACGGCCGGGTCGTCGAGGCCCGTGATGTCGGGCGCGAACGACGACACGTAGGAGCCGGCGATCGAGAAGTCGTCCGGCGAGAAGAGGCCGTCCGAGCCGAAGATGACGGCGTCCTTGCCCTGCTCCGCGAGCTGGTTGCCGAAGAGCTGGGCGTTGGCCGCCACCTGCCACGGCAGGAAGACGACGTCCGTGTCGTCCGACACGCCGGAGGCGAGCGCGGAGAAGTCGGTCTGATCCTGGCTCACCGACTCGCGGCTGACCGTCACGCCGGACTCCTCGAGCGCGGCGATGGTCGAGTCGGCCAGGCCCGTCGAGTACGAGCTCTGGTCGTCGATCACGAGCACGTTCTCGGCGCCGAGCGTGTCGACCATGTAGGCGGCGTCGGTCGGGCCCTGGTCGGCGTCGGTCGGCACGACCCTGAAGAACGTCTCGAAGTCGGGCGCGAGGTTCGTCGCGGTCGCCGACGGGGAGATGAACGCCATCCCCGCGTCGCCGTAGATCTGGCCGACGGCCTCGACCTCCTGGCTTCCGGCCGGGCCCACGACGGCGACGATGTCGTCGTTGGACACGAACTGCGGCGCCACCGTGGTTGCCTGGGCGGGATCGAGCTGCGTGTCGCCCTCGACGAGCGTGAAGGTCGTGCCGTGCATCTCGTTGAACTGGTCGACTGCGAACTTCGCCCAGTTCAGCTGCTCCTGGCCGATCGCGGCGACGTCGCCCGTGAACGGGCCCATGATGCCGATCGAGGCGGTGCACTCGACCATCGCCATGCCCGTGTCGGTCGTCTCCTCCGTCGTGGCCTCGTCGTCTGCGGCTTCTCCGTTGTCGTCGTCGTCGCCGCCGCAGCCGGCCGCGACGAGAGACAGCGCTGCGACCAGCGCGAGCAGAAGCCAGAAACGGGACTTCCTCATGCGCTCTCCTCCTCCTGGGCCTCTGGGACGTTGTACGCCATCGAGGGGTCGCCGGCCGGGTGGAAGACGCCGAGGACCCTGAGCGTCTCCGAGCCGACGTTCTCGAGAGTGTGGGGCTCGCGGAGCGGGAAGTGGATGCAGGAGCCCGGCCGCACGGGCGCGCTCTCGCCGCCCATGTGAAGGACTCCCTCTCCGCCGAGGATGTACGCCACCTCCTCGTACTCGTGGTAATGCGGCTTCGCCCGCCCCGGCGGAATGGAGCCCACGAACTGCGTGACCGTGCGGGCGCCGAGCTCCTCGTCGGCGACGTACCGGAACTCGCGGTCGCGGCCGGCCGGATGCGCAGGCTGCTCCTCCAGCCGCACGGGACGGCGCTCGGAAAGGTCTCCGCCGCCCTCCGGCTCGAGCCCGAGCACCGAGACGAGCACGAGCTCGTCCGGGCCGGGGTTCTCGACCTCGTACCGCTCGCCGGGAGCGACGATGAGGCCGGTCTCCGGCCCGACCGCGTGCTCAGACCCGTCCAGGTGAACCGTGCCCGAGCCCGAGAGCGCGAAGAGGAGCTCCTCGCGCGGGCCACCGCCGCGCGCCCGGGAGCGTCCCGAGGCGAAGCGGATCACGCGCTGCTCGAGCGCCTCGCAGCCGAAGTTCGGGCCGATGGTCGTCCGCACGGTGGCGGTGTCGCCCTCGTCCCGCCGCGGCTCGGCGGCGGCCTCGTCGGTCACGTAGCGAGGCACGGACCTAGGCCCCGGCCGTAGGGAAGGAGCCGTCGCAGCGAACCGTGACCTCGTGCAAGAGCCTCACTTTCACCCTCTCTGACGGCGCCGCAGTTGTGTGGTTAGGCGCCTGCCGCCCTGTGGGGGCGGCCTACTGTATACGGCCCGGTTCCTGGAATCGAGCGGCCGCCGTCGCATCGCCTCGTCTTGACGGCGCGCGCGCGGAGTTGGTTAGGATCGGGCGCGATGCTGCTGAGCGAGGTCGGGTACGCGCGTCCAGCCAGCGTTGACGAGGCCGTCCGCCTCCTGGCGGAGAACGAGGGCGCGAGAGCCCTCGCGGGCGGCCAGACGATCGTCAACGTGATGAAGGCTCGCGCCGCCGCGCCCGACGTCCTCGTCGATCTCGCCGACCTGGGGGAGCTCCGCGGGATCTCCCTCGCCGCCGGCGGCGGGCTCGAGCTGGGGGCGATGGCGACCTACGCGCAGATCGTAATGTCGTCTGACGTCAAGCAGGCGCGGCCGATCCTCGCCGAGGTGTGCGAGCAGATCGCCGACGTGCAGGTGCGAAACCGCGGCACCGTCGGCGGGAACGTGTGCTCGAACGACCCGACCAACCACCTGCCGCCCGTGCTCGTCGCCGCGGGCGCGACGCTCCACCTCAGCGGGCCGGACGGCTCGCGCGCCGTGCCGGCGGAGGAGTTCTTCCTCGGCGTCTACATGACCGCGGCCGGGCCGGGGGAGCTCGTGACCCGGATCGACTTCCCGGCGCTCGACGGGGCCGCGGACGGCTTCGGGGCCGTCACGATCGGCGCCGACGGGACGTGCATCGTCAACGCGGCCGCGACGGTCCGGGGCGGCGAGGCGCGGGTGGCGCTCGGGTGCGTCGCGGCCGCGCCCGTGCTGCTGACCGTCCCCGCGGACGCGGACGCGGTGCGCTCGGCGGTGCGGGACGCCGGCCTCGAGCCGCCCTCGGACGTCCACGGCTCGGCCGAGTACCGCCGCCACCTCGCGGAGGTCGTCGCCGCGCGGGCGGTCGCCGCGGCAACGGAAGGGGGCTCCTAGCGAGATGGAACCGGTCACGAGCATGTGGGTGACGCTCACCGTCAACGGCGAGGCGCACGAGCTGGAGGTCGAGGCACGCCGCCTGCTGGTGCACGTCCTCCGCGACGATCTCGGTCTGACGGGGACCCACATCGGCTGCGACACCGGCAACTGCGGCGCCTGTACCGTCCTCGTGGACGGCCGGGCGGTCAAGTCCTGCATGCTGCTCGGCGTCCAGGCGAACGGTGCCGAGATCGAGACGGTCGAGTCGCTCGCAGCCGACGGCGAGCTGCACCCGCTCCAGCAGGCCTTCTCCGACCACCACGCCCTCCAGTGCGGCTACTGCACGCCGGGGATGCTGATGAGCGCGAAGTACCTGCTCGACCACAACTCGGAGCCGACCGAGCACGAGATCCGCCGGGCGATCCAGGGCAACATCTGCCGCTGCACCGGCTACGTCAACATCGTCGAGGCCATCTCGGCCGCTGCGAAGGGAGAGATCTCCGGGTGACCGCGCTGATCGTCGAGGCCATTGCGGCCGCTGCCAGAGCGGAGGTGAGCGGATGACGACGGTTGCGCCCGACCGGGTCGAGGCCCCGCAGAAGGGCTTCGCGGGCCAGAGCGTCCCGCGCAAGGAGGACAAGCGGCTCGTCCAGGGCCAGGGAGTCTTCGTGGACGACGTCCGCCGGCACGAGGTCGGCTACGTCCACTTCGTCCGCTCCCCGTACGCCCACGCGGGCATCGTCTCCATCGACGTGTCGGCTGCCGAGGCGCTCGAGGGCGTCTACGGGACGCTGATCGGCGAGGAGGTCGCGGCGCTCACGGACCCGTTCTTCCAGCTCTCCGTGCCGCCGGGCTCCGAGATCAAGGACTACGCCCTGGCCGTCGGGAAGGTCCGGCACCTGGGCGATCCCGTCGTCGCCGTCGCGGCGCGCACGCGCGAGCTCGCGCGCGACGCTGCCGAGCTCGTCGAGGTCGAGTACGAGCCGCTCCCCGTCGTCGTCGACACGGAGAAGGCGCTCGACGAGGACGCGCCCGTCCTACACGAGGAGGCCGGCTCGAACCTCGTCTGGTCGGGCCCGTTCGACTGGGGCGACTTCGAAGGCGCCCTTGCCGAGGCCGACCACGTCGTCCGCATCGACCGCCTCCACTTCGACCGCTTCTCCTCGACGCCGCTCGAGACGAGCGGAGCGCTCGTCGAGTACGACCGCGGCACGGCGCAGTGGACGCTGCACGCGAACAACCAGTTCCCCGGCTTCGCCATCATCATGATGGGGCCGGCCCTCCGGACTGGGATGGACAAGCTTCGCTTCGTCTCCCAGGACATCGGCGGCGGCTTCGGGAACAAGATCTGCACCCACCCACAGCTCGTCGCGCTCTGCCTGCTCGCCCGCAAGCTCGACCGCCCGGTCCAGTGGACGGAGTGGCGCACCGACCAGCACACGGCGAACAGCCACGGCAACGAGCGCGTCTTCCTCGACATCGAGGTGCCCGTGAAGGCCGACGGGACGATGCTCGGGTTCCGCTGCAAGGCGATCGACGACTGCGGCGCCTACAGCCGCTACGAGCCGCTCGGCTGCATCATCTGGTCGCAGGTGACGCCGGGGCTCTACCGCTGGCGCAACGTCCACATCGACTTCTCCCAGGTCTGCACGAACAAGTCGCCCTGCGGCCCCAACCGCGGCTACTCGCGCATGCAGCACCTGTGGTTCACGGAGCGGATCGTCGACATCGTCGCCCACGAGCTCGACCTCGACCCGGTCGAGATCCGCAAACGCAACTACATCCGCTCCGACGAGATGCCGTACGAGACGCCGAACGGCTGCGTCTACGACTCGGGCGACTACGCGCGCTGCCTCGACATCGCCCTCGAGCTGGTCGGCTACGACTCGATCGACGAGCGGCGGCGCGACGCCGAGGCGCGCGGCAAGCTGCTCGGGGTCGGCATCGGCTCGACGCTCGACTCGGGCACGAACAACTTCGGCCAGTCACAGCTTCTGAACCCCGACCTGCAGTTCTCCGGGAACAACGAGGTGGCGACCGTCAAGCTCGACATCTTCGGCGAGATCGTCGTCACGCTGGGGACGACGCCGCAGGGACAGGGGCACGAGACCGTCGCCTCCCAGGTGGTCGCCGACATCCTCGGCGTCACGCCCGGCGACGTCCACGTCCGTGCCGGGCACGACAGCTACTGGAACTCGCACGCCGGCTTCTCCGGCACGTACGCGAGCCAGTTCGCAGTGACCGGCCTGGGCGCAGTCAAGGGCGCCACCGAGGCCCTCGGCGAGCAGATCCGCCGCCTCGCGGCGGTCATCCTCGGCGCCGGCGACCCCGACGCGATCGTGCTCGAGGAGGGCTTCGCCAAGGTGCGCGACAACCCGGAGGCGGCGCTGCCCTTCATGGCCTGCGGCGCGATCATCAACGCGAACAACGCGGGCCTGCCGCCCGAGCTCGACGACGTCACGCTCAACTGCCGCTACGTCTACCGCCCGCCCTTCCAGGTGCCGGACACGGAGCGGAAGTTCGGGAACCTCACGCTCACGTACGCGACGCAGATCCACGCCTGCGTCGTCGAGGTCGACCGGGAGACGGGCGTCTACGAGATCGTCGAGTACGCCGCCGTCGACGACTGCGGCAACCGCATCCACCCCCAGATCGTCGAGGGCCAGGTGCACGGCGCCACCGTGCACGGGCTCGGGGCGGCCATGTTCGAGACGTTCGCCTACGACGAGGACGGGACGCTCCTCACCTCGAACTTCTACGACTACCACGTCCCGCACGCGCTCGACCTGCCGCAGCTCAAGACCGACGCGATCGAGTCGCCCTCCCCGTTCACCCCGCTGGGGACGAAGGGCATGGGCGAAGGCGGCGGCGCCGGCATCCACGCGGTCTGCGCGGCCATCCAGGACGCGCTCCGCCCCGCCGGCAACGCGATCGTCACGGACAGCCACAACCCGTACCACCGGGTCTGGGAGCTTCTGCAGAACCCGGAGGCGAGCCGCGCGCTCGTGCGGGTGGAGAAGCCGTGAAGGTCGAGGGCACGCGCAGCTACGCGGCGCCGCGCGACCGGGTCTGGGAGGTCCTCAACGACCCGGCCGAGATGGCCGGCCTCATGCCGGGCGTCGAGAGCTTCGAGATCGTCGACGACACGCACTGGCAGGCGAAGGTGAAGGTGCCGCTCGGCCTCGGGAGCATGCGCATGAGCATCGACTTCGAGAAGACGGAGTCGAGCCCGCCCGAGCACGCCCGCCTGAACGCGAAGGGCAAGGGCGTCGGCGCGATCATGAGCATGGAGACGCAGTTTCACCTGACCGAGGAGGGCGAGGGCACGGCCATGCGCTGGGAGGCGGACGTGCGCATCCTCGGCCAGGTGGCGAGCATGGGCCAGCGCGTCGTGCAGCCCATCGTCAACCAGCAGGTCGAGAGCGTGCTCGGCGCGCTCGACGCCCGCGTGGCCGCGAAGGCGGGCGCCGGGGCCGGGGCCGCGCCGGAGAGCGGCACGAGCGCGGCCGAGGAGGGCGTCCACCCCGGGTCCCCGGAGGCCTACGCCGGCGAGCCGGAGGGGCCGACGCACTCCGCGTAGGGCCCGGGGCCGCAGCGATGAGCCAGCCGTTCCGCGTCGGCGTGATGCAGCTCACCATGGAGCCGCTCGCCGAGATGCTCGCCACCGCCGAGGTGATGGACCGCGCGGGCCTCGACACGATCTGGCTCGCCGAGGCCTACCCCTGGTGGCGCAAGCACGGCATGGAGGCGCGCTCGTCCACGGTGCTCTCGGCGCTGATCGCCGAGCGGACGAGCCGAATCGCGGTCGGCTGGGGCATCATCTCGCCCTTCACCCGCCATCCGGTGCAGGTCGCCATGGACGCGCGCATCGTCCAGGAGGCGGCCGGGCCGGGGCGCTTCCTGCTCGGCTTCGGTACCTCGAAGATCTTCCTCAACCACGCTCGGATGCAGACGAAGAAGACGCTGGGGCCGATGCGCGACGCCGTCGCCATCGTGCGCGGCGTACTCTCCGGCGAGGCGTTCGAGTACGAGGGCGAGATGTGGAGCGCGTCCGTCCCGGCGCTCGCTCCGGAGGCGGAGTCGCCGCGCGAGGTGCCGCCCGTCTACGTCGCGGCGACGGCGCCGAAGATGCAGGCGCTCTCGGGCGAGATCGCCGACGGCTGCCTGACCCCGTCGATCACGACGCCGGCGTTTGTCCGCTATACCCGCGAGAACGTGAAGGCCGACATCGACATCGGCTGCACGATCGTCGCTTCCATCCACGAGTCCGACCGCGACGCCGGCCGCGACGGCGCGCGCGAGATCGCGGGCATGTACCTGGCGAACAAGTTCCAGAACATCAGGGGTTCGGCCGACACGCTGCTCCAGCTCGCCGGGATCGAGATGGAGGAGCTCGCCCCCGTCGCGGAGGCGATGGAGCGCGGCGGCCGCCTCGCCGCGAAGGAGAAGGTGACCGACTCGCTCCTCGACCGCTGCAAGCCGATCGCGGGCAGGCCCGAGGACTGCGTCGCGGCGATCGAGGAGTATCGCGAGGCGGGCTGCACGCACGTCATGCTCGAGCTCTGGGGCGAGGAGCGCCACCGCCAGCTCGAGCTCATCGGCGAGTGCGTCCTCCCGCACGTCCGATGATCGACGAGCGCCGTCTGGTCGACCTCGCGCTCCGGCTCGTCTCGACGCCGTCCTTCACCGGCGCCGAGGAGGCCGCGGCGGCGCTCGTCAGGGACGAACTCGCCGGCATGGGGCTCCAGGTGCAGTGGCAGCAGGTCGAGGAGGGGCGCGCGAACGTGCTCGGGACCTGGGCGGGGACTGGCGGCGGGCCGACGCTGATGTTCAACGGCCACCTGGACACGTCCTACTCGGGGCGCGAGCCTTGGCTCGCGGGCATCCCCGGGTTCCAGCCCGAGGCCTTCCAGCGCGACGGGCGCATCTACGGGCTCGGGATCTCGAACATGAAGGGCGCGGTCGCCTGCTACGTCGAGGCGCTGCGCTCGCTCCTCGAGGCCGGAGTGCGCCTGCGCGGCGACGTCCAGATCGCGGCCGTCGCCGGCGAGATCGAGAAGACGCAGGAAGGAGAGGACCAGGGGGCCGAGTTCCGAGGCTACGCGGCCGGCTCGCGCCACCTCGTCGGCCACGGCGGCGCGGCCCACATGTGCGTCCTCGGTGAGCCGACCGAGAACAAGGTCGTCCTCGCCCACTTCGGGACGCTCTGGCTGCGCCTGGCGACCCACGGGCCGTTCGTCCACACGGCGTTCAGCTCCGGACACATCGAGGAGAACTCGATCGTGCGCATGCGCCGGGTCCTCGACGAGGTGCTCGCGTGGCTCCCGACCTGGGAGGAGGAGATGAGCTACGGCGACGTGCGCGGGGTCGCGAACGTCGGCGCGATCCGCGGCGGCTTCGGCTGGCGCGTCTCCCGGACGCCGCACCAGACCGACCTCTACCTCGACCTGCGCGTGCCGCCGGACGTGCCCATGGCCGAGGCGCGGCGGAAGGCGCTCGACTTCGTGCGCGGCCTCCAGGGCGTCGTCGAGGCGGAGGTCTACGTGACCGCGCCCGGCGCCGAGATCGACGCGGAGCACCCGCTCGTCGGCGCGCTCGAGTCCGCGCACGCCGAGGTCTTCGGCGCCAGGCCCGAGCGCGACGTCACGCGCTGGTTCTCGGACGCCTCGGTGCTCACGCGCTACGGGATCGCTACCGTGAACTACGGGACGTCGAGCGGGCTCCCGGACGCGGAGCTGGGCGAGAATCTCGAGATCGAGGGGCTGGTGAGGACGGCGGAGGTGTACGCGCGGGTGGCGCGCACGGTCTGCGGGGTGGAGGGATGAAGCTCGTCACGTTCGACGAGGGCCGCGTGGGCCGCGTGGACGGGGACCAGATCGCCGTCCTCGACATCGGAACCATGCGCGAGTACTTCGAGCGCGGCGGCGCGGACGAGACCGGAGAGCGCGTCGCGCTCTCCGACGCGCGCCTGCGCGCGCCGATCGTCCCCAAGAAGTTCTTCCACACGGCCGGCAACTTCCGCGAGCACGAGGAGGAGTCGAAGCGCGTCGGCTGGACGCACGAGATCGCGCCCTGGATCGTCTTCTTCCAGAACGTCGACGCGATCATCGGCCCCGGCGACCCGGTCGTCTACCCCGAGCACCTGACCCAAGAGCTCGACTACGAGCTCGAGCTCGCGGTCGTGATCTCGAGGCCCGGGAAGTGGTTCGGCCCGGAGGAGGCGGCCGACCACATCGGCGGCTACGTCATCTTCAACGACATCACGGCGCGCGACATCCAGCGGCGCGAGATGCGCTCCGGCGTCTTCTCCTTCTGCAAGGCGATCGACACCTTCTGCCCGCTCGGCCCCTGGATCGTCACCCCGGACGAGGTTCCCGATCCCCACGACCTTGCCATGGAGCTGCGCGTCAACGGCGAGCCGCGCCAGGTCTCGCACTCGAGCCGCATGTCGGTGACGATCCCGGAGATCCTCTCCCACTACTCGGCGCTCGGCTACAGCGCCGGCGACGTCGTCTCGACCGGCACGGTCTCGGGCGTCGCCGGCTTCAGCGAGGACGCTGCGTCGCTCTACCTGAAGCCCGGCGACGTGATGGAGGGCGAGATCGAGCGCATCGGAGTCCTCAGGAACCCCGTCGTCTCGTGGGAGGAGGCCCACGGCGAGCCCGCCCCGCCGCGGGTGCGCTGGTGACCCTCGCCGACCCTCGCTACCCGCGTCTAGACGGGAGACCCGCCTCCCGCCCCGTTGGCTTCGAGCCTAGCCGGAAGATCCGCGCTCGTGGGTGACGGGACCGTGCCGGAAGCGCGCCGGTGACCTGGCCGCGGGACGAGGGGAAGCTCGACCGCGTCCGGGCCCTCATGGCCGACGAGGACCTCGACGTGCTCGTCGTCCGCGCGCCCGACAACGTCCTCTACCTCTCCAACTACTGGTGCATGAAGGGCTACGACGTCGTCGTCTTCCCCCGGGAGGGCGAGCCCGTGCTCATCGTGCTCGAGCCCCAGGAGGAAGAGGCCGTGCGCACGGCCTGGACGGAGGACCTACGCCTCTTCCGCGGCTACGACGAGTCCGACCCGCGCCCGCCGACGGCCCGCTCCCTCGAGGTGGCGCAGGAGGTCGTCCGCTCGGGCGGCTGGGAGCGCGTCGGGCTCGAGCTCTCGCTCGGCACCCAGGCCTCCGACCGGATGGTGGGCGAGCCGACGACGTACACGCACGGCTTCTTCCATGCCTTCGGCGAGGCGGCCGACGCGACGCCGCTGCTCGTCCGCGCACGCGCGATCAAGACCGCGCAGGAGGTCGAGCGCATGCTCCTCGCCAACGAGCTCGCCGCCCGCGCCATGGAGCACGTCCGGCGCGAGCTCCGGCCGGGCATGAAGGAGAGCGAGGCGGCGGCGCTCTGGGAGGGCTTCGTCCACGGCGAGGGCACCGGCTGGGACGGCGGCAGGGTCGAGCTCGCCCGCGGCTTCTCGCTGGTCTGGTCCGGTCCCGGGATTCGCACCTTCACCTCCACCGGCGACCGGCCCGTACAGGAGGACGAGCCGACGCTCTTCGAGATCTGGGTCTGCGCCGACGGCTACTGGTGCGATCACACGAAGAACGTCTGCCCCGGCGAGCTCACGCCCGCCTACGACGAGCTCCTGGAGGGCCTCCTGACCGTCTACCGTGCAGCCGTGGCCCACGTCCGCCCGGGAGCGAGCCTCGCCGAGCTCGACCGCCTCATCCGCGAGAGGATCGCCGAGGCGGGCTATCCCGGCCAGCCGTCGCACCCGGTCGCGCACGGCGTCGGCGCCCGTGCGCACGAGCCGCCGTACGCCCATCAGGCGGGCGGGGGCACGATCGAGGAGGGCATGGTGCTCGCGATCGAGCCGGGCGCGTACTGGGAGGGCGGCGGCGGTCTCCGTCTCGAGGACAACTTCCTCGTCACCGCGGACGGCGCCGAGCAGCTCTCCTCCTTCCCCGACGACTTTCGCCAGGCGTGATCGACCGCGACAAGCTCTGGACCGGCCCGGTCAACGACCCCTACCGCGGCGCCGGGCGAGTGGGGCTCTACGACACGACGCTCCGCGACGGGGAGCAGACCGTCGGCGTCGTCCTCTCGCCCGAGGACAAGCTCGAGATCGCCCGCGCGCTCGACGCGCTCGGGATCGACCGGATCGAGGCAGGGTTCCCGCGCGTCTCCGAGGACGACCGCCGGGCCTTCGAGCTCATCCTCGCAGCGGGCCTCGATGCCGAGGTGTGGGGCTTCTCGCGCGCCGTCCGGGCCGACGTCGAGGCGCTGCTCGAGCTCGGCGTCTCCGCGTCCGTCGTCGAGTCCCCGATCTCGGATCTCAAGCTCGACGCGCTCGGCGTCAGCCGCGAGACGATGCTCGACCGCATCCGCGACGCCGTCTCCTTCGCCGCGGGCGAGGGCGTCACCGTCGCCTACTTCGGCGTCGACTCGAGCCGCGCCGACCCCGCGTTCTTCGAGCGGGCCTACGCAGTCGCGGTCGAGGCGGGCGCGAAGGAGGTCGTCGTCGTCGACACGCTCGGGATCGCTACGCCCGAAGCGGCGGCGGATCTCGTCGGGCGCACCGTCGAAGCCGTCGGCCCCGGCGTGCCCGTCCACTTTCACGGCCACAACGACTTCGGGCTCGCCACCGCTGCCGCCCTGGCCGCGGTCAAGGCGGGCGCGGGTTGGATCCAAGGGACGATCAACGGCATGGGCGAGCGGGCGGGGAACGCGAACCTGCTCGAGGTCGCCCTCGCCCTCGACGCGCTCTACGGGATCGAGACCGGCCTCCGCCTCGAGCGCGCCCGCGAGGTCTCGGAGCGCGTGCGCGAGCTCTCGGGCTACGCGCTGGAGCCCTGGAAGCCGGTCGTCGGCGAGACGCTCTTCCGCCGCGAGAGCGGCGCCGTCGCCAGCCAGTTCCACGACCCGCCCTCGATCGAGCCGTACTCCTCCGAGGTCGTCGCCGCCGAGCGGGCGGTCGTCCTCGGCAAGAAGAGCGGCATCGACTCCATCCGCATCAAGGCGGCCGAGCTCGGGCTCGAGCTCTCCGAGGACGCCGAGCGCGAGCTCCTCGCCGCCGTCAAGGCGCGCGGCGCCGAAAAGCGGGGCCTCGTCACGGACGACGAGCTCGCCGAGCTCGCCCGCGCGCTCACCGCCTAGACAGGAGGACGCCATGCCCCGTCAGGACGTCAACCCGGCCGGCCTCCACCCGGCGCCGGGGTTCAGCCACGTCAGTCTCGCGCAGGGGGGCAGGCTCGTCTGCTTCGCGGGCCAGCTCGGCCTCGACGAGGAGTTCGGGATCGTCGGGGGCGACGACCTCGGCGAGCAGACGAAGGCCGCCATGCGCAACCTCGAGACGGCGATGCGCGAGGTCGGCGTCGGTTGGGACGACATCGTCCGTCGCACGATCTACACGCTGCATCCGACCGAGTACGAGACGATCACGGCCGCGATCGACGAGGTCACGGGCGGTGCCGACCACCCGGCGCAGACGATCGTCGGCGTCACCGGGCTCGCCGTCCCCGGGTGCCTGATCGAGATCGAGTGCACCGCCGCGCTCGCCTGACGGGGCCGCATTTGACACTTGATCAGATCCGGGGGACGATGTTCCCCGTGAAGTCAGCCCCCGTGCCCGCAGAGCGCGCGCGGCGCCACCGGACGATGGCGGAGGCCGCGGCCGCCGAGTTGCAGGAGGCCATCCTCGCCGGAGAGCTCGAGCCCGGCGCGCCCCTGCGCCTCGAGGATCTCGCCCGCTCGCTGGGCATGAGCATCTCGCCGGTGCGTGAGGCGGTGCGTCGCCTCGAGACGCTCGGGCTCGCCGTCCACGTCCCGCACCGCGGCGCCCGGGTCGCGGAGCTCGCCATCGACGACCTCCGCGACACGTACGAGGTGCGGCTGGCCCTCGAGACCCTCGCCGTCCGCCGCGCCGCCGAGCGCTTCGCGGGCGAGGACGCCGACCGCTGCCGCGCCCTCCTCGACGCCTACGCCGACGCCCACCGCCGCGGCGACGCCCGCGAGGCCCGCCGCGCGCACACGGACTTCCACCTCACCCTCTACGCGGCCTCGGGCTCGGACTGGCTCGTGCGCCTCATCCGCCCGGCGTGGGAGAACTCCGAGCGCTACCGCGCCCTCTCCCTCTCGGGCCGTTCCCTTGACCAGCGGCGCGAGGAGCACGAGGCGATCCTCGACGCCTGCGTCCGCCACGACCCCGACGAGGCGGCCGAGCGCCTGCGCCTGCACCTCGCCCTCACCGCCAACCTCGTCGCCCGCCGCATGGGGGCGGACGACCTCTTCCCGTGAGCGACTACGCGGAGTTCACCCCCGACCCGCGCACGCTCGTCGGCGGCTACGTCGAGGCCGATCCGGCTTTCGGGCCCGCACGCCCGGCGACCGTCGACGAGGAGACCTTCAAGGCCGCGATGCGCTCGCTCGCCGCCGGCGTCGTCATGGTCGTCGCGCGGCGGGAGGAGCGCCTCTGGGGGCTGACGATCAGCGCCTGCTGCTCGATCTCGGCCAACCCGCCCCAGATCCTCATCTCCCTGGCGAACGACGCGAGCTGCCTTCCCGCCGTTCTGGAGACCCGGCGCTTCGGCCTCAGCGTCCTCCGCGAGGACCAGAAGCACCTCGCCGAGCTCGGCGCCGTTCCCGGCGGGCCCAAGTACGTGGACGCCTTCTGCGACACCGTCGCCTCGGGCCGGCGGACGACGACGATCGCCGGCGCCCTCGTCCACCTCGACTGCTCGGTCCACCGCGTCTTCGAGGTGAGCGACCACACGCTCCTGATCGGGAACGTCGAGGCCGTCGCGTCGCCGTCGGGCGAGGCCGGGCCGCTCGTCTACTTCGACCGGACCTTCCACGCGCTCGGGGAGCCGGTGGAGTGACGGACCGCTACGACGTCGTCTTCGTCGGCAGCGGGATCAACTCCCTCGTCGGCGCGGCGCTCCTGGCCAGGGCCGGACGGCGCGTCCTCGTGCTCGAGCGCAACGACTGGCTCGGCGGTGCGATCAAGACTGCCGAGATCACGGAGCCCGGCTTCCTGCACGAGGTCTATGCCTCCTGGCACCCGCTCTTCATGGGCTCCGCGGCGTACACCGAGCTCGCCGACGACCTGCACGCGCGGGGGCTCGAGTACCTCAACACCGACCTCCCGACCGCCTCCCTCTTCCCCGACGGGACGAGCGCGTTCCTCACCACCGACCACGCCGCGAACGTGGAGGAGCTCGAGCGGCACGCCGCCGGCGACGGCGTGGCGTGGGACCGGGTCGTCGGGGAGTTCATGCCCAACGCCGACATCGCCTTCGGCGTCCTCGGCACCGAGCTCTGGTCCCCTGCGGGCGCGGGCCTCGGCCTCAAGGCGTACCGGCGCCTCGGCCGGCGCGGCCTCGTCGAGTTCGCGGGCACCGTGCTCTCGACGGCCCGCGACTTCCTCGAGGAGACGTTCGCCTCGCCGCAGGCGCACGGCCTCCTCGCACCGTGGGTGCTCCACACGGGGCTCGGGCCCGACGCGGCCGCCTCGGGGTTCATGACGCGCGTCATCGCCGTCGCCGTCGAGGTGGGCGGGATGCCCGTGCCGCGCGGCGGCGGGGTGAAGCTCGTCGAGGCGCTGACGGGGATCGTCGAGGATGCCGGCGGCGCGTGCGAGACGGGAAGCGAGGTCGAGCGGGTGCTCCTCCGGGACGGCCGGGCGGCGGGCGTCGCGCTCGCGGGGGGCCGGACCGTCGAGGCGGGCGAGGCGGTCGTCGCCAACGTGACGCCGCAGCAGCTCTACGAGCGCCTGCTCGTGGAGGCGCCCGTTCCGGCCGAGGCGGTCGCGGCCGCGCGCCGGTTCCGCTACGGCCGGGGCGAGATGCAGATTCACATGGCGCTCTCCGAGCCGCCCCGCTGGGCGGGCGACGACCGGCTCGGGCGGACGGCGATCGTGCACGTCACGCCCGGCCTCGACGGCGTCTCGCGCGCCGTCAACGAGGCCGACCGCGGCCTCCTGCCCGCCGAGGCGACGATCGTGTGCGGCCAGCCGCTCGCGGTCGATCCGTCCCGGGCGCCGGAAGGGAAGTCCATCCTCTGGATCCAGCTCCAGGAGGTGCCCTCACGGCCGAAGGGCGACGCCGCCGGCGAGCTCGACACAGGCGACGGGACGTGGACGGGGGAGCTGCGCGAGCGCTACGCCGACCGCATCCAGGCGCGCCTCGCCCGCCAGATCGAGAACCTCGACTCGGCTCTCCTGCAGCGCGTCGTCCTCTCCCCGGCCGACATCGAGGCGGACAACCCGAACATGGTCGGCGGCGACATCTACTCGGGCTCCTGCGCCCTCGACCAGAACCTCGTCTGGCGCCCGCGGCCGGAGCTCCCCGGCCACGCGACGCCCGTGGACGGCCTCTACCACATCGGCGCGAGCACCCACCCCGGGCCCGGCCTCGGCGCGGGGTCGGGCACGCTCGTGGCGAAGGAGATCGCCAAGGGGCCGCTCCCGCGCCGCGCGCTGGACAGGATCGGCAGGCTCGTCAGGAGGGTTTGACACTTGATAAGACAACGGTTCAGAGTTGCGGGCAGGAGAGGCCGCGTCGCGCCCGCGGCGCCGGATTCGACCGGGAGGTAGCGCATGAAGTTCAGCCTGTACTCGGAGATCCAGCACTGGCCCGGCAGGTCGCCGGAGCAGCTCTACGCGGAGGTGGTGGAGCAGGTCGTCAACGCCGACCGGCTGGGCTTCGACGCCTACGCGATCATCGAGCACTTCTTCTTCCCCAAGTTCTCGATCTCCGCCAACCCGTTCGCCTTCTGGGGCATGTGCGCGGCGCGGACCGAGCAGATCAGGTTCCGCACGCTCGGGCACGTGCTCCCGTACCACAACCCCGCCATCCTGGCCTCGCAGATCGCGGCGGCGGACCTCATGTTCGGGGGCCGCTACGAGTTCGGGGCGCTGCGCGGGCACGGCTGGATCCCGCTCAAGGCCGGCGTGCCGATCGGCCAGACGCGCGACCGCTACGAGGAGTCGCTCGAGATCCTCTTCACGGCCCTCGAGAACGAGCGCTTCTCCTACGACGGCGACTTCTACACGATCGACGACTCCCACGTCGTCCCGCGGCAGCCGCGGAAGTTCCGCGTCTTCCTCGGCGGGACGAGCGACCGCACCTACGAGCTCGCCGCCGAGCGCGGCTGGGCGGTCGTCGTGCCGCCGCTCCTGCCCTATGCGGCGCTGCAGGAGCAGCTCGACCTCTACCGCTCGAAGTGCGCGGAGCACGGAACGGAGCCGGACATCGTCTGGATCCACGCCTGCTACCTCGACGACGATCGGGACACCGCCCGCCGCGAGGCCGAGCAGGGGATGAAGCAGTTCCTCGCCGGCAACGCCTCGCCGCTCACCGAGGGCGACGAGCTGCCCCCCGCGGAAGAGCTCGAGGCCGCCGGCTACGGGTTCTACGCCGCCGGCATCCTCGAGAAGCTCGCCGAGACGCCCTACGAGGAAATGATCGACGGGGACATCGTCTGGGTCGGCACTCCGGCGGACGTGATCGAGCGGATCGAGGCCGTGCGCGACGTCTGTGAGGGCCTCACGGAGGTCTCGATCACCGTCAATGCGGGCGGCTTCGAGCATTGGCAGGCCATCAAGCAGCAGGAGCTCTTCGCCTCGCGCGTCATGCCCCACTTCACGGCGGGCGCCGGGGTCGGGAGCGCTCGCGAACGCGCCCCCGCCTGACCCGGCCCGTGCGCGCGCCCGACCCCCCGTTCGCCGTCTGCGAGTTCACCACCCTCCGGGCGAGCTTCGAGGAGGACCTGGAGGCCTACCGCGCCGGCGGTGCCACGGGGATCGGGATCTGCGAGATCAAGCTCGAGGAGGGCCGCGACGCCGAGGCGCTCGCGGCCCTCCGCGCGAGCGGGCTCGAGGCGACGAGCTGCGTGCCCGCGGTGCCGTCGATCCTCCCGCTCCCGCACTTCCCCGGCCCGGAGGCGCCGGAGGAGCGGGTGGAGGCGATCCGGGCGAGCGTCCGCCGGCTGGCGCCCTTCGAGCCGACCGCGGTCGTCTGCCTGACAGGCCCGGCGGGGGCGCTCGCCGAGGAGGACGCCCGCCGCGTCGTCGTCGAGGGCCTCCGCGCGATCGCCGAGGAGGGCTCGAGCGCCGGCGTCCCGGTCGGTCTCGAGCCGATGAGCGGGCGCTACCGCGACGACTGGACGCTTCCGACGACGCTCGGCGAGGCGGCGGCGCTCTGCGACGACGCGGCGGCGCCCGGCCTCGGGATCACCTTCGACACATGGCACCTGTGGGACACGCCCGAGCTCTTCGCCGAGATCGAGCGCCACGGCGAGCGGATCGTCGCCGCGCACGTGAACGACTGGCGAGAGGAGACGCGCGGCTGGTGCGACCGCGTGCTCCCGGGCGACGGCGTCGCCGACCTCGCGGCGATCCTCGGCGCCCTCCACAAGACGGGGTGGCGCGGCTCCTACGACCTCGAGGTCTTCTCCGACGACGGTACCTTCGGCTCGTCCTATCCCGACTCGCTCTGGCTCGAGGATCCGGAGGGCATCGTCCGGCGCGGCCGCGACGCTCTCGTCCAACTGTGGGAGCAGGCGACCGTCGAAAGGAAGAGATGACCGAGCGCGTCTGCATCGTCGGCGGCGGCGTCATCGGAAGCCTCTACGCCGCGCACCTCGCCTCGGTCGCCGAGGTCTGGATCCTGACGCGGCGACCCGAGCACGCGCTCGCGCTCGAAGAGGAGGGCCTCAGGGTCTCGGGGAAGCACGACTTCACGGCGTGCCTGCGGGCGACCGCCGACCCCGCCGAGCTGCCCGAGCTCGACTTCGCGGTGCTGGCGACGAAGGCGACGCAGCTCGACGCCGCCGCAGCGAGGCTGGAGGGGCTGTCGCCGGAGGCGACGGTGATGACGATCCAGAACGGCCTCGGCGCGGAGGAGATCGTTCTCCGCCACGGGCGCTGGCCGATCGTCTCGGCAGTCACGTTCATGAGCGGCGACCGGCACTCGGACACACACGTCGAGTACGAGCTCGACACACCGACGTGGATGGGCCCGTTCGCCGGCACGGAGACCCCGTTCGAGCGCGTCCGCGAGATCGAGAGCCTCCTGCGCGCCGGCGGCCTCGAGGCGGAGGCCTTCCCGGACCTCCTGCCGGCGCAGTGGTCGAAGCTGATCTTCAACGCGACCGTGAACACGGTCTCGGCGCTGACCTGCCTCGGCCACGTGGGCCTCTTCGCCCGCGAGGAGGAGCCGGGCGACCTGGGGCACCTCGTGCACGCGCTCATGGAGGAAGGCGTGCGCGTGGCGGAGGCGGCAGGGGTCGAGCTGCACGAGGACCCCTGGGAGATGAACGTCCTCGCGGTGCGCCGCGGGGAGACGCAACAGAGCGACTACGCCCACGTCCCCTCGATGCTCGAGGACGTGCGCGCGGAGCGCAGGACGGAGGTGGACTTCATCACGGGCGCTCTCGTGCGCGAGGCGGAGCGGCTCGGGGTGCCGGTCCCCCTGCACACGGCGATGTACCGCCTGGTGAAGGGAAGGGAAGCGGCGTTTCCGCCGGAGAAGGGCCAGGCCCCTGCGGCGGCAGACGAAAGGCAAACGGTCGAGAGGAGTTCGGCATGAGAGGTACGACGAGATGGAGCCTGCTGCTCGCTCTCGTGTTGGCGTTCGGGCTCGCGCTCGCGGCCTGCGGCGGCGACGACGACGGCGACGACGACGACGGCGGGGCCGCGCCCGCCGAGACGGACACCGCGGCCGACGACGGCGGCGGGGCGTCCGGCGATCCCATCGTCATCGGGGCGGCGGTGGACCTGACCAACCAGATGGCCCCGTTCGACGGGCCGGCGACCACGGCGGCCCAGATCCAGGTGGACAAGATCAACGCGGACGGCGGCGTGAGCGGCCGTCCGCTCGAGCTGCGCGTGATCGACCACCAGCTCGATCCCGAGCGGACGAAGTCCGCCGCGATCGAGCTGATCGACGGCGGCGCCGAGGTGCTGCTCGTCACGTGCGACGTCGACTACGCGACGCCGGCCGTGCAGGAGGCCATCACCCGCGGCATCCTCGCGGTCGCCCCGTGCATCGGCACCGACCAGATGGGGCCCGAGCGCTTCGGGGAGCAGGGCCGCCTCGCGTTCAGCATCGGCAACGTCGCCCAGGACGAGGGCGCGGCGATGGCCGAGTACGCCATGGATCAGGGCTGGGAGCGCGCCGCGACGGCGACGGACAACGTGATCGTCTACTTCCAGGACGTCGTCAGCGCGTTCACGGCGCGCTACCAGGAACTCGGCGGCGAGATCGTCGTCGAGGAGTCGTGGACCCAGGGTGACGGCACGATCCAGAACGTCGTCAGCTCGCTCGACGGCGCGGACGTGGACGTGATCGCCACCTCGACCGCGTTCGACGACATGCCCGCGCTCGTCAGCGGGCTCCGTAGCCTCGACAACGAGACGCCGATCATCTGCAGCTGGTCGTGCGACGGCAACTACTGGCTGCCGCCGGGCACGAACAACTTCTACGTGGTCACGTACGCGTCGGTCTTCGGCGACGATCCGAGCGACGACGTGCAGACCCTGATCGGGGAAATGGAGGCGCAGGACCAGGCGCCCGGCACCGGCGGCTTCATCACCGGCGCCGCCGCCATCGACGCCATCGCGGCCGCGATCGAGCAGAGCGGAGGCACCGAGGGCGATGCGCTGGCGGACGCGTTCGAGGGCTTCGAGGGTCTCGAGACGATCTCCGGCGCGATCAGCTTCTCGGAGCAGTTCCACTCCGTCTTCGGTCGCGAGTACCGGGTGATGGAGGTGCAGGACAGCCAGCCCGCCTTCGTCGAGCTGAGGGCGGCGAGCTCGCCCGCCGAGATCGACTAATCCCCGTGTGACCGAGCCGGTCCCGGAAACCCGCCGCTGGCCCGGAGAGACCCTCCGGGCCGGCGGCGTCTCCCGCTCCTTCGAGGGCGTGAGCGCCCTGAACGGCGTCACCCTGGAGCTGCACCGGCACGAGGTGGTCGGCCTCATCGGCCCGAACGGGGCCGGCAAGACGACCCTCGTCAACATCCTCACCGGCTTCGACTTCCCGACGGCGGGCACTGTCGAGCTGGCCGGCGAGGACATCACCGCCCGGCCACCCCATCGCCGCGCGCGGGCGGGGCTGGCGCGGACCTTCCAGCACGGCCGCCTCTTCGGGGGCCTCTCGGCCCGGGAGAACGTCGAGGTGGCGGCACTCGGCGTCGGTGCCTCGCCGCGCGAGGCGCGGGCGCGGGCGGACGAGCTCCTCGGCGTCCTCGGCCTCGTCGCCCGCGCCGCCGCACCGGCGGCCGTCCTTCCGCATGGGGAGGAGCGCATGCTCGGCGTTGCGCGGGCGCTCGCCACGCGGCCGCGCTTCGTGCTCATGGACGAGCCGGCGGCCGGGCTCTCCGAGGCCGAGGTGCCCGCGTTCGCCCAGGTCGTCCGGGACGTGCGCGAGGAGCACGAGGCCGGCGTCCTCCTGATCGACCACAACATCGGGCTGATCCTCGAGGTCTGCGACCGGATCGTCGTTCTCGACGAAGGGCGGACGCTCGCCGAGGGGACGCCGGCCGAGATCCGGCGGAACATCGACGTCACCGCCGCCTATCTGGGTCGGGCTCATGCCTGAGCAGGGCCCGATGCTCGAGGTGCGCGACCTCGAGCTCCGCTACGGCTCCGTGCCGGCCGTGCGCGGGCTCAGCTTCGACGTCGGCCGCGGCGAGGTCGTCGGCCTCGTGGGGCCGAACGGCGCCGGGAAGACCTCGACGCTCCTGGCGATCATGGGCGTCGTCCCGCCGTACCGGGGCGAGATCCTGCTCGGCGGCCGCTCCCTGGGCGGGCGGAAGACGGAGGCGATCGTGCGCGCGGGCGTCGCCCTCGTCCCCGAGGGCCGGCAGATCTTCCCCGAGCTCTCCGTGGAGGAGAACCTCCGGCTCGGGCTCGTCGGCCGCCGCTCGCGCGACGGCGCCGCGGAGGACCTCGAGCGCGTCTCCGACCTCTTCCCCGTCCTCCGCGAGGCCCGAGACCGCCCCGCGGGCGTCCTCTCCGGCGGCCAGCAGCAGCAGCTGGCGATCGCGCGCGCCCTCGTCGCGCGTCCGGACCTGCTCCTCCTCGACGAGCCCTCGCTCGGGCTCGCCCCGGCGGTCGTCGACGCCGTTTTCGACGCGCTGACCGAGATCCGCGGGAGCGGCGTCACGATCCTCCTCGTCGAGCAGCGCGCCCAGTTCGCCGTCGGCTTCGCCGACCGCACGCACGTCCTCTCGAACGGCGAGCTGCGCCTGACCCTGACCCCGGCCGACGCGGGCGACACGGAGCGGATGGCCGCCGCCTACTTCGGCGCCTGAGCGATGAACGTCCTCCAGACCCTCGTCGACGCGATCGCCCTGGGGACGATCTACGCGCTCGTCGCCATGGGCATCGGGCTCGTCTTCGGCGTCATGCGCCTGATCAACTTCGCGCACGGGGAGCTGCTGACGGCGGGGGCCTACGCCCTCGCCCTCACGAACCACCTTCCGTTGGTCGTCAGCTTCGCCGCCTGCTTCGGCGCCGTCCTCGCGCTGGCTCTGGCGATGGAGGTCGCCTACCGGCCGCTGAGGACGACGACGCCGACGACGATGCTCGTCACCACCTTCGCCGTCTCGTTCCTGCTCCAGGCGGTGGCACTCCTCGCCTTCGGCGCCCGCGGCCAGAACGTCGGCGTCCTCCCGGAGCTGAACCGGGCCGTGGCGATCGGAGACCTGCGCGTGCGCTGGGTGACGCTCGTCTCGATCGCGCTCGGCGCCGTCCTCCTCGGTGCGACGGCGCTCATCCTCGCGCGCACGGACATCGGGCTGCAGATGCGCGCCTCGGCCATGGACGCCCGGACGGCCCAGCTCCTCGGCGTCCGCGCCACCACGGTCATCCGCTTCGCCTTCGTGCTCGCCGCGATCCTCGCGGCGACGGCCACCGTCATGCTCACCGTGTCGCGGCCGCTCGTGACGCCGAGCTACGGCTTCCAGCTCGTCATCCCCGCTCTGGTCGGCGTCGTCGTCGGCGGCATGGACCGGCTCGTGAGCGCGACCGCCGGAGGCTTCGCGATCGGCTTCGCCGCGGCCGTGCTCGGCGACGTCCTCCCCTCCCACGGGCGGGTCTTCCTCGACACGGCGCTCTTCCTGCTCGTCATCCTCGTCCTCCTCGTCCGCCCGGGCGGGCTCTTCGCGCGCTCGCGCGTCTCCTGGGAACGCGTGTGAGGAGGCTCGACTGGGCGCCGCAGCTCCTCGCCCCGGTGCTGCTCCTGGCGGCGGTGGGGTTCCTCGGGACCTTCACGTCCCGCTCCGTGCAGTTCCAGTTCCGCTTCGCGCTCGTGATGGCGACGATCGTGATCGCGCTCTACGTCTTCGTCGGGAACTCGGGCGTCGTCTCCTTCGGCCACGTCAGCTTCGTGGCCATGGGCGGGTTCGCGGCCGGGCTGACGACGGTGCCGGAGGCGCTCAAGCTCTCGCTCAGCCCCGACCTCTTCCCGATCATCGCGAGCGCCGAGGTCGGCAACGCGACCTCGCTCGTCCTCGCCGCCGCGGTCGGCGGCGTCTTCGCGTTCGTCGTCGGCGTGCCCCTCATGCGCCTGCACGGGCTCTCGGCCGGGATCGCCACGTTCGCCGTGCTCGTGATCGTGAACAACGTGCTGCGGAACTGGGAGGCGATCGGCCCGGGGGCGCGCACGCTCTCGCTCGTCCCCGAGACCACGACCTTCCTCCAGGCCACGCTCGGGGCGATCGCGGTGGCGATCCTCGCCTTCGCCTACCAGCGCAGCCGCTTCGGCCGGGTGCTGCGCGCCTCGAGCGAGGACGCCGCGGCCGCGCAGGGCGCCGGCGTCGACATCTACCGTCAGCGGCTCGTCGCCTTCACGCTCTCCGGCGCGCTCGCAGGCTTCGCCGGCGGGCTCCTCGTCCACCTGCTCGGCAGCATCACGACGCAGCAGGTGTACCTCGACCTCGCCTTCCTCACCCTCGCCATGCTCGTGATCGGCGGCGTCCGCAGCCTGTGGGGCGCCGTCGTCGGCGCCCTCCTCGTCAGCGGGATCAACTCGCTCCTGCTCACGGCCGAGCGGGGCCTCGACGTCGGCGTCGGCGAGATCACCGTTCCGACGGGCACGCGCCTCGTTACCCTGGGCGTCGTCATGGCCCTGATCCTCCTCTTCCGCCCCCGGGGCGTCACGGGCGGCCGCGAGGTCACGCTCTCAAGGCTCCGATGAGGGTCTGCGTGCTCGGCTGCGGCGCCGTCGGCTCGCTCTTCGCGGCCTCGCTGGCCCAGCTCGACGACGTCGAGATGTGGGCCTACGACCTCGACGCCGACCACGTGCGCGCGATCCACGAGCGCGGCCTCGAGATCACCGGCGCGGGCGAGCTGCTCGGCAGCGTGAGCGCGACGACGGACGCCGCCGACCTCCCTCCCTGCGACTTCGGGATCGTCGCGACGAAGAGCATGCACACTGACGCCGCCGTCGTCGCGGCCGCGCACGCCTTCGCGGAGGGCTCCGTCTGCTCGGTGCAGAACGGCCTCGGGAACGAGGAGGCGATCGCGCGGCACGTGGCGCGCGTGATCCGCGGGACGACCTTTCCGGCGGGACGCATCCTCGGCCCGGGCCGGGTGCAGTGGGACGTCAAGGGCGACACGACGATCGG
>DATHVD010000109.1:0-49668 GCA_035461525.1 Gaiellaceae bacterium
CTCCACAAAGCACCGCCCCCGCAGACTCGTCCGGGGTCAGACCCCGGACGTGTCCGCGGAGGATACCGCCTCTGCGCGCCGGACGGGTCGGAGGGGGAGTGGTCCGAGCGGCGCCTCGCATCCGCGCGAGGAGATAGCCTCGTCCCACTTCACCCGTCAACGAGCCAAGGACTGCCGCGAATGATCCCGAAGTCCGCCGAGGTCGTCATCGTCGGCGGGGGCGCGATGGGGACGAGCGCCGCGTACCACCTCGCGCGACTCGGCGTCACGAACGTCGTGCTCCTCGAGCGCGAATCGCTCGGCAGCGGCTCCACGAGCAAGTCCGCGGGCGGTATCCGGGCGCAGTTCGCCGACGAGCTCAACGTGCGCATGGCGCTCCGCTCGATGGCGGAGTTCCAGGCGCTCGACCGCGTCAGCGGCATCGGCTACCGGCGCGACGGTTACCTCTTCCTGCTCGACCGCGAGGAGGACGTCCACGACTTCCGCCGCGCGGTGTCCTTCCAGAACGCGCTCGGCGTGCCCTCGCGGATCCTCTCCGCCGACGAGGCCCGCGAGCTCGTGCCGCAGCTTCGCACCGACGACCTCCTCGCCGCCGCGTACTGCCCCGTCGACGGCCACGCCGCGCCAGAGGCGGTGGTTCAGGCCTATGCGGGCGCTTCGGCCGCGAAGGGCATCCGGATCGCCCAGGGCGTCTCCCTCGACCGGATCGCCGTCCTCGGCGACAAGATCGTCAGCGTCGAGACTTCCGAGGGACGGATCAGGACTGGGACGATCGTCTGCGCGGCCGGCGTGTGGGCGCGCGACGTCGGCAGCCTCGCCGGGCTCGACATCCCGGTCACGCGCGAGGCGCGCTGGATGCACTTCACGCCCGAGGACGGCTGCCTGCCGCCGGACTTCCCATTCACGATCGATTTCTCCACCGGCTTCTACTTCCACCGGGAAGGCCACGGCCTCGTCTTCGGCGGACGGGAGCCGACGATCGAGGGTGTGGCGACGCGCGCGACGAGGCGGCTGCCGCTTCTGGCCGACCTGCCCATCCAGTCCTCGTGGTGGGGATGGTACGAGATGAGCCCCGACCACAACGCGATCGTCGGAGAGGCCGAGATCCCCCGCCGCTTCCTCTATGCCACCGGCTTCTCCGGACACGGCTTCCAGCAGGCGCCGGCCGTGGGGGAGCACCTCGCGGAGCTCGTCGCCGGCGCGGAGCCCAGTCTCGACCTCTCGCCGCTCGGGCTGGAGCGCTTCGCGGCGGGCGACGAGCGGCGCGAGGACTTCGTCGTCTGACTCCGGTGCGCCACCCGCTCCGGATCGTCGTCCTCGCGCGCCACGGCGAATCCCGCGGCAACGCCGAACGCCGGGTCAGCGGCAACCCGGCCGTGGACGTGCCGCTCACCGAGCGAGGCGTGGAACAGGCGCGGACGCTCGGGTTGCAGGTCGCGGGCCTCGCGCTCGACGCCTGCCTCCACACACGCTTCCCGCGCACGCGCGCGACGGCCGAGCTCGCGCTGGCGGGGCGTGAGGACGTGCCGCTCCTCGAGGAGCCCCTCTTCGACGACGTCGACGTGGGCGAGCTCGACGGCGCGGAGCTCGAGCGCTACCGGGAGTGGAAGCGCGCCCACACGCGGGCGGACGCCTTCCCGGGCGGTGAGAGCCTGGACGACGCCGCCGCCCGCTACGCGGCAGGCCTCCGCAGCATCCTCGCCAGCCCGTACCGCTCTCTCCTCGTCGTCTGCCACGAGATCCCGATCCGCTACGCCCTCAACGCCGTGGCCGGCTCGGACAGCTTCGACGGTCCCGCACACACGATCGGTAACGCCGTCCCGCACCTCTTCGACGACGAGGGCCTCGAGCGGGCCGTGCAGGGCATCGAGCGGATCCTTAGGATCTCGCCGTAGAGACCGGGGAGCCGCTTCCCAGCGGCTGAGAGGGGGCTGGAAGAGCCCCGACCCGCCGAACCTGATCTGGGTAATTCCAGCGAAGGGAGGCCGTGGAACCGCACGAGCGCAGCTGGGGCGTCACGCCCGTCCCCGACCGCCTGCGCACGCTCTCGACCCTCGACGTCGGGCTGCTCTGGGGGAACCTCGGTGTCAGCCTGCTCGTCCTCGTCGCCGGCTCGCTCCTCGCCGGCCTCGGCCTCGCCCGCGCGCTCCTGGCCGTCGCCGTCGGCGCCGTGCTCGGGAACGCCCTCCTGGGGCTCGCCGGGCTGATCGGCTTCGAGCGCCGCGTTCCCGGCATGGTGCTCATGCGGGATCCTCTCGGGCGGCGCGGCTCGTACCTGCCGACGGGGCTGAACGTCCTTCAGAACCTCGGCTGGGCCACGTTCGAGCTGATCGTGATCGCCGCCGCCGCGAACGCCCTCGCCGCGCAGGTCTTCGGCATCCGCGAGCGCTGGGTCTGGGTGCTCGTCTTCGCCGCGGTCACCACGGCGCTCGCACTGGCTGGTCCGATCTCGTTCGTGCGCGTCTGGGTGCGCCGCTTCGCGGTGTGGGCGGTCGTCCCGTCGGTCGGCTACCTGACCTGGTGGGCGCTCGACGGCTCGGGCGCCGGTGCGCTCTGGTCGGCACCCGGGACGGGCGGCATCACGTTCTGGGAGGGCGTTGACCTCACCGTGGCGATGTCGGCCTCCTGGCTGCCGCTCGCCGCCGATTACACGCGCTTCGCACGCCACCGCCGCGCGGCGTTCGTCGGCACCGGCGTCGGCTACCTCGTTCCCCACGCCTGGCTCTTCGCGCTCGGCGCGCTCCTCTTCCTCTCACGGGGGCTCGACGACACGACGAGCCTGCTCACGGCGGTGGCCGCGGGCGGGGTGGCGAGCGCGCTTGCGCTGCTCGCGCTCACCGTGGGCGAGACGGACGAGCCGTTCGCGAACGTGTACTCGGCCGCCGTGTCGCTCCAGAACCTCCTGCCGGGGGTGCCGCAGCGCCTGCTCGTCGTCCTCGTCGCCGGGACGGCGACGCTCGGAGCCCTGACGGTCGACCTGATCCGGTACGAGGCGTTCCTCTTTCTCCTCGGCTCGTTCTTCGTGCCGCTCTTCGGCGTGCTCGCGGCCGACTTCCTTCTCGGGGCGGGCCCGCCGGCGCGTGTTCGCTGGAGCGGGCTCGTCTCCTGGGGGGCCGGGTTCGGCCTCTACCAGTGGATCCAGCCGACCGGCCCGGACGGGTGGGTGAGCCTCGTCGGCGACGCGCCCGGCGCCGGCGACATGGCGGTGGGCGCTTCGATTCCGGCCTTCGCGCTCGCGTTTGCCCTCTACGCCGGAATACGCTCCACCCATGCGTCGCTTGGGCGTCGTCGGGCTCGTTGCCCTGGATCGCGTTGACGGCGGCCTTCCCCGGCTCGGAGGCGTCCCCGTCTACGCGGCCCGCACGCTCGGGCTCCTCGGCCACCCGGCCGCCCTGGCGACCAAGCTCGCCGACGACGACCGACCGCGGCTCGCCGCCCTCGGCGTGCCGATCGCGGCGCACACGGCCACGAGGACGATCAGCTTCCGAATCGAGAACTTCGGGGACCGAAGGGACATGACGCTCGAGGTGCCGGGCGAGCCCTGGACCCCCGAGGAGGCACGGGGTTGGCTCGGCAGGGCTCTCGCCGACACCGATTGGGTGCACGCGGGCGCGCTGACGCGCGACGACTTTCCGGCGGCCACGCTCGCGCTGCTCGCGCGCGGCCGCGTCCTCTCGCTCGACGGCCAGGGCCTCGTCCGTCTGGGCCGGGTCGGCGACGTCGTGCTCGACGCCGACTACGACCGCGACGTGCTTCGTCACGTCAGCGTCCTCAAGCTCGCCCGTGACGAGCTCGAGGCGCTGGGGCTGGAGCTGACGGAGCGGTCGCTCGGCTCCCTGGGCATTCGCGAGGTGGTCGTAACGCTCGGGCGGACGGGCTCGGTCGTGTATGCGGACGGCATCGCCGAGCACGTGCCGACGATCCCGCTCGAGACCGTCGACCCGACCGGCGCGGGCGACTCGTGGACGACCGCGTACCTCGTCTACCGGCGGCAGCGGCACTCGCCGGTCTCGGCGGCCCGGCTCGCGAACGGCGTCCTCGGCGCGCTCCTCGGGCGGAGGCCGCGGCGCTGATCGCCCTGGCCGGCTGCGACGACGGCACGTACCTCGTCGAGGTGGGGGAGGACGCGGGGGAGGACCAGCTCGCGGGCCACGAGCCCGGCGCGGCGATCGAGCGCGAGCGGCCGCTCGGGCTTGCGCCCTCGTGGGCGGCGGCGCGCGTCCTCGACGTCGACGCCCGCGGCTCGACGGTCGTCCTCCTCCTCCGCCGGCGCCCCCCGCTCGTCGTCTCCCGCGACGGCGGCCTCACCTGGCAGGAACACGGCGCCGGCCTCCCGCCGGGGCGCGCGGTCGCGCTCGCCGAGAACCCCGGCAACGTCCTCTTCGCCGCCCGGAACCGCCTCTACGTCTCGACCGACGGCGGCGTCTTCTGGCGCGCGCTGAGCGTCGAGCTGCCCGAGATCCGTGACGTCGCTTGGGGCTGACGCATCTCCCCGCCCCAGCGCCTCGCGTGAACGGCGGCGATCGTCTGGGCTCGCCGGCGGCCCGGGGGCTCGTGGGACGCGGGGGGCTACAGATCCTCAGCCCCTCGACGCCGACGAGGGCCGGCTCGGCGAGGTCGGCTACTTCGACGTCTACCCGCCCCAGGACAACCCCGGCTTCGGCTTCGGAAGCCGGAGCAACTACCCGTACTTCCACAGCGGCGGCGTCGCAGTCCACGGCTATCAGGGCCTCTGGCTCGTGAGGCCGAACGTGCCGAAGCGCTGACCGAGCTCCGGGCGTGCCCAGCCGTTTTTCCCGGGCGGCCGGGCGCAGTCCCGCTCAGAGGCGAAACTCGCCGCGCGCGACGATCACCGCGGAGCCGCCGCACTCGACGCGCTCGATCCGCTCGGGAGAGCCCTCGACGCGAGCGTAGAGCGTGCTCGGGCGGCCGATCTCCTCGCCCTGCCGGATCTCGATCTCGTCGCCGAAGGCGATGCGCCCGTGCCGGGCGAGGTGGACGGCGAGCGGCCCGGCGGCCGACCCGGTGGCCGGGTCCTCCGGGACGCCGTCGCCCGGGGCGAACATCCGCGTCTTCCAGCGCGTCCCCGCGCCGGCGAAGCAGTTGACCCCCACGATGCCCGTGAGACGGGTCAGCGCGGCGATGTCGGGCTCGATCGCGGCGACCGCCTCCTCGCTCGGCAACGCGAGGTAGACGTGGCGGATGCCGAGGTCGTAGAGCTCCACCGGCAGCTCCGAGCCCTCGATCCCCACGGCGGCGAGCAGCTCGTCGGCGCGGTCGAACGGCTCGATCGTCGGGATCGGCTGCGTCATCCGCCCGAAGACGATGCGCTCTCGGTCGCGCTCGAGCGTCACGGGTACGAGACCGGCGCCGGTCTCGAGCCGGATCTCCGGCAGCTGGAGCGGGCCGGCGAGCACGAAGGCGGTCCCGAGCACCGGGTGGCCGGCGAACGGCAGCTCGTCCTTCGGGGTGAAGATGCGGATGCGCGCGTGCCCCTCGCCCTCGGGCGCGTAGACGAAGACCGTCTCCGAGAAGTTCATCTCCCGCGCGAGCGGCTGGAGCTGGCCCTCGGGGATCTCGCGCGCGTCGGTGAAGACGGCGAGCTGGTTGCCCGCGAGCGGACGGTCGGTGAAGACGTCGGCGACGACGTAGCGGTACGTGGCCATCCGGCGTCAGTCTTCCACGAACGCCGCCCTCCCGGCGGCCGGATCCGAATCGGGCCCGGCGCCGTTCACACCCCGTGCTCGTGCGCGCCTTCGCCTCCGCCGTCGTCCGGCTCCGCTGGCTGGTCGCCGGCGCCTGGGTCGCCGGGGCCGTGGCCGCGACCCTCCTCCTGCCGAGCCTCCAGGACGCTTCCGGCTCCTCGCTCGCCGACCTCGTGCCGGAGGACGCCGAATCGGTCGCCACGGCCGTTCGCGCGGCCGAGCTCTTCCCGGTGCCGCTGCTCGCGCAGACGGCCGTCGTCCAGCGCGACCCCGACGGGCTCGGCCGCGACGCGCAGGTGCGCGTCGGGGAGCGCGCCCTCGCCGCGGCGGAGACCGAGGAGGACGGCATCGCCTTCGCCCTCCCCCTCCTGAACACGGCCGAGCTCGTCCCCGGCTCCCGCGAAGACTCGACCACCGCGATCACGTTCCTCGTCTTCGAGAAGGGGACCTCCATCGGCGAGGAGACGCAGATCGCCCATGACTGGGCCGCGCTCGAGGCCGGGCAGCCCGACGACGCGCTCGTCGGCGTGACGGGCAGCGTCCCCAGCCGCCTCGCCCAGTGGGAGGAGATCGAGAGCAGCCTCCCCTGGGTCACGCTCGCCACGATCCTGGTCGTCTTCACGATCCTGACGCTCAACTACCGTGCGCCGGGGCCCGGGATCGTGACGCTCCTCGCCGCCGGCGTCGCCTACGCGATCGCCGTCCGCGTCGCTCCGTGGATCGGCGAGCTGACGGGCACCGCGATGCCGAGCGACATCGAGCCGATCCTCGTCGTCCTCCTGCTCGGGATCGTCACGGACTACGCCGTCTTCTTCCTCTCCGGGATGCGCCGGCGCCTCGCGGAGGGCGAGAGCGGGCGCGACGCCGCGCAAGGAGCGACCGCCCAGTTCCTCCCCATCGTCGTCACGGCCGGCCTCATCGTCGCCTGCGGCACGGCAGCGCTCCTGGCCGGGACGCTCGAGTTCTTCCGCGCCTTCGGGCCGGGGATGGCCCTCACCGTGCTCGTCAGCCTCGCCGTCTCCATCACCCTCGTCCCCGCGCTCCTCGCCATCGCCGGCCACCGGCTCTTCTGGCCCTCGACGCCGCGGGTCGAGGAGGAGAAGCCCGCGCCGGCGCGCCGCGTCCGCATGGAGACGTGGTCGGAGAGCCTCTCCCAGTTCGCCACGTCCAAGCCGGTCGCCATCCTCGTCCTCGCGGTCGGGCTCGGTGTCGTCGCCCTGGCGAGCAAGAGCCTGACCGAGACCGAGCTGGGCTTCACGGCCGTCCGTGGACTCCCGGCCGACACGGAGGAGCGGCAGGCTGCTCTCGCCGCCGGCCAGGGGTTCGCCCCCGGGATCCTCGCGCCCTCGCTGCTCCTCGTGGAAGGGCGCTCCGCCCCGCTCGACGAGGAGCCGCTCGCAGCCTTCCAGCGCCGGCTCCGCGAGGAGCCCGGCGTCGCGGGCGTCGTCGGCGCCGGCGACCCGCTCGTGAGCGAGGCGCCCGGCCTCTTCGTCTCGGAGGATGGGCAGGCCGCGCGCTTCCTGCTCGTGCTCACCGACGAGCCGCACGGCGGGCCCGCGATCGACACGCTCGAGCGCATCCGCGACCGTGTGCCGGCGCTCCTCGAGGAGAGCGGCCTCCCGCAGGCGGAGGCGGGCGTCACGGGGGAGACCGCGCTCGCGGCCGAGACCGTGCGGACGCTCACGGGCGACCTCGTGCGGATCGCCATCGCCGCGCTTGCGGTCAACTTCCTCCTCCTCGTGCTCTTCCTCCGCGCGATCGTCGCGCCCCTCTACCTGCTCTTCGCCAGCGTGCTCGCCTTCGCCGCGACCCTCGGGCTGACGACGTACGTCTTCCAGACACTGCTGGGGAACGGGGAGCTGACGTACTACGTGCCCTTCGCCGTGGCCGTGCTCCTCCTCTCGCTCGGGTCGGACTACAACGTGTTCCTCGTGGGCCGGATCTGGCAGGAGGCCGGGCGCGCGAGCGTCCGCGACGCCATCGCGATCGCGGCCCCGCGTGCCTCGCGCACGATCGCGGTCGCCGGGCTGGCGCTCGCCTTCAGCTTCGCCACGCTCGCGCTCGTGCCGCTGCGGGAGTTCCGCGAGTTCGCCTTCGCCATGACGGTCGGCATCCTCCTCGAGGCCTTCGTGATCCGGACGCTCGTCGTGCCCGCGCTGCTCACCCTCTTCGGCGAGCTGTCCTGGTGGCCGTGGCGCCGGCGCCGAACCGAATCTCCACGAGCGGCGAACACACTCCATACGTAATCTCTACGGAAGGAGAGGCCATGCGCCAGCTCGTGACCCTCGTCGTCGTCGCCCTTGCGGCGGTCGCCCTCACGGCGGGCCCCGCGGCGGCCAAGGGCAAGCCCGCGGGTACGCCGGACACCGCCTGCCTCCAGGCGGGCATCTCCGTGCTGCAGGCGAACGGCGGGGTCGCGTACTTCGCACGGAACGGGGTCCCGCTGAGCCTGATCGGCGGCGAGGGCACCGCCCCGCTCCCGACGGTGCTGCAGCTCCACCTGACGAGCC
This sequence comes from Gaiellaceae bacterium, assembly GCA_035461525.1. Classification (GTDB taxonomy): domain Bacteria; phylum Actinomycetota; class Thermoleophilia; order Gaiellales; family Gaiellaceae; genus JAIBJN01. The sequence continues at coordinate 8,216 of DATHVD010000109.1, forward strand.
CGGAGCTCTTCCCCTGGTGCTAGGAGGGTCAGGCGAGACACACGCTGTGCCGAGCGACATCCCGCCAAACCCTCTTAGGCGGCCCGCTCGTGATCTCGAGACGGCCCGGCCCCGCGCCGGGCCGTCTCCTTTCCGGGGGGGAAGGGCCGGGCGGAGATATCCTCGCCCCCGGTGGACGCGATCACCGTCTCCGGCCTGCGCAAGGCGTACGGCGCCCGCGAGGTGCTCCACGGCCTCTCCTTCTCGGTCGAAGCCGGGGAGGTCTTCGCGCTGCTCGGGCCCAACGGCGCGGGCAAGACGACGACGGTCGAGATCCTCGAGGGCTACCGCTCCCGCGACGGAGGCGACGTCCGTGTCCTCGGCGAGGACCCGCAGCGGGCCGGGCGGGCGTTCCGGGCGCGCATCGGCATCGTCCTCCAGTCCTCGGCCGTCTACGGCCTCCTCCGCGTCCGCGAGATCGTCGAGCTCTTCGCCGGCTACTATCCGGCGCCGCGCCGGCCGGCCGAGGTGATCGACCTCGTCGGACTCGGAGCCGAGCGTGAGAGCCGGGTGCGAACGCTCTCCGGCGGTCAGCTTCGCCGCCTCGATCTCGCGATCGCGCTCGTCGGCGACCCGGAGCTCGTCTTCCTCGACGAGCCCACCACCGGCTTCGACCCGGCAGCGCGCCGCCAGGCGTGGGAGACCGTCGCCGACCTACGCTCGCTCGGCAAGAGCATCCTCCTCACGACCCACTACATGGAGGAGGCGCAGCGGCTCGCCGACCGCGTGGCCATCCTCCGCGACGGCCGGATCGTCGGCACCGGCTCGCCGCGCGAGCTGCTGCACGCAGACGCCGCGGTCGAGATCCGCTACCGGCGCAACGGCGACGAGGTCGTCGTCACGACGGAGGAGCCGACGCGCGTCCTCCACGAGCTGACGGAGCGGGCGCTGGCGGAGGGCGTCGAGCTCGAGCATCTCGAGGTCCGACGGCGCACGCTCGAGGACGTCTACCTCGAGCTGACGCGCGAGGAAGGCTCGTGAGGCTCCTCCTGCACGAGCTCCGGGCGCAGCAGCGGCTCTTCTGGCGCAACCGGGAGGCGGCCTTCTTCAGCTTCCTCTTTCCGATCGTCCTGCTCGTCCTCGTTGGCTCCGTCTACAGCGACGACCCCATCGACGGCGTCCCGGCCTCCACCTACATCCTCATCGGGCTCCTCGGCTACGGCGTCGCCGCGAACGCGTTCGCGGCGCTCGCGATCACGCTCGTCGTCCGTCGCGAGGCCGGGCTCCTGAAGCGGGTGCGGGGGACGCCGTTGGGGCCGGGGACGTACCTCGCCGCCGTGATCGCCTCGACGCTCGTCGTCATCGCCCTCCAGGTCGCCGCCCAGCTCGCCCTCGGGCGCTGGATACTGGGAGCCGACCTGCCGGAGCGGCCGCTCGCCTTCGCCGCCGCCGTGCTTCTCGGCGCGGCCGCGTTCTCGGCCCTCGGGATCGCGGTGACCGCCGCCGTCCGGAGCGCCGAGGGCTCGTCGGCGGTCGTGAACGCGATCTACCTGCCCATGGCCTTCATCTCCGGCGTCTTCTTCTCGCGGGAGGAGATGCCGGCGTTCCTGCAAGCCGTGTCCGAGCTCCTGCCGCTGACGTACCTCCTCGAGCTCCTGCAAGCCTCGTTCGTCCCGGGGGAGCCGTTCGGCGGCGGGGCCATCGCCGCCGTCGCCGTCTGGGGCGTCCTCGGGCTCGCCGTCGCGGTACGGATGTTCCGCTGGGAGCCCCGCGAGGGTATGACGGGCGCATGAGCAGCCAACCGGAGCTCGTGTTCGTCGCCGACGGGGAGGGCGATTCCGCCCTCGCGCTCGTCGTCAACTTCGGCGTCTACGCCGGCCGGGAGGCGACGCCGGCGGAGATCCGGCGACTCGCCGGCTCGCTCCTGGAGCGGCTCGAGGCCGTCGAGATCGTCTCCGAGAACCGCTACGAGGTCAGCCGCGAGGCCGAGGCGACGGTGCACCGCCTCCGCGTCGAGGTGGCCTCCGCCGACAGCGCCCGGGTCGGCTCGTTGCGCGAGGCCGTCGCCGCCTGGGCCGCGGACTGCATCGACGAGCGCCGCGTCGGCGCCTGAGAGATGGCGCCGGGGGCCGGCGGAAGGCCGGCCCCCGGTAGCGCACGTCTCCCTCAGCGGCTCAGCACTCGAGCACGGCTGCGATCTCGGCGGCCTCCGCCGTGAAGGCGGCGGCCTGCTCGGCGGTCAGCTTCTTGCCGAGGTTGGCCTGGAGCTGGTACGGGAAGCCGTGCAGGAGCATGCCACAGACCCCCTCGAAGTCGCCCGCGGCGAGGTAGGCCTCCGCCTCGGCGATCTTGTCGGCCGAGCTCGTGCCCGGGCCGACTCCCTGGAGCGCAACCTTGAGGTCGGCGAGCTGCTCCTCGACGCCCGGGATGCCGGCGGCGACGGCGGCCTGGTAGCCGCCCGAGAGCGGCAGCTCGATGCTCGTGTTCTGCAGGTCGACCGTGAGCGTGGCGCCGTAGTTCGTGTTCGCCGCGCTCACGCCGCCGTACGACATGACGAGGATGACCCCGATCCGGTGGCCCACCTCGAACACGTGGTCCTCCGGCATGAGCTTCCACTCGAAGTCGTAGAACTGGTCCGGGACGAGGTCGGTGGGCGCCGTCAGGTCGGTGCGGTTGCGCGCGTCGTGGATGCCTCGCGTGACGCGCCACTGGGTAGCGTCCTGGAGCCGCTTCGTCGTGATCCGGTAGCAGGCGTCGTCGTTCGCGCTCGACTCGCCCCAGCAGTCCTCCTCCGAGCTGGTGAGGATCCCTCCGGTCGAGCGGCTCACCCTCGTGATCGGCCCGTAGTCGACGAGCGCGGCCCCGAGCGACGTGCCGACCCGGTTCACGGAGGCGCGCAGGCGGATCACCGGCGTCCCCGTGAACTTGAGCGGAGCGGTCAGCGGCTCGGAGAGGAAGACTCGCTTGGTGTTCGTCACGGTCATCGGGTTGTTGATGATCGTGTTCTCGCTCTGGTTCGTCTGGTCGACGAACGAGGTGGTCGGCGCCGTCGCGCCCTGGCTCAGCGACAGCATCCCCGGCCCGCTCTCCGTCGCGCGGAGGTAGACCGTCTTGTCGACCGCGTCGGGGACGGGCCAGTCCGCGTACTCCTCGTACACGTCGCCGCTCTCGCGCTCGACCGTGACCATCGGCTCGCCCATGATCCCGTTCGGGTAGCCCTGCAGCCAGTAGTCGAACCAGCGGTGGATCGTGTCCACCCAGACGTCGCGGCGCGAGTCGAACGGCTCCGTGTGGCCGACCCGGGTGAACCAGGCCTTGCGCGGCACGTCCCGCTCGGTGAGACCGTCCCACCACTCACCGGCGTGGTTCATCTTCACGTTGTCGTCCTCGAGGCCGTGCACGAGGAAGACGCTGGCCTTCACCTTGTCGAGGTCCTTGAGGTAGTCGCGGTCCTGCCAGAAAGGCGTGAAGTCGTAGTTCTCGTCGCCGTCGGTCGCGTTCAGCATCGACCGGATCGGCGAGCAGTACGCGCGCCGGCTCGGGTTCGTGACGGTGTTCGAGAGGCTGGCCGGGTAGTTGCTCGCCCAGCCGCTGAGCCCCAGGCCGGCCTGGCGCGTGTAGAGGTACCACGACGAGATAGCGCTGATCGGGACGATCGTGGCGAGGCCGTCGACGCCCGTCGAGGCCGCGCCGTTGGCGAGCGTCCCGTCGTAGGATTTGCCGATCATTCCGGTCTTGCCGTTGTGCCAGTCCGCGGTGACGAGGTTCCCTTCGGCGTCCCGAGCCGGCCGCCGGCCGTTGAGCCAGTCGATCGCGGCCACTGCGCTCATGTGCTCGGCGGGCGGACCGGTCAGCGGGCAGCCGTTCGAGAAGCCGGTGCCGACCATGTGCAGGAGCATCACCGCGTAGCCGCGGGGGACGAAGTAGTTGTCGTAGAAGAGCGGCCACTTGTCGTTGATGCCGTCGCCGTCGAAGTCGGCGATGCACTCGGAGTCGTTCCCGCGACACAGCGTCGTGTAGTAGGGGCTCGCGTCCATGATCACCGGCGACTTCAGGCCTTCGGCGCCTGCGGCCGGCCGGATGATGTCCACCGCGACCTCGTCCAGGACGCCGTCCTGGTCGGTGTCGTAGTCGATCGTGACCCAGACCCGTTCCCGGATCGCGTCCTCGTAGCCGAAGACGGGCTGTGTCACTCCGCCCTCGACCACGATCGTCGGCGCCTCCGCCGCGGATACCGCGGGCGCGAGCGCCAAAGTCGCGGCCACGGCCGCGACCGGCACCGCGAGGCGCCAGAGCTTGCCTACGTGCATAACCCCTCCCCCTTCCGTTACGGGCAAAACGCTTGAGCGTTTCTATCAGACCCGGGCCGGAGGTTCATCCCGGGCCCGGAAGCGATCAGAGGGAGGAAGACTGCGCCTTCCAGACGCCGTTGAGCCCGCTCTGCATGTAGGCCCAGAGAGCCGGCGAGAAGACGATGTAGAGGATGAGCCCGATCCACCCGTTCAGCGGGCTCTCCCCGCTCAGGCGCTGCGCAGCCTGCACGCGCTTGAAGGTGGTCACCATCGTCCAGATGGCCGGCACGACGATCAGGCCGCCGGGGAAGAGCGCGAGCGTGGACTTGCCCGGGCTCTCGCCGAGCTCGTCCGTCCCCTGCGCGCGGCCGAGGTCGGCCATCTCCCGGTTGACGAAGTACCACCAGAAGAGCAGATAGATCCCGAGCGTCACGACTGCGAGGACGGCGACGGCGACGATGTTCCGGATCTTCGCCGTCGACCCGGCGCCGGGGATCTGCACTTCCTGGGCCATGGCTTCCTTTCCTTGGGATTGTCTGGCGCCGAGGCTAACCGAGGCGTCGGCTGCGCCTGAGCTACCCTGCCCCGCGAGCGGCTTGCGGCGACGCTGCAGCGGAGCGGGAGGAAGGGCGCCTGGACGTACGTGGGTGTGGCCCTAGCCGGTCGAGTTCTTCGGCACGCGCGGTCGACCTCGGCGTCGTCGCCTCCCCGGGCCCCGTCGCCGGACGTCTTGGTCGTCACGAACGAGAGCGCCGGGACGCGGACCGCTCGCTCGACCTCCTCGGGCCGGCCCAGGCGGCCTCCGCCACCTTTGCGGCGTCGGGCGCGGCGACCGTCACGCTCGGCCCCGACGACTCGACCACGGTCACCGTCACGACCTCGCCGACCGTCGCGGGACACGGCGAGGGCGCTCTTCGCCTCGGCCTCCGGGGATCGGACTGGCTCTACCGCGACTACCCCCTCGCGGTCGACGCCGCGCCCTCCACCCCCGACAGCCTCGACGCCGAGCCCAAGGCGGCGGGCCGCGTCGACCTCGCGTGGAGCGCGTCCACCACGACGGCAAACCTCGCCGGCTGCCACGCCTACCGCTCGGCGGGCGCCGCCTGGACGAGGCACACCTTCTCGCCTGTCGCCGGCACGGCCTACTCGACACGACCACGAGCGACGGCGTCCTGTACACGCGCGCCGACGCGACGGCGCCGGCGCTGCCGGCAGCGATCGCCCTCGTCAACGGCGGCGGCCCGGGGAGCCAGTACCTCAACCTCGCCAACGTCTCCTCCCTCTCCGTCTCGGTGACGCTGCCGGCGACCTCCCAGGCGAGCGACCTCGTCGAGGTGCGGGTGGCCGGCGGCGCGCAGTCCGTGGCGAAGACCGCCCCGGCGGCGGCGGGCCGGGAACCGTCACCGTCACCGAATCGACGCCTCCTCCCTCGCGGACGGCACGGTCACGATCTCGGCCACGGTGGCCGACGCAGCAGGCAACGCCTCGGCCGCAAGGACGACGACGGCGCCGATGGACACCCTCGCTCCGGCGCCCCGGCGGCGCCTACGCGGTCGACGTCGCCGACACCAGGGGCAGCCCCGGGCAACCGGTGACGGTCACTTACCTCGTCACGGCGCGGGACGCGGCCGGCAACACCGGGGTGGCAGCGACGCTCACCGCGCAGGTCACCCGATAGCGCCCGGTACACTCCGGCGCTCGGGGAACGATGAGAAGCACGCTCGCAGCACTGGGAACGTGCCTCGTGGTGGTCGCAGGCTGCGGCGGGGACGACGACGCCAACGGCGACGACGAGGCGGCCGAGCAGTTCCGCGCGCAGGCGAACGCCGTCTGCGCCGACTTCGGCGAGAAGATCCGCTCGATCCCGCCCCCGCTCGAGGAGGACGACGAGTGGGGAGCGATCGCCGCCGACATCGGCGACCTGCTCGAGACCGGCGTCAACGAGCTCCGGCTGCTCGAGCCGCCCGAGGAACTCGCCGCGGAGTACGAGGAATGGCTCGTGCTCAAGGAGCGATCGCTCGGCGCGACGCGCGACCTCCAGCGAGGCGGGACCATGCACGCCGACGCGCTGATCGAGGAGTCGCTGGCGACGATCGAGGAGACCGAGGCCGAGGCGGACGCGCTCGCCGAGGATCTCGGCCTCGCCGACTGCGCGTCGAGCGACCGATGAGAGCCCGCGGCGCCCTCGCTATCGCCGTCCTGGTCTCGACCGCCGGCTGCGCGGGCCGCGACGACGGCGATGAGGCGGCCTTCCGCAAGGCGGCGGAAGAGGTGTGCGCCGATGACGACGAGAAGATCGAGACCGAGGCGCCGCCGGACCTCTTCGCCCTGGCCGCGTCCTCCACCGAGATCGCCGACCTCCTCGAAGGGCAGCAGGCGGAGCTCTAGGAGCTGCCCGTCCCCGGCAGCCTCTCCGGCCAATACGAGGACTGGCTCGCGCTCAACGAAGACGCGATCGCCAACGCGCGCGAGACCTCGGCCGCCGCCGAGGACCAGGACGAGGTGCGCATCCGCGAGCTCGCGGAGCTCGCGCAGCAGGACTCGCGTCAGGCCGACCGGCTCGCGAACGACCTCGAGATCCGCAGGGCATGATCGAGGAGCGCGAGCTCACGAACCGGTGAAGTGCGGCTCGCGCTTCTCGAGGAACGCGGCCACGCCCTCGGCGAAGTCGGCGCTTGCCACCGCGGCGAACTGGAGCTGCGCCTCGAGCTCGAGCTGATCCTCGAGCCGCGTGTGCGAAGCCCGCTCGAAGAGCCGCTTCGTCATGGCGATCGCCTTGGTCGGAAGCGCGGCGAGCTCGGCCGCCCGCTCGTGCGTGCGGGCGAGCGCGGCATCCGCCTCGACGACCTCCGAGACGAGCCCCCAGGCGAGCGCCTCCTCGGCGCCGATCTTGCGCCCGGAGCACATCCACCCGAAGGCGCGGCTGTAGCCGAGGAGCCGGGGGACGAGCCACGAGCCGCCGGTGTCGGGGACGAGCCCGACGTTGACGAAGGCCGGCACGAACGCGGCCGAGTCGGCGGCGACGCGGAGGTCGCAGGCGCACGCGAGGGAGAGCCCGGCGCCGGCCGCGGCGCCGTTCACGGCCGCGAGGACGGGCTTCTCGAGGCCACGCAGGCCCAGCACATGCCGGTTCCAGCGCTCCCGGAGGAGCCCGCCGACGTCGCGGTCGCCCTGGCTCAGCTCGCTCAGGTCCTGGCCGACGCAGAAGCCGCGCCCGGCGCCGGTGAGGACGACCGCGCGCACGCCAGGATCCGCCGCCTCCTTGAGCGCCGCCGCGAACGCCTTGTGCGTCGCCGCGTCGAACGCGTTCAGCTTGTCCGGACGGTTCAGCGCGATCGTGAGCACCGAGCCGTCTCGTGTCGTCTCCACTTCAGCCATGCCGCTCCTCGGTAGACCTGGACGTGTCCGCTAGCTTGGGGGCGATGTCCGATCTTACGTTCATCGACGCGCTGCTCGGGCCGGAGCAGCCGCCCTCCGAGCCGGGCCGGGTCTCGGACGAGGAGGCGCTCGATGCGTACTCCCGTGCCGTCGTCTCGGTGGCCGAGCGGCTGTCGCCTTCCGTGGCGAACCTGCGCGTCTCTCGCCGCGTCCGGGGCGGCCGCCGGGCGGTCGGCGGCGGCAGCGGCGTCGTCATCACCCCGGACGGGTTCATGCTCACGTCCGCGCACGTCGTCGCCGGGGCGGACGGCCGCGTGGAGGCCTCCTTCGTGGACGGCCGCGAGGTCGCGGCAGAGGTCGTCGGCGCGGACCCGCTCTCCGACCTCGCCGTCCTCCGCTCGGACGCCGCCGACCTCGTGCCGGCGGAGCTCGGCGACGCCGAGGGCCTGCGCGTCGGCCAGCTCGTCGTCGCGATCGGGAACCCGAACGGCTTCGCCGGGTCGGTGACCGCGGGCGTCGTCTCGGCGCTCGGACGGGCGCTGCCGGTGCGATCGCGCGCGGCCGGCCGCATCGTCGAGAACGTGATCCAGACCGACGCCGCGCTCAACCCGGGCAACTCGGGCGGCGCGCTCGCCGACGGGCGCGGCTGCGTCGTCGGCGTCAACACCGCCGTCGCCGGCGTCGGGCTCGGCCTCGCCGTGCCCATCAACGCGACCACGCGGAAGATCGTCGGCGCGCTCATGCGCGACGGCCGCTTCACGCGCGCCTACATCGGCATCGCCGGCGGCTCGCGGCCGTTGCCCCCGCGGCTCGCCCGCGAGCTGGGTCGGGCCGAGTGCGTCGAGGTCGTCGAGGTGGTCGAGGACAGCCCGGCCGCCGCGGCGGGCCTGCGCCCCGAGGACCTGATCGTGGCCGTCGACGGCGAGACCGTCGAGGGCGTGGACGACCTCCAGCGGCTGATGGCCGGGGAGCTGATCGGCTCGCGCGTGCGGGCGAGCGTCGTCCGCGACGGAGTCCGGCTGGAAGTCGAGCTCGTCCCCGTCGAGCTCGAGGTCTGAGACCCGGCCTCAGCGGCCCCTGAAATCGGGGCGCCGTTTCTCGGTGAACGCGGTCAGGCCTTCGCGCGCGTCCTCGGAGGCGAAGGCGAGATAGAGCGCCTTGCGCTCGTAGTCGAGCCCGCTCTCGAGCGCCGTCTCGAAGGCGCGGTTGACGGCCTCTTTCGCCAAGCGCTGAGCGACCGGGCCCTTGGCCGCGATCGCGCGGGCGACGGCCTTCGCCTCCTCGAGCCAGGCCTCCTTCGCCACGACGCGCGCGACGAGCCCGGCCCGCTCGGCCTCCTCCGCGGTGAGGAAGCGGCCGGAGAGGATCACGTCCATCGCCTTCGCCTTCCCGACCGCGCGCGTGAGCCGCTGCGTGCCGCCGGCGCCGGGGATGATGCCGAGCCCGGTCTCGGGCTGGCCGAAGCGCGCCGTCTCGGAGGCGACGATCAGGTCGCAGGCCATCGCCAGCTCGTTGCCGCCGCCGAGGCAGAAGCCGGAGACGGCCGCGACGAGCGGCGTCCGGATGCGGCGGATCGCGTCCCAGCGGTCGATGCGCCGCGCCTCGTACATGTCCATGGCGGTCGCCTCCGCCATCTGGCCGATGTCCGCACCGGCCGCAAAGGCCCGCTCGGAGCCGCCGAGGACGATGCAGCGCACGGCGCCGTCGTCGTCGAGCTCGGCCAGCGTCGAGACGAGCGCGTCCATCACGTCGTCGTTGAGCGCGTTCAGCGCCTCGGGGCGGTTGAGCAGGACGACGGCGATCGGCTCGTCACGCCCGACGAGGACGACGCTCACTCTTCGTCCTTCCCGAGGAAGCGCTCGACGGCCGCCTTGGGCTCCTCCGTCGCCATCGAGAGCGCGAGCCAGTCGCGCGCGTGGTTGACGGTCTCGTGCCAGGCGAGGTCGCGCCAGAAGTTCAGCTGCTGCTTCGTGTAGCGCACGGTCTGCGGGAGCTTGGCAGCGAGCTTCTCCACCAGCTCGTCCACGGTCGCGTCGAGCTCGGCCGCGGGGGCGGCGCGGTTGACGAGCCCCCACTCCTCCGCCTTCCGCGCCGGGATCTCTTCGCAGAGGAGGATGATCTCGCGGGCGCGCCGTTCGCCGACCATGATCGGGAGCCACTGCGTCGCGCCGCCCGCCGGGACGGAGCCGTGCTGCGGACCGACATGGCGGATGTACGCGTCGTCGGCGATCACGGAGAGGTCGCAGGCCATCTGCAGCTCGTTGCCGCCGCCGACGCAGACGCCGTTGATGCGCGCGAGCGTCGGCTTGCCGATCTCGCGCAGCCGGTCGTGCGCGTCCTTGAAGGCGCCGAACCACTTCCAGTACTCGTCCGGCTTCCCCAGGTAGTCCCGGCTCCAGGCCTTCAGGTCGGCGCCGACGCAGAACGCCCGCCCCGCGCCGGTGACGACGACGACGCGGATCTCGTCGTCCCATGAGGCGTCCTCGCAGGCCCGAGCGATCTCCCGCAGCATGCGGAAGTCGAACGCGTTCAGCACCTCGGGCCGATTGAGGGTGATCGTGGCGCGCGGCGGCGCCTTCTCGTAGACGATCGCCTCGAAGCCGAGCTCGGCGGGGGCGCGCGGCGCCGGGTAGTCGGGCTCCGTCACTCCGCGAGCTCCGCGAAATGGACGTGGAAGGGGACGCCCATCCCCATCGCGTCCTTGCCGGTGGCCATGAACTCCGGCGTTCGCGCTGCCGTCTTGAAGGCGTCCATGTCCGCGAACTCCCACTCCGCGTAGTACGGGTAGCGCGGCTCGCCCACCGGCGCGCCGAAGACCTTCCCGTGCCGGAACGTCGCGCCGGGCACCTGCCGGCAGAGCTCCGCGTGGCTCTCGTACCGGCCCTTGTCCGGCTCCTCCTCGTAGACGACGAACACCCTGACCATGGCTCCTCCTTGGCTGGCTCCCCTCCGCCGCGGGATGCTAACGGAGGAGCGCCTCGGCGCCCTCGTGACCCCGCGCGGCCTCGACGAGCTGCTCGAAGAGGCGGAGGAAGCGGCGGTCGATGCGCCACTCCTCCTGCTGCTCCCACTGCACGGCGAGGACGTAGCCGCCGTCCATCTCCGCCGCCTCGACGACGCCGTCCGGCGCCCGGGCGACGACGTTGAGCCCCGGCGCGATCCGGTCGAGCGCCTGGTGGTGGAAGCTGTCGACCTCGATCTCCTCGACGCGGAGGGCGCTGTGGAGCCGGCTGCCCGGCTCGATCGAGATCGGGTGCCGCGGGTGCGGCGGCATCTCCTCGCCGGTGAGGGCGGTCTGCTCGACCTCCTTCCACACGGTCCAGCCGCGGTCGGAGGGGTGGTCCGCCCACTCCGGGACGAGGCGCAGGTCCTGGACGAGCGTCCCGCCGAGGGCGACGTTCAGCACCTGGAGCCCGCGGCACATGCCGAGGACCGGAAGGCGGCGGTCGAGCGCCCGCCGCACGAGCTCGAGCTCGAAGGCGTCGCGGTGCGGGTCGGTCGGCGCGAGGTGCTCCGTCGGGCTCTGGCCGTAGAGGCCGGGGTCGAGGTCGCGCCCGCCGGCGAGGACGAGCCCGTCGCAGAGGTCGAGCAGGTCCTCCAGCGTCCCCTCGACGCGGGGGAGAATCACGGGGAGCCCGCCCGCGAGGGCGATCGGACGGTGGAAGCCGACGCCCGAGTAGTCGCCGAAGTCGTGGAAGGAGCAGGAGACGCCGATCACGGGCTTGCCGCCGGCGCGCTCGCTCACGCCCCCACCCTCCCCAGGCGCAGGCCGACGAGGAAGTCGCCCGTGCCGACGACGTGCGCCTCCATGAGGGAGAGGGCGGCCTCCGGCTCGCGCCGCGCGATCGCCTCGAGCACGGCCCGGTGCTGCTCGTTCGAGAGGCGGAGGGCCTCGGGCGGCCGTGGGACGAGGGCGAGCACCTCGTTCAGCTCCGCCTGGAACCCCCGCTCGGCGGCGGCGAGCCGCGGCGACCTCGCCGCCGAGGCGACCGCGAGGTGGAAGCGGCTGTCCGCGCGCCGGAAGGCCGGGAAGGGCGGCGGCTCGGCCATCCGCTCGACGAGGGAGCCGAGCTCGGCGATCTCCTCCAGGCTCGCCCGCTCGGCGGCGAGAGCCGCGCTGCCGCCGGCGACGAGCCGCCGGTGCTCGGTGAGGTCGCGCAGGTCGTCGGGCGTCAGGCTCTCGAGCCGGGCGCGGGCGCGGCGGGGCGGAGCGGGCGGCACGGCGCGGCGGACGAACGTCCCGCCGGAGCGGCCGCGGCGTGTCTCCAGATACCCGGCCTCGCGCATGATCGCGAGCGCGCGCCGGAGCGTCATCGGCGCGATCCCCAGCCGCTCTGCCAGCTCGGCCTCGGGCGGGAGCTGCTCGCCGACCTCGAGGAGGCCGAGGCCGACCGCTTCGCCCAGGCGGCGCACGGTCTGCTCGACGAGCCCCTGCCCGCCGATCGGCGAGAAGACGACCGCCCGCGCGACGGACAGCGGGTCGAAAATGGCCGCGCTCGGGGCGGGCCGCTCGAGTTCGTTGACCGTCACTCTTAGGTGTTTTATCCTCGCCGCGAGTCGCTAGCAAGCAAGAGGCTCCTGGGCCTGAGCGCCCGCCGTACGTCGTCCTGTCCATGCGAGCCAGCGAGGAGGGGTGAATGGCCGAGCCAACCACCGAAGGCGGGAGCGGGAACGGCGCACCCGCCGAAGAGGTCGTCGAAGAGTGGCGGAACGCCGCCTACAACTGCTTCAGCTCGGGGCACAAGTTCTGCCGTGAGGTGTGCCCGGTCGTCCAGGTGACGCGCGACGAGGTGCACTCGCCGACGGCTTTCCACGCCAACGTCGTCGCCATGGAGCGCGGCCACGTCTCGATCGAGGACGTGGCGCGCGACTACGTCCACTGCACGATGTGCGGCGCCTGCGAGCTGCGCTGCCCGAACACGCTCTTCACGGGCGACTTCTACCGCTTCCGCCAGCGCACGATCGACGTCGTCAAGGCGATGCGCACGCTCGCCGTCGCGAACGACGTCCACCAGGACGGCTGGAAGCGCTGGAACGACCTGACCGACCGCTGGGGCAACGAACCCGTGCTCGGCTGGAACATCGAGGCGTCGCAGGGCAAGGTGCGGGCCTGGGCTTCCGGGCTCGACATCCCGACGGGAGGCGAGACCATCCTCTTCTGCGACTGCGAGGCCGCCTTCTACCGCACGTCGGTGCCCCGGGCCGTCTCGCTCGTCCTCCAGAAGGCGGGGGTCGAGTTCGGCCTCATGAAGGAGCAGTGGTGCTGCGGCGGGCCCGCCTACGAGATGGGCTACACCGACCTCGGCCTCAAGATGGCCGAGCACAACGTCATGGACTGGCGGAACGCGGGCGCGAAGCGGATCCTCTGCCTCGACCCGCATGACTACATCACGTTCGTCGACGTCTACCCGAAGCTCTTCGGCGAGGACTTCGACTTCGAGATCGTCCTCGTCGTCGACCTCGTCGCCGAGCTCCTGCGCGAGGGCAAGCTCGAGCTGACGACGCCGATCGAGCGCACCGTCACCTACCACGACGCCTGCCGCCTGAACAAGCGCCTCGGGATCCACGAGTCCCCGCGCGAGGTGCTGCGCGCGATTCCCGGCCTCACGTTCAAGGACGTCGACCGCGTGACGCAGTGGTCGTACTGCTCGGGCGCGGGCGGCGGCCTCTCGATCGAGCGGCCGGACCTCACGGCCGAGATCAGCCGGCGGCGGATCGAGAAGGCCACCGAGCTCGGCGTCGACACGCTCGTCTCCGCGTGCCCGTGGTCGGAGCGGCCGCTCGACGAGCAGGGGAAGGAGCAGGGAATCGAGGTCTACGACCTCATGGAGATCGTGGCCGAGGCGGCCGGATTCGAGGTGTAGCGATGGCCATCGTCGAGCTGGAGAGCGCAGTCGTCGACGAGCTCGTCGCCATCTGCGGCGAGGAGCACGTCTTCACCAACCTGTCCGCGCGCTACAACCGTACGCGCGTGCCGGCGCCGTTCCCCGTGCACCGCTGGGACGAGTTCGTCCCGCAGGCCGTCGTCCTCCCCACGTCCGCGGAGCAGATCTCCGAGGTGGTGAGACTGGCGAACCGCCACGGGATCGGCGTCGTCCCTCGTGCCGGCGCCACCGGGCTCACGGACGGGGCGGTGCCGCTCAAGCACGGCATCGTCGTCGACGTGAAGCTCATGAACCGGATCCTCGAGATCGACCACGAGGACCGGACCTGCACCGTCCAGCCGGGCATCAACATGCTCAAGCTGAACGAGGAGCTCAAGAACCACGGGTACATCTATCCCGACAACCCCGCCTCCTACCCGTGCTCGCTCGTCGGCGGGCGGATCGGGACGAGCGGCTGGTCGCTGATCGGCGGCCGCTACGGCCACACACGTGACCTCGTCATCAGCTTCGAGATGGTGCTGCCGACGGGGGAGATCGTCGAGATCGGCGACGGCGGCGGGAGGAAGGTGCGCAAGTCGTCCTCCGGGTTCCAGCTCAAGCACCTCTTCATGGGGCACCAGGGGACGCTCGGAATCGTCACCGAGGCGACCCTCGAGCTCGTCCCGCGGCCGGAAGCGGAGTTCTCGGCGTTCTTCTCCTACCCGAGCTACGAGGACGCCTGGCGGGCGACCGGCGACTTCGCGCGCTCGGGGCTCGCCACGCTCGCCGGCGTCGTGCTCTTCGACGAGTGGAAGCTCGCCTACCTCCGCCGCGACGACGAAGCCTACATCCCGCAGCCCGACTCTGTGAGGGCCGTCGTCGCCGTGGCGATGTACGGCCAGAAGGACGAGACCCGGGCCGGCGCGAAGCAGATCATGCGCATCGCCAAGGCGAACGGATCCAACTACCTCGGCGACGAGATCTCCCACGGCGACTGGGCCTCGCGCCACGACCGCTACGCAACGCCCCAGCACGGGCGCACCAGGAGCGGCCAGGTCGCCCTCATGAGCTGGCACTGCGAGGACGCGGCCATCCCCTACAGCCAGCTACCGGCCGTGCGCGAGAAGTGGCACGCGATCGCCGACCGGCTCCGCGAGCGCTTCGACATGTTCGACGACTGGGGCATGTTCGCGTACACGAACGGGCCCTACAAGCCCTGGGGGGACTACCTGACCGAGATCGACATCGGCATCTGGGAGATGAAGTGGGACGACGAGAGCTGGGCGGCATGGGTCGAGGCCAAGCGCGACATCGCGGCCGTCGCCCTCGAGCACGGCGGCTCGATCTCGGCCTGCCACGGCTCCTGCCGCGAGGGCGAGGTCGACCTCGTCCCATCCGAGCTCGGCGGGGGGTTCGAGGTGATGAAGACGATCAAGCGGGCCCTCGACCCGAACAACGTCATGAACCCCGGCAAGTACCTGCTCGACCGGGCCTACGAGGAGGACGAAGGATGATCGGCTTCCGACTCGCGGCACAGAAGCCCCCAGAGGCGAAGCGGATCACGGAGGACGTGGTCATGCGCTTCGACCACATCTACGAGGTCGACCCCGAGCTGATGACGGAGCACGTGCCCCAGCAGGACATCCCGGCCTGGGACACGCACAGGATCGTGGCCAGCCGCTGGGACCACCTCGCCTGGATGCACGACCACTTCGCCGACAGCGTCATCTCCGGTGAGGAGCTCCTCGAGGAGATCGGAACGGCGGAACCCCACGCGAAGGGAGAGTGAGATGAAGTTCAGCTACGCGACCCTCCTCGACTACCCGCTGACCGACTCGCTCGAGATGATCAAGACGGCCGACGAGCTCGGCTACTACGCCTGCTACGCGGCCGACGAGACCTGGCACAAGGACCTCTGGCTCCTCTACGCGGCGGCGGCGGACAAGACGACGAACATCCGCTTCGGGCCCAACCTCTCGGGCGTCTACCTGCGCGAGCCGACCCTGATCTGCCAGGCGCTGGCGACCCTCGACGAGCTCACGGGCGGCCGGGCCGAGGGCGTGTTCTCGATCGGGAACTTCGGGCTCCTCGCCCAGTACGGCGTCGACTGGAAGTCGATCAAGCCGCTCTCGCGCGTGAAGGAGGCGCACCACGTCATGCGCACGTTCCTCGACGAGGGCGCGATCACGTACGAGGGCGAGTTCTACCGCTACAGCGGCCTCTTCACCTTCGCGCGCCCGGTGCAGGAGCGGCTGCCGCTCTACATCGGCGCGATGCGCGGCCCGAAGTCGTTCCAGTTCGCCGGCGAGGCGACGGACGGCGTCCACGTGGCGCTCAGCTACACGAAGGAGGCCTACGAGTACGTCGTCGAGAACGTGAAGGTCGGGGCCGACCGCGCCGGGCGGAACTGGGAGGACCTCGACATCGGCGCCTGGGTCGTGATCACGTGCGGCCCGGACTCGGAGAAGGCGAAGGCGGCCGCGCGCTCGATCGTCGCGTTCTACATCTCCTCGATGCCCGACGAGCAGCTCCAGCTGCACGGGCTCGACCCGGCCGAGATGAAGGAGATCGTCGCCGTCCTCGGCAAGGGGGAGCTGGACAAGGCGTACGAGATGACGACGCCCGAGATCGCCGAGACGCTCTCGATCGCCGGCACCCCCGAGGAGTGCGTCGCCAAGGTTCGCGACATCCAGTCGGCGGGCGTCAACCACATGATCCTCACGATCACGGACCCTGTGATCCTGAAGACGTTCACCGGCAAGGACGTGGACGTCCCCGACGTCCAGCAGCAGCTGCGGTTGATTGCCGAGGAGGTGATCCCCGAGTTCAGCTCGGCGCCGGCGGCGACGTAGCCGGCTCGGCGAGCGATTCCTCCAGGATCTCGAGGCCGCGGTCGAGGTCCTCGTCCGAGATCACGAGCGGCGCGAGGATGCGGACGACGTTGCCGTCGAGGCCGCAGGCGAGGAGGACGAGGCCGCGCTCGCGGGCGGCCGCGACCGTCGCCGCGGCGAGCGCGCCCGCCGGCTCCCTCGTCTCCGGGTCGGCGACGAGCTCGAGCGCCTGCATCGCCCCGAGCCCGCGCACCTCGCCGACGGCGGGGATCCGCCCGGCGATCGCCTCGAGCCCGGCGCGGATGCGCTCGCCGAGCTCGCGCGCGCGCCGCTGGAACGCCTCGCTCACGACCTCGTCGAGGACGGCTACGGCCGCCGCGCAGGCGAGCGGGTTGCCGCCGAACGTGCCTCCGAGTCCGCCGGGACCGGGGGCGTCCATGAGCTCGGCGCGGCCGGTGACCGCGGCGAGCGGGAGGCCGCCTCCGAGCGACTTGCCGGAGACGAGGAGGTCCGGCTCGACCCCGTAGTGCTCGATCGCCCACACGGGGCCGGTGCGGCCGACGCCGCTCTGCACCTCGTCGTTCACGTACACGATCCCGTGGCGGTCGCAGAGCTCGCGCAGACGTGGGGGGAAGTCGCGCGGCATCGGGACGAACCCGCCTTCGCCCTGGACGGGCTCGATCACCAGGCATGCGACCGCCTCGGGATCGACCTCGGATCGGAAGAGCGCCTCCAGCCCGCGGACCGCGTCGTCGGTCGTGATGCCGCGGTACGGGTAGGGCGCGGGCGCGCGGTAGACCTCGGGCGCAAAGGGGCCGAAGCCGCGCTTGTAGACGACCTTGCTCGTCATCGTCATGGTCAGGAGCGTGCGGCCGTGGAAGGCCCGGTCGAAGACGACCACGGCCGGCCGGCCGGTCGCCGCGCGCGCGATCTTGACGGCGTTCTCGATCGCCTCCGCGCCCGAGTTGACGAGCAGGCTCCGCTGCTCGCCGCCCCGACAAGGGCTCAGCTCGGCCAGGCGCCGGCAGACGTCCACGTAGGGCTCGTACATCCCGACCATGAAGCACTGGTGCAGGTAGCGGTCCGCCTGCTCGTGGATCGCGGCGACCGCGGCGGGCAGCCCGTGCCCCGTGTTCTGGCAGCCGAGGCCGCCGGCGAAGTCGATGTACGTCCGCCCGTCCACGTCCTCGATGCGGGCGCCCTCGGCGCGGGCAACGACGAGGGGCGGCGTGGAGACCCCGGCGGCCACGTAGCGGCGGCGGGCCTCGAGCACGGCCTCGCTGGCGCTGTGCTCCCGGACGGACATGGCTTCGAGGCTACTCCTGCATCCGGCGGGCCGCCATGGCCCGCACGGCCCAATCCCTGCCGCTATCCTCGCCGCCGTGTCGGCGACCTCGGTCGCGGTCGTTCTCTCGGTCGTGGCCGGCTTGGCCGGTTCGATCCAGGTCGCCGTCAGCGGCACCATGGGCCGGCGGATCGGGGTGCTCGAGGCGACCGCGTTCGCCTCCATCGTCGCCGCGCTGATCGTCTGCGCCGCCGTCGTGGCGACCCGCGGCGGCCTGGGCGGCGTCGGCGCGGGCATCCGCCAGCCTCCGTGGCTCTGGACGGCGGGCGCCATGGGCGCGATCGTCGTCACGACGATCACCTTCGCCGCCCCGCGCATCGGGACCTTCGCGACGATCGGCCTCCTCATCGCCGGCCAGCTCGCTATGGGCGTCCTCATCGACGCCTTCGGCCTCTTCGGCCTCGAGCGCATCCCGGTCACTCCCGCCCGGATCGCCGGCCTGCTCCTCCTCGCTGTGGGAGCGCTCCTTGTCCTCAAGCGCTAGGAGCCCGTCCACAGACACGTCCCCTCCGGCCACGTCAGGGGTCAGACCCCGGCCATGGCTGCACACGTCCCCTCCGGCCACGTCAGGGGTCAGACCCCGGCCATGGCTGCGGGGGACGGTCTGGCGCATGGTTGCGGGGCCCGGGGACGTCCCGGAGGGCCGGCGGACCCTGTGGACGCCGAATCCGGAGCGAACGCGGCCGAAAGGACGCCGCGGCTCGCGGCTAGAGGCCCCAGGGGTTCGACGGGCGCGCGCCCGTCGAGAAGAGGACGCTCTTCGTCTCCAGGTACGCCTGGAGCGTCTCGAGCGCCTGCTCGCGGCCGAAGCCGGACTGCTTGTAGCCGCCGAAGGGGATTCCGGGGAACGCGCCGTACGGGAGGTTGATCGTCACCGTCCCGGAGTGGATGCGCCGGGCGACCCGGTGACCGCGCGCGGGGTCCTGCGACCAGACCGTCGCCATGAGGCCGTAGCGGACGTCGTTCGCGATCCGGATCGCGTCCTTCTCGTCCTCGAAGGGCACGACGGCGAGCACGGGGCCGAAGATCTCCTCCTGCGCCACGGTCGCGCCGCCGTCGTCCGCCGCCAGCACCGTCGGTGGGTAGAAGGCACCGTCGCCCTCCGCCGGCTCGCCGCCGGCGACGACCTCGGCCCCCTCCTCGCGGCCGGTCTCGACGTAGCCGTGCACCCGCTCGCGGTGCGCGCGGGAGACGAGCGAGCCCATCTGCGTCTCGGGGTCGAGCGGGTCGCCGACCCTTACCGCGCGCGCCTTCTCGGCGACTAGCATGACCACGTCGTCGAAGATCGAGCGCTCGACGAGCAGGCGCGAGCGGGCGTCGCAGCTCTGGCCCGCCGAGTAGTAGATCCCGTAGGCCGTCGAGGCGACCGCGTCCTCGACGTCGGCGTCGGCGAAGACGATCGCGGGGCTCTTCCCGCCGAGCTCCAGCGTGACGCGCTTGATCGGGTCGCCGGCGAGCCGCATGATCTCCGCCCCCGTCGCCGTCGAGCCGGTGAAGGAGACCTTGTCCACGCCGGCGTGCGAGACGAGGTGCGCTCCCGCCGTCGGCCCGTCGCCGGGGACGACGTTCACGACCCCGGCCGGGATGCCGACCTCCGCGGCGATCTCCGCGAGGCGGACGGCCGTGAGCGGCGTCGCCGGATCCGGCTTGAGGACGACGGTGCAGCCGGCTGCGAGCGCGGGCGCGAGCTTCCAGCCCGCGAGCATGATCGGGTAGTTCCAGGGGACGATCTGGCCGCAGACGCCGACCGGCTCCTTGAGCGTGTAGGCGAGGATGGAGCCGCCGATCGGGCGCGTGGCGCCCTCGATGGAGCCGATCGCCGAGGCCATGAAGCGGAAGCTCTCGGCGGCCACCGCGACCTCCGCCTTCGCCGAGATCAGCGCCTTGCCGACGTTCCGGGTCTCGAGCTCCGCGAGCTCCTTGCGGTTGGCGACGATCGCGTCGGCGAGCGCGTGGAGGAGGCGCGAGCGCTCGTTCGGCGGCGTCTTCCCCCACGGGCCGGCGAGCGCGGCGCGGGCCGCCGCCACCGCCCGGTCGACGTCGCCCGGGCCGCCGGCGGCGGCCCGGGCGAAAGGCTTCCCGGTCGCCGGCTCGGCGAGGTCGCGGACCTCCCCGTCTCCCGGCTCGGCGGTCTCCCCGTCGATGAAGAGCCCGAACTCCCTCTCGGTCGCCACAGCCATCGGCCGGGACGATAGCGCGGCCGGTGTCCTGGACGTCGCGTATGCTCGCCGACGTGACGCAGGCGCGCGTGCTCTTCTTCGGCGTCGCGGTCGTCTACCTCGCCGGGGTCGCCGCCCAGTTCTTCCTGGCGGGCCTCGGCGCCTTCGGCGCGCGAAACTATGACATCCACAACGTCCTCGGGCTCATCCTCGCCGCGCTGACGCTCGTCCTGCTCGTGCTCGCGCTCGCCGGCAAGGTGCCGCGGACGCTCCTGGCGCTGACGGCGGGGCTGATCGGCCTCAACGTCCTCCAGGTCTTCCTGGCCCGCATCGACGTCGAGGAGATCGCGGCTCTCCACGTCGTCAACGCCCTCGCGATCGTCTACGTCGCCCACGAGATCATGCAGCGCTCCCGCCGCTTCCTCGCGGCGGAGATGGCGCGCTCCTGACCGGAAGCCCTCCGGGCAACCACGAGCGCGGGCCGAGGAGGAGCGCCGCCGAGGGGACGAGAAGCGTCCGGACGACGAAGGCGTCGATGAGGAGGCCGAGCGCGACGGCGAAGCCGAGCTGGAATAGCTGCTCGAGCGGCAGAAGGAGGAGGGCGAGGAACGTCCCGGCGAGGATGAGGCCGGCGCTCGTGATCACGCCGCCCGTCCGCTCGAGGCCGAGAAGGACGCCGGTGCGCGCATCGGTCCTCCCCGCCTCCTCGCGGATCCGGGCCATGAGGAAGATGTTGTAGTCGATGCCGAGCGCCGAGACGAAGACGAAGACGAAGAGGACGAGGCTCGGATCCGTTCCGGGCGAGTCGAAGACCCAACGGAAGGCCGCGAAAGCAATGCCCATTGTCGCGGCGAACGAGAGGATCACCGTCCCGATCAGGTAGAGAGGCGCGACGAGCGCGCGCAGGAGCGCGACCAGGATCAGGAAGATGACGAGGAGGACGAGGGGGACGACGATCGCCACGTCTCGGCTCGTCGTCTCCCGGGTGTCGGCCTCCTCGGCGGTCGGGCCGCCGACGGCCTCGATCGCCTCGTCCGAGTACGGGTCGGCCGCGAGCACGGCCTCGAGCCGCGCGATCCGGCCGTCCTCGCTCCGCTCGGTCGGCTGCACGGAGGCAACCGCCTCCTCGGCCTCGAGAGCCTCGGCCACGGCCCGCGCCGCGTCGTCGACGTTCGCGGGCCCCGTCTCCACGAGCACCTGGGGCGGCGCGAGCTCGCCGGGAGGGAGCGCCTCGGCGAGCACCTCGGCCCCCTGCACCGACTCGGTCTCGCTGCGAATGCCCGCGCTCAGCGAGAGACCAGGGAGGTCGACGAGCAGCCCCGTGGCCGCGAGCCCGAGCGCGGCGGTCGTGGCCGCCGCGGTGGAGAGGGGCCGGCGGGCGACCGCGTCCCCGACGCGCCGCCAGATCCCGCGCCTGCCGCCGCTCTCGCTCCCCTCACGCGGCACCGCCGGCCAGAACGCCCTCCGCCCGGCGATGGTGAGGAGCGCCGGCAGGAGCGTCAGCCCGGCGATCATCGTCACCGCCACGCCCAGCGCCGGCACCGGCCCGGAGGCGCGCGTCGAAGCGAAGCCCGCGACGAGGAGGACGAGCATCGCGGCGACGACGGTGCCGCCGCTCGACAGGATTGCGGGCGACGTGTGCCGGAGCGCCTGGGCCATCGCCTCGTGCTTGTCGCTCCTCCGGCGTAGCTCCTCGCGGTAGCGGGAGACGATCAGGAGGCAGTAATCGGTCCCCGCGCCGAACATGAGGATGATCAGGAGGCCGGTCGTCTGCCCGTTGACGTCGAGGCCCGTCTGCGAGACGAGGAGGTAGACGAGGCCGGCGGCCACGGCGTAGGCGAGCGCGACGACGAAAAGGGGGACGAAAGCGATCGCAGGCGAGCGGTAGATGGCGAGCAGCAGCGTGAGGATGAGGAGCGTCGTCGCGACGAGAAGGGTGCCGTCGATCGAGCCGAAGACCTCGACCGCGTCGACGCTCAGCCCGGCGGGCCCCGTGAGGTACGTCTCGAGCCCGCCGCCGCCGGCCGTACCGCGCCGCAGCTCCTCGACCACGACCTGGATCCCGTCGATCGTCGGCGCCGTCACCGGGATGACCGCGAGTGCCGTCGTCCCGTCCTCGGAGAGGAGCCGCTGCCCGGCGGCTCCGTCTCGAGCGGCGAGACGGCCGGGGCGGTCCCGGCGAGGCCCTCGATCACGGCGAGGTCGGAGCGAATCGCCTCACGGTCGGCATCCGTGAGCCCTGACGCGCGGTGGTAGACGACGAGCGCCGGAACCGAGCTGCCCGAGGCGAACCGTTCCTCGAGGAGCTCGAGCACGCGAGTCGACTCGGCCGCCGCCGGGAGAAAGGCGGACTGGTCGTTGACCGTCGCCTCCTGGAGCCGCGGCTGGAGCGCGCCGAGCCCGAGCGCGACGACGAGCCAGACGCCGACGATGACCCACTTCGCCCGCGGGCCGGCGGCTCTTGTCCAGAGCCTGTTCATAGTCTGTAGATTCTAGCTGGGCGGTCGTTCGAAGAGCGCGGCCTGGCCCTGCCCGACCCCGACGCAGAGCGTGGCGAGGCCGTACCGGCCGCCGCGGCGGCGCAGCTCGTGCAGGAGCGTCACGACGAGGCGGGCGCCGCTCATCCCGAGCGGATGGCCGATGGCGATCGCGCCGCCGTTCACGTTCACGCGCTCGCGATCGAGCCCGAGCTCACGGATGACCTCCAGGCTCTGCGAGGCGAACGCCTCGTTCAGCTCGACGAGATCGAGGTCGGCAGCCTGGACGCCCACGCGGGCGAGCAGCTTGCGAACGGCCGGGACCGGGCCGATGCCCATGAGGCGCGGGTCGACGCCGGCGACGGCGCTCCCGGCAAAACGTCCGAGCGACTCCGCGCCGAGCGCGCGCGCCCGCGCCTCAGAGGCGACGACGAGGGCCGCGGCGCCGTCGTTGACGCCGCTCGAGTTTCCCGCGGTCACCGAGCCGTCCCGGCGGAAGGCCGGCTTCAGCGCGCCCAGCTTCTCGAGGGACGTGTCCGGCCGTGGATGCTCGTCGCGAACGACGTCGCCGACGGGGACGAGCTCGTCGTCGAAGCGGCCGCTCTCGGCGGCCGCGGCGTGGCGGCGCTGGCTCTCGAGCGCGAAGGCATCCTGCTCCTCGCGGGAGATCCCGTAGCGCTCGGCGACGTTCTCGCCCGTCTCGCCCATGCTCTCCAGCGGGAACATCGACTCCATGCGCGGGTTGGGGAAGCGCCATCCGAGCGTCGTGTCCCAGACGGTCTGGTTCCCCCGTGGAAAGGCGCGCTCCGGCTTCGCCATGACGAGCGGCGCGCGGCTCATCGACTCGACCCCGCCGGCGACGAAGAGATCGCCGTCCCCCGCCCGCACGGCGTGGCAGGCGGCCACGACGGCGGACAGCCCGGAGGCGCAGAGCCGGTTCACAGTCACTCCGGCGACCTGCTGGGGCAGCCCGGCGAGGAGCGCGGCCATGCGCGCGACGTTGCGGTTGTCCTCGCCGGCCTGGTTCGCGGCGCCCAGGTAGACGTCCTCGATCTCGCCGGGCGGCACGCCTGCCCGCTCGACGGCCTCGCGGACGACGAGCGCGGCCAGGTCGTCAGGGCGCTCGCCCGCGAGGGCGCCGCCATAGCGGCCGACCGGCGTCCTGACGGCGGAGAGGATCACGGCCACGGGCATCAGGAGCGAGTCTAGATGCGCGGCCGGGTTCGCCTAGGCCACGAACTCGACGCGGACGGGCCGCTCGAAGGCGCCCGCCTCCTCGCCCCGGCGGAGCAGCTCGGCGATGGCCTGCCTGCCCTCCTCGCCGTAGTCTTCGGTGAGCTCGTTCACGTACATGCCGACGAACCGGTCGGCGAGCTCCGCCGATAGGCCCCGCCCGAACTTGAGCGCGTACTCGAGCGCCTCCTCGCGGTGGGCGAGCCCGGCGCGGATCGAGTCGCCGAGGACGTCGGAAAGCACACGGAGGGTCTCCTCCCCCAGATCGCGGCGCGCGACGTTGATCCCGAGGGGAAGCGGCAGGCCCGTCTCCAGAAGCCACCACTCGCCGAGGTCGACGACCCGGCGGAGCCCGCGGCGCTCGTACGTGAGCTGCCCTTCGTGGATGAGGAGCCCGGCCTCGGCCCGGCCCTCCTCGACCTCCTCCATGATCCGGTCGAACGGCACCTCGCGGAAGCGGAAGTCGCCGCCGAGGTAGAAGCGCAGCACGAGGAACGCGGTCGTCATGCGGCCCGGAACGGCGACCTCGAGGCCGGCGAGCTCGTCGCGGTCGATCGGGCGCCTCGAGACGACGACGGGGCCGTAGCCCGACCCCATGCTCGCCCCGTGCGGGAGGATGACGTAGCGATCCTGAACGAACGGGTACGAGTGGAGCGAGATCGCGGTCACCTCGAGCCGTCCCTCGAGCGCCCACTCGTTGAGAGTCTGGATGTCTTCGAGCACGTGCTCGAACTCGAAGCCGCGCGGGTCGACGCGTCCCGCGGCGAGACCCCAGAACATGAAGGCGTCGTCGGGATCCGGGCTATGTCCGAGTCGAATGCGCAGAGGGCGCGAGGCTAGCAGGGCCGGGGGAAGCCCGTCCCGGGAGGCGCCCGAGTAGAATTTGAGGTGTGTCTAAAACCGACCTCTCGGCCGCGATTCAGGACTACCTGAAGGAGATCTACAAGCTCCAGTCGGAAGGCACGAAGCCGACGACGACTGCGATCGCCAGGCGGATGGGCGTCGCACCGAGCTCGGCAACGTCGATGCTGAAGAAGCTCGCCGCGCTCGGGCTGGCAGACCACTCGCCGTACCGTGGCGTGGAGCTGTCGGAGGCGGGGACGAAGATCGCGCTCGAGGTCGTCCGCCACCACCGGCTGCTCGAGCAGTACCTCGCCGAGACGCTCGGGCTCCCCATCGACGCCGTTCACGCCGAGGCCGACCGGCTGGAGCACGTCATCTCCGAGGAGCTCGAGGCGCGAATCGACGAGGCGCTCGGCTTCCCGACGCACGATCCGCACGGCGACCCGATCCCGGACGCGGGCCTCCGGGTGGAGGCGAGGGCGCTCCGCTCGCTCGACGCACTCGAGCCCGGGCAGGAGGCGACCGTGAAGCGGGTGCCCGACGGCGACTCCGCCCTCCTCCGCTACCTCGCCGGCCTTCGCCTCGTCCCGGGCGGCCGAGTGACGATGAAGCGCTCAGAGCCTTTCCACGGCCCGCTCACGGTCGTGGTGGACGGCAGCGAGCACGTCATCTCGCGCGAGCTCGCGATGCAGATCGGGATCACGTAGGGGCGACGCCCGGCTGCGCCACCTTTTTCCCGCCTTCGCGACGAAGTTGGTTCGGTCCGCGCACCACGCGCGCGGCTTTCGGCGGTACGCTCGAAAGCGGGTGGTGGGCCGGGGTGCCCCAAGCGGAGAGGAAGCTGAGAGGCGAGCCGCGGGCCTGCAGGCCTACGGTTTGTGCCCGAAGAACCAGCGTTCCAGCGGCTTCAGCAGCTCCTCCTCGCCGAAGGGCGGCACTCGCTCGGCGAGGCCCTCCTCGGCCGACACCTGGAGGTCGTCGCGAAGCCCGTTGTTCGCCGCCTCGAGCGCGTCGCCGAGCTCGTAGCCTTCGAAGATGTAGTCGTCCGGGCGCGGCTCCGGCGTCCGCCGGTTGCCTATGTCGATCGCCCTGCCGACGGCCCAGAGCGCGCCGGGACGGCGCTCGATCCAGATCACGATCTCCTCGCGCTGCCCGTCCTCCCCGATACCGTGGAGGACACGTTCCGCGAAGCGCATACCGTCGGGCTCCACCGGACCAAGGATACAATCGCGGCGTGGGATTCTTCTCCCGACTCTTCGGCAAGAAGGACGACGACGGTGCCCAGGCCTCGCGCGGGATCTCGAAGGAGGAGGCTCTGGCCGCGTACATCGTCCGCGAGCACAAGCAGGGCCGCTCGCTCGATGAGATCCTCGACGACGCCTACCTCAAGAACCGCGCGACGGAGGAGCAGCGCCTGCGCCTCCTCGAGCGGCCCGAGGTGATCCGCGCCGTCGGCGAGGACACGGCCGCGATGGCCGCCGAGCGCGCTCGGGGCAGCTCCTAGCCGCTAGAGCTCTACGCCGAGGCCGCGCGCGCGCGCTCTCTCGGCGACGATCGCGGCGACGGCGAGATCCTCCGCGGCGATGCCGAGGCTCTTGAAGACGACGATGTCGTCGTCAGACTGGCGGCCACCCGTGCTGCCGGCGATCACGTCCGAGAGCTCGTGCACCTCGAGCCAGTCGAGAACGCCTCGCTCGACCGGCTCGACGAGGTCGCCGGCCTCGATCCGCGCCTGCTCGACGGAGTCGCAGCAGACGAACGACGCCCGCTCGAGCGCCGCGTTGTCGAGCTCGCGCGCTTCGATCCGGTTCGCGCCGGCCGCGCACACGAGCGCGCCGGGACGGAGCCACTCGCCGCGCAAGACGGGATCGCGCGACGTCGTGATCGTCACGACGACGTCCTGCTCGGCCGCGTCGCGGTTGTACTCGGCCGGCTCGCAGTCGAAGCGGCGGCAGAAGTCCGCGAGCCGCTCCTCGTTCCGGGAGTACGCGACCACGCGCTCGATCGCCGGGAGCCCGGCCCGGATGCAGGCGACCTGGCTCTCCGCCTGCCAGCCCGTCCCGATGACGCCCAGCGTACGGGCACCTGAGCGAGCGAGGTGGCGCGCGGCGACCGCGCTCGCCGCACCGGTGCGGAGCTGCCCGAGCCGGTCTGCCTCGATCAGGGCGAGGAGCTCGGGCCGGTCGGCGGCGAACAAAGGGAGGACGAAGCGGGCACCGCCGGCAAAGCCGGCGTAGACCTTCGCCCCCGTTACGCCGAGCTCGAGGTCGACGGCGGCCATGACGTGGAGGCGTCCCTGGTCGAGGCGGATGCGGTAGCGCGGCCGGTTCTCGACGGAGCCGGACGCCAGACGGGCGAAGCAGCCCTCGACGGCCTCGACGGCATCGGCCGGCGTGAGCAGCGCCTCGACGTCGGCTTCGCGAAGATAGAGAGGCACGGGGCCGGATAGTGTAGGCGGCATGGAGCGGGCGGCCATCGTCACGGGCGCCTCGAGCGGGATCGGCCTGGCGATCGCCCGGGCTCTCGCCGAGGACGGGTACGGCGTCGCCCTCGCGGCCCGGCGGGCGGCGCTCCTCGAAGAGGCCGCTGCAGAGATCGGCCCCCGCGCTCTGCCCGTGCCGACCGACGTCGCCGACGCTCGCTCGGCGGACGCGCTCGTGCGGGCGGTCGCCGAGCGCTTCGGCCGGGTCGACGTCGTGGTCGCCTCCGCCGGCGTCGGGCACTGGGCCTCGCTCGAGCGGACGGACGAAGCCGCGTGGGACGAGACGATCGACGTCAACTTGAAGGGCACGTACCTCGTCGCCCGGGCGGCTCTGCCGCACCTGCGGGAGAGCGGGGGCTACCTGATCGCGCTCTCCTCGGTCTCCGGCACGATCGGGCAGGCAGGAGGCACCGCGTACAACGCGTCCAAGTGGGGCGTCCGCGGCTTCGTGCAGTCCTTCCTCAAGGAGACCCGAGACGACGGAGTCCGCGCCACGTCGATCTGCCCGGGCCTCGTGGCGACGCCGATGACGGACCGGGAGGAGGCGGACGACGTCATCTCGGTCGAGGACGTCGTCCTCACCGTCCGCTGGCTCCTGGCGCTGCGCCCGATCGTCCAGGTGAGGGATGTCGTCCTCGAGCGCACGCTGGCTTAGCGTGCCGCTGGCGGAGCTCGAGGACGGGCGCGCCGTCGTCGAGGTCGGCGGGCACGAGATCCTGCTCCTCCGCGTGGAGGGCAGCGTGCACGCGCTTGCAAACGCCTGCCCGCACCGCGGCAACCCGCTCGTCGACGGCGAGATCGTCGGCGATCAGCTCCGGTGCGCCTACCACGGCTGGCGTTTCGATCTCGGGACAGGCGCTTGCCTGGTGGGGGACGAGGCCGCACGCCGTTACGAGATCGAGGTCGCAGGCGACGACGTGAGGATCCTCCTCGACCCGTCAGGTTCTGGAACGACTGACTGCGCATGACGAGCCTCTCGATCTTCGACCGCTATGGCGGCTTCGCCACGATCCGCAAGGTCGTCTCCTCGTTCTACGAGAAGGTGCTCGACTCCGACGTGATCGCGCACCACTTCGAGGACGTGGACATGCGCCGGCTTATCGACCACCAGGCGCGCTTCATCTCGGCGGTCACCGGCGGGCCGGCGAGCTACTCGGACGAGCACCTGCGCCGGGTGCACCGGGGCTTCGGGATCACGACCGCCGAGTTCCGTGAGATGGTCGACCTCCTGGAGGAGACGCTCGAGGACTTCGACTTCGAGCAGGCCGACGTCGCCGTGGTGGTCGCTGAGATCCGTCGGCGGGAAGGGGTGATCGTGACGCGGCCGTGAGGCTGCGCCGCGGCGATGGAGGACCGGACCCTCAGGAGCGTGCTTCAGACCCTCGGCGTCGGGATCGCCGTCTGCGACCCGGCGACCTGGGAGGTGCAGTTCGAGAACGCGAGCTTCTTCCAGTGGTTCCCGCCCGACGGCGAGGCCGACCAGCCGTTGCCCGACCGCGTCGCCGGCTTCGACGCCGACCGGGCGCGGAGCAGGCTGGAGAAAGGCCGTCCGTACCGCTTCGAGACGGACGCCGGCTCGGGTGCCAGGACGGTGAGCCTCGAGGTCGAGGCGCGCACCGCCACTCTCGACGGCGAGGACGCGTTGATCGTCGAGTGCCGCAACGTCTCCAAGCAACGCGAGGCCGAGTATCTGCTCGACTCCTACTCGAAGATGGTGGAGCGAAACACGCGCGAGCTCCAGCGCGAGAAGGAGCGCGTCGAGAAGCTGCTCCTCAACCTGATGCCGCGGGCGGTGTACGAGGAGCTGTCCGAGTTCGGGTCGACGACACCGGCGCGCTTCGACGAGGCCACGATCCTGATGCTCGACTTCGTCGGGTTCACTGACATGGCGATCTCCCGCGACCCGAGCGCGCTCATCGCCGAGCTGAACGACATCTTCACCGCGTTCGACCGCATCGTCGAGCTCTTCGGCTGCGAGCGGATCAAGACCGTCGGCGACGCGTACATGGCCGTCGCGGGACTGCCGGAGGCGACACCCGACCACGCCCTCAACATCGGACGCGTGGCGCTCCGGATGCGCCGGTACCTGGAGCGCCGCAACGCGTCCCACCCGGAAGAGTGGCTCTGCCGGATCGGCATCGATTCAGGCGCGGTGATCGGGTCGATCGTCGGCGTCCAGAAGTACGTCTACGACATCTTCGGGCCCGGCGTAAACCTCGCCTCGCGCCTCGAGGCGCAGGCCGAGCCGATGCAGATCCTCATCAGCGAGGGCACGTACGCGCTCCTCCGTGACGACTTCTCCTGCGCAGAGCGCGGGGAGGTCGAGCTGAAGGGCTTCGGGACGCAGAGGGTCTATTCACTCGAGGGCGAGGCGGCCGGCCGGTAGACGCCGGGAGCGGATCCGGCACGATCGGTGACGCCTTCTCGACCATGCGTCACCCACGCGTGCGGTCTTCCTCGTTACGCTCGTAGCGGGTGGTGGTCCGGGGTGGCCCCCAAGGCGCTGAGGTGCGAGGGACGTCGGCGCCCCGGTGCGTCGCCTGCCCGCGTCTCGTCAGAGTCGGACGCGGCTCCACGAGCCGCCCGGGTCCGGAAACGCGTCCGAATGGAGCAGGTGGGCGAGGATCTCGACACCGTCGACGACACGCGGGCCGGGGCGGGAGAACGTCGCATTCGCGTCGACGGCGAAGACCCGGCTCTCCTGCCGGGCCGGCGTGCCGAGGAGTTGGGCCGAGAGCTCGAGGGGGACGATCTCGGAAAGCGTGCGGTCGAGATCGAAGCCGCACGGCGCCAGGACGACGACGTCCGGCTCGAGCTCGGCCACGTCGGCCCAGCGCATGCGGTGGGACGGCTCGCCGGACATCCCCGCGACGTCGATGCCGCCGGCGGCCGCGACCATGTCGGGCACCCAGTGCCCGGCCGAGTAGGGCGGCTCGAGCCACTCCGTGACGAACACGCGGGGGTGGGAATCGACGCCGACAAGGGCGGCGGCGACGCGGTCGAGACGGCTGCGCATCCCGGCCACCAGCTCATCGGCCTCGCCCTCGGCCCCGAGCCTGGCGCCGAGGCCGGCGATCGCGTCCATGATCCCCTCGAGCGTGGAGGGCGAGAAGTCGAGCACCTCGGCCTCGACCGGGCGGGCGCGCTGGACTCCCTCCACCTGATCGGTGGAGACGGCGCAGACGTCGCAGAGCTCCTGCGCGACGACGACGTCGGGCGCGATCGCCGCCCACTCCTCCTCGTCGATCGCGTACAACGGCCGGCCCTCGGAGGCCGTTCCGGCGACGGCGTGGTCGATCTCGACGCTCGAGAGGTCGCCGGTCTGGAGAAGCGAGGCGGTGACGACGGCGCGGCCGGCGGCCTCGGGCGGCCAGTCGCACTCGTGGGTCACGCCTACGACCCGAGCGCCGAGGCCGAGAGCGAAGAGCACCTCGGTGGCCGCGGGCACGAGGGAGCAGATGCGCACTCTCTCCACCCTAGCGGCGTCAGCGTGGGATGAGGCTGATCTTCCCGTTCGATTCGAGGACGGCCCAGCGGACGTCCGCCAGGGACGTGATCTGCTGCAGGCGAGCCTCGGCGGCGATCTCCTCGGGCGTAATGCGCTCGCGCCGGAGGTTGCGGTCGATCGGATTGCCGTCTTCGACAAGGACGAGCGGCTCGGCCTCGAAGACCGGCCGGAGCCTTCGCACCCGGAAGACCGCGTACGAGACCGCTACCGTCAGGATCGTGAACGTCCCGGCGGCGAGGAGGAGGCCGGTGAGCGAGTAGTCGCTCTGCGTCACGCCCTGCTGGATCAGGTCTCCGAGCACGATCAGGAGGATGAGGTCGAAGGGCTGCAGCGACGAGAGCTCCCGCCGGCCGATCAGGCGCGTGAGGAGGAGGATGAAGAGGAACGCGACGAGGGCTCTGAGGACGATGTCCATGGCCTACGGGAAGACCGTGATCGTGTGGCGGACGCCGGCGAGACGAACGTCGCCGTCGTAGAGGTCCACGTCGGCGGAGCGCCGGCCGACGTTCGTCGGGTTGACCTGGAACTGCATGTAGACGACGAGGCGGTCGCCGGCGCCCAGGGGACCGAAGGAGAGGGCGAGGCGGCCGTCTCTGCTCGCCTCCTCGGTGGAGCGGGCTCGATCGTATTGACGTGCGTGCTCTCGAGCCAGCCGGGCGCGAGCACGAGAACGGCGTTCTCCACCTGCTCTCGAGCCTCGACGGTGAAGCGGCCCTGGAAGAAGAGGCCGCCGCGCAGGCGCGCCGGCGCGGAGAGCGAGAGCTCTACCCGCTCGGCCGCGACCGAGGCGGTGGACGGGCGCTGCCCGAAGAGCCCGAAGAGCGCCGCGACGGCGGCCGCGGCTAGGAGGACGAAGAGCGCCCGGCGCGCGGCGAGCTCGACGCGGGGCTCGACGTCTCGGTGGCGCGCGAGGTCGAGATGGTCCGGCGGTTCCGCCATGCGGCGGAGGTTCGGCGGCGGCGGGCGTCGTCCTGCGCGTTAGCCTGGTGTCGAAAACCCGACTGAGGAGGTGCAGACGTGAGCGCGTTCGACGACGTCCGCGGCATGGAGCCCCTGCGGATCTGGGACGGCGTGGCCGCACGCGCGGTGCATGGGGACAAGGGGACGATGGCGATCATCGAGCTCGATCCGGGCAGCCTCGTCCCGGAGCACCGTCACGCCAACGAGCAGCTCGGCTTCGTCATCACCGGCTCGGTGAGCTTCCGCGTCGGCGACGAGACGAAGGAGCTCGGCCCCGGCTCCACGTGGCAGATCCCCGCCGACGTCCCGCACGAGGTGCGCGTGGGCCCCGAGGGCGCGGTGGTCGTCGATGTCTTCGCCCCGGGCCGCGACGACTGGGCCGGCCTGGAGCGCGACGAGCCCCGCGAGCCGCGCTGGCCCTAGCGCGGCGCAAGACGCAGCAGGGCGGGCGCTAACCCCGGGGCAGCCCCGCAATGCGCCCGGCACGATTCGAACGTGCGACCTCTGCCTCCGCAGGGCAGCGCTCTATCCCCTGAGCTACGGGCGCCTGGGACGAGGGTCAGTGTAGCGGCCGGGCGCTGCGCGAGCCGAGGGCGAGCTCGGCGTCAGGAGGGACTTCGGCGCGGACGTACGCGAGCGCCACGATCCCGTCCGGTGTCGCGACGGCGCTCGTCACACGGCCGACGGCTTTCTCGCCGTGCCGGAGCTCGGCGTCCGGCTCGGGCAGCTCGTCGCCGTCGACGGCGAGTACACGGAGGCCGCGGTTCGCGTGCCCGCGGTAGTGCAGCCGTGCGATCGGCTCCTGGCCCGGATAGCAGCCCTTCGTGAGGCTGGCGGCCCGCTCGACGAGCCCCGCCTCCGCGGGGAGCACGCGATCGTCGATCTCGCGCCCCCAGCGAGGGGTGCCCGCCCGGATCCGCAGCGCCTCGAGCTCGTCCTCGGAAAGCTCCTGGGCGCCCGCGGGAGCGGAGGAGCCGACGATCTCCCAGCCGGGAACCCCGTAGTCCGAGGTCGGAAGCGAGAGGGCGCCGTCCTCGGGCTCGGCCCCGGGCCCGAGCCGCAGGTGGGACTCGTGCTCCTCCGCCTCGATCTCCGCCTTGGCCGCGAAGCGCATGCGTAGGAGCTCGGCCCGCAGCCGCTCCCCGAGCTCGGGCTCCGTGAGGAGGAGGAAGTCCTCTTTCCCGCGCCGGACGACGACCATCGGCGCGATCACGCGAGCCTTGGCGGTGAGCAGCAGAGCCTCGCAGGACTCCCCGACATCGACAGCCGCGACGTCGTTGGAGAGCATCCGCTGCAGGTAGTCGCAGGCGTCCGGGCCGGCGACGCGCACAAACGCGCGAGGCCGCCGTGCGACGGCGAGAGTCGAGACAGCGGTTCCCACAGCTTCCAGTGTAGGCACCCCCATCAAGAGCAGAGGGGCCGGCTTGCCGGCCCCTCTGCTGTGCCACCTTCCAAAGAAGGGGGCGCACGGAGGAAACATGGTTTCTCCCGTGCTACATCATGTCGGGCATGCCGCCGGGCATACCCGCGGGAGCGCCCTGCTTCTCCGGCGCCTCCGCCACGACCGCCTCGGTCGTGAGGATGTTCTTGGCGATCGACGCGGCGTTCTGCAGCGCCGAGCGCGTCACCATCGTCGGGTCGATGATCCCGGCCTTGACGAGATCCTCGTACTCGCCCGTGTCGACGTTGAGCCCGTGGCCCTTGGTGCCGTTCCGGATCTTGTCGACGACGATGGAGCCTTCCATGCCCGCGTTGTCCGCGAGCTGGCGGATCGGCTCCTCGAGCGAGCGCGCCACGATCGAGGCGCCCGTGCGCTCGTCGCCCTCGAGCGAGTCCGGCTTGATCGCGCGGGTCGCGTTCAGGAGCGCGACGCCCCCGCCCGGGACGATGCCCTCCTCGAGGGCCGCCCGCGTGGCCTGGAGCGCGTCCTCGACGCGGTGCTTCTTCTCCTTCATCTCGGTCTCGGTGGCCGCGCCGACCTTGATGACGGCGACGCCGCCGGCCAGCTTGGCGAGCCGCTCCTGCAGCTTCTCGCGGTCGAAGTCCGAGTCGGTGGTCTCGATCTCCGACTTGAGCTGCTTGATGCGGGCCTTGATGGCCTCCGAGTCGCCGGCGCCGTCGATGATCGTCGTCGTGTCCTTGTCGACGACCACCTTGCGGGCGCGGCCGAGCTGCGAGAGCTTCGTGTTCTCGAGCTTGAGGCCCATCTCCTCGGTGATGACCTCGCCGCCCGCGAGGATGGCGATGTCCTCGAGCATGCGCTTGCGGCGGTCGCCGAAGCCCGGCGCCTTGACGGCGACCGCGGTGAACGTGCCGCGGAGCTTGTTGACGACGATGGTGGCGAGCGACTCGCCCTCGACGTCCTCGGCCACGATCAGGAGCGGCCGGCCGGCCTGGATGACCTGCTCCAGGACCGGAAGGATGTCCTTGACCGCGCCGATCTTCTGGTTGGCGATGAGGATGTACGGGTCGTCGAGCACGGCCTCCATGCGCTCGGCGTCGGTGATCATGTACGGGGACAGGTAGCCCTTGTCGAACTGCATGCCCTCGGTGAACTCGAGCTCGAGGCCGAAGGTCTGGCCCTCCTCGACGTTCACGACGCCGTCCTTGCCGACCTTCTCGATCGCGTCGGCGATGACGTCGCCGATCTCGCGCTCGCGCGACGAGATGCTGGCGACCCGGGCGATGTCCTCCTTGCCCGAGATCTCCTTGGACTGCTTCTTGAGATCATCGACGACGGACTCGACGGCCGCCTCGATGCCCCGCTTGAGGCCCATCGGGTTGGCGCCGGCCGCGACGTTCTTGAGGCCCTCGCGGACGATGGCCTGGGCGAGCACGGTCGCCGTGGTCGTACCGTCGCCGGCGACGTCGTTCGTCGCCGTAGCGACCTCGCGCACGAGCTGCGCGCCCTGGTTCTCGAAGACGTCCTCGAGCTCGATCTCCCGAGCGATCGTGACGCCGTCGTTCGTGATCGTGGGGGCGCCGAACTTCTTGTCGAGCACGACGTAGCGCCCTTTGGGGCCAAGGGTGACCTTGACCGCGTCGGCGAGGACGTTGACGCCGCGCTCGAGCGCGCGCCTCGCGTCCTCGTCGAAGAGAAGCTCCTTGTGAGCCATTCACTTCCTCCGTTCGTTCCTCGTGTGGACTGACGGCGGCCGCTAGGCGGCGGCGCCGGCCATCTCCTTCTTCTTGCCCTTCTTCGCGGGCGTCTCGACGACCTTGGCCAGCACGTCGGACTCCCGCAGGATCAGGTAGTCGTCGGCGCCAAGCTTGATCTCGGTGCCGCCGTACTTCGAGAAGATGATCTCGTCGCCGGGCTCGAGATCCATCTTGATGTACTCGCCGTCCTCGTCACGAGGGCCCGGGCCGACGGCGAGGACGCGGCCGCGCTGCGGCTTCTCCTTTGCCGTGTCAGGCAGGACGATGCCGCTTACGGTCGTCTCCTCCTCCTCGAGCGCCTCGACGATCAGGCGATCGCCCAGTGGCTGCAGATTCATCCAGCACTCCTCCTTGCGAAGTGACTTCCGGTCGTTTTGGCACTCGACATCGCCGAGTGCCAGTAGCCATGGTAGCGAACCCGGGCCCGCGGGATCAAGGGCTCTCTGGCACTCTCGCCAACGGAGTGCCAGAGAACCGGCGGCGGCGCGTGATTCCCAGGAGCGTGAGGGCGCAGACGAGGCCCATGAGCGCGTAGGGGAGAGCGTCGCCCGCGGCATCGGCGAGGGCGCCGCCGACGGCCGGCCCGATCGAGTTTCCGGCGCCCCAGGCGGCGTTCATGAGGCCGAAGGCGAGCCCCTGGACGAGCCCGATGCGCTCGGCCGCGTCGGAGAGGAGCGCCATGGCGGGCGCCCAGAAGGCGCCGAAAGCGATCGAGGCGCAGACGACGAGCGGCACGATCGCCGCCGGGCGATCGGCGAGAGCGAGGGCGACCGTGACGCCGACCGCCGCGCCGAGGGCCAGACGCAGAGGAAGAAGCCGCCCGCGCCGATCGGAGAAGCGGCCGAGGAGCGGCGCGACGACCATCTCGATCGCCGCCGCCGAGATGAAGACGCCCGCGATGGCCGGTGCGCCCCAGCCGGCGTCGCCCAGCTCCAGGGGAACGAGCACGGCCACGACTCCGAAGAGGAGCGCCGGGAGCACCATCAGCCAGAGCGCCCCGAGGACGAGGGGCTGCCGGAGCGCTCCGCCGAGCGCGCGGGCGGGCTGCGGCTGCGCCTCGACAGGCGCCGTTCTCAGGGCCCAGAGGACGAGCCCGGCGGAAACCCCCGCGACGCCGATGAAGACAGGGCGCGGCCCGAACGCCTCCGCGAGGGCGCCGAGAGCGGGGCCGAGGAGCGCGCCGAAGATGGCCGCGCCGATGGCCGTCCCGAGCATCTCGCCCCGGCGCTCGCGCGGCGTCCCGGCGACGAGCCAGACGAGCGCCCCGGCCCAGGAGAGGGCGCTGCCGACGCCCTGTCCGAGACGCGCAAGTCCGAGCGTCGTCGCGTCGCCGGCGAAGCCGAAGACGACGCTCGCCACGGCCATGAGGGCGAGCCCGCCGACGACTGCCCGCCGCGGGCCGAAGCGCGACGCGGCGATCCCGCCCGGAACCGCGCCGAGGAAGGCGCCCAGGGCGTAGGCGCCGACGAGCAGCCCGGCCTGGCCCTTGGAGAGCCCGAACTCCTCCGCGTAGTGGGGAAGGAGGGGCACGAGCGCCGCGTAGAGCATCGTGTCCACGAGCGTCACCGTGCAGACGAGGAGGAGCAGCCGGCGCACGGGCTGACGATACCGTCCGGGCCCCCTCACGCTTCCGGCCTCGCGAGCGCGGGCGGCGCCCGCCGGGCTGCGCTAGCAACAGTCTGTTGCAAGCGATCTTCGGGCGCCGGAGACCGACTCGGGCCGGGACTCGGAAGGGGGGCAGGCGGTGGACTACGATCCGGGCGGTGAGCGGCTTGTGAGGCGCGAGTTCTCGGCCGGAGGGGTGGTCGTCCGGCGGCTCCGCGGCGGCTGGCGGCTGGCCGCGATCCGGCCGGGAGGGAAGCAGGTGTGGGCGCTTCCCAAGGGCAACGTCGCCCGCGGCGAGGACCCGGCGGAGGCGGCGGCGCGCGAAGTCGTGGAAGAGACGGGGCTGGAGGCGAGCCTCGTGGCGAAGCTCGGCGACGTCCGCTACGTCTACACGTGGAAGGGCGAGCGGGTCTTCAAGGTCGTCAGCTTCTACCTCTTCCGCTACCGGCGGGGCCGGATCGGCGACGTCCCTCCCGAGCTGGCGTTCGAGGTCGACGAGGCTCGCTGGCTCCCGCTGGACGAGGCCGACCGGCTCCTCGCGTACGCGGGCGAGCGCGAGATGGCAGGCAGGGCCAGGGAGCTGCTCGCCGAAGAAGCAATATGATTGGCCGGCTGCCGGTGCCGGACTCCTCCTCGACGATGTACGCCCTCAACTTCTACTCCCCGATCGTCGCCGACCAGCTCCGGAGCCGGCGCAAGACCGCCACGATCCGCCTCGGCGACAAGTCCGCCAAGTACCGCAAGGGGATGGTCGTCCAGGTCCTCGTCGGACTCCGCTACGGCCCGCGCCAGAAGATCTTCGACGCGGTCGTCGACAAGGTCGAGGTGAAGCCGCTCGCCGAGTGCTCGCCGCGGGAGCTCGAGAAGGACAACCCCGAGATCCGCCGGACGGACGAGATGGCGACGTTCCTCGGGCGGCTCTACAACAGGGACGTGACCGAGGAGGACACGGTCACGGTCATCCACTTCTCCGAGATCCAGGCGTCCTAGCGTCGGACTTCCGGATCGGGACGCCGAAGGCCTCGGGCGGCCGGAGGGCCGCGCCGCACTCCTCGCACGCGACCGCGAAGGCCGACGCGATGCGGGCCTCGCAGGCGGGGCAGCGCATCCGCAACTCGCCCCCGCAACCCGGACAGGCGGCGGGAACCTCGGCCTCCAGCTCCGCGAAGTAGCGGAGGACGTGACCGCAGTCGAGGCAGAACGCGACCCAGTCTCCGAGCGTCTTTCGACGCTCCTCGCGCAGCCAGTCGGAGGCTCGGCCCACCCCGTCAGCGTAGTCGCCGCCGGCCTCCGCGGAGGCGGTAGAGTGTCCCCCGCGATGGCGGTCGCCAGGGAAGCAGACCCGGTCTCGTCGCTGACGGAGATCAAAGAGCTGGGCCTCGACAGAGAGGACCTCCTCGACATCTACCGGCACCTCCTGACGACCCGCGGCATCGAGGAGCGCGGCCACATCCTCTACAAGCAGGGGAAGATCCCGGGCAGCTTCTACACCGGCCGCGGCAACGAGGCCGCGTCCGTCGGCGTCGCCACCGCGATGGGCCCCGAAGACGTCGGGACCCCGCTCCACCGGGACATGGGCGTCCACATCGTCCGCGGTGTCGAGCCGTGGCGCGTCTTCGCGCAGTACATGGGCCGCGTCGACGGCCCGACGCGCGGCCGGGACGGCAACGTCCACATGGCCGACAGCCGCCTGGGCCTGATCGCCATGGTCAGCCACCTCCCGGCGATGCTCCCGGTCGCAGTCGGGTGCGGGCTCGCCTTCCGGATCCGCGAGGAGAGGCGCGTCGCGCTCGGCTGGTACGGCGAGGGCGCGTCGGCGCGCGGCGACGCGCACGAGGCGATGAACCTCGCCGGCGTCCGGCGCCTGCCCGTGGTCTTCATCTGCGACAACAACCAGTGGGCATACTCGACGCCGACGCACCTCGAGTACGCGTGCGAGCACCTCGCGGACCGCGCCAAGGGCTACGGCTTCGAGGGCGTCGTCGTCGACGGGACCGACGTGCTCGCCGTCTACCGCGAGGCGAAGCGGGCGATCGAGAAGGCGCGCGAGGGCGGCGGCCCGACGCTGATCGAGTGCCAGACCCTCCGCATGGAAGGGCACGCCGTGCACGACGACGCCTTCTACGTGCCCAAAGAGATGTTCGAGGAGTGGGCGAAGCGGGACCCGATCGAGCGCTTCCGCACGTGGCTGCGCGAGAACGCCGAGCTCACGGACGACGAGGAGGACGAGATCCGCGCAGAGATCAAGAAGCTCCTGAACGACGCGATCAAGCGCGCGGACGAGAGCCCGCTGCCCGACCCGGCGACGCTCCTCGAGGGCGTCTTCGCGACCCCCGAGGACCTCGACACCCCCCACCACAAGTAGGTGGCTGATGGCTGAGAAGACGTACCTGCAGGCGATCTCGGACGGTCTCCGCCAGGAGATGCGGCGGGACAAGCGCGTGTACGTGATCGGCGAGGACGTCGGCGTCTACGGCGGCGCCTTCAAGGTCACGCAGGGCTTCCAGGAGGAGTTCGGCCCGTGGCGGGTCGTGGACGCGCCCCTGTCCGAGACCGCCATCGTCGGGAGCTGCACGGGGGCGGCGATCATGGGCATGCGGCCCGTCGCAGAGATGCAGTTCGCCGACTTCGTCTCCTGCGCGTGGGACCACCTCGTCACCATCTCGGCCAAACAGCGCTTCCGCGCGGGCACGGCGGTACCGATGGTCGTCCGCTGCCCCTCCGGCGGCGGCTTCTCCGGCGGCCCCTTCCACTCCCAGAACCCCGAGTCGAGCTTTGCGCACATTCCCGGCCTCAAGGTCGTGTGCCCCGCGACGCCCGAGGATGCCAAGGGCCTCCTCGTGAGCGCGATCGAGGATCCGAACCCGGTCCTCTACTTCGAGCACAAGCACCTCTACCGGCGGATCAAGGCGGACGTGCCGGACGACCGCTACCTGACCCCCTTCGGCGAGGCCCGTGTCCACCGCGAGGGCGACGACATCACGGTCGTCACCTGGGGCGCGATGGTCTACACGGCCACCGAGGCGGCGGGGAAGGCGGAGGAGGAGGACGGCATCTCGACTGAGATTCTCGACCTCCGGACGGTCATCCCCTGGGACCGGAAGGCCGTGCTCGCCTCCGTCGAGAAGACCTCGAAGGTGATCGTCCTCCACGAGGACACGCTCACCGGCGGCTTCGGCGGCGAGATCGCGGCGACGATCGCGGAGGAGGCGTTCGAGCACCTCGACGCCCCCGTCAAGCGGATCGCGGCCCCGGACACGCCCGTGCCGTTCTCGCCGCCGCTCGAGAAGGCCTTCATCCCGCAGGTGGAGGACGTCCTCGCCGGCCTGAGGGAGATCGCAGCGTACTGATGGCCACGGGCACGCTCGTCGACGTCGTCATGCCGCAGATGGGCGTCTCGGTCTCCGAGGGGACGATCACGAAATGGGCCAAGTCGGAGGGCGAGGCCGTCGAGGCCGACGAGACGCTGCTCGAGATCTCGACCGACAAGGTCGACACGGAGGTTCCGAGCCCCGCCTCGGGCGTCGTCCAACAGATCCTCGTCCAGGAGGGCGAGACGGTCGACGTCGGCACGAAGCTCGCCGTCATCGCGCCCGAGGGCGCGGAGGCAGCGGCGCCCTCCGAAGCCCCGGCCGAGGCGCCGCCCGAGCCCGCGACGCAGGAGGCCGCCGCCGAGAGCGCGGCCGCCTCGGGCGCCGAGGGCGAGACGCCGACCGAGGCGCCTCCGGCGGCGCCTGCCGAGCCGGCCGCCCCCGCCGAGCCGGCCGCGCCCACACCGGCGGCGGACGGCCAGGCCGAGGGCGCGCGCTTCGTCTCCCCCGTCGTTGCCCGCATCGCCTCCGAGCACAGCATCGACGTCGCCCGCGTGCCCGGCACGGGCCGCGGCGGGCGCGTGACCAAGAAGGACATCCTCGCGTTCGTCGAGTCCGGCGCGCCCGCGGAGGCGCCCGCGGCTCCCGCTCAGCCGGAGGCCGCTCCCGCGGCGCCCGCCCCGGCGCCCGCCGCGCGGGCCGAGCCGCAGGAGGGCGAGACGACCGAGCCGGTGTCGGCCATGCGCCGCGGCATCGCCGAGCACATGCGCCGCTCGCTCGACACCTCCGCGCACGTGACGAGCGCGATCGAGGTGGACATGTCCAAGGTGGTCGCGATCCGCGAGAAGCTGAAGAAGGAGTACCAGGCCGCCTACGACGTCAACCCGACCTACCTCGCCTTCGTCGCGCGGGCGGCCGTGGAGACGCTCAAGGACTACCCGTGGATCAACGGCGAGCTGCGCGGCGAGGAGATCGTCACGCGGAGCTTCGTCAACCTCGGCTTCGCCGTCGAGCTCGCCGACGGCAAGGGCCTCATCGTCCCGGTCCTCAAGAACGTGGAGACGCTGAACCTGCTCGGCATGGCGAAGGGCGTCGCCGACCTGGCCCGGCGCGCGCGCGACAAGCAGCTCCTCCCCGACGACGTCCAGGGCGGCACGTTCACGATCACGAACCCGGGCGGCTACGGCACGTTCCACGGGACGCCCGTGATCAGCCAGCCGCAGAGCGGGATCCTCGGCACGTACGCGGTCGTCAAGCGCCCGTGGGTCGTCCAGGACGAGATGGGCCAGGACGTGATCGCAATCCGGCCGATCATGAACCTCACGCTCACGTACGACCACCGCCTCGTGGACGGCGCGTACGCCGGCCGCTTCCTCCGCGACCTCAAGCAGCGCTTGGAGTCGTGGGACGAGAGCGCGTACTAGCCCGCGAGCTCCGCGCCCGGCTCGCGGCGGCGGGCGATCCCGAGCGGGCGGCGGCGCAGCAGCGGTACATGAAGTCCGCCATGCCGTTCCACGGCGTCCGCATGCCGGAGGTGCGTCGGATCGCGCGAGCGCTGTTCGCCGAGGCGTCGTTCCCGTCGCGGGACGCCTGGGTGGAGGCCATGCTCGCGCTCTGGCGCGGCGCGCGCTTCCGGGAGGAGCGCTACGCCGCGATCGAGCTCTCGGGCGACCGGCGCTTCCGCGCGTTCCAGCGGCCGGACCTCCTCCCCGTGTACGAGGAGCTCGTCGTGACCGGGGCCTGGTGGGACCTCGTCGACCCGGTCGCCACGGGGCGGATCGGGTCGCTCGTCCTCGCGTACCCGGGCGTGGCCGGCGAGGCGATGCGGGCCTGGGCACGCTCGGACGACCTCTGGAAACGCCGCGCCGCGATCATCTGCCAGGTGACCGCCCGGAGACGCACGGACGTGGAGCTGCTCACGGCCTGCATCGAGCCGAGCCTCGCCGAGCGGGACTTCTTCCTCCGCAAGGGCATCGGCTGGGCGCTGCGCGAGCACGCGAAGACGGATCCCGAGTGGGTGGCGGCCT
>DATHVD010000110.1:0-11303 GCA_035461525.1 Gaiellaceae bacterium
GAAGACGTGCGCGCGCGGTGCGTCGAAGATCCGCTCGACGCGGATCTCGAGCTCGTTCGGCGTGGTGACGGTGGTGGTGTTCATCGGTCTCCTTTCGTGCGTTCGACGACCTGCGCGAAGCGGTCGAGCCGCTGCAGCCACGTGCTGATGCCCTCGAAGGCGTAGGGCGCGAGCATGCACCGGCGGACACGGCCGACTTTCTCCGTCGTCACGAGCTCCGCCTCCTCGAGCAGCCGGATGTGCTTCTTCATCCCGGTCAGCGACATGCCGAAGGGCTCGGCGAGCTCGCTGATCGTCGCGCTGCCGGAACCGAGCCGTTCGAGGACGGAGCGACGGGTCGGGTCGGCGAGGGCCGCGAAAGCGCGGTCGACGGTCGTTGAATACTGAACCATTGGGTTCACTATAGTAGCTTCGACGCTGCGACGCAATACCGCCGCGTCGACAGCTCTTGCCGGAGCCCGCGAGGCGGCCGGTAGCGACGACGAGCACCCCGAGCGGAATGTAGACGTCGACCTCGCCAGGGTTGTGCTCCGTCGCGCCGCGGATCTCCAGCGTACCCGTGGGCTGATGCTCTCGACCCTCACCTTGGTCGGCTCGCGGTGGAGGACGTCCTTCAGAAGGCCACCGTAAGCGCATCGGCTCATCCGGCGGCCGACCGGTGACCACGACCGCACCGCCTACCGCCGACGCAACGACAAGCACGCGATCGTCTACCGCGGCGGCCTAGTCCTCGCGGCCGGGCTGCTCCGGCTCACCGACCTACGAAACACGTCCTAGCCCCGCAGGCGGACGAAGGCCGCGTTCAGGAAGTCCGCGGCGGCCTGGGCGCCGAAGACGGTCGTCACGAAGCGCGTCTCGCGCGGCCGGAGCGCGAGGCCGGCGGAGAGGCCGGCCGAGGCCCAGAGGCCGATGCAGTACGGGCACGTGACGAGCTCGCCGAGCGCGCGGGGCATCCCCTCGCGCTTCGGCCGCGTCCCCTCCTCGTCCTCGGTCACGGGCGCCCGCACCCACGCGGTCACGTCCTCGCGCGCGACGAGGCGGCCGAGCTTGTAGCTGGCGAGACCGACGCGCGCGAGGTCGCCCAAGCCGATGCGCTCCGGGAGCCGGTCGCGCGCGACGAGGACGAAGCCTCCGAGCGCCGCCGAGAACGCGGTCGCAAGCGTCGCGTACTGGGGGAGCGGGCGCTCGGCCATGCTCAGAGGCCCGGATGCACGGCGGCGACGAGGAGCCCGACGAACGTCGCCGAGAGAACGAGGTTGGTGCCCAGGATGAGGCGCATCAGGCGGCGGCTCGCAACGCCTCGAGCAGCTCGTCCTTGCTCATGTCCGAGCGGCCGGGGACGTCCGCCTTGCGCGCGAGCTCGTAGAGCTCGTCCTTCGAGAGCCCCTCGAGCCGCTTCCCGTTCGACCGCTTCCCGCCGGAGCGGCGCCCGGCGGCCGCCGCCTCGACGCTCGCCCGCAATGCGGCCATGAGGTCGGTCGGCTCCTCCGCGGCCTCCGCGGCCTCGGGCAGGCGGACAGTGTCGCCGCGCTGTTTCGCGCGGATGATCTCACAGAGCGTGTCCCGGTACGTGTCGTGGAAGCGCTCGGGCTCGAAGGAGCCGGTGAACTGCTCGATCAGCGACCGCGCCATCTCGAGCTCCTGCTTCGACACGTCGGCGCCCTCGGGCGCGAGGTCGTCCGCCGGCCGGATCTCGTCGGCGAAGTGCATGCGCTCGAGGAGGATGACGCCGTCGCGGACGCGGAGGCACGCTAGGTGCTGGCGGTCGCGCATGACGGTCTTCGCCACGGCGACGAGGCCCGAGTCCTCGAGCGCACGGGCGAGGAGCGCGTACACCTTCTCGGCCCCCTCCTGCGGCTCGAGGTAGTACGTGCGCTCGAAGTAGATCGGGTCGATCTCGTCCTGCGGCACGAAGGCGCGGATGTCGACGGTGCGGGCGCCCTGCTCGACGGCGGCGGCCTCGAAGTCCTCGTCGGACATGGTCACCCACTCGCCCGTCTCGATCTCGAACGCCTTCACGATCTCGTCGTCCGGGACGGGCTTGCCCTCGGCCTTGCAGACCTTCTCGTAGCCGATCCGGGAGCCGTCCGGCTCGTGCAGGTAGTTGAAGTGGAGCGCGTGGTCGGAGACGGCGCTCGTCATGCGCACGGGGACGCTGACCAGCCCGAAGGTGACCGACCCGGTCCAGAGCGCACGCGGCACCCTCCTGTTATGGACGCGCGGGACCGGCGCGAAACGTCAGTCGTGGATGCGCGCGATCAGCTCGCTGCGGCGCAGGACCTTGCACGCGACCCCGGCGAGACGCACGTCGTAGCCGGCGTTCCTCGGGAAGAGCACCTTGTCGCCCGGGTCGATGCCCTGCGCGTCCGCGCCCACCGCGGTGACGATGCCCGAGCGGCAGACGGCCTCGGCGCTCTGCGGGATGATGAGGCCGGTCCGGGTCTCGACGTCCTCGTCCACGGGCTCGACGATCAGGTGGTCGTCGAGCGGCTCGAGGGTGAGCAGGAGCGGGGCGGGATCTTCCATGCGTCTGATTGTAGGGCCCGGACCGCGTAGCATCGCCCCGTGCCGCGCAGCACCGTCTGCCTGACCTTCGACTTCGACGCGCTCTCGGTGTGGCTCGCCTACGACCGGGTGACGCCGGCCATGCTCCACCGGGGCGAGTACGGCGCCCGCGTCGGCGTCCCGCGCGTCCTCGCCCTCCTCGCCGAGCTCGACCTCGCGGCGACGTTCTTCGTCCCCGGGCACACGGTCGAGTCCTTCCCCGAAGAGACAGCCTCGATCCTGGAGGCCGGGCACGAGATCGCGCACCACTCCTACGCCCACGTCGACCCGCCGAACATGACGCCGGCGGAGGAGCGCGCCGACATGGAGCGCGCCTGGGAGGCGCTGGCGCGGGCCGGCGTCACGCCGCTCGGGTTCCGCGCCCCGTCTGCCGAGCTCTCGGAGGCGACGCTCAGCCTCGTCGAGGAGCTCGGCTTCCTCTACGACTCCAGCCTGATGACGGACGACTACCGCCCCTTCCGGCCGCGTATCGGCGGACCGGGTCGCGCGCGCCGAGCCGCTCGTCCGGGGCTGCGACGCCTCCTTCTGGGAGCTGCCGCTCAGCTTCGAGCTCGACGACTGGGTGCACTTCCAGTTCAACTTCGACCCTGGTCGGAGCCTTTCGATTCGAGGCGTAGAGCGGTCTTGCGGGGAACGCCCCCCTCGGACTCGGGATCGGCCGACGGCTCGACGGCGTCCGGGCGCAGGTACGGGAGCAAGTGCACGCGCCCCTCGTCGTCGCGGTGGAGCTCGACCCGCTCGAACGTCTCCGCGAGCGCGCGCCGGAGGGCGTCGATCCCCTCGGCCGCCTCGGCCTCGATCCTGCCCGCGACGGCCTGCCGGATCGCGTCGAGTCGAGCGGCGAGCTCGGCGCGCTCGTTGACCTCCTCGACCTCGGCCGCTCCCGGGGTAGCCAGGGCTCGGACGCGGGCCAGGCCGCTTGGGTGGTGATGCCCAAGCTGCTTGACTCGCAGGCCTGGTCGAGTAGGATGCGCGGCGCGA
Source organism: Gaiellaceae bacterium (assembly GCA_035461525.1). GTDB lineage: Bacteria > Actinomycetota > Thermoleophilia > Gaiellales > Gaiellaceae > JAIBJN01. The sequence goes on from DATHVD010000110.1 coordinate 3,547, forward strand.
CGATGCCCTCGTCCGTGAACAGATGGCGTTGGCTGACAATCGCGCTCGGCGCGGTTGCGGTGTTTCTCGCTGCCTCGCCTGCTGCCTTCGCCCAGCCGGTCACGTGCATGGGTCAGGTCGCGACGATCGTCGGGACGCCGGGTGACGACTTCCTCACCGGATCGCCGGGCAACGACGTCATCGTGGGTCTCGGCGGGAACGACAGAATCAACGGCCGCCTGGGCAACGACGTCGTCTGCGGTGACGCGGGCAACGACATAGTCAGAGGGGGCCCGGGGAACGACGTCGTGTCGGGCGGGTTCGGTATCGACCTGGTGATCGGCGGCGACGGGGACGACCGCCTTATCGGCGATCGCGGAGGCGACGAGCTTCGCGGCGGCGAAGGCCGCGATCGGGCGCACGGCGGCCAAGGGAGGGACGTCGTCAACGGCGGCGACGGGAGCGACCTCCTCTACGGCGGTACCGACAACGACAGGATCCTAGGCCGAGACGGTGCCGACGTTATCTTCGGCGGCGAGGGATCGGACGTCATCAGGGGCGGTAGCGACGCCGATCGCGCGTTCGGCGGCAGCGACCGCGACCGCATCGGAGGCGGCTCCGGCAACGACCGCCTCTGGGGCGAGGGGGACTCCGACCGCCTCTTTGGCGGATGGGGAAAGGACGACTTGAACGGGGGACGCGCCAGAGACAGGTGCGACGGCGGCCCCGGCGGTCCGGATTCCGCGGTGAGCTGCGAAGTACGACTCCGGATCCCCTAGCACGAAGGACTCCCGGTCTGTCAGATTCGCGTCCGCCGGGCCGTCTGACGCCGCAAACGTAGTAACCATGCGGGATTCGGAGCGGTTGTCAGCTTGTCAGACGTGTCAGACGCCCACGGGGGAAGACCCCGAGATCATCCCAAAGAGGAGCTCTGGAGAATCGCTCCGAGCTCGACCCGTACCGGAAGGGCGGCGCGACGCCGGGCGACGTGCTCGAGATCTGGCGCGCGGAGTTCGACTGGATGCACGAGCACGTGGACGGCGGGGTCCTCACGGTGACGATGCATCCGCAGGTGATCGGCCGCGGGAGCCGGATCGCCATGCTGGAGACGTTCGTTCGCCACTGCCTCGAAGCCGGCGCCCGCTTCGAGCGCATGGTCGACGTCGCCCGCCGCCTGCCGGCCTAAGTCGCCCGTTCGGGGGAGGCAGAACACACCAGGCGGGGGATTGTCCGGCGGGCGAGGAGGGCCGATGCTCCTCTCAGAGCAAAGCGCACGGTAGGCGAGAGGCCGCAACTCTCCTGCCGGACGCCCGCAGCCGTCGCGAGAGCCGCAGCCGTGGCGGCGCAACCGGCAGGGGAGGCATTGCCTCCCCTGTTTGCGTTCCCGGTGACGTCCCGCGCTCTGCGTCAGCCGCCGACCGACTCATCGACGGCGCTTGCGACGCGCGTCGAGATGATCCGCGAGTTGGACGCGCTCCAGACCGTCCCCGCCCGGCACTTCGTCTTGACCCGGGGAGTGCCCGAACTGAAGGAGCCGCTGGAGGTTGTGCGTCGTCCGGGCCGTCCCGCTCGAGTTGTCGGGCGACCGGTTCGAGCGGTAGACCTCGACGTCCCCGTTTCCGATGTCGTAGGTGAGGATGCAGTCCGAGCCCGTGCTCGGCGACGTGATGATCACGATCTTCGCGTGGAAGACGCAGAAGCCCCGCGGGGCGCTCCCCGTGGCAACCGTCGTGAAGCCGGGGCCGGCCGGGGCGTTCGACGCCCGGACTCCCGGTTCGAGCCTTTCGCCGACGAGAAGGCGTTGACCTGTGACGTGGTGTGGTAGCGCGTCCGTGAGGGCGGCAGGTGCGCCCACAGGTGCACGTGCCTGCCTGTCCATCTCCCGCCTCCTTGTGAGCTGGACGTGCTCTGGACGGGGAAGGAGGAGTCCGGCGTCTTCCTCCACCTACGGGGAGGAGGGGGGCTGGCCCGGATCCGGCCGCCGCTCGGCCGGGACGACGAGCTCGAAGCGGGCTCCGCGGGGCTCGCCCGGCCGGTAGAGGAGCTGGCCGCCGTGGGCCTGGGCATACGAGCGGGCGATGGCGAGACCGAGCCCGCTTCCCCCGCCCGGCCTCTTTCCGGCCGCGCCGCGCGTGAAGCGCTCGAAGAGCTGCGGCACGAACTCCGGCGGGACGCCCGGGCCCCCGTCCTCGACGACGACCCGGAAGTGACGGTCGGTCTGCACCGCGCTCACCCGCACCGGGGTCTCGCCGTAGGAGAGGGCGTTGACGACGAGGTTCGCGACGACGCGCTCGAGCACCGTCGGGTCGACGATTGCGTGCAGGTCGTCGTCGGCCTGGACGACGACCTCCTCGCTCCGCTGACCGGCAGTCGTACGCACGACCTCCTCGAGCCGGCTCTTCACCTCCACCGGGCGCGGCTGCACGTCGATCGCCTCGGCGTCGAGCCGCGAGAGGTCGAGGAGCTGCTCGACGAGCGCGGAAAGGCGCCTGATCTGCGCGAAGAGCGTGGTCTCGAGGCGATCGAGCTGCTCCCGGTCGAGGTCGTCCCGGCGAGCCTCGATCGTGTCCGCAAAGCCGCGCAGGGTCGCCACGGGCGCCCGCAGCTCGTGCGCAGCGAGGGCGACGAACTGCGTCTTCACCTCGTCCGCCCGCTCGAGTGCCTCCCGCGTGGCCCGCTCGCCGGCGTGGAGCCGCGCCCGGTCGAGCGCCAGCGCGGTGAGGACGCCGAGGGACTCGAGGAGGCCCAGCTCCTCGTCGCCGAAGAACGGCGCGTAGGCGGTCGCCCACACGAGGAGGCGGCGTCCGTCGATCTCGACCTCGACGACCTCGCCCCGCTCCCGGGCGCTTGCAAGCTGCCCGGGAGCGGCGCCGTACACGGCGGCGAGCTCGCCGGTGGAGTCCGCGAGCCCCACGGCTCGGGCGCCGACGATGTCCGCCATCGCGGGGAGCACCCTCTCTGCGACCTGGTCTTCGGACTCGGCGCCCATCAGCCCCGCGATCGCCTCGCGCAGGCGCGCTTCCTCCGGTCGGCGCCAGGCGATCCGCAGGATCGCGGGCGGCGTCAGGCCGAGGAGGAACGCCACTGCGCTCACGGTGACGAGCAGCTGGATCGCCAGCCGCCACGAGGAGTCGTCCGCGCCCTGCGCGGCCAGGAGGAGCGCGAGCGTGATCGACCCCGCGGCCACCGCGAGCAGGCGCATCCGGTTGCTCGCGACCGTCGGCTGCCCGCGGCCGGCACGCCAGAGGCGGGCGGCGGTCACGGCCGTGAGGGCGGTCCAGTGGACGACGAACGCCGACACGTAGACCTGGAAGCCCGTCGAGCGGGCCTCACCCTCGCCGGGGATCTCCGGCAGGGCGAAGGTCCAGACCAGGACTCCTCCTGTGAGGGCGGAGACCAAGAGCTCGACGCGGCGTCCACCGGGCTCGAACGTGGACGCGAAGCGGTAGAGCAGGTAGGGAAAGAGCACGAGGAGCCCGACGAGCAGCCGCTGCGGGAGGTAGCCCGGGTCCTCCGGGAGCACGCGGGAGACGTCGACGACGACCGCGAGAACGGCGAACGCGGCCGCCGCCCACAGCGCCGCCCTGCTCCTGCGCCGGCGCCAGAGCCACAGGGCAGCCACCGCCAGCACGCTCAGGAGCGCGAGGTTGACGTACCCCAGGCCTTCGGCGATCTCGGTCAGCGGCGGCTCGATCCGTCGAGGGGCTCGGCGAGGCGAGCGGGAATCTCATCATCCTTCCCCGGACGGCTCGGGCTTACGCACACGGCCGCCGACCGGGACTTTGCGCGCATGCTCACGAGGAGTATCGTCCGCCCATGAAGGCGGTGCTTCCGGCTGCCCTCGCCCTCGCGCTCGCGCTCCTGGCCGGCGGTTGCTCCGCGTTCTCGAGCGAGGCGGCTCCCGAGACGACGACGGGAGTCGTGGAGACCGGCTCGTCCGAGCCGCCGCCGCAGTCCGGCCGCGTGCGGATCGCGAAGGCGCCGGTCAAGATCGTCCCCCGCGACACCTTCCCCCCCCGTGAGGACGTGCCGGCCTTCCAGGCTGTCCAGATCGCGAGCGCGAACTATCCGGCGGGGCTCGCGGCCGCGCCCGACGGGCGCATCTTCTACTCGGAGCTCTGGGGCGGGCTCATCCGGGTGGTTCGCGAGGACGGCACCGTCGACCCGAAGCCGTGGGCGGACGTCAACGGCCACTTCGGCATCCAGTGGGTCGAGTTCTACCACGGCGGGCTCTCGGGGATCGCCTTCGACCCCGACTTCGAGGACAACGGCTACGTTTACGTCGTCACCCAGGTTCCCAGCAAGCGGACGGGATTCGCCAAGAAGACGCTCGTCGTCCGGTACAGGGAGAAGAAGGGTCGCGGCACGGCGCCGCGCGTGCTGCTCCGCCTCCCGGCCCGGAAGTTCGACAACACGTACAGCCTCGTCTTCGGGCCCGACGGGATGCTTTACGTCCCCACGGGCTACCTCGGCTCCGACGGCGAGGAGGCAGGCCTCGACGACCTCTTCGGGAAGATCCTGCGCGTGACGCCGGAGGGGAAGGCGCCGGGTGACAACCCCTTCGGCGACCGGGCCCCGCTCGTCTGGGCGCTGGGGCTCAAGAACTCGTTCGACCTGGCCTTCCTCCCCGGCACCGAGCACGCGCTCGCCGGCGAGAACGGGACGAGCGCCCACGACGAGATCAACCTGCTCATGCCGGGCCAGCACTACGGCTACCCGCGGTACGAAGGCATCACGCGGGGGCGCCGGATGACGCCGCCGCTGCTCGACTACGGCACGGACAACCAGTCCCCGGTCGGGATCGTCTACTACGACGGCGGCCGCTTCCCCGCCCTCCGCGGCCGCTTCCTCATGTGCAACAACCACGGGCTGGGGATGGTCGCCCTCCACGTCCGCCCGAAGCGACCCGGCAAGCTCCTGCACATGACCCCGCTCCTGGACGAGTGCACGATCGACCTCGTCCAGACTCCGGATGGCGGCGTGGCATTCAGCGACGCCACGGCGATCTACCGGCTCGAGCGCGCGTAGGGCCGCCTACGGGCGGTTGTCGCGCGGATCCCAGAGCGGCGTCGTCGCCGTCTCCTCGTAGGCCATCCCCTTGGGGTAGCTGATCAGCTCGACGTACGTGCCGAACGGCGTGCGGAAGTAGTTGATCGTCTGCCCCGCCGCCGGGCCCTCCGTGACCGGGAGCGGGCCGAGCAGCTTCTCGACGCCCTTCGCCTCCATGTACGCCACGGCCTTGTCGATGTGGCGCACGTAGAACGCGATGTGCTTGCCGCCGTAGTCGGAGTTCCGCCGGAACGACCGGTCTTGGTCCGGCGAGTCGTACTGGAAGAGCTCAATGTTGGGGCCGTTGCCGCAGCGGACGAGCGTGATCTGCTCGATCACCGCGCGCGGGTGGACGCCGAGCAGGTCCTGCATGAACGTGCCGTCCGGGTCGGAGAACGGACCGAACGTGAGCGGGGCGCTGCAGCGAAGCACGTCCTCGAACCAGGCGACCGCCTCGTCGATGTCGGGGACGGTGATCCCGACGTGATCCATTCCGAGCAGCCCGGGCACGCTCGTCTCGACGGAGTCGAGCCCGTTCCGCTTCGGCGACCAGAGCGGCCGGCCCGGGTCGCTCTCGTACGCCATCCCCTCCGGGTAGCTGATCAGCTCGACGTACGTCCCGAATGGGGCGCGGAAGTAGTTGATCGCCTGCCCCGCCGCCGGGCCCTCGGTGACCAGGAGCGGGCCGAGCAGCTTCTCGACGCCCTTCGCCTCCATGTACGCCACCGCCGCGTCGATGTCGGTGACGTAGAAGGCGACGTGGTGTCCCGCCCAGTCGGAGTTCTTCGGGAACGTCAGGTCCTGGTCGGGGGCGTCGTACTCGAAGAGCTCGATGTTGGCGCTGCGGCCGCAGCGGATCATCGTGATCTGCTCGATCACCGCGCGCGGGTGGACGTCCAAGAGGTCCTCCATGAACGTGCCCTCGGGGTCGGAGAACGGCCCGAAGGTGAGCGGGGCGCTGCAGCCCATGACGTCCTCGAACCAGGCGACCGCCTCGTCGATGTCCGGGACGGTGAGGCCGACGTGGTCGACGCCGACGAGCCCGAGGAGGCCCCTGGCGTCCCGTTTCTCGACGGCGACCGGCGGCGCCGCCGCGGCGGGGCTGCCGGCGAGCGCGAGCACACCGGTTGCGATCGCGCCCGCGAGGACGACCAGGATTGCGCGGCTTCGGATCCGTCCCCTCGTGAGCATCTGCGTCTCCTCCCTGGTCCCGGTCGCCGGCGCTGAGGTGCGGATCCTTCCGGTCCGGCCCGCGCCGTGTCAAACGAAGGTCGCCGAACGGCGATCGCTTCGCGGCCTAGTCTCGGGGGTCCCAGCGTTCCACCCCGTCGTCCGGGAGCGTCTCCCAGGGTGCGACGGAGCGGACGTAGATGTGTGTCTCCGGCTTGCGATCGAAAGGCGTGTCGAGTGCGCTGAGGCGAACGCTGACGCGTTCGGCCTCGGGCCATCCGCCTCCGAAGATGTTCGAGCCGCAGACCGAGCAGAAGGTCTTGCTCGTTCCCTCGGCCGGCTGGAACGTCGTCAGCAGCTCGTCTCCGGCAAGGATGCGGATAGCGGACGTCCGGGCTCGCCCGCTCACCGTGCCCCCGCCGCCCGAGATCTTCTTGCAGTTCGTGCAGTGACAGGCGGTCACGGCGAGAAAGTCCTCCGTGACCTCGAAGCGCACGCCACCGCAGAGGCAGCTTCCTTTCACGACCCGTGACCCCGCTTCCCGGGACTATGGCTGGACATCCCGCACTCCGACGGTGCCCCCTCCTCGGACAGAGGAACGCATAGGACATGCTCCAGTCGAACCTTCCGAAGCACGTTTCCCGCGCCCGCGTACGTCATAGCCTCTTGCCCTCGGCCGAAGGTTGCTGCGGAGAAGCCTCACCGGTTCACCGTCTCGTCGCGCCTCAGGTTACGCCTCTCCGCGCCCCGACGCCTGACGTCGCTCACCACGGGCCAGGGCGACGCCTCCGCAAGAGGTGCACAGCGCCTAGGCCGGCGGTCGTCCGGGGCTCTCGCGCGCCCCGCGGGCGAAAGACCAGACGTGGGACGAGCTCGAGCCGGCGGGAGTCGGGGGCGCGAAGCCTGTCAGGCATGAGCCTCACCGGCAGAGCAGTCCCGGTGCGAACCGATCGGAGTGGGGGCCGATATGCTCGGCGCAGTGGCGCCCGCCAGGGCGAGTGAACGACTGGACGGAGGACCTGGAGATGCGGACCTTGCGACTCGAGCTCACCCTCTCGGACTACGAAAGGTGGAAGGAAGCATTCGACAACGACCCCGTCGGCCGCCGTGAGCACGGCGTTCAGGCACATCGCATCCTGCGGTCCCTCGACGATCCGAACTTCGTCGTCGTCGACCTCGAGCTCGACGACGGGGAGCAGGCTGATTCGTTGCGCGCCGCGTTGACCGATCTCTGGGATCGCGCCGGCGACGCGATCGGGATGCAGGCCGGCACCGCGCGGCTCTTCGAACGCGTGGAGTCGAAGGACTACTAACCAGTGACCGGAGCCCACGTCGGTCGGCTCTCGGAGCGATGATCCGCTCGCGCAGCCGCTGCGCTGACCGCCCTAATGTCCCGCCTCTGGAAGGCGAACCGATCCGATCCGACCCGTAGCCGCCGAGCGCGAGGCCGAGCGCAGGCCCGGCCTTGCGGGACTTTCACCGAGATCGCTCTCCTAAAGGAGATGGAGCGTACCGGGATCGAACCGGTGACCTCCGGCTTGCAAAGCCGGCGCTCTCCC
>DATHVD010000111.1:0-21955 GCA_035461525.1 Gaiellaceae bacterium
CGGCCACGGCCGGGGTCTGACCCCGGCCGTGGCCGGAGAGGACGGCGAATCCGTGCCGATTCTGTGGCATACGAAAAGGTCGGGTGGCTCAGCGTCTACCGTGGGTGCTGTGCCGAGACCGCCGCGCGTCCAGTTCCCCTCCGGGATCTTCCACCTGACGGGACGCGGGAATCGGCGCCAGCGCATCTACCTGGACGACCACGACTACGTCCTCTTCCTGCAGCTCCTCGACCGGCTGGCCGCCGGGCGCGGCTGGATCGGGTACGCGTACTGCCTCATGCCCAACCACTACCACCTCGTCGTCCAGACCCCTCGACCGGATCTCTCCGCGGGCATGCAGTGGCTGAACGGCCGCTATGCGCAGATGTTCAACATCCGCCACGCGTTCGACGGTCATCTCTTCCAGGGACGGTTCCACTCCGTCGTGGTGGAGAGCGACTGGCACCTGCTCGAGCTCGCCCGATACCTGCCGCGAAACCCGATCCGCGCCGGCCTCTGTCGCCTTCCGGGAAGCTGGCCCTGGAGCAGCTATCTCCAGGTCGCCGGCGTCGAGAGTCCCCGCAGGTTCCTCGATACCGGGCAGGCGCTCGCGCCCTTCGGAAAGACGCGTCCCCTCGCCCAGAAGGCGTACCGGAGGTTCGTGGAAGGGGACGCGATCGGCCCACAGGCATGACCCTTTCGGACACGACAGGGGTCAGACCCCGGGCGTGGCCGTTCGGGACGGGTCAGCCGACGCCGTAGGCGCCCGGGAAGCGCTCCGCGAGGAGGCGGATCAGGACGGCGGCCGGGAGGCCGACGACGTTGAGGTAGTCGCCCTCGATGCGCTCGACGAGGCCGGCGCCGAGGCCCTGGACCGCGTAGGCGCCCGCACGGCCGCGCCATTCGCCCGCGGCGACGTAGACGGCCACGTCCCGCGGAGTGAGCGGCCGGAAGCCGACGCGGGTCTCCTCATGCCGCACCTCCTCCCAGCCCGGCGCGGCGAGGCAGAGACCCGAGACGACCGTGTGCGTCTTCCCGCCGAGGCGGCCGAGCATCTCCGCCGCGTCCGCCTCCGTCTCCGCCTTCCCGAAGACCTCGCCGTCCAGCACGACCTCCGTGTCCACCGCGAGCACGGGCCGCCCGCCGGCCTCCGCCGCAATCGAGCGCGCCTTCCCGAGCGCGTGCGCGCGCACGACCTTCACCGGGGAGAGCCCCGGCTCGTCCACCTCCTCGTACCGGGGCGCGACGACGTCGAAGGGGAGCCCGAGCTGCTTCAGGATCGCGCGGCGCTGCGGCGACGTGGACGCGAGGAGGAGCGGTGCGGCGGGGGGAGCGCTCAACTCCTCACCGGCGCCGCGCCCTCCAGATCTCCTCTGACGGCCAGCGCAGCGCCCACCAGCGCTCCGGCAGCCCGGCGAAGCGGTGCGGGGCGCCCTCGGCGGCCGGCCGCACCTCCACGAGGTCGACGACGTCAAAGCCGCTGCCGACGAGGAGCCGGATCCAGTCGCCGTGGCCGAGATGGAACTCGACGGCGTCCGTCCCGGCCCACTCGACGCGGTGCATGCCGAAGGACGGGCGCAGGAGCTCGGCGCCGGGAGGCTCTTCCTCCTCGGGCGCGCAGAGGATCGCGAGGAGGCCGTTGACGAGGAAGGCGAGCTCGCCGCCCGGCCGCAGGAGCCGGGCCGCCTCCGGGATCCAGGCGTACGGATCGGCCCAGATCGAGGCCCCGTACTCGGACAGCGCGAGGTCGAAGCTTGCGTCCGGGAGGGGCACGGCCTCCGCGCTCGCCTCGACGAGCGGGAACTCGAGCCCGAACTCCTCCTGCATCCTCCGGGCCGTCGCGAGCTGCGCCGGCGTCACGTCGACGCCGACGGGCCGCGCTCCCTGTCGCGCGAGCCAGGCGGAGACGTACGCGGTGCCGCAGCCGAGCTCGACGACGTCCAGCCCGGCGACCGAGGCGGGAAGAACGCGAAGCTCTCGCTCCGGGACGGCCCACACGCCCCACGCGAGCTCCTCCATGCGCCACTGGTCGGGCGCGGTCGCGGCATACTCGGGCGCCCAGGCCGTCCACTCCGAGCGGTTGCGACCGGCGTGCTCGGGTAGCCCGGCCACCCGCTTTCAGACGAGCTCGCCGTCGGCGAACCAGAGCGCGATCTCGCGCTCCGCGGACTCCGGCGAGTCGGAACCGTGGACGAGGTTGTCGGGCATCGCCAGCGCGAGGTCGCCGCGGATCGTGCCGGGCGCGGAGTCCACGGGGTTCGTCGCGCCCATCGTCGTGCGGACGACCTTGATCGCGGACTCGCCCTCGAGGACGAGGGCCAGCGTCGGGGCCGACGTGATGAACTCCACGAGCTCGCCGAAGAACGGCTTCTCGACGTGCTCGGCGTAGTGGAGCTCGGCCAGGCTCCGGTCGACCTGCACGAGCTTCGCGGCGCCCACCTTGAGGCCGCGGCGCTCGAAGCGCGAGAGGATCTCGCCGGCGACGCGACGGCCCATCGCGTCGGGCTTGATCAGGACGAGGGTGCGTTCCGCCATTCCTCGACCCGAGCCGACGCCTCGTCCTCCCGCTTCTTTGCCCTCCAGAACACCCAGCAGACGCCGCCGAGCACGCCCCAGGGGATCAGCATCGCCACGAGCGCGACGAGCGTGATCGCGAGCGACCCGTCGTCGGCCCCGCCCTGCGGGTGCATCTGCGCGAGGAGCTGCACCCCGAGAGCTTAGCCCGAGAGATTCTCGACGGCGCGCGGCGACTCGACCGGCGTCTCGCAGTGCGGGCACATCTGCCAGAGCGGCTCGAGCGGCGCGTTGCACCGGCGGCACGCGTCCTTGAGCTTCGTCGTGCACACAGGGCAGGAGAGGAAGCTCGGCTCGATCGCCGCGCGGCAGACCGGGCAGCGCTCGGCGGTGTCGAGGCTCTCCTCCATCGCCTTGATCTCGAGCTCGCGCTCGCGGACGTCTTCGAGGTACTCGGGCGGGCGGAAGAACATGTAGAGGAGCGGCCCGACGAAGGGCGGGAAGATGCCGAGCGCGACCGCCATCGCCAGGAGCCACGGGTCCTCGATCCGCCGGCGCGCGTCCTTGTACACCCAGTAGGCCGACGCGAGCCAGAAGACGACGAGGAAGAAGAGCGTCACGTTCCGCATGACGAGCCAGACTTCCGAGTCGAAGAAATCCCGGAAGAAGTCCAGCGGGTCGCTCGTGTCCTCCGTCGTCTGTGCGAGAAGTATGTGGAAGCGAGTCACAGGAGCATCTTTCCTACGAACCACCCTGCGCCAAACGAGATCGCCGCGATCGCACAGAGTACGACCGCCGCGAGGACGATGACGCTCAGGCGCTCGCCGACGCTTGCCATGGTAGACACGAAGAGCGGACGGATGCGAGGTCGGCCAGCAGGGTCAGCGACCCCGTGACGAGGACGGCGCCTTCCGGGCCGGCGAGCTCGCGGGCCCGCCCAAGCGCCGGGCAGGGGTCAGAGATCGCCTCCACGCGCGCGAAGTACGGGCGGCCGAGAGCGGCCAACTCGTCGGCTGGAACCGCACGCGGGCTCGACGACGCAGTAGCGACGAGGGTGTCGCCGAGCGCGGAGAGCCCGGCCAGCATCCCGGCCGCGTCCTTGTCGGCGAGGATCCCCGCCACGACGACCCAGTCGGCCGTCGGCAGGCGCGCGAGCAGGTAGCCAACGCCCGCGACGTTGTGAGCGCCGTCCCTGATCTCGAGGGGTGACTCGGACACGCGCTCGAGCCGGCCGGGAACGCGCACGTCCGCCAGCGGCGCCGGGTCGACGTCGCGCTCGCAGAAGACGGATGCGGCCGCGTGCGCGAGCGCGGCACTGGAGCCGGAGACCACGGTCACGCCCACGGCGCCGGCCGCGCGGGCGGCCTCCTCCCACTCCGCCTCGCCGAGGACGACCTGCGCGCCCGCCCGCGCAACGGCGAGCTTCTCGGCCGCGATCGCCTCCCGCGTCCGCCCCAGCACCTCCATGTGCTCGCGGGCGACGTTCGTGAGGACGACGACGCGGGCGTCGAGGACGTTGGTCGCGTCGAGGCGGCCGCCGAGCCCGGCCTCGACGATCGCCACGTCGACGCCCGCCTCCGCGAACTCGACAAGAGCCGCGGCGGTCAGGGCCTCGAACTGAGTCGCGCCGACCGCCTCCGCGTGCTCGCGGACGCGCGCGAGCGCGCGCTCCAGGTCCGCGTTCCGGCCTTGGACGCGGATCCGCTCGGCCCAGGAGAGGACGTGCGGCGACGTGTACGCGCCGGTGCGGAGGCCCTCCGCCTCGAGCAGGGCCTCGATCATCCGTACGGTCGTCGTCTTGCCGTTCGACCCGACGACGTGGATCGCCGGATAGCGCCGCTGCGGCTCGCCGAGGCGGGAGAGGAGCGCCACGATGCGCTCGAGCCCGAACTCCTCCGGCCAGGGGGTGAGGCTCCGGACCCAGCCGGTGTGGGGCGTCTCACCCACCGAGTGCGGCGAGCTCGCGCCGGTAGCGCTCGAGCTTCTCGCGCTCGCCCTCGACGACGTCGGGGGGAGCGTTGGCGACGAACCGCTCGTTGCCGAGCTTGCCCTCGGCGCGGGCGACCTCCTTGCGCAGGCGCGCGACCTCGGCGGCGGCGTCGCCGTTCGCGGGCGCCCGGTCGGGCCGGACGACGGCGGCGAAGATGCGCCGCTCCTCCTCCCCCCCGAGCTCGACGAGGACGCCGCTGCGCCGGAAGATCGCCGCCGCGTCGCGCACTCGCTCGAGGACGCCGACGTCCGCGGCGAAGCGTCCGTCGGGCTCGGGCCAGGGCGAGACGACGAGCCGGGCCTCGCGCGCGGGCAGCTGCGACCAGATCTCCTCGGTCACGTGCGGGAGCACCGGGTGGAGGAGCGCGAGGAGCCGTTCGAGCGCGGCGAGCGCCGTCGCGCGCGCGTCCTCGTCGCCCTCGTAGAGCCGCGGCTTGATCGCCTCTGCGTACCAGTCGCAGAAGTCGTCGAAGGTGAGCCGGTAGAGGGCCTTCACCGCCGCGGCGAAGTCGAAGCCGGCCCAGGCCTCCTCGACGTCGGCGCGGGCGGCGTCGAGGCGGGCGAGGATCCACCGCTCCTCGAGCGCGCGCGGGCGCGCCGCGGGCGAGGCATCGCCGGCGTTGGCGAGCAGGAGCCGGGAGACGTTCCAGAGCTTCACCGCCAGCTTCCGCCCCTCCTCGACCATGCCCTCGGCGAAGCGAACGTCCTGGGTCGAGGACATCTTCAGGAGCCCGTAGCGGGTCGCGTCGGCGCCGTGGGCGGCGATGACGTCGAGCGGGTCGATGCCGGTGCCGAGGCTCTTCGACATGCGCCGCCCGTCGGGGGCGAGCACCGTCGAGTGGATGATCACGTCCTCGAAGGGGACGTCGCCGACGAGCTCGAGTCCAGTCCAGATCATGCGGTTGACCCAGAGGCGGATGATCTCGCGCGCGGTCGAGTTGACATGGCCCGGGTAGTAGCGTCGGAGGTCGTCGGTCTCCTCCGGCCAGCCGAGCGTGGCGAAGGGCCAGAGCGCGGACGAGAACCAGGTGTCGAGGACGTCCGGGTCGCGCTCGAGCTCGCGCGAGCCGCACTCCGCGCAGGCCTCCGGCGGCGGCCACGCGCAGGTCGCGTGCCCGTCCGGGCAGTACCAGATCGGAAGCTGGTGCCCCCACCAGAGCTGCCGGGAGACGTTCCAGTCCGGGATCTCCTCGAAGGAGCGAATCGCGAACGCGTGCTGGGACTCCGGGTGGTATCGGACGCGCCGCTTGCGCAGCGCGACGAGGGCGGGCTGCCGCGGCTCCTCCATCGCGCACCACCACTGGAGGGAGACGAGCGGCTCGATGCGGGTGTGGCAGCGCTCGCAGGTGCCGACGTTGTGGCGGTAGTGCTCGCGCTTCTCCAGCTGGCCGCGCTCGCGCAGCCACGCCACGACCGCCTCGTCGGCCTCGGCCTGCGTCCGTCCGGCAAGCGCGCCCGCCTCGTCGTTCATCCTCCCGTCCGGGCCGACGACGGTGACGACCGGGAGCCCGTGGCGCTCCCCGATCTCGAAGTCGGTCGGGTCGTGGCCGGGAGTGATCTTGAGCGCGCCGGTGCCGAACTCGGGATCGACGAGCTCGTCCGCGATTACGGGCACGCGGCGCTCGAGGAACGGCACGACGACCTCGCGGCCGACGGCGCCGCGGTAACGCTCGTCCTCGGGGTGCACGGCCACGGCGACGTCCGCGAGGATCGTCGCCGGCCGCACGGTGGCGACCGTGAGCCAGCCGGAGCCGCCCGCGAACGGGTAGCGCGCGTAGGTGAGCGCGTCGTCCATCGGCTCGTGGACGACCTCGAGGTCCGAGATGGCCGTCTCGTGGAACGGGCACCAGTTGACGATCCGGTTCGCGCGGTACATCCAGCCGCGCTCCCAGCAGTGGGCGAAGAAGCGCATGACCGCCTCGACGTAGGCGTCGTCCATCGTGAAGCGCTCGCGGTCGTAGGCGAGCGAGGCGCCGAGTCGGCGGTACTGGCCCATGATCGTGCGGCCGGTGTCCTCGAGGTGGCGCCAGACGCGCTCGACGAAGGCCTCGCGGCCGATCTCCTTGCGCGAGGTGCCCTCGGCGACGAGCTGCTTCTCGACGACGTTCTGGGTCGAGATGCCCGCGTGGTCGTAGCCCGGCTGCCAGAGCGTGTCGAAGCCGCGCATGCGGTGCCAGCGGACGAGCACGTCCTGGATGGCGCCGTTCAGGGCGTGGCCCATGTGCAGCGCACCGGTCACGTTCGGGGGCGGGACGCAGATGACGAACGTCTCGTCGCGCCGCCTTCCGGCGCCCGCGCGGAAGAGCCCCTCGGCCTCCCACGTCTCCTGCCAGCGCGGCTCGACGTCCTCGGGGCGGTACGTCGGCTCCATCACCGCCTGATTCTACGGGCGCGCGATGCGCGCTCAGCCGCGGAGAGTACGGTCGATCGCCGCGAGGAGCTCATGGTGGTCGAACGGCTGCTGGAAGACCGCGGTCGCGCCCGCGCCCGCGAGCTCGCCCCGCTCCGAGGCGACGTCGTGCGCGCGGTGATGATCACGATCGGGATCCCCTCGAGGGCAGGCACGGCGCCTGAAGCCTCTCCATCACGAGCCGCCCGTCGCCGGGCGGGGAAGCCGAGATCGAGCAGGATCAGGTCGGGCGACTCCCTGCGCGCGACGTTGACGACGGCGATCGCGTCGCCCGCGAAGACCGTTTCGTAGCCGTCCGTCTTCAGCCGGTGCCGGAGCAGGCGCCCGATGTCGTGGACGTCGTCGACGATCAGATCTTGGCTTTCGGCATCCGGCTCGGGCAGACTTCTAGCATGAGGGGATGCCAGATCTCGTGACGCAGCTCGCCGGCGACCCGGTCGAGGCGGGACGGGACGCCGTCCGGCAGCAGCGGTGGGCCGACGGCTACGAGCTCCTGAAGCGCGCCGACGACGCGGGGCAGCTCGGCCCGGAGGAGCTGCTCCTGCTCGGCGAGGCCGCCATGTGGGCCGGCCACATGGATGAGGTGGATGCGAACTTCGAGCGGGCCTACCGGGGCTACCTGCAGGAGAGCAACTTCCTGCGCGCCGCCTTCGTCGCGGTCTGGCTCGCGCACAACCACAGGAACAACCTGCAGCTCTCGGTCGCCAACGGCTGGATGAGCCGGGCGAAGCGGCTCCTCGACTCGCAGGAGGAGGCGGCCGAGCACGGCTACTGGGCGCTCCAGCGGGCGCTCGACGCGCTCGGCGAGGGCGACTACGGCGAGGCGATCCGGCTGGGGAAGGAGGCCGAGGAGCTGGGCCGCCGCTTCGGCGACCGCAACCTCGAGATCCGCGGCATCCAGCGCCAGGGCGGCGCTCTCATCGCGCAGGGCTACGTCGCGGAGGGCAAGCTCCTCCTCGACGAGGCGAGCGCAGCCGCGTTGGCCGGCGAGCTCGATCCGTTCTCGACTCTCTCCGTGTACTGCAACACGATCGGCGCCTGCCGCGACGTCGCCGACTTCGAGAGCGCAGGCGAGTGGACGGACCGCGCGAGCGACTTCTGCGAGGCGAACGCGCTCACGGCTTTCCCGGGCATGTGCCGCGTCAACTACGCCGAGGTGATGAAGGTCAAGGGCCGGCTCACGGAGGCGCAAGAGCTCGCCGGCAGCGCCGGGGAGGAGCTGCGCGTCTGGAACCCGCGCGTCGCGGGCGCCGCGTTCTACGAGCTCGGCGAGGTGCGGCTCCGCCTTGGCGAGCTGAACCAGGCCGAGCAGGCCTTCCGGGAGGCGGACGAGCTCGGGCGGATGCCCGAGCCCGGTCTCTCACTCCTCCGGCTGGCGCAGGGCAACCCGAAGGGGGCGCTCTCCTCCATCCGGCGGGCCGCCGCCCAGGGCTCGCTCGGGCTCCCCGCCCGCGCGCGCCTGCTGCCCGCGGCGGTCGAGATCGCCATCGCGGCCGGGGAGGCGGACGAGGCCGCTGCCTGGACGGAGGAGCTCGGGTCGATCGCCGGCGTCTACGAGACCTCGGCGCTCCAGGCCGCGGCCGCGTTCGCGCGCGGCCAGGCGGAGCTCGCCCGCGGCGACGCCGACGCCGCCTACCGCTCGTTCCGCGAGGCGCGCACCGGCTGGAGCGCGATCGGCGCGACGTACGACGGCGCCCGCGCGCGGGAGCAGCTCGGGCGGGCGTTGCGCGAGATCGGCGACGAGGACGGCGCCGTCTGGGAGCTCCAGGCGGCCGCCGCACGCTTCGAGCGCCTCGGCGCCGTGCGGGACGCCGAGCGCGTCGCCGAGCTGCTCATGCGCGACACGGCGACGACGGTGCTGAAGACGTTCCTCTTCACCGACATCGTCGGCTCGACCGAGCTCGCGAGCGCGATGGCCAGCGACCGCCACTGGGGCAACCTGCTCCGCCGCCACGACGACACGCTGCGGACGATCTTCGGCGACCACGGCGGCCAAGTCGTGGACCACACCGGCGACGGCTTCTTCGCCGCCTTCGACGAGCCGGCGGACGCCCTCGCGGCCGCGGTCGCGATCCAGCGCGCCGTCGACCGGGACTTCGAGTTCGACGTCCGCATCGGCGTCCACTCCGACGGCGCCCTGCGGACGAAGGAGAACTACCATGGCAAAGGCGTCCACGCCGCCGCCCGGATCGGCGCCGCCGCGACCGGCCGCGAGATCCTGGCGAGCCGCGCGACGATGGACGGCGTGCCGCAGGTCCCCGTCGCGGACGCGAGGAGCGTGACCCTGAAGGGCATCAAGGAGCCCGTCGAGGTCTGCTCGGTCGTCTGGGAGCAGGACTAGGCCTGACGCCGCTCGGGCTGATCCGGCTCGCCGGAGCGCTCGCGGTCGCCCTGCTGCTGGCCGGCTGCGGCGGCGACGACTCCGAGACGCCCGCGGCCACCGCCCCGACGACGGCGCAGGAGACCGAGGGCGAGCCTGCCGGGCCGCCGGACCTGCGCGCGCGGGCGTTCCAGATGCCCTCGCGAAACGTCGCCTGCCGGCTGATCGCGGGAACGCTCCGCTGCGACATCCTCAGCGGGCTCAGGCCCGAGCCGGGAGGCGGGTGCGACTTCGACTGGGTCGGCCTGACGCTCGGCAAGGCAGGGGCGGCGACACCGCTCTGCGGGAGCGACACGGTCTACCGCCGGAGGGCGCCGACGCTCGCCTACGGCGAGACGTGGCGCCGCGGCGGGATCGAGTGCACGTCGCGCCGGAAAGGCCTCGTCTGCACCAACCGGGACGGACACGGGCTCACGCTCGCCCGCAAGGCCTGGACCGTCTCGTAGAGCCCCGTGCGGCCGGTGACTTACGACTCCGCGGGGTCCTGGCCCTCCATGATGGCGAGCAGGTAGTCGTCCGGGTCCTTGAACCACGCGGCCTTGATCCCCGCGACCTCGGCGATGCCGTTCTCCGTCTTCAGGAAGGGCAAGTCGTACTCCTCGAAGACGATGCCCCGCTCGCGGAGCGCGGCCGCGGTCGCGTCGATGTTCGCGACCCGGAACGTGAACGGCGGGTTCTTCGGCGGGCTCGGCTTTCCCGCTCCGCCCTCGACGCAGATGACGGCGCCGCCCGCGCGGAAGAGCACCTCCGGGCGCCCCTCCACGAGCTCGCGCCTGCCGACGAGCGGTAGGCCCAGCGTCCCTTCGTAGAACGCGACCGTCCGGTCGACGTCGCTCGAGCCGAGGTTCACGTAGACGTTCGCGTCCGCCAGCATCGCTTTCCTCCCTTCTACGCCGCCTCGTCGGCGGCGAGCGCCTCCGCGAGCCGGCGGTAGCCGCCCTCGAGCCGTCGCACGAAGCGCGGCCCGGAGCGAAGCCAGGCGATGCGGCCGCCGTCCCGGGCGCCGCGCGTCGTCACCTTCGTCCCCCCTGGGACCGGCTCCAACTCGGTCGTGAGCACCAGCGAGGCCGAGCCGACGAGCGTCCGCCGCTCCGTGAAGTAGTCGAACGGGCGCCAGTCGAGGATCTCCTCGTAGACGAGCGCGCGGTCGTCGACGCAGTACTCGGTCCCCGCGCCCCGGCGCCCGCCGGTCGTTCGCTCGTCCAGGACGGACTGTGTCCAGCGGCCGCGCTTCCCGGGCGCCGTCAGGTGCTCCCAGGCCACGGCTTGGGGAGCCGGGAGGACCGCCTCCACCTCGAAGCAGGCGTCCGCCGGCGGGACGACGACGCGCCGCCGCTCGGCCTCCTGCGTCCAGCGCCCCTCCAGATCGGAGACGAAGGCGCGCACCGGGCCGACGTCGCCGTACTCCTCCACGTGCGGGTGCAGATCGAGGGCGTCGGGGTCGAGCCCGAGCCTGTTGACGCACGCCTCCGTGAAGAGCGCGTAGCCAGCGAGCCCGAACGCGTCGGCGACGGAGTTCTTGAGGAGCCGATGAACGACGATCACGTCCCTGCCGGTCAGCTCCTCCCCGCCTCGGCCGGCGCGGCGCACCCACTCGCCCGCGTGGACGGCGAACTTGAGGTCGAGATCGGGGATCCTGGCGCAGGCGTTGCAGCTGCAGGCGGTCGCGTGCTCGAGCCCGCGCAGTCGCCGCCGGAAGGCGAAGTAGCACTCCTCGACCGCGTCGAGCACCATCGTCGCATCGAGGCCGTCTTCGAGCGTGTAGCCGAAGACTGCATCGCCCTCGAGCTTGTTCAGCCGAAAGACGACGCCCAGGCTCTCGGAGACGGTCGCGGTCACGTCGGCGAGGACGTCCTCCGCCTCGGCGAGTGGGCTCGAGACCACGTAGGCCGTGTAACCGGAGATGTCGGCCACGAGCAAGCAGCCGCGCTCCCGTCGTGTCGACCGCGCCGGAGTCACAGGCGGAACTCTACGCCCTCGTGCGGATCGTGGCTAGCCCTGACGACACCGTTGGCATCGTGTCCAGCGCAGGGGCTCCAGTGAGGTCGCCGGGAGCGCCCCGGAGCCCTCACGAGCTCTGGGATGACGCTCGCGTCGAACTGGCCCAGGATCGCGTGAGATCCCCTTGCGGCGAGCGTGATCATCGAGCCGCGGAACCGCCTGATCGATGCAACCAGACTCGCGTGATCACTCGGAGGCGGCTCCAGTCGTGCGGACGGCCATGCGTCCGACGACAAGGCGCCTTGGTCAGGCCGACTCTTCCTCAAGCTCGTCGAGGGCGAGCGCCCGGCCGCCGCTCGTGACGAGCGTCGGCCTGAGGTTCCGCTCGATCGTCTCCTTCGTGATCACACACTTGGAGACGTCCTGGCGGGAGGGCAGCTCGAACATGACGTCGAGGAGCGCGAGCTCGATGATGGAGCGGAGGCCGCGCGCGCCGGTCTCGCGCTCGAGCGCCTTGTCGGCGATCTGCCAGAGCGAGTCCTCGGTGAAGACGAGCTCGACCGAGTCGTAGGAGAAGAAGCGCTGGTACTGCTTGACGAGCGCGTTCTTCGGCTCGAGCAGGATCTGCACGAGGTCCTCGCGCGTGAGCTGGTGCACGGCGGAGACGACGGGGAGCCGGCCGATGAACTCCGGGATCAGCCCGTAGCTGAGGAGGTCCTCCGGCATCACCTGGGAGAGGAGCTCGCTCGACTCGATCGACTTCTTCGACTTGATGTCGGCGCCGAAGCCGACCTGGTTCTTGCCGATGCGCTTGCCGATGATCGTCTCCAGCCCGGCGAAGGCCCCGCCGCAGATGAAGAGGATGTTCGTCGTGTCGATGGAGAGGAACTCCTGGTGCGGGTGCTTGCGCCCGCCCTGCGGCGGCACGCTCGCCACCGTCCCCTCGAGGATCTTCAGGAGCGCCTGCTGCACGCCCTCCCCGGAGACGTCCCGCGTGATCGACGGGTTGTCCGCCTTGCGCGCGATCTTGTCCACCTCGTCGATGTAGATGATCCCGGTCTCCGCCTTCTTGACGTCGAAGTCGGCCGCCTGGATCAGCTTGAGGAGGATGTTCTCGACGTCCTCTCCGACGTAGCCGGCCTCGGTCAGCGCCGTGGCGTCGGCGATGGCGAAGGGGACGTTGAGGATGCGCGCCAGCGTCTGCGCGAGGAGCGTCTTCCCACAGCCCGTGGGCCCGAGCAGGAGGATGTTCGACTTCGCCAGCTCGACGTCGTCGTCGTCGGCCGCCATCTGCACCCGCTTGTAGTGGTTGTAGACGGCGACCGAGAGCGTGCGCTTGGCCTCCTCCTGGCCGACGACGTAGTCGTTCAGGATCGAGTAGATCTCCTTCGGCCGCGGGAGGTTGTCGAGGTCGAGCTGGGCCGGGGTGGTCAGCTCCTCGTCGATGATCTCGTTGCAGAGATCGATGCACTCGTCGCAGATGTAGACGCCGGGCCCGGCGATGAGCTTCTTGACCTGCCGCTGGCTCTTGCCGCAGAAGCTGCAGAGAAGCTGTTCGTTGCCGTCGGTCGCGCGAGCCACGTCTCTCTCCTTTTACCGCGAAAACGCTGTTCTGGCTAGGAGGCCGCCGCCATCGCGGGCGTGCCGCGATGGGAGATGACCGTGTCGATGATCCCGTAGTCGAGGGCTTCCTGGGCCGTCATGAAGTAGTCGCGCTCCATGTCCTTGCCGACCTTCTCGAGGGGCTGCTTCGTGTGCGTGGCGATGATCTCCTCCAGGAGGCGCTTCATGTTGAGCGTCTCGCGCGCCTGGATCTCGATGTCCGTCGCCTGCCCCTGGAAGCCCGCCGAGACCTGGTGGATGAGGACCTTGGAGTGCGGCGTCGCCATACGCTTGCCGTCGGTGCCTCCGGCCAGCAGCAGGGCGCCCATGGACATGGCGATCCCGACGCAGATCGTCTGCACGTCGGGCTTGATGTACTGCATCGTGTCGTAGATGGCCATGCCGGCATAGACCGAGCCGCCCGGCGAGTTGATGTAGAGCGAGATGTCCTTGTCCGGATCCTCGGACTCGAGGTGAATGAGCTGCGCCACGATCAGGTTGGCGATCTGGTCGTCCACCGGGGTGCCGAGAAAGATGATGCGCTCGTTCAGGAGCCGCGAGTAGATGTCGAAGGCGCGCTCGCCTCGCGACGTCTGCTCCACGACCATGGGGATCAACGGACTCATGTGCCTCCCTTGCTTCCTGGCGTCCATAGAGTTGTCTCGCCGGGGCCCTTTTCCTTCTCCGGCGTCCAGAGCTTCTCGCGCGCACGGTGGAGCTCGACCGGGATCCGCTTGGCCCGGGAGACCACCTCGTCGAGCGCCTTGCGCAGCCGCATGTCCCCGCGGAGCTGCTCGAACCCTCCGCGCTCGCGCACGGACGCGAGCACCTCGGCGGGGTCGTCGCCGGCCTCCTCCGCCTGCTCGCGGACGACGGCCTCGACCTCCTCGTCGCCGACCTCGAGCCCGAGCTCGTCGGCCAGGGCGTCGAGGACCAGCTCCCGCTTGAGGGACTGCTCGGCCTCGGCCTGGAGCCGCTCGACGAGCTGCTCCTGCGTCTGGCCGGTCATCGACATGTAGACCTCGAGGCTGAGCCCGCGGCTCTCGATCGAGCGGACGAAGCCGTTGGCGAGCTCGGCCGTGCGCCGCTCGACCATGGGCGCGAGGCCCTCGAACGAGGAGGACCCGACGAGCGCGTCCGCGGCGGCCTGCCGGAGCTGGAGCTCGAGCTCCTCCTCGAGCTGCTCGCGCAGGCGCGCCTCGATGTCGGCGCGCAGCTCCGCGAGCGTCTCGAACTCGGTCGCCGTCCGGGCGAGCTCGTCGTCGAGCGGCGGCAAGACCTTCTCCTTGACCTCCTTGACCGAGACCTTCACCGCTGCGGTCGACTCGTCCGCGAGCTCGAAGTCGACCGTCCTCGCCTCGCCCGCAGACATGCCGAGGATCGCCGCCTCGATCTCGTCCACGAGCCGCCCGGCGCCGAGCTCGACCACGTAGTCGCGCTGTGTCGTGCCCGGCTCCTCGCCGTCGAGGTCGATGACGACGGCGTCGCCAGGCTGCGCCGGACGATCGGCGGGAACGAGCTCGGCCACGATCTCGCGCAGGCGCTCGAGCTCGGCGTCGACGAGCTCCGCCGGCACCTCCGGCTCCGGCGCCGGGACCTCGAGCGCGTCGAGGTCGCCGAGCGTCGGCGTGGGCACGACGGAGACGGTCGCGGTGAAGCGGAACGTCTCCCCGTCGGGGGGCGGCCCGCCGTCGGCCTCGACCTCGGGGTTGGACACCGGGCGCACGCCGGACGTGGCCGCGGCGGCCCAGAACCAGCCGTCGAGGTGGCTGCGAACGGCCTCGTCCCAGAGCGCCTCGCGCCCGACGCGCGCGACGACGACCTGAATCGGCGCCTTCCCCTTGCGGAATCCGGGGATGCGCAGGGACTCCGCGAGGTCGCCGGCGGCGTGCTCGAGGGCGTGCTTGACGTCCTCCTCGGGTACCTCGACCTCCAGCCGGACGCGGCTCTCCGGCAGCTCTTCGACCTTCGTCTTCACCCGGCCCATTGTGTCAGAAGAGGTTCAGACTCCCGGGGTGGTGACCCGACTCGAGGTGACGGTGTCTCCGGGCGCGAGCCGGAGCGAGCTCGTCGGCCGCCACGGCGACGGCTGGAGGGCGCGCGTCGCCGCGCCGCCCGAGCGCGGCCGGGCCAACCGGGCGCTCGAGGAGCTGCTCGCCGGGGCGCTCGGCCTGCCGCGCGGGCACGTGTCCGTCGTCGCCGGGCACGCGTCGCGGCACAAGGTCGTCGAGGTCGAGGGACTGGACGCGGCGGAGGCCGAGCGTCGCCTCGCCGCCGCCTCCGGCGGCTGAGCCGCGCTTGACGACCGCCGCCGGCGGCGGGACGATCCTGCGGCTGTCGACGAGGGAGGGAAGGCATGGCCGAGATCGAGCGGGGCCCGTGGCCCGACGAGCCGGACGAGGTCTGCGATCTCGTCATGAAGGGCGGCGTTGCGAGCGGCGTCGTCTACCCAGGCGCGATCCTCGCGCTGGCGAAGCGCTACCGCTTCCGCAACGTCGGCGGGACGTCGGCCGGGGCGATCGCCGCCACGGTCACCGCGGCGGCCGAGCTGGGCCGGCGCGAGGGCCGCGGCGGCTTCGAGCGGCTGTGCGCGCTCGCCGACGCCATCTGCGAGCCCGGTCGCGTGCTCGGCCTCTTCCAACCGGTCCCGCGCGCGCGGCCGGCCTTCGACCTCGCGGTCGGCATGATGGACGCGCGCGCAAAGGGCCCGGGCGCGCGCTGGCGCGTGGCCTCGCTGGCGCTCCGCCCCGTGTGGCTTCCCGTGCTCGCGCTCGCGCTCGCCTGGCTCGCCGCCGTCTGCGCGGCCGGTTACGCGTTCTTCATGTGGCTCGGCTGGTGGTCGGCTCTCGGCTGGCCGGTCCTCGCCGCGACGGCGGCCCTCGGGATCGCGACGCTCGCCGCGGCGGCGATCACAGTCGGCGTCGCCCGTCCCGCCCTGGGGCTCGTCCGGACGCTCGAGGGCCGCGCGGCAGGCTACGGCCTCTGTCCGGGAACGACGCAGCCCGGCTTCGAGGAAGGCTCGGGCCTGGCCGACTGGCTCCACGAGCACGTCCAGGCCTGTGCCGGCCGCGAGCCGGGCGACCCGCCGCTCACGTTCGCCGACCTCGCCGCGCCCGAGGGCATGGACGAGCTGCGCGGGGTCGTGCTCCAGCTGATGACGACCGACGTCAGCGCCGGCCGCCCCGTTCGCCTGCCGCTCCCGGACGACAACCCCTTCCTCTTCGACCCCGAGGAGATCGCCCGCGTCGTGCCGGCGGACGTCGCCGAGTGGATGCGGGCGAACGCCGAGCGCGTCGAGGTCCGCGGCCGCACCCTCTACCGCGTTCCGGGGAGCCGTATGCCGGTCCTCCTCGCCACCCGCATGAGCCTGGCCGTGCCGGCACTCCTCGCCGCGGTGCCCTTCTACGAGGAGCGGAAGGGCCTGCCGGGCGACCTCGCCGAGCACTGGTTCTGCGACGGCGCCGTCACGAGCAACTTCCCGGTGCACTTCTTCGACGCCCTCCTCCCCGGCCACCCCACCTTCGGGCTCGACCTCATGGGCTCTCCCGACCCGGCGTTCGCAGCGGCGACCGGCGAGGCGGGCGACGACCCGACGCTTCGCCACGTGTACCTGCCGGACGGCCCGGCCGGCGAGGTGCCGCTCCGGTGGGCGTCGGTAGGCGGCCTCGGCGGCCTGATCGGCAAGGTCCTCGACACGGCGCTGAACTGGCGCGACACGATGCAGATGGAGATGCCGGGCTTCCACGAGCGCGTCTGCCACATCCGGCTCTCCGACGCGGAGGGCGGCCTCAACTTGAGCATGGACGAGGCCGCCGTCCGCGGCCTCATGGAGCGCGGCGCCGACGCCGGCGAGGCCTTCGTTCGTTTCGACTTCGCACAGCACCGCTTCACGCGGTACCTGACGTTCATGCAGATGCTCGAGGCCGAGCTCAAGAAGGCGCGGGAGCGCTTCGGCTTCGACCGGCCCGAGGGCGACGACCCGCGCTGGTTCCGCGTCGGCCTCGCCGCCTCGCTCGCGGGCAAGGAGTACCCGTGGACGAACGCCCTCGACCCCACGTGGTGCGCCGAGGCGCGGGAAGCCACGCAGGCTCTCCTCGACCTCGCCGCCCGGTGGGGCGCCGACCCGCCGCCCGCCCTCGGCTTCGACCGGCCCGACCAGACTCCCGTGCCGCGCCCGGCCCTCAGGATCGTGCCGCCGGTGTAGATGAGAGGAGTCTCACCGGCAGCTCGCGTTCCTCTCATGAAGACGGGGAACAATCGCCGCCACGACAGCAAAGCAGGAAGGGAGCCGTCATGGAGAAAGTCATCAAGGTCGCGTTCGGCGGGATGGCGAGCGTGCTCGCCGCCACCGGGCTCCTGCTCGGCTCCGGGGCGGTCGCCGCCGGGACGACGCAGGACACGTCCAACGCCAACGACCAGGTCGCGCTCAAGCGCGACGAGGACGAGGTCGAGGTCGTCGCCGCCCGGGAGGACGACGACGACGAGACATCGGCCTCGCGCTCGAAGTCGAACGACCGCTCGCGGGACATGACCAGCAAGGACCGCTCGCGCTCCCTCGACCGCTCGCGCGACAAGACCGGCGACAAGGTCGGCAAGCCCGACCGCTCGAACTCGCTCGACCGCTCGCGCGATCGCACGGGCGACCACAACTCGCGCGACGTCTCGCGCTCGATCGACGCGTCGGCCGACCAGACGAGCGACGCGAGCGACAGCGACTCGAACAGCTTCGCCTAGGCCGGAGCGGATGGAACCCGTCGCCGGCGAGCACGCCGAGCCGAGGCAGGGGGAGGAAGCGACTCCCCCTGCCGAGGCCTGGGGATTCGAAGAGGAGGACGAGATCGCGCCGCGCCTCCGGGCCGTGCGCCTCCTCGGCGGCGGCGAGCGGTACGAGACCTACCTCGCCTGGGACGAGCGCCGCCTCGCGCTCGTCGCCGTCAAGGTCGTGCGCCCCAACCTCGTCGGCGACGAGCACGCCCTGCGCGGCCTCGCGGCCGAGGCCGAGCTCGTCGAGCGGCTCCGCCATCCCGTGATCGTCCGCGGGCTCGGGGCCGTCCTCGAGGGGCGGCCGTACCTCGTCCTCGAGCACCTCGACGGCCCCCGGCTCTCGACCTCGATCCGCCGGCAGGGCGCGCTCGAGCCCGAGCAGCTCCTCCCTCTCGGCCTGCAGCTCGCCTCGGCCCTGCACTACCTGGAGGAGGAGGGGGTCGTGCACCTCGACGTCAAGCCGAGCAACGTCATCCTCGGCGCGCCGGCCCGGCTCATCGACCTCTCGATCGCGCGGACGGTCGGGGCGCTCCGGAACGTGAAGCACCGGATCGGGACGGACGCCTACATGGCCCCCGAGCAGTGCGACCCCGAGCGGCTCGGCCCGATGGCCTCCCCCGCGGACGTCTGGGGGATGGGCGCGACGCTCTTCCACGCGGTGGCCGGAACCCGTCCCTTCCCGGAAGGCGACCGCGACGGCTCGCGCGAGGAGCGCTTCCCCCAGCTCCACGAGCCGCCCGCGCAGCTCCCGAAGTCCGTCGCGCCCGACCTCGCGGAGCTCCTCGAAGCCTGCCTCGCCTTCGACCCGGCCGCCCGCCCCACCTCCGCCGAGGTCGCCGGCCGGCTCGAGAACCTCGTCGCCGGCCTGCCCCAGCGCCCGATGCTGAGCAGGTTCCGCATCCGCCCGCTCCGCGGAATCTGAGCCCGGCAGGCCGCCGGCGGCCGAGGCGGGCGAGAGGACCCGAACGTCCAGGGGGTTCCCCGGGGTGTGGCGGCGAGTGTCGCCGAAGGGCGCTAAGTGGCTTCCCGCCTAGCTTTCAGGTGCGCGACATCGCGCACGTGACGCATGGCTCCGTGACCTCGTTTCGGGGCGTTGGGCACGGATTGGACACCGCTCGAATCGAGCCTGCCGGTCAGCGTCTCGATGAACATGACGAAGTCCTCCGGGTTGTTGCTCGCCGCGGGGACGCTCTGCTCTAGCCGGTCGCGTCCGGCGTCGTCGAGGCCGTCGATGCTGACGACCACCGGCCGCGGCCTGGACGCGATCGGAGAACCGCCAGACGGTGGGCCGAGCCGCTGCCGCCGCCAGTCTATGAGCTGCCGCTGACACGTTCGCCCGGCGACCGTCGAGAACGAGGCCCAATAGGACGGCTCGAGCCGCTCCGACTCGCGCCACACCTCGACGACAAGGAAACTGAGGCAGACCTCCCACTCGTGCGCGTCGAGACGGCAGTTCGAGGCTGAGAGGCTCGCGGTGAGGGCCTTGGCCGCGATCGCCTCGGCGTCGAAGCCGTGAAGCTCGAGCTTCCCGTTCAACATGGCCGGATTGTAGGGATGCCGCTGGAGGATCCCTCCACCGCTGCCGTGTGCGCGTAACACGAGAGTCGCATCGCCCGCCGGAATGTGGCGGGGGTCAGGCGCGGTACGTCAAGAAACGGCAAACGGGGCAGGGCGCTGGGCACCCGCCCCGTTCTGCCTCGTGGATCAGACAAGTTCCCGCGTCCGGTCTGAGTACGTCTCGACGCGCCGCTGGCGCATCTCAGCCTCGCGCGCGGCGTGGCGGTAGCCGTACACGTAGTGGAACGTGAGGCCGATCCCCCAGCCCACGAGCGGGAAGACCACCCACGGGAAGTTCGCCTCCGTGAGCGTGATGAGGAGCACGTTGAGCACGATCAGGCCCGTCATCACGATCCCGTAGACGGCCGCGTGGATCTTGAACCCGCGCCGCGACTCGGCGAGCGTGTAGCCGAACTCGGCCTTCCGATATTCGTCGGCCGTCAGCATTGCACTCACCTCCTTTCTCGCTCAATCGTTGCGCGCCCGTGGTCGAGCGGCATCGGGGCGTCTTCGGATCGCTATTCAGGGTTTGTTGGCAGGCCCGGCGTGGGGGCTTCGAGCGTCCGCCTGCTTCGACGACGACCCCCGACCCCCACCCCGCGCCCTGTGCGCGTAGCCGACAAGCCTATGGAGAGGTTGCTGCACTCCCATGACGGGGCTCGCTGCCTGACGGATCTAGGCGAGAGGGCAGGGGTCGGCCTGAGTAGGAGC
Source organism: Gaiellaceae bacterium (assembly GCA_035461525.1). Lineage (GTDB taxonomy): Bacteria > Actinomycetota > Thermoleophilia > Gaiellales > Gaiellaceae > JAIBJN01. Next base: position 19,848 of record DATHVD010000111.1, read on the forward strand.
CGCCGCACTCGACGGAAGCCCAACGCGAGTGAGGAGTGCCAGTCATGAGAGTCACCATCGCTGGCCGCGAGTACGAGGCGGCCGACAAGATCCGCGCGCGGCTGGAGGAGATCGCCGCCGAGTACCCGGGACGAGCGTTCCCGGAGGACGCCGAGGCCGAGTGGGACACGCTGAACGCCGCCCTCGACCGGGAGCAGCAGCGGAACGAGCGGCTGCGCGAGCTGGCCCGCTTCGTGCTGGACGAAGAGCCGCGCCGGATCCGGCTCGGCGGGTTGTACCGCGAGGACGTGCCGCTCGCGGCGCTCGTCGACCGCTACCTGCACCAGCACCAGGCCGACCCCGCGACCCTCCGTAAGCTCCGCTCGGACTTGCGGCAGGCCGTGCGGGCGTTCGGGGACGTGCCGCTCGACCAGCTCGTCCCCGCCGAGTTGGCGACGTGGCGGGCCTCCCTCTCGCCGGGGCCCGTCACGGCGTCTTCCGCTCGCTCAAGCAGGTGCTCAGGCAGGCCGTGGACTGGCGGATGCGAGCGGAACCCCGCCGACGGGATCCGTAACCCGAAGCCGCACCGGCCAGAGGTCGAGACGTTCGCCTCCTGGGACGACGTAGACGCCGTCGCGGTCGAGCTAGGCCCCAGGTACGGCGCAGTGGCTATCTTCGCCGCAGGGACGGGCCCGAGGCCGGAGGAGGGGATCGCGTTGGAGCGGCGCGACCTCGACCGCGAGAAGCGCGTCGTCGCTGTCGAGCGCGTCTACTCGCACGGCGCGTTGAAGGCGCCGAAGAAGTCGAGCCGCCAGCTTCGGCGGGTGCCGCTCCGTCGTCGCTCATCTGCTCCATCTCGTGGAACGACGGCGCTTGCACCTTCAGGCCCCTCCTCGGTCGTTTGGGCGCCTAGTGGACACCGGCCGCGGCTAGACCACCGCGCAAGCGCGCACCAGAGCGCCGATGCGGGCGAGAGGACTCGAACCTCCAGGGGCTTGCGCCCGACGGGTCCTAAACCCGTTGCGTCTACCAGTTCCGCCACGCCCGCGGGTGTGAGGAACGATAGCCCGCGGGTAGACGGACCTTCATGGCAGGGATGCTGGAACGCGAGCGCAGGCAGGAGCGCGACCCGGGCGGGATCTCCCCGCGCGAGTATCCGGGCATCGTCAAGTCGGCCGTGACGAAGGGGCTCGCCGACGGGATCACGGACGTCGCCGCGGCGCTCGCCTACTACTCGTTCCTCGCCATTCCGGCAGCGCTCCTGCTCGTCCTCGGCGTCTTCGGCCTCGTCGTCGACCCGCAGCGGATCGAGAGCTTGATGGAGCGGCTTTCCGGCGTCGTCCCGCCGGAAGCGATCACGCTTCTTCAGGACAGCCTGGAGCGGGTGTCGGAGAACCGCGGCGGCGGCTGGACGATGATCGTCGTCGGCAGCGTGCTCGCACTCTGGACCTCGAGCGGCGCGATGACGGCGTTCATGCGCGGGCTCAACGTCGCCTACGAGCAGGACGAGACGCGCGGCTTCGTGAAGCAGCGGCTGGTCGCGCTCGCGATGCTCGGCTGCATGGTCGCGGCGTTCCTGCTCGTCTTCGGACTCCTCGTCCTCGGCCCTGTCGTCTCGGACTGGCTCGGCGGGGCGCTCGACATGGAGCGGGCGATCGGCTGGGTCTGGTGGACGGCGCAGTGGCCGATCCTCGTCGGCGCCCTGCTCCTCATCTTCGCCATCGTGCTGACGCTCGGCCCCAACCTCGGCGGGCGCGACTGGCGCGCGGTCGGCGTCGGCGCAGCGTTCGCCGTCGTCGTCTGGCTCGCGGCCTCCGGCCTCTTCGCCCTCTACGTCGGGAGCTTCGGCTCCTACAACAAGACCTGGGGCTCGCTCGCCGCCGTCGTCATCATGCTTACGTGGCTCTGGCTCTCCGGGCTGGCGCTCCTGCTGGGCGCGGAGATCAACGCGGAGCTCCGCCGCCTGGGGACCGCCCGGGACCGGGGCTAGACTGAGCCGCGGGGCCCCGTAGCTCAGCGGACAGAGCGGCGGACTTCGAATCCGCGTGCGGAGGTTCGACTCCTCCCGGGGCCATCGCGCCTGTTCATGCGGAATCCTGGGCTACTCCGCTTGTGATGCGGATTGCATG
>DATHVD010000112.1:0-15391 GCA_035461525.1 Gaiellaceae bacterium
CGACGTTCTACGCCTGGTGGCGGCTGCCGGCCGGCGTGACGCCGGAGCGGCTCCTCCGCGAGCTGCGGGTCGCGGTCGCGCCCGGGGAGGGCTTCGGCGCCGAGGGCGCTGGCTGGGCGCGCATCTCGCTCGCCGCGCCGGACGAGCGCCTCGACGCGGGCCTGGAGCGGCTGCGCGTGACGGCGGCGCTCTAGTCGCTCAGCGGTGCCGGTAGACGATACGGCCGCGCGTCAGGTCGTACGGCGAGAGCTCGACCTTCACCCGGTCGCCGGGGAAGATCTTGATCCGGTAGCGGCGCATCTTGCCGGCCGTGTAGCCGAGGACCTCGTGGCCGGAGTCGAGGTTCACCTTGAACATCCCGTTCGGGAAGGCCTCGACGACCTCGCCCTCCATCTCGAGCTTCTCTTCCTTGGTGGCTATGGACTCACCTCCCCTCCATGCCGTGCCGGCAAGGATACCGGGCCGTCCGGGAGCGAGCAGGAGGCGCGCGCCGACCGCGGGGAGGCGTAGGATCGCCCGATGGAGCCCCCGTCCGTCCGGCGGCTCTCCCGCCCGGCCGCGACGCTCGCCGCCGCACCGGCGACCGTGACTGCGGTCGCGCTCTGGGGAGACCCGTCCTGGGCGGCGCAGTACGCCGTCTTCGTCGGAATAACGGCCGTCGCCGTCGTCCTCGCGGAGCTCGTGCGGGCACGCTGGCCGCGCCCGCGCCGGCCACGTTCGGGGTCTGACCCCGGGCACGTCTCCCGCGGACGGTAGGCGCGGACAGGGCGCTTCGGTGGCCCTGTGGACAACGCTCCGGGCCTGGAGCCGGCCGGCCCCCTCCGCGGACACATTTCGTCCACCGAGAGCCATGCCCCGGGGTCAGACCCCGGGGCGTGTCCCCGTGGGGCATGGCCCTGCGGCGTATGATCGCGGCGTGGAGCTCGGGTCAGGGCGACGGATCTTTCTCTGGGCGCTCGTCGTCTCGCTCTGCGTCACCGCGGCCGTCGCGATCGGGACGCTCCTCTTCGCCGAGTTCGACGACACTGCCGCGCGGATCCTCGGCACGACGGCGCTGCTCTCGCTCGCCAGCCTGCTCTCGCTCCCGGCCGGCGCCCTCCTCGACCAGCGTCGCGCCGTCCTGCTCGGCTGGGCGACGATCGCCGCCGCGGTCACCGCGTTCGTCGTCTCCATGGTGGTCATCTGGGGTGAGGTGTCCTCGGACTGGCCGAACCAGCTCAACATCACGCTGTGGCTCACGGCCGGCACGGGCGCGCAGGCCGCAATCGTCACCGCCCTGCTCCGCCCCGAGGACTCCCGGCAGCTCCGCGTCCTGCACGGCCTCTCGATCGTCCTCGGCGCCGCGCTGGCGACCCTGATCGCGGTTGCCGTCTGGGTCGAGCCCGAGTCCGCCGCCTACGGCCGCGCCGTCGGCGCCGTGGCCGTCGCCGCCGTCCTCACCACGCTCCTCCAGCCGATCCTCCGCCGGGCGGAGGCGCCGGCCCGGCGGCGCGCGGAGCTCGTCTTCAGGCTCAACCGAGACGCGTCGGAGGAGGCGGTGGCGGCGGCCGTCGAGGCGCTCGAACGGCACGGAGTGGGGGTCGAGGAGGTCGTCGGGCGGCAGGTCTAAGATGGCCTTCCCGATGGCTGGCGCGCCCTTCGTCCACCTCCACGTCCACTCGGAGTACTCCATCCTCGACGGGGCCTGCCGGATCCCCGAGCTGGCCGCCCGCGCAGCCGAGCTGGAGATGCCGGCGGTCGCGCTCACCGACCACGGCAGCCTCGCCGGCGCGGTCGAGCTCTACCGCGAGGCCGGCAAGCAGGGCGTCAAGCCGATCCTCGGCTGCGAGGTCTACGTCGCCGACGACCGCCGCGCCCTGAGGAAGGGCTACGCGCACCTGACCCTCCTCGCCGAGTCGAACGAGGGCTACGCGAACCTGATCAAGCTCGCCTCCGTCGGCTACCTCGAGGGCTATTACTACAAGCCGCGGGTCGACTGGGAGCTCCTCTCCTCGCACGCGAACGGCCTGATCGCTCTCTCCGGCTGCCTCTCCGGCCGAGTCTGCAAGGCGCTCGAGGAGGGCAACCGCCCCCAGGCCGAGGCCGAGGTCGCCCGCCTGGCCGACATCTTCGGGCGCGACTCGGTCTACCTCGAGATCCAGGACGCCGGCCTCCCGCAGCAGAAGCCCATCAACGCGGCGCTCGCCGAGATCTCCGCCTCCACCGGCCTCCCGCTGGTCGCCACCGGCGACGTCCACTACCTCAGCCACGAGGACGCGCGCGCGCACGAGGCGCTCCTCTGCATCCAGTCGGGGGACACGCTCGCCAACCCCAACCACTGGCGCTTCGACACCGACCAGTTCTACTTCAAGACCCCGGCCGAGATGGCGCGGGACTTCGCCGACCGCCCCGACGCCGTTCGCCGCACGCTCGAGATCGCGGAGCGCTGCGCGGTCGAGATCGAGCTCGGCGTCATCCGCCTGCCGCGCTTCCCGACCCCGGACGGGCGCGACGCCTTCGACTACCTCGTCGAGCTCTGCGAGCGCGGGCTCGAGAAGCGCTACGGGCAGCTGACCCCCGAGCTCTCGGAGCGGCTCCGCTTCGAGCTCAGGACCATCCGCGAGATGGGCTTCGCCGACTACTTCCTCATCGTCTGGGACTTCATCCGCTTCGCCAAGACGCACGGGATCGGGGTCGGGCCGGGGCGCGGGTCGGCGGCGGGGTCGATCGTAGCCTACTCGCTCGAGATCACGGACATCGACCCGATGGCGTACGACCTGCTCTTCGAGCGCTTCCTCAACCCCGGCCGCAAGTCGATGCCCGACATCGACATCGACTTCTCCGTCCACGGCCGCGACCGCGTCATCAACTACGTCGCCGACAAGTACGGGCGCGACCAGGTGGCGCAGATCATCACGTTCGGGACGATGATGGCGCGCGCCGCCGTGCGCGACGCCGGCCGCGTGCTCGACGTTCCCTACGGCGCCGTCGACCGCATCGCCAAGCTCATCCCCGAGGGCCCGAAGGTCTACCTCGACGACTGCCTCAAGCCCGGCGCCGAGCTCAGGGCCGCCTACGACGCCGAGGAGCAGGTGCGAGAGATCGTCGACCTCGCCAAGCCGCTCGAGGGGCTCGTCCGCCAGGACTCGATCCACGCCGCCGGTGTCGTCATCGGCGACCGGCCGCTCACCGAGTACCTGCCGCTGCAGCAGAAGGGCGCCGACCAGGAGGTCGTGACCCAGTTCCCGATGGGCGACGTCGAGGCACTCGGGCTCCTGAAGATGGACTTCCTGGGCCTGCGGAACCTCGACGTCATCGACAAGGCGGTCGGCCTCGTCGGCGGGATCGACGTCGCCCGCATCCCCCTCGACGACCCGAAGACGTACGAGCTCCTCCAGCGGGGCGAGTCCACCGGCGTCTTCCAGTTCGAGTCCTCCGGGATGCGCGAGGCGCTCCGCCAGGTGAGGCCGACCGAGTTCGAGGACCTGATCGCCCTCGTCGCCCTCTACCGTCCCGGGCCCATGAGCTACATCCCCGTCTACGCGAAGCGGAAGGCGGGCCAGGAGGCGGTCGCCTTCCCCGACCCGCGCCTCGAGCCGCTCACCGGCCCGACCTACGGCATCTGCATCTACCAGGAGCAGTACATGGAGATCGCCAAGCGGCTCGCCGGCTTCTCGCCCGCCGAGGCCGACGACCTGCGCAAGGCGATCGGGAAGAAGATCCACTCGCTGATGGCGTCCCTCAAGAACAAGTTCCTGGAGGGATGTGCGGCGAACGGCGTCACGCCGGCGGTGGCGGGCCAGCTCTGGAAGGACATGGAGCAGGCGCAGGACTACTCCTTCAACAAGTCGCACGCCGCCTGCTACGCCCTCATCGCCTACCGGACGGCGTACCTGAAGGCGAACTGGCCCGCGGAGTACATGGCCGCGCTCATCTCCTCCGTCATGAACACGAAGGACAAGGTGCCGTTCTACGTCGCCGCGTGCGACGAGATGGGGATCGAGGTCGAGCCGCCCGACGTGAACGTCTCCGTCGAGGACTTCCGCGTCGTCGACGGGAAGATCCGCTTCGGCCTGAACGCCGTAAAGAACGTGGGGGAGAGCGCGGTCCGCTCGATCCTCGCCGCGCGCGAGGAGGGCGGGCTGTTCGCCTCGATCTGGGACTTCTGCGAGCGCGTGGACCCGCAGGTGGCGAACAAGCGCGCGCTCGAGAGCCTCGTCAAGTGTGGCGCCTACGACTCGACCGGGGCGACGCGCAAGGGGATGCTCGCCGTGCTCGAGGACGCGCTCGCCGCGGGCGGGCGGCTCCACGCCGACCGGCTCGCCGGCCAGGCGTCGATCTTCGACCTCGGCGGCGAGGGGGAGGCCGAGTCCGACCGGCGTCGCCACCACCGCCCGATCCCGACCGAGGAGTTCGACAAGCGCGAGCGGCTGGCCCTCGAGAAGGAGAGCCTCGGCCTCTACGTCTCCGAGCACCCGCTCACGTCCGTCCGCGACCAGCTCCGGCGCAAGACGGACTCGCGCCTGGCCGAGGTGGAGCGGCGCCGTGACGGTGAGGTGGTCACCGTCGGCGGCATCGTCAGCGCGGTGAAGCAGCTGACCACGAAGAAGGGCGACCCGATGGTCTTCCTCCGCCTCGACGACCTCTCCGGGTCGCTCGAGACGGTCGTCTTCAACTCCGTCTACTCGGCCGCGCGCGAGCTCCTCGAGCCCGACCGCATCCTCGTCGTCAAGGGCCGGGTCGACCACAAGGAGGGCGAGACGAAGCTCATCGCCATGGAGATCGCTCCCTTCGAGGCCCTTCCCGACCGGGGCCAGGTACGTCTGCGCATCGACGCGCGCAAGGCGCCGGCGGGGACGATCCGCGAGCTCGCCGAGGTGGTCAGGAGCTTCCCCGGGGAGGCGGAGGTCGTCCTCGAGCTGGAGACGTCGGTCGGCCCGCAGACGTACGCGTTCGGCGCGGACTTCCGCGTCCGGCCGGAGCCGGACTTCTACGCCGAGGTGAAGGCGCTCCTTGGCGAGGCCGCGGTCGGCTAGGAGCTCGGCTCGAGCCCGCGTGCCGGAGCGCCCGGGGCGAGGATTAAGTGCGCGTTAACGGGCGGGTTCACCCGGACGGGGGACGACGCCCGAGGCGTTGAAACCGAACAGGAGAGGTACGAAAAGCGGAAGGATGGAGCACACGGTGTCTGCGGTCGAACTGGAAGTCGAACTCGATCCCGAAACGGAGCTCGTGCGCCGGTGGCGCGTCGAGGAGCTGGAGCGGGCGGGGTATGCGCCCGAGAACGCGCTGCTCCTCGCCGAGCTGAGGCACGTCGACCTGCACGGCGCGACGAGCCTCCTCCGGGACGGGTGCCCCCCCGCGCTCGCGCTCCGCATCCTCGTCTGAGCGCGGTGGCTCTCCGCGAGCCTCGCGCCGACAATCGTTAGGCTCTCGCCCCGTGACAGCGCTGGGGACACTCGGCTCGATCCCGAGCCCGTCGAGCGGCGAAATCGACCTCGGGCCCGTGCAGATCCACGCGTACGGGCTGATGCTCCTGCTCGGCATCATCGCCGCGACGTGGCTCACCGGCCGGCGCTGGACGGGGCGGTGGGCGTTCTGGCGCGACCCCGGCGGCGACCTCGTCTTCCGCGTCGCCATGTGGGGCGTCATCGGCGGCATCGTCGGCGCGCGCCTCTACCACGTGATCACGAGCTGGAGCACCGTTGACGGCGAGTGGTGGGAGCCGTTCGCGGTCTGGCAAGGCGGGCTCGGCATCTGGGGCGGGATCCTCGGCGGCGCCCTCGTCGGCGCCTGGGTGGTCCGCCGCTCCGGTGAGAGCGTCTACCGGTTCATGGACGCGGTCGCCCCCGGGCTCCTGCTCGCGCAGGCGATCGGGCGCTGGGGGAACTACTTCAACCAGGAGCTCTTCGGCGAGGACACCGACCTCCCATGGGGGCTCGAGATCAGCTTCGAGAACCGGCCCGTCGGCTACGAGTTCTTCCAGACGTTCCACCCCACGTTCCTCTACGAGTCGCTCTGGGCGCTCCTGGGGGTGGTCGTGCTGCTCCTGATCGGCCGCTTCACGCGGATCAGGCCGCCGGGGCTCTTCTGCGTCTACGTCCTCTGGTACACGTTCGGCCGCTTCTTCATGGAGCTCCTGCGGATCGACGAGTCGCACGAGTACCTCGGCCTGCGCCTGAACGCCTGGGTCTCGATCGCGGTGTTCGTGCTCGCCCTGGTCGCGCTCGTCTGGTCACAGCGGCGCGAGGAGCGCAAAGGCCCGAGGACGCCGGCGCCCGCGGCGCCGCCCGAGGGGCCGAAGATGGCCGTCCCCAAGGGCCGCATCCGGTAGCGGCGCTAGCATCGCTGCATGGCGACCGCCGTGCGCGAGCTTCCCCTCGACCTCGACGCGTTCGAGGGCCCGTTCGACCTCCTCCTGACGCTCGTGCTGCGGGAGGAGCTCGAGCTCCGGGACGTCGACGTCGCCGAGGTCGTGCTGGCGTTCGTGGAGCGAAAGGCCGAGCGCGGGGAGATCGACCTCGAGGCGTGCGGGGAGTTCCTCGTCCTGGTCGCAGCCCTGCTCGAGCTCAAGGCCCGGGGGCTCTTCCCCGACGAGGAGCTCGACCTCGAGGGCCTCGACGCGGAGGAGGCGGCCGAGGAGCTGGCGGAGCGGCTGGCGACCTACCGGCGGTTCCGGAACGCCGCCGCCTGGCTCGAGCAGCGGCTCGAGGCCGAGTCCGACCGCTTCTTCCGCCTCGGCGGCGCACCGCTTGCGCCGGCGCCCGCGCGCCCGCCGGCGCCGCAGGAGCCCGCGCGCCTCGTCGCCGCGCTCCGCGCGCTCGCGGCCGAGCCGCCGGAGCCATCGCTGCGCCACCTCGTGCTCGGCTATCCGCCCCTCTCGCGCTTCCTCGACCGCTTTCGCTCGCTCCTCTCCTCGCGGGGACGCTTCGCCTTCGATCGCGAGGTCGACCGGCTCTCCCGCGTCGAGCAGATCGTCGCGTTCCTCGCGCTCCTCGAGCTGGGCAAGCGCGGCGAGGCGACGATCGCCCAGGCCGCCCCCTTCGAGCCGATCACGGTATGGAACGTCTCCGCCTCGTAGAGAACCCCGTCGATCGGCTCGCCCGCACGGTCGAGGCGCTGCTCGTGATCGCCTCGAAGCCGCTCTCCGTGGAGGAGCTCGCCGCCGCGACGGAGGAGGAGACCGAGCGGGTCGAGACGGCCCTCGGGCTTGTCGCCGGCCGCTTCCGCGAGGGCAGGAGCGGCATCGTGCTCGAGCACGTCGCCGGCGGCTACGCCTTCCGCGCCGCGCGCGAGGCGGCCGAGGCGTGCGCGCGGCTCGTCGAGCGGCCCGTCCAGCGGGCGCTCTCGCAGGCGGCGCTCGAGACCCTCGCCGTCGTCGCCTACCTCGGCCCCGTGAGCCGGCCGGAGATCGCCCGCATCCGCGGTGTCGCGGCCGACTCGGCCGTGGCAGGGCTCCTCGAGCGCGGCCTCGTCGCGGAGGCGGGCCGCGAGCAGGAGGGAGGCGCCGTCCGCTACGAGACGACGCCGCTCTTCGAACGGGTCTTCGGGCTCGCGGACGGCTCCGAGCTCCCCGGCCTCGACGAGCTCGCCGGGGACGTCGAGGAGCTGCGCTCCCGCCTCGAGGAGGTCGCCGCGCGTCGCGGCGCGTAGGGCGGCCGCGCTACGAGCGCCGGACGATCTTCTCGGCCTCCTCGCGCGTGAAGGCCCGCAGGGTCTCCGTCGTCACCTGGCCGTGCTTGGCCACCTCGATCAGCACCTGGTAGGCGGTCTCGTCGTCGGGCGCCTCGAAGATCTCGACGACGTCGTAGCGCCCGAGGGTGACGTAGGCGTCCAGGAGCCTGCCGCCGCGCCTCTCGATCGCGCGCTCGGCCTCCTCGACCCGGTCGCGCCACGCCGGGATGCCGCCGAGGCCCTGGGACGTCCACTTCATGAGCGTGATGTAGACCGGCATGCCCCGGGGATAATGACCGCCCGTGCGCCTGAACGCCTACCTCGCCCGCGCGGGCGTGGCCTCGCGCCGCGGCGCGGAGGAGCTGATCCGGGCCGGCCGAGTGCGCGTCAATGGCGAGACCGCCGGTCTCGCCTCGTTCGTCGAGGCGGGCGACCGCGTCGAGCTCGACGGTCGCGAGCTCGAGCCCGAGCCGCTCGCCTACGTCCTCCTGCACAAGCCCGCCGGCGTCGTCACGACGGCCCGCGACCCGCAGGGGCGGCCGACCGTCGTCGACCTGGTGGCGCACGAGCGCCGCGTCGTCCCCGTCGGCCGGCTCGACGCGGATACGACGGGCGCGCTCCTCCTCACCAACGACGGGCCGCTCTCGCACCGCCTCGCGCACCCGCGCTACGAGGTGGACAAGGCCTACGAGGCCGAGGTCGAGGGCGAGCCGTCGCCGGAGGCGCTGCGCCGCCTCGCGGAGGGCGTCGAGCTCGACGACGGCGTGACGGCGCCCGCCGCCGTCCGTCGGCTCGGCCCCTCGCGTGTCGAGCTCGTCCTCCACGAGGGCCGCAAGCACCAGGTGAAGCGCATGTGCGCCGCGGTCGGCCACCCCGTCGTGCACCTGCACCGTCGCGCGTACGCCGGCCTCATCGTCGAGGGCCTGGCCCCCGGCGAGTGGCGGGAGCTGAGGCCCGAAGAGGTGCGAGCCGTTCGTGGGACCGTCCGCGAACAGGGCAAGTAACAGTCTGCTGCAAAGGCCCTTCGGCGCGCCGGGGACCGCCGGCGGGGTCAGGGGCGAACGAAGCCGACGCAGTCGTGCACGGTCGCCAGCGTCTCGGCCGCGACGGCGTGCGCCTTCTCCGCGCCCACGGAGAGGATGCGGCGCAGCTCCTCGTCGTCGGCGCGCAGCTCGGCGTAGCGCGCCTGCACCGGTGCGAAGAGCCCGACGACCGCCTCCGCGACGTCGCTCTTGAACCGGCCGTAGCCGGCGCCGTCGTAGCGGGCCTCGATCGCCTCTGGCGCGTCGCCGGTAGCGACGGCCATGATCTCGATCAGGTTCGTGATCCCCGGCTTGTCCTCGGCGCAGACGACGTCGCGGCCGGAGTCCGTCACCGCCGAGCGCACCTTCCGGCGAATCTCGTCGGGAGGGTCGAGTACCTTCACCGTCCCCAGCTCGGAGCCGACGGACGTGGCCATGCGGCTCTCCGGCTCCTGCAGGTTCATGATCTTCGCGCCGACCTCGCCGTACGTCCCCCGCGGGACGACGAACGTCTCCCCGAAGCGGCCGTTGAAGCGCTGCGCGAGGTCGCGCGCGAGCTCCAGGTGCTGACGCTGGTCCTCGCCCACCGGGACGACGTCGGCCTGGTAGAGGAGGATGTCGGCCGCCTGCAGGACCGGGTAGGTCATGAGGCCGACGGAGAAGCTCCGCTGCTTCGCGGACTTCTCCCGGAACTGCGGCATCCGGCGCAGGTCGCCGTGCGGGGTCATGCACTCGAGCACCCAGGCAAGCCGGGGATGCTCGGGGACGTGGCTCTGCACGAAGAGCGTGCAGACGTCCGGGTCGAGCCCGCTCGCGATCAGGAGCGCCGCCAGGTCGAGCGTCGAGGAGCGGAGCTCGTCGGGATCCTGGCGAACGGTGATCGCGTGCAGGTCGACGATGGGGTGGAAGGCGTCCACCTCGTGCTGCTGCGCCACCCAGCGGCGGATGGCGCCGACGTAGTTGCCGAGGTGCTTCTCGCCCGTCGGCTGGATGCCCGAGAGGACCCGCATGGTCCGGGGATTATCGCTCACCTAGACTGAGGGCCGATGGCTACGACGAAACCGGTCTGGTCACCCTCCTCGTGGCGCTCGTTTCCGACGCTCCACCAGCCCGATTGGCCGAGCGAGGAGCGGGTCGAGGCCGCACGGGCGCGCCTGGCGACCGTGCCGCCCCTCGTCTTCGCTGGCGAGGCGCGCCAGCTCCGCGAGTCGCTCGCCGAGGCGGTGGCCGGACGTGCGTTCCTGCTCCAGGCGGGCGACTGCGCCGAGTCCTTCGGCGACCTCTCGGCCGTCCACATCCGCGAGAAGCTGAAGATCATGCTCCAGATGGCGGCCGTGCTCACCTACGGCGCCATGCTCCCGATCGTCAAGGTCGGACGCATCGCCGGCCAGCTCGCGAAGGCTCGCTCGTCCCAGACGGAGACGGTGAACGGCGTCGAGATCCCCACCTTCCGCGGCCACATGGTGCACGACGACGCGCCCACGCCCGAGGCGCGCATCCCCGACCCCGACCGGATGGTGCAGGCCTACAACCACGCGACGGCAACGCTCAACCTCGTCCGCGCCTTCACGAAGGGCGGCTTCGCCGACCTCATGCGCGTGCACGAGTGGAACCAGGAGTTCGTCGCCTCCTCGCCGGAGGGCCGCCGCTACGAGCGGCTCGCGTCCGAGATCGAGCGCGCGCTTCGCTTCATGGCCGCCTGCGGGATCGACGTCCGCAAGGAGCACGGTCTCCACGAGGTGGACGTCTGGACGAGCCACGAAGGCCTCGTCCTCGACTACGAGGAGGCGCTCACGCGCCGTGACTCGACCACCGGCGACTGGTACGACTGCTCCGCCCACATGCTCTGGATCGGGGAGCGGACGCGCGACCCGGACGGGGCCCACGTCGAGTTCTTCTCCGGCGTCAACAACCCGCTCGGCGTGAAGCTCGGCCCGACCGCGACGACCGACGAGGTGCTCGAGCTCTGCGAGCGCCTCAACCCGGGGCGCATCCCGGGGAGGCTGACGCTCGTCGCGCGCATGGGCGCCGGGCAGGTTTTCGAGCTCCTGCCGCCGCTCATCCGCGCCGTGCGCAAGGCGGAGCACCCCGTCCTCTGGGCCTCCGACCCCATGCACGCCAACGTCTTCCGCACGGAGTCCGGGTTCAAGACCCGCCGCCTGGACGCGATCATGGCCGAGATCGAGGGCTTCGTCGCCGCCTGCAGGCAGGAGCGCGTCTGGCCCGGCGGCGTCCACCTCGAGTTCACGGGCGAGGACGAGACCGAGTGTCTCGGCGGCTCCGAAGCCGTGCTCGAAGAGCAGCTGAACGTGCGCTACATGACGCTCTGCGACCCGCGGCTGAACGCCCGCCAGTCGCTCGACCTCGCGTTCCGCCTCGCCGACCTCATGCGCCGCCACGACGGCGGCTCCGGCGCCGACTGACGTGGTCCCCGACCGGCTCGCCATCGTCGGCACCGGGCTGATCGGCGCCTCCGTGGGCCTGGCCGCGAAGCGGGCCGGCGTCGGCCGCGTCTCGGCCTTCGACGCCGACCCCGAGTTCCTCGCCGCGGCCGCCGATCGCGGCGCCGTGGACGAGCCCGCCGGATCCCTCGCCGACGCGGTCGCCGACGCCGACCTCGTGGTCGTCGCCACGCCGGTGGCGACCCTCGCCGAACGGATCCGTGAGGTGCTCGCCGCCGCCGGGAGCCTCGCCACGGTCACCGACGTCGGCTCCACGAAGGCCGCCCTCTGCGCCGGCGTCGCGGACCGGGAGCGGTTCATCGGCGGTCACCCCGTCTGCGGGTCGGAGGCGCGCGGGCCCGCGAACGGGAGCGAGCAGCTCTTCCAGGGGGCGACGTGGTTCCTGACGCCCGTCGCCGAGACCGAGCCGCGCCGCTACGCGCTCGTGCACGGCTTCGTCGCCTCGCTGGGGGCTGTTCCCCTGGCGATCGACCCGGCCGCGCACGACCGCCTGATGGCGCTCACCAGCCATCTGCCGCACGCCCTCGCCAACGTCGTCCTGAACCACGCGGGCTCGGTGCGCGTGGACGGGCACGAGCCGATCGGCGCCGCGGGCGGCTCGCTGCGGGACATGACCCGCGTCGCCGGCGCCAACCCGCGCATCTGGATCGACATCTTCCTCGAGAACGCCGACGAGCTCCGCGCCGCCCTCGGCGAGCACCGGCGCCGGATCGAGGAGGTCGAGCGCGCGCTCGGCTCCCGCGACGCCGGCTGGCTCGCGCGCTGGATCGGCGAGGCTGGCGGCAACCGCCGCCGGCTCCTCGCCGGGGCGTACGAGGATCCAGGCGCCCTCCAGCGCGTCCGCGTCCACGTTCCCGACCGGCCCGGTGTCCTCTCGGGGATCACGCAGGCGCTGGGAGCCGAGAAGATCAACATCGAGGACTTCGAGCTCGACCACCTCTCGCCCGAGCGCGGAGGGACGCTGAGCGTGCTCGTCACCGGGGAGTCGGCGGCGCGCCGGGCCGCCGAGCTGCTCGAGGCGCAGGGCTACTCCGTGATCGTCTCGCCGGTGCTCGGAGACTGAGCGGTGCCGCGCGCGGGCGGCGGGGCGCCAGGGCCGGGGGCGGGCGGCCGCCGTTCCCATGGAACAGACTGTTGCAGGGAGGTTCCGCGCGGGGACCCGCACCGTGCGGGTCCGGGCGTGAGGCCCGAGGCATGAGGATCGAGCCGGCCTCGGCCGTCCGCGGGGACATCGCCGTCCCCGGGGACAAGTCGCTCTCCCACCGGGCGCTCATCCTCGGGGCGGTCGCCGACGGGGAGAGCGAGATCGGCGGCTTCGGCGCGTCGAAGGACACGCTCTCGACGGTCGCGGCCGTGCGTGCGCTCGACGCCAGCGTCGAGGTGGAGGGGGAGCGCGTGCGCGTCGTCGGCGCCGGCCTGCGCGGCCTGCGGGAGCCGGCCGGGCCGCTCGACTGCGGCAACGCGGGCACGCTCATGCGCCTCCTGCCCGGCGTCCTCGCGGGCCAGGAGGGCCGGCGCTTCGAGCTCGTCGGCGACGACTCGCTCTCGCGCCGGCCGCTCGAGCGGATCGCCGAGCCGCTCCGGGCCATGGGCGCGCGCGTCGAGACGACGGAGGGCCATGCGCCGCTGACCGTCGAGGGGAGCGAGCTCGCGCCGGTGCGCTGGGAGCTCGCCGTGGCGAGCGCGCAGGTGAAGTCGTGCGTGCTCCTGGCCGGTCTCTACGCGGCGGACGGGCCGACGACCGCCGTCGAGCCGCACCCGAGCCGCGACCACACCGAGCGGCTACTCGAAACGATGGGCGCGCGCGTGCGGCGGAAGCCGGGCGCGGCCGCGGTCTGGCCGGTTGCAGGGCTGCGGCCGCTGCGGCTCGACATCCCCGGCGACGTCTCCGCTGCCGCGCCCTTCGTGCTCGCGGCGACGCTCCTCGCCGGGTCGGAGCTCCGGCTTCACGGCGTCGGGATCAACCCGACCCGGACGGGCTTCCTCGGCGTGCTCGAGCGCATGGGCGCCCGGATAGCCCTCTTCAACCGGCGGACGGCCGGCGGCGAGCCCGTCGCCGACCTCGAGGTCGAAGCCGCGGAGCTCACAGCCACGGCGGTGCGGCCCGAGGAGGTGCCGCTCCTCGTCGACGAGCTGCCGCTGTTCGCCCTCGCGGCGGGGATGGCCCGCGGCACGAGCCTCGTCACGGGCGCCGCCGAGCTGCGCGTGAAGGAGTCGGACCGCATCGAGACCGTCAAGGCGGCGCTGCGGCCGCTCGGCGTCCACATCGAGGCCTTCCCGGACGGCTTCCGCGTCCGCGGCGTCCCCGCGCGCCCGCGCGGAGGAGGCGTCGTCGACGCGGCGGGGGATCACCGCATCGCCATGCTCGGGGCCGTCGCGGGGCTCGTCTCGCGCGAGGGCGTCGAGCTCCGGGGCGCGGAGAGCGCCGCTGTAAGCTTCCCCGACTTCTTCGACATGCTCGACTCCCTCGTCCTCCGATGACCGTCCAGGAACGGCCGTGATCGTCGCCATCGACGGGCCTGCGGGGTCCGGGAAGAGCACGGTCGCGCGGGCGCTCGCCGAGCGCCTCGGCTTCCGCTACCTCGACACGGGCGCCATGTACCGGGCCCTCACGTGGCTCGCCCTCGAGGAGGGCGCCGACCTCGACGACGAGGGCGGCCTGGCCGCGCTCGCGCTCGCGCACCCGGTGCGCTTCGAGGAGCAGCGCGTGGAGATCCGCGACGAGGACGTGACCGAGGCGATCCGCTCGCCGCGCATCGACAGGGTCGTCTCGGCCGTCGCCCGTCACCCGCGGGTGCGCGCGATCATGCGCGACCGCCAGCAGGAGCTCGCCGAGACCGGCGACGCCGTCATCGAGGGCCGAGACATCGGCACGGTCGTCTGCCCCGACGCCGACGTGAAGGTCTACCTCGTCGCCAAGGCGTCCGAGCGCGCCCGGCGCCGCCAGGCGGACCGGCCCGAGATCGGCGCGGAGGCGCTCGCCACGGACCTGCGCATGCGAGACGAGCGCGACGCGGCGCAGATGCGGCCCGCCCTTGACGCGGAGACCATCGACACGACGGAGCTCACGGTCGCCGCCGTCCTCGACCGGATCGAGCGGCTCGTCGAGGGCCGGGCGCGCGCATGAAAGCCGTCGACCTCGTCTACTGGACGGTCGGCAAGGGCCTCATCGCCGGCGCCACGCGCCTGCTCGTGCCGCTCCGCTCCTACGGCACGGAGCGGCTCCCGCGCGAGGGCGGAGTCGTCATCGCCGCGAATCACCTCCACTTCGTGGACGTGCCCGCGCTCGGCACCGTGTGCCCCCGCAGGATCGTCTTCGTGGCGAAAAGCGAGCTGTTCGAGTACCCCGGCTTCGCGCAGCTGATCGGCGCGCACGGCACGCTGGCCGTCCGCCGCGGGGAGTCCGACCGCGACGCGCTCCGGCGGATGCGCGAGGCGGTGCGCCGGAACGAGGCGCTCGGCCTCTTCGTCGAGGGCACGCGCCAGCGGTCCGGCCAGCTCGGGAAGGCGAAGCCCGGCGCTGCCATGATCTCCATCCAGGAGGGTGTCCCGGTCGTGCCCGTCGCGATCTACGGGTCGCAGTACTGGCGCCTCGGCAACCGGCATCCGGTGTCGCTCGCCTGGGGCGAGCCGATGCGCTTCGCCGAGCATCCGCGCAACTCGAAGGGCTACCAGGCCGCGACGCGGGAGATCGAGCGCGAGATCCGCCGCCTCTGGGACTTCCTGGCCCGCATGCACGAGCTCGGCCGCCCGCGCGGGACGCCGCCACGCCGCGAAGAGCTCCCGGTCAAGGCGCCATAGGGGCCTGTCCAGAGGATGGCTCAGACCAGCCGGCAGGCGTCACGCACCGCGATGCGGCGTCCTCGGTCGCGCCAACATGCCCGCATATTGCCGCTCCCTGCGTCCTGCCTCCCGGCACGTGCCGTGTGCGATCAGCCTTGACCACCCTCCGGACAGGCCCCTAGGTGGCCGAAGCGCCGCTCCTCGGCGTCGCCGCCGTCGTCGGCTTCCCGAACGTGGGCAAGTCGACGCTCGTGAACCGCCTCACGGCCACACGGGAGGCGGTCGTCTTCGAGACGCCCGGCGTCACCCGCGACCGGAAGGACGTCGTCTGCGAGTGGGCGGGCAAGCGCTTCGTCGTCGTGGACACGGGTGGGGTGGACGTCGCCGACCCGGCGCCGCTGACGCGGGAGATCGCCGAGCAGGCCCGGCGCGCCGTCGCGGAGGCCGACCTCGTCCTCTTCCTCGTCGACGCGA
>DATHVD010000113.1:0-54111 GCA_035461525.1 Gaiellaceae bacterium
GACGTGGCGCTACGGGGCGACGGCAGCGATCGCGCGCGCGACCAGGGCGCGCGCGATCTCGAGCTTGTAGGCGGTGCCGGGGAGCGGCGTGGCGGCGTCGAGGGTTGACGCGTCCTCGAGCGGCCACGGGATCGGCGCGGCGCCCGCGAGCGCGAGGCGCGTCTCCGTGCCGAAGCGCGCGGCGGCGACGCCGACGAGGGGGAAGCCGAAGCGTTGCCGGTCCATCGCCTTCAGGTACGCGCTCGCGTCCGGTCGGCCGCGTTCGAGCTCCACCGCCACGACTATCTCGCCCTCCTCCAGCGTCGTCAGCCGCCGGTCGTCCTCGGTCGGCAGGCGGTAGAGCTCGGCAAGGGGAAGCCGGCGCCGCGTCGTCTCGACGACCGCGCCCAGCGCCAGCAGGGCTGCGGCCGGGTCGGACGGGTGCGCCGAGGCGCACGGCTCCACGGCGAAGATCGCGTGCTCCCGGTGCTCGCCCTCGCGGGCGTGGCAGCGTTCGCCGCCGTGGAGGAAGCAGGGGAACGCGAGCCGCCAGTACCAGCAGCGGGTCGCCTGCAGGAGGTTCCCGCCGATCGTCCCCATCGCCCGCACCTGCGGCGAGGCGGCGAGCCGGCAGGCTTCGCGCAGGGCGTCCGGCACCTCCGGCCCCGCGCGCTCCAGCTCCGCAAGCGTCGTCCCGGCGCCGATTCGGCCGCCCTCGACCTCGCGGGGCAGGAGCGCCCGCACGTCCGCGAGCTCGCCCGCCTTCACGAGCCCGTCCCGCATGAGGGGCACCAGGTCGGTGCCTCCCGCGAGCGGCGCTCCGGAGACCGCGTCGAGGCTCTCCGGCCTAGAGAGCGTAGGCCCGCTCACGCGCCTCCGTAAGCGCCCGGAGCATCTCCTCGCGGGAGATCGGGAGCGAGCGCACGTCCGCGCCCGTCGCGTCCCGGATCGCGTTCGCGATCGCGGCCGCCGTCGGGATGATCGGAGGCTCGCCGAGGCCCTTCGCGCCCACGCTTGTGAGGTGCTCGTCGGGAACGTCGAGGAGCTCGGTGACGATCTCGGGTACGTCCGCGATCGTCGGCACCTTGTAGGCGTCGAGCGTGACGGTGAGCGCCCGCCCGCTCTCCGGGTCGAGGAGCCGGCTCTCCGAGAGGGTGTGCCCGAGCCCCTGGATGATCCCGCCCTCGACCTGGCTGGAGGCCCCGAGCGGGTTGATCACACGTCCGACGTCGTGGATCGCGGCGATGCGCTCGACCCGCACCTCGCCGGTCTCGACGTCCACCGCCACCTCGGCGACCTGCACGCCGAACGTGAGGACGCGCATCCCGGTGGGGTTCGGGCCGCGCGAGCCCTTGCCGAGGATCTGCGCGTGCCCGAGGAGGCCGGTCACCTCCTCGAGCGGCCAGGAGCCGCCGTCCGCAGAGACGATCCGCCCGCCGCGGAGCGAGAGGACGCGCTCCTCGAGCTCGAACCGTTGCGCCGCGATCTCCAGCACCTGCCTCGCGGCGTCGGCCGCCGCCGCGCGCACGGCCGGGCCCATGCTCGGCGTGGTCGACGACCCCGCGGAGATGGCCGCGTACGGGCCGCGCGCGGAATCGCCGAGCGAGACGGTCACGTGCCCCAGCGGAAGCCCCAGCTCCTCGGCGGCGATCTGCGCCATCGCCGTCCGTGTGCCCGTGCCGATGTCCTGCATGGCCGTGATCACCGTCGCGCGCCCGTCCGAGCCGAGTCGCACCCACGCGTACGACGGCGGGCCGCCGCCGCCGAACCAGATCTGGCTCGCCAGCCCCACGCCGCGCCGCCACGGCCCCTCCGAGCGCGCGCGCACCTCCTCGCGCCGCGCCCAGTGGCGCTCGGCGCGCCGGTAGCACTCGGCGAGGTTCTTGCCGGAGAAGGGGCGGCCGTTCTCGGGATCCGAGCCGGCCAGGTTGCGGCGCCGGAGCTCGAGCGGGTCGATCTCCAGCTTCGTCGCCAGCTCGTCGAGCGCGCACTCGAGCGCGAACGTCCCCTCGACGAAGCCGGGCGCGCGGAAGGCGTCGTTCGGGCCCGTGTTGAGCTTCGCGCCGGTCTCGACCGTGCGCACGTTCTCGCACGCGTAGAGCATCTTCATCGGTCCCGCCGTCGAGCTGACGAACCCGTCCCAGCCGACAGCCATCAGGAAGTCGCCCGCGAGCGCAGTCAGCATCCCGTCGGCGCGCGCGCCCACGGTGACGCGCTGGATCGTCGCGTTCCGGTTTCCGCTCGCGAGGTTCTCCTCACGCCGCGAGAGCGCGCAGCGCACGGGGCGGCCGGTGCGCCGGGCCAGCTCGGCGGCGACGTACGTGTGGTCGCCGGGATCGTTCTTCGCTCCGAAGCCGCCGCCCATGTAGCGGCAGACCACCCGGACCGTGTCGAGCGGAAGGCCGAGCCGCTCGGCCACGCGCTTGCGGACGCCCCAGATGTACTGGGTCGAGATGTAGACGGTGAGCTCGTCCCCCTCCCAGGAGCACACCGCCTGGTGCGTCTCGAGCGCGTTGTGGAGGACCGTCTGCGTGCGGTACTCGGCCTCGACGACGACGGCGGCCTCGGCGAGCCCGCGCTCGACCTCGCCGCGCTCGTAGCGGCCCGGCTCCTCGAGGAGGGCACCGCGCGCGACCGCCTCGTCCGGGTCGAGCAGCGGCTCGAGTACCTCCCACTCCACGTCCACGTGGGCGAGCGCAGAGCGCGCCTCCCGGAGCGAGTCGGCGGCCACGGCCGCCACGGGCGAGCCCTCGTAGCCGGCCACGTGCGAGAGGACGTGGCAGTCGTCCGGGCCGATCGCCCCGCGCACGCCGGGGGCGGCGAGCGCAGGCCCAAGGTCGAGGCGATGCACGCGCGCGTTCGTGTGCGGGCTCCGCAGGATCGCCGCGTGGAGCATGCCCGGGAGGACGAGATCAGCCGTGTAGCGCGCCTCGCCCCGGGCGCGCGCGTGTCCGTCGACCCGCGCCGCCGGGCGGCCCACCACGTCGAGCGGGCCCTCGGGCCAGCGGTCGAGCGTGTCCTCCTCGACGACGATCCACTGCTCCTCGTAGCGGCCCTCGACTTCCTTCTCCGTCCGGATCAGCCTTGCCATGCCCTACCGCCTCTCCCGGGGGAGCCCGCGAGGGGGGCTTGCCCCTCTCGCGGAGAGGCGCGCCAGGTCGAGACGGCCTCCTCGATCTTCGGATACGTGCCGCAGCGGCAGAGGTTTCCGACCAGCGCGTGGCGGATCTCGTCGCGGCTCGGCTCGGGGCTCCGCTCCACGAGCGCCGAGGCGGAGACGATCTGGCCGGGTGTGCAGAACCCGCACTGGACGGCGTCGGCGCGGACGAACGCGTCCACGAGCGGATGCTCGCTGAGGCCCTCGATCGTCGTCACCTCGCGCTCCCCGACCGCGTCCGCGAGGGTGATGCACGAGAGCGCCGGCTCGCCGTCGAGGAGGACGGTGCAGGCGCCGCAGTGGCCCTCGCCGCACCCGATCTTCGTCCCCGTTAGCCCGAGGTCCTCGCGCAGCGTCTCCGCGAGCGTCCGCAGGCCGCCGCCGGCGACCCGATAGCGGCCCCCGTTGACGACGAGCTCGGTCATCGCGCGTCCACCGTCAGCGTGAGGATGTCCGCCAGGTGGAGGAGCCTGAACGTCGCGCGGCTCACCTCCCGCATCTCCGTCTCGTCCCCGGCCTCGGGCAGCGTGCGCCAGACGTCTCGCGCCGTGGCGATGAGGTCTGCGATCCGGGCGCGCTGGGTGACGTAGCCGTCCTGCTCGGCGCAGGTGTTGAGCGCGAGGCCGAGCACACCGATCGTGTCCGCCTGCCGCGTCCAGAGGAGCGGGATCGCCATCGCCAGGTAGTGGTGGATGCGCGCAAAGGTGAGCGGCTGCTCGAGCCGCTCGACCCCCTTCGGCTGCGCGAGCGGCACGGGGGGCTCGCCGTCGGCGATGCGGGAGGCGGTGCCGCCGAGCATACAGCGCACCTCCTCCTCGTCGAGGCCCGCGAGCCGGGCGGTGCGGAGCGCCAGGAGAAGCGAGCCGGGCTGCTGCCCGTAAGGGTAGTCGGATGCGTAGAGCACCTGGCCGGGCGAGACGCGCGCGAACATGTCGAGCAGGTCGATCACGCTCCAGACGGATGTGTCGAAGTACACGCCCTCCCGGCCGCCGAAGCGCTCCGAGAGTGCGGCGAGGTCGGCGATCCCGGCGTGGGCGATGATGAGCTGCGCCTCCGGGTACGTCTCGTGCAGGCGGGCGAGGTGGTCGGCGATCGGGGGCAGGCCGCGACCGCCGTGGATGAGGATCGGCACGCGCCGCTCCGCCGCCAGCGCGAAGACCGGCTCCAGGCGGGCGTCGTCCAGGAGGAAACCCTGCGCGCGCGGATGGAGCTTGATGCCGCGCGCCCCGCGGTCGAGGCACCGCCTCGCCTCCTCGATCGGGCCCGAGGCGAGGTCGAGCCGGACGAACGGCACGAGCAGCCCCTCCGAGCGCTCGGCTGCCTCGAGCGTCCGGTCGTTGGCCGCCCGGAACGCGGGCTCGCGGTCGGGCTCGTCCAGGCAGAAGGCGAATGCGCGAGTCACGCCCGAGCGCTGCAGGAACGAGGCGAGCTCCTCGAAGGGCGCGGTGAAGCCGTCGATGTCGCGGCCGACGTGCACGTGCGCGTCGAAGAGGACGGCATCCTCCGGGATCAGGCTGCCGAGCTCCGCCTCGTGTCGCTCGACCAGCTCCCGTGCTCGCTCGATGGCCTCCCGCATCACCGGTGAATCTACCGGGAGCGGCTATCCTCGGGTGTCGTGCCTGACGTCATCATCTACGGCGACACCGTCCGCTCGCCTGAGCTGCGCCACGAGGTGCCGGTCTCCGTGCCCGACCCGTTCATCTACCTGGAGCGGAACGGGAGGCGGACCGCGTTCGTCGGCTCGCTCGAGATCCCGCGCCTCGAGGGGATCGAGGGGCTCGCAACCGTGCCGCTCGAGGAGCTCGGCTTCGACGAGCTCGTCGAGCAGGGCCTCTCCTGGCACGAGCAGACGCCTGAGCTCGTCCTGCGCGCGTGCCGTCACGCGAGCGTCTCGGAGGTCGTCGCACCCCGCGACTTCCCGCTCGAGATCGCCGACTTCCTTCGCGCGCACGACGTCTCCGTCGAGGCTCGCGGCAAGCTCTTCGACGCGCGGCGGCGCGTGAAGACGCAGGCCGAGATCGAGGGCGTCCGCCGCGCGCAGCAGGCGAGCGAGCAGGCGATGGACGCGATCCGCGCACGGCTCCGCAAGGGCGGGGAGCCGACGAGCGAGGAGCTCCAGGCGGAGGCCACGCGGGTCTTCAGCGCCGCGGGCGTGATCGCGCCCGACCTCGTCCTCGTCTCCTCGGGGGCGCAGACCGTCGTCGGGCACGAGCCTGGTCGCGGGCCGATCCGCCCGGGGGAGCCGATCGTCGTCGACCTCTTCCCGCGCGACCCGCTCTCCGGCTGTCACGGCGACATGACGCGTACCTTCTGCCTCGGCGAGCCGCCCGAGGAGCTCGTCCGCTACCACGCCCTCGTTCGCGAGGCGCTCGACCTCGCCTGCGCGACGATCCGGCCGGGCATCACCGGCCGGGAGGCCCACCGCGCCGTCTGCGAGCTCTTCGAGGAGCACGGCTACGCGACGCAGCTCTCGAAGGAGCCGGGCGAGGTGCTCGAGGAGGGCTTCTTCCACAGCCTCGGCCACGGCGTCGGGCTCGAGGTGCACGAGCTGCCGGCGCTGGGGCGGAGCGGGGAGGAGATCGTCGCCGGCGACGTCCTCGCCGTCGAGCCCGGCCTCTACCGCAAGGGCTTCGGCGGCTGTCGGCTCGAGGACGTCGTCCTCGTCACCGAGGACGGCTGCGAGGTGCTCGCCGACTACCCGTACGAGCTCGCGCCCTAGCCGGGCGGCGCCCGCCCGCTCGCCTCCCTTGAACGTGACGGCGTTCGGCGCAACCATGGTCGGACCACACGGATCAAGACGGATGTGAGGAGGACCCCCCGATGAGCACCTCTTCCGATCACTTCCCGACCGAGACTGCGGGCCTCCTGGCGGCCGGCCCGCCGGAGCTGGTCGAGCTGGCCGACGGCGACGAGCTCGACCTGCGCATCGCGCCGGTGGCGAAGCAGCTCGGCGACACGACGGTGCGCATGCTCGCCTACAACGGCTCCGTCCCGGGCCCGACGCTCCGCGTGCAGCAGGGCTCGACGCTCGTCGTCAACGCCGTGAACGAGGGCGATCTGGAGGCGACCGTGCACTGGCACGGGCTGCGGCTCGAGAACCGTTTTGACGGGACGGCTGAGACCCAGCGTCCGATGCCGATCGGCGGCAGCTTCACGTACCGCCTCGAGTTCCCCGACCCGGGCGTCTACTGGTACCACCCGCACATCCGCGAGGATTACGGGCAGGAGTTGGGCCTCTACGGCAACATCGTCGTCGTCCCCGCGGAACCCGACTACTGGCCGCCGGTCGACCGGGAGCTCACGCTCACGCTCGACGACATCCTCCTCGAGGACGGAAAGGTCGCTCCCTTCAGCCGCTCGGAGTCGACGTACACGGCCATGGGCCGGTTCGGGAACGTCCTGCTCGTGAACGGCGAGCCCGAGCTCGTGCTGGCGGCGCGACGGGGCGAGGTCGTTCGCCTCTACCTGACCGACACGGCGAACACCCGCATCTTCAACGTCGCGCTGCCGGGAGCGCGGATGAAGCGCGTCGGCGGAGACAGCGGGCACTACGAGCGGGAGGAGCTGGTCGAGGCCGTCCTCGTCGCGCCCTCGGAGCGGGTCGTCGTCGACGTTCTCTTCGAGGAGTCCGGCGAGCTGACGCTCGAGCACCGCACGCCGGACAGGAGCTATCCGCTCGCCACGATCACGGTCGCCGACGAGCCCGCGAGGCCGTCGCTCGCCGCGGCGTTCGAGAACCTGCGGACGAACGCCGACATGGTGACCGAGCGCGAGCGCCTCGCGCCGTACCTCGACGCGGATCCGGACGAGACACTCGCACTCGTCGCCGAGATGGACATGGGCGAGCCGGATCCGTCGCCGGGCGCGACGGTCGCATACGCCTGCCCGATGCACCCGGAGGTGATCGCCGGCGAGCCCGGCAGGTGCCCGAAATGCGGCATGAAGCTCCTCGCCACCGAGGCGGCGCCGATCGCGTACGCCTGCCCGATGCACCCGGAGGTGCGGAGTGAGGGCCCCGACCGTTGTCCGAAGTGCGGCATGAAGCTCGTCCCGGCCCAGCTCGTGCCCGAGTCGCCGGCCGACGAGCACGAGCACACGGGCGGTGGGCACGCCCACGACGCAGGCGGCATCGAGTGGGAAGACGACATGGTCGAGGTGAACCGGATGACCACTCCGGCCAACATGCGCTGGAAGCTCGTCGACCGCGCGACGGGGTTCGAGGGCGCTGCGATCGACTGGCGCTTCCGCGTCGGCGACCGCGTGAAGATCCGGCTGGTCAACGAGATGGACTCGGACCACCCGATGCACCACCCGTTCCACATCCACGGGGCCGGGCGCTTCCTCATCCTCGCGCGAGACGGAGCCGTCGAGCCGAACCTCGTCTGGAAGGACACGGTGCTCGTGCCGACCGGCCAGACCGTCGACCTCCTGCTGGATGTCACGAACCCGGGTCGCTGGATGGCCCACTGCCACATCGCCGAGCACCACGAGAGTGGAATGATGTTCAGCTTCACGGTCGATCCCTGAGCCGCTACGGCGAGGGCGGACGGGCGTCGCTTTTACGCCGGGACTTCGACCGACAGCAGCCCCTCGAAGCGGGCCGGGTCGTCGAACGGCCCGATGAGCGCGAGGTTGAGGCGGTCGGTTCGGATGATGTCCCTTGCGACCCGCTGGACGTCCTCGAGCGTCACCCGGTCGAGCGCGGCGAGCACCTCGTCGGGCTCCCGGTGCTTCCCTTCCAGCACCTCGTCGCGGAGAGCGAACGAGATCATCCCCTTCGGGTCTTCCAGCGAGAGCACGAGGCGCCCCTTGGCGAAGTTCCGGGCCTTCTCGAGCTCGTCGGCGTCGAGCGGGGCGGCCGCGATCCGGCCGAACTCCCGCACGATCGTCTCGACGGCGTCCTCGATCCGGTTGATGTCGACGCCGCCCTGGGCGAAGAGAGTCCCCGCATCGGTGTAGCCCTGGTTGTGGCCGAAGATGTAGTAGGCGAGCCCGCGCCGCTCCCGCACCTCGGTAAAGAGGCGCGACGACATCCCGCCGCCGAGCGCCGTCGCCAGGAGCATGAGCGCGTAGCGGTCGGGCGTCCCGATCGGGTAGCTGTGGACGCCGAGGCGCACGTGCGCCTGGTCGGAGGCCTTCGTGTGGATCTTCACCCGAGGCTCGTCCTGCTCCCAGCGGGCCGGCTCGGGCGAGCCGGTGGCGCCGTCGCGGACGTCGCCGAGGAGCTCGGCGAAGCGGTCGACCGCGTCGCCGCCCACGGCCCCGGCCATGCCGGCGACCATGCGCGGGGCGCGGTACCAGCGGTCGAGGTAGTCGAGGAAGGCCTCGCGCGTCGCGGCGCGCACCGTCTCCTTGCGGCCGATGATGTCCCAGCCGAGCGGCTGGTCGCCGAAGAGCAGGTCGTCGTACACGCCGTCGACGTAGTCGCGCGGGGTGTCGTAGTACATGTTCATCTCCTCGACGATCACGCCCTTCTCGCGCTCGATCTCCTCGGGGTCGAACTTGGAGTGGCGGAGCATGTCGACGAGGACGTCGAGCGCGGTGTCGCGGTGCTCGGCCGCGCACTTCACGTAGTAGCCCGTGTACTCCTTGCCGGTGAAGGCGTTGAACTCGCCGCCGATGGCGTCGATCTCGCCCGCGATGTCGCGAGCGGTGGGCCTGCTCTCGGTGCCCTTGAAGAACATGTGCTCGGCGAAGTGCGCGATCCCGTTCGTCTCGCGGGTCTCGTAGCGCGAGCCGGCCGCGAGCATCAGGAAGACCGCGACGGACTTCGCGGCGGGCATGTCGGCGGTCACGACCCGCAGGCCGTTGTCGAGAACCGTCTTCGCGTAGGCGTTGGCCATCAGGTGGTCACAGAGCTCCTCTCGTATGCGTCCAGCCGGGCCCGCCAGTCCTCGGGCACCGGCATCGACGCCTCCGTGTCGTAGTCGTAGGCGACGAGGGCGGAGGCCGCCTCGAGGACGAGCCGTCCGTCGTCGCCGCGGATCTCGTGCTCCATGTCGAAGCTCTTCGTCCCGATGCGCGGGACGCGCGTCCCGAGCTCGAGCCGCTCGCGGAAGCGAGCCGGCGAGCGGAAGTCGAGCCTGACGCTGGCGACGATCAGCGAGATCGCGGAGAGGAACTCGGTGCCGAGCACCTCGCCGAGGTAGTCGATCCGCTCCGTCTCCAGGTACGTGAGGTAGACCGCGTTGTTGACGTGGCCGGCCAGGTCGATGTCGCGAAACTCGACCGCGCGCGTCCCGACGAAGCGGTAGCCCTCCATCTCCCGCATGGTACTTTCGCGCCTCAGGTGCCCGAAGGCCTCACCCGAAAGGCGGTTCTCGCCCAGCCCGAGTGGCTCCGCGGCGTGCCCGAGCGCGTCGGCGGGCGGCGGCTGCCCGCAGGGAGGGTCGTCCTCACCGGCTGCGGGACGTCGTACCACGCCGCCCAGACCGGCGGCGAGGCCGTGCAGTCGCTCGACGCCGTGCTCTCCCCGCCCGAGTCCGACCTGCTCGTCGTCGTCAGCCACGAGGGCGAGACGGCCCTCGCGCTCGAGGCCGTGCGCGCGTTCGCCGGCCCCGTCTGGCTCGTCACGGGCAAGGCGGAGAGCCCGCTGGCCGAGGCCGCCGACGAGGTGCTCGTCGTCACGCCCGAGGTGGAGGAGTCCTACTGCCACACGGCAAGCTACACGTGCGCGGTGGCGGCGTTGGAGGCGTTGCGCGGCGACGACGTCTCCGGGCTCCCCGCGGCGGTCGAGCGGGTGCTCGCGGACGACGCGCTCCCGGCGGCGGATCACGAGCGGATCGCCGTCGTCGGCGCCGGCCGCGACTGGCCGACCGCCCAGGAGGCGGTGCTGAAGCTCCGCGAGGGCGTCCACCTCGCCGCCGAGGCCCACCACACGGAGCAGCTCCTCCACGGCCATCTGGCGGCGATCGACGAGACCGTGCGCGTCTTCGTGCTCGAGGGCGAGGGCCGTGCGGCCGAGCGGGCCGCCGGCGCCGTCCGCGCCCTCGGCGAGATCGGCGCGGAGACGACGCTCGTCCCCACGAGGCACCCCGCGGTCGACATCGTCCCGTTCCAGCTCCTCACCCTCGCGCTCGCCCAGCGCCGCGGCGTCGACCCGGACCTGATCCGCTGGGACGACCCCCGCTGGGACGCCGCCCGCAAGGCGTACGGCTAGCCCTGCGAGAGGAGCCAGAGCCCGGCGACGGTGTAGACGACCATGAGCGCGAGCATCGCGTACTGGCTCGTGGCCGCCTTGCGCGGGGACTCGAAGAGCGACACGGCCCGGTCGTGCGCGAGCGCGAGCGCGGCGACGTGGCCGACGACGAGCGCGCCGACCTGCACGTACCAGACCGTGTTCGGGCTCAGCACGCCGATGTCGGGGCGCACGTCGGCAGTGCCGAAGAGGTCCCAGCCGAAGCCGAAGGGGTCGGAGAGGAGCGGCGCCATGTACTGGCCCTGGATCACGACCAGCGAGAAGTAGTGCGCGATCACGTAGGCGAACGCGATCGGGATCAGGCTCGCCAGGAACGCGCCCGTGAGGTCGCCGGGGTAGCCCGTCGCGCGCGCCGCCCCGCGCACGGCGAGCACGTACGCGGCGGCGACGAGGAGGACGATGCCGAGGAGGGCACCGATCGCCATCAGCGTGCCGAGGAAGTCCGCGAGCTCGGGCGAGCGCTGGATCACGGGCCGCATCCGGTTCGCCCGGAAGTCGACCCAGAGCTCCGTGCGCGAGAAGCCGTCGAACGCGACCGAGCCAAGCATCACCGCGACGAAGGCGAGCGTCCCGGCCCTGACGTCGAGCGAGGGGAGCCCGGAGAAGGGCCAGCGCGCCACGATCTTCCCGTCGCGCATCCCGAGCGGTGCGATGCGGGCGAGGAAGCCGAAGTAGACGCTGAAGGCCTCACCGTTTCGGATCCACGCCTCCCGCCCGAAGGCGAGCATGCCCAGCCACGTGAACGTCGTGTAGAGGAGGATCGCGAGGCCGAGCGAGCGCGGGTTTCCGGGATCGGAGTACGCGAGCTCGAGCGCGGCGAACGCGAAGAGCCCGACGGCGGCGGGCCAGCGGCCGAGCCGGTCCGGGTAGGCGAAGGGCGTCTGCCAGCCGAGGCGCCCGCGCTCCGCGAGCCAGGCGACGCCGTCGGCCGCTGCGAGCCACGGGTTGAGGACGCGCCACACGTTCCCGAACACGGCGGAGACGGCGGCCAGCACGAGCCAGAAGACGATGTAGACGAAGGTCGGCGCGAGGTTGTCGTTCGGGGTCCGGTCGCCGACGAGCGCCGCGACCGTGATGAGGCCGAGGAGCGCGAAGGAGATCGCGCCGAGGACGGCGTGGAGCGCGGGCGCGAGGAGGAGGCGCTGGAGCCCGTCCGGGAGGGGCCTTCCGGCGCTGCGCTCCTCGAGGACCGGCTTCCGCCAGAGCGCCCAGAGGGCGACGAAGGAGACGACCAGGACGATCGCGGCGCCGTAGTAGAACAGCCAGAGGGGGATCGGGAGGTCCCTGATGCCCCCGATCCCGTGGGCGAGCGGGAGGCTCATGTCCGCGGGACTTCTATCGCACTTCGAGCTCGGCGAGCAGGACGGCGCGGTCCTCGAGCTCGAGCTCGAAGACGCCGGCGACGTTGGCGCGGAAGCGGATGCGGGCGGGCTGGCCCGGGGCAACGTCGGCGAGGAGGTCGTAGCCGTGCAGGTGGATGTGGTCGGCGACGTCGGAGCGAACGGTGAGGACGACGCGGTCGCCCTTTGAGATCTCGGGGCGCTTGATGCCCCCGACGGGCTCGCCGTTCCGGAACGCGAGGTTGACGAGCGTCGGCGGCGGCGGGCCGGTGGGCTCCGTCGTCGTCGGCTCGGCCTCGGTCGTTTCATCCTCTGTCGACTCGTCGGTCGTCGCCTCCTCGGTGGTCGCGTCACCGGTCTGGGCGGCCGGCGTTGGCTCGGCCTCCTCATCCTCGCCGTCGGGGCGCAGGACGACGAAGAGCACGACTGCCACGACGACAACGCCGAGTGCCGCGCCGAGCCTTGTCCATCTGCTCATTGCCGATGCCTCCGGATCTCGGGAGTGGGCGACGTGGCTCCCTCACGCTCATCTTGCCAGGGGCGCGCCGTCATCTGACGAGGATGCCGCCGTTCGCCGCCGCGCCCCGGAGGAACTCGAGCCAGTCCTGCCAAAGCGTTGCGTCCTCGAGGAGTCGCGGCTCGTCGGCGGCGCGCGCGAGGGCGAAGTCGACGGCGCCGGGCGGCACGTGCTCCCCGGGTGCGAGCCGTTCGGGCGCGAGCCAACCCGTTATCCCCTGCTCCGCCATCTCGGCCGCGAGGGCCTCGAGCTCGCCCGGACCGAGGAAGACGTGCCCGCTCATGCCGTCGTTCCGAGCCCAGTAGAGCCGGAGCACGCTCGCCGCCCCTAGAGCTCGTGCAGCGCGGCGAGGACGCGGTCGACCTCGTCGGCGGTGTTGTAGTGCACGAAGCCGATGCGGAGAGCGCCGTCCGGCGCCAGGCCGAGCCGCCGCATCGGCTCGTACGCGTAGTAGTCGCCCCACCAGGCGGCGATGTCCCGGTGGGCGAGCCGTGTCGCCGCCTTCTCGGGGGTAACGTCCGGGAACGTGAGGGCGAACGTGGGCGTGCGCGCCTCCATCGTCGGGCGCCCGTGGAGGCGGGCTTGCTCGGGCAGGCCGGCGAGGAAGCGCTCCCCCAGCTCCCGCTCGTGCGCGGCGATCGCGTTCCAGCCGAGCGACTCGAGGTACCCGACCGCCGCGACGAAGCCCGCGAGCGCCTCGTGCGGCAGCGTCCCCGTCTCGAAGCGCGCTCCGACCGGCTCGTCGGGCGCGGGCCGCACCTTGTACGGCCGCCAGCCCTCCAGCACCTCCCGCCGCCCGTAGAAGAGCCCGAGGTGCGGCCCGCAGAACTTGTACGGCGAGCAGAGGAGGACGTCGGCGCCGATCGCGCGCACGTCGATCGGCCCGTGCGGCGCGTAGTGGACGGCGTCCACCCAGGCGAGCGCGCCGGCCTCGTGGGCCAGCTCGGCGACCCGGTGGGCGTCGGCGATCGACCCGACCGCGTTCGAGGCCCACGGGAACGCGACGACGCGCGTCCGGCCGGTGAGCTGCCGGGCGAGGTCGTCCAGGTCGAGCGAGACGTCCTCCTCCCGGAGGTCGGCGAAGCGCACGACGAGGTCTAGGTCGCGCGCGAGCTCGAGCCATGGGGCGACGTTGCCGTCGTGGTCGAGCCGCGTGACGACGATCTCGTCGCCGGCCGAGAGCTCGCGCCCCACCGTGCGCGAGAGAGCGAAGTTGAGCGTCGTCATGCTCTGGCCGAAGCCGACCTCGTCCGCAGAGCAGCCGAGGAAGCGGGCCGCCGTCGCGCGCGCGGAGACGACGAGCGCGTCGCTGCGCCGGCTCGTCTCGAACGGGGCGCCGAGATTCGCGTTCGACTCCCGCAGGTAGGCGGCCATTGCGTCGATCACCTCGTCCGGTGCCTGAGTCCCGCCCGGCGCGTCCAGGAACGCGGTCGAGCGGTCGAGCGCCGAGAAGCGCGCCCGGCAGGCGGCGACGTCGAGGGGGAGCGAAGCGACGCTCACCGGACGAGGTCGCCGTTCACGCGCCACTCGTAGCGCGGGGTCACGGTCAGAGAGGCGCCGACGAAGCAGTCCCGCTCGGCGAGGTCGAGGAGCTCGGCCAGCTCGTCGCCCTCGGGGATTGGATCGAGCTCGACGTCGAGCCCGCACTCGATCTCGACGAAGGCGAAGCGCCCGCCTTCCTCACTCTTCGTGACGACGCCGTCCACCCCCGCGGAGCCGCTGACGGCGACCGAGCGGCGCTCGGCGTGGAAGCGGAGGCTCGTGAGGGTGCAGCGCATGAGCCCGGCGAGGACGAGGTGCTCCGGGGTCCAGGCGTCTCCCGGCTCGAGGGGGTCTGAGCCGTCGGCGAGGAAGCGGCCCTCCCGGTCGAGGCTCGCGGCGTACTCGAAGCGCTTCGCCACGCTACGCCGATGGCCACCGGGTGATGACGACCTTCTTCTCGGTGTAGAAGTCGATGGCGTCGCGTCCGTGCGCGTGCAGATCGCCGAAGAACGAATCCTTCCAGCCCGTGAAGGGGAAGAACGACATCGGCGCGGCGACCCCGATGTTGACGCCGAGCATCCCGGCTTCGGCCTCGTAGCGGAACCTGCGCATGGCGCCGCCGCTCGTGGTGAAGATCGAGGCGGCGTTCCCCTTGGTCGAGGAGTTGAGGATCTCGAGCGCGTGGCCGAGGTCGCGTGCCTTCAGGAGCGTCAGGACGGGACCGAAGACCTCCTCGCGGGCGATCTCGGAGCCTGCGCCGGCCTCGATGATCGTCGGCCCGATGAAGTTGCCGCCCTCGGGGCCGCGTCCGCGGCCGTCGAGGAGCAGCTCGCCGCCCTCCTCGACGCCCTTCTCGATCCACCCGAGGATCCGCTCCTGCGAGGCGGCGGAGATGACCGGGCCGACCTCGGTCTCCGGGTCGGGCCCCTCGCCGACGACCATCTGCCCGCCGCGCTCGACCAGCGAGTCCCGCAGGGGCTCGTACACGTCGCCGACGGCGATGCACACGGAATTGGCGAGGCAGCGCTGGCCGGCCGCGTGGAAAGCCGAGGAGAGCACGCCCTCGACGGCCCCGTCGAGGTCGGCGTCGGGCATGACGATGACGTGGTTCTTCGCCCCGCCGAGCGCCTGCACCCGCTTGCCGTGCTTCGCGGAGGTCTCGTAGATGTGGTGGGCGACAGGGGTCGAGCCGACGAAGGAGACCCCGTCGACCCCGGGGTGCTCGAGGAGCGCGTTCACGGAGTCCTTGCCGCCGTGGACGAGGTTGACGACGCCGGGCGGGAGGCCGATGTCGTCCAGGAGCTCGAAGGTGCGGCCGAGGGCGAGAGGGTCCTGCTCGGACGGCTTGAGCACGAACGTGTTCCCGCAGGCGATCGCGAAGGGGAGGAACCACATCGGCACCATGAACGGGAAGTTGAACGGCGTGATGCCGGCGAAGACGCCGATCGGCTGGCGGATCATGTCGGAGTCGATTCCGCGCGAGACGTCCTCGAGGTTCGAGCCCTGCATGAGCGAGGGGATGCCGGTGGCAACCTCGACGCACTCGATGCCGCGGCGCACCTCACCGGCTGCGTCCTTGATCGCCTTGCCGTTGTCGCGCGAGACGAGGAGAGCCAGCTCGTCCTTCGCCTCCTCGAGGGCGTACTTGAAGTCGAAGCACGCACGAGCACGCTGGAGCGGCGGCGTAGCGCGCCAGGCGGGGAACGCATCGCGGGCCGCGCGGACCGCCTCGTCGACCTGCTGCGGCCCGGAGAGGGGGACCTGCGCCAGCTCCTCGCTCGTCGCCGGGTTCGTGACGGCGAGAATCTCGGTACCGCTCGCGTCGACCCAGCGGCCGCCGATGTAGTTCTTCAAGGTGCCCGTGGCGATTCCGGGCTTTTCCTCGACCTGTGCCATCTGTGCCTCCTTGTCGCTGCGACGTAGAGTACCGCCGTGGCCTCGCCCGCGGCCGTTCCCGACATCCTCGCGCCGGGGCTTCGCTGCATCTTCTGCGGCATCAACCCGGGCCGTCGCTCCGCCGCCGCCGGAGCGCATTTCGCCAACCCTCGCAACGACTTCTGGAAGTTGCTGGTGGATGCGGCGCTGACCCCACGCCTCCTCGACCCGTCCGAGCAGCGGACGCTCCCGTCGCTCGGCTACGGCCTCACGAACGCCGCGTATCGGACGACGAAGGGCAGCTCGGAGCTGCGGCGGGCCGACTTCGGCGGCGCCGAGGAGCGCCTCGGGCGCATCGCCTCAGAGCTCCGGCCGGACACCATCGCCTTCGTCGGCAAGACCGCGTACCAGGGCGCGCTCGGTCTCGCCCGCTGCGAGCTCGGACCGCAGGAGCGCCGGCTCGGGGAGACGCGCCTCTTCGTCCTCCCGTCGACGTCCCCGGCGAACGCCGCCGTCCCCTACGCGGAGCGTCTCCGCTGGTTCCGCGCGCTCGCGCGCTCCCTCGACGAGAAGTAGGCGCGAGCCGCGCAGCCTCTCGTCACTATGCGCGCACCACACACGCGCTTTTCCGCGCTACGCTCATAGCGGGTGGTGGTCCGGGGTGGCCCCAGACGGCCGACCCGGACGAGGGTCAGCCGCGCCAGCGGTTCGTGATCGGGAGGCGGCGGTCGCGTCCGAACGCCTTCGGCCGAAGCTTCACCCCCGGCGCGGCCTGGCGGCGCTTGAACTCGGAGCGGTCGATCAGCGCGAGCGCGCGCTCGACGACCTCCGGGTCGAACCCGTCCGCGGACAGCTCCTCCCGCGAGCTGTCCCGCTCGACGTAGGCCTCGAGCACCTCGTCGAGCTGTGCGTAGGGCGGCAGCGAGTCCTCGTCCCGCTGGCCCGGCCGCAGCTCGGCGCTCGGAGCCCGCTCGAGCACGGAGCGCGGGACGAGCTCGCGGCCGGCGCGCTCGTTCAGGTGCCGCGCCAGCCGGTAGACGTCCGTCTTGTACACGTCCTTGAGGAGGGCGAAGCCGCCGGCCATGTCCCCGTAGAGCGTCGCGTAGCCGACCGAGAGCTCGCTCTTGTTGCCGGTCGCGAGGGCGAGCCAGCCGAACTTGTTCGAGAGCGCCATCACGAGGAGCCCCCTCACGCGTGCCTGGACATTCTCCTCGGCGACACCTCGCTCCGTCCCCGCGAAGGCCTCCGCGAGCGCGCCTTCGACCGCCTCCACGATGGAGTCGATGGGGATCTCGAGGTAGCGGGTGCCGAGCGCCTCCGCGACGAGTCGCGCGTCCACGCGGGTCTCCGCCGACGAGAAGCGCGAGGGCATGGAGGCGCAGACAACGTGCTCCGGCCCGAGCGCCTCGGCTGCGAGCGCCGTCGTCAGGGCCGAGTCCACTCCTCCGGAGATGCCGAGGACGACGTCCGCGAACCCGTTCTTGCGCACGTAGTCGCGGAGTCCGAGCTCGACGGCGAGCCGCATCTCCTCCAGCTCGTCCACGGGCTCGGCGACCTGCGTCTCGACCGCGACTCGCCCGCCCGGCTCGTGGCGCGGTATCTCGACCACCTGCGGCTCCGGCAGCTCCCGCCGCGCCCGCGCGAGCGCCCGCCGCCGCGCGTCGCGGAGGCGCCGCGCCACCGCCGTCGTCGGATCGACGTCCACGAGGAGGAGGGCCTCCTCGAACGCCGGCCCGCGCGCGACCACCTGACCGTCCTCGTCGAGGACGAGGCTGTGCCCGTCGAAGACGAGCTCGTCCTGCCCGCCGACCGCGTTCACGAAGGCGATCCAGGACGTGTTGTCCCGCGCGCGCGTTGCGAGCATCTCCTCCCGCTCCGCACCCTTGCCGACGTGGAACGGGGATGCCGAGAGGTTGGCGACGACGTGAGCGCCGGCGAGGGCGAGGTCGGTCGCCGGCGGACCCGGCTGCCAGATGTCCTCGCAGACGGTCGGCCCGACGAGCGTCTCGCCGCAGCGCAGGAGCACGAGGCCGCGACCGGGCTGGAAGTAGCGATCCTCGTCGAAGACGCCGTAGTTCGGCAGGAACTGCTTGCGGTAGAGCGCCCGCACCTCGCCGTCGACGCAAACGGCGCACGCGTTGAAGAGGTCGCGGTCGAGGTGCGGCGTCCCCACGAGCGCGGCCAGGCCGGTCGTCGCCCGTGCGATCTCCTCGAGCGTCCGCGCGGCCGCGCGAAGGAACCCGGGGCGGAGCAGCAGGTCCTCCGGCGGATAACCGGTGACGGCAAGCTCGGGGAAGAGGACGAGGTCGGCGTTCGCCTCGCGCGCCTCCTCGAGGCGGGCGACGATCCGGTCGCGGTTCCCGTCGAGATCGCCGACGACCGTGTCGATCTGCGCAAGCGCGAGGCGCATCGAGCCATTCTAGCTGTTTACGCCTTATAGGCGAAAACCAGACCCGCCCCGCCGAAGCAGGTTTACTGCGGCGAGGACACGCCCGCGTTCGCGAGCGCGCCGGCTGCCAGTTCGACGTCCGCCTCGTCGTTGTAGAGGTGGAACGACATGCGGACGGAGCCCGCGCGAACGGCGCACCTCAGTCCCGCATCCGCGAGCCGGCGCTCCGCGCCCCCTGCGTCGGCGACCTCGAGGCGGACGATAGGCGACTCCGGCTTGGGCAGCGCCAGCCGCTCCGCGAAGGCCTGGGCGAGCGACAGATCGTGGGCGGCGATTTTCTCCATACCCAGGGAGCTCAGGAGCTCCAGGCTTCGGCGGCCGCCGGCCGCCGAGAGCCAGGCGAGCGAGACGTCGAGGCGGCGCGCGTCCGGCGTCAGCTCGTGGAGCCCGTAGTAGTCCTCGTACGGGTCGGGTCGGGACTTCCAGCCGGCGGTCCAGGGCTCGATCTCGGCCCGTCGGTCCGGCCGTACCCAGAGGAAGCCGAGGCCGCGCGGGCAGAGGAGCCACTTGTACCCGTGGGCGACGAGGTAGTCCACGCCCGCCAGCGAGACGGGGACGCCGCCGACCGCCTGCGTC
This sequence comes from Gaiellaceae bacterium, assembly GCA_035461525.1. GTDB lineage: Bacteria > Actinomycetota > Thermoleophilia > Gaiellales > Gaiellaceae > JAIBJN01. Next base: position 18,574 of record DATHVD010000113.1, read on the forward strand.
GCGTCGAGGAAGACCCGTGCCCCCGTCGCCGTCAGGGCGTCCACGTCGGCCACGCGCCCGTCCGCCGACTGGACGAGGCTCACGGCGACGAGCGCCGTGCGCTCGTCGACGCCCGCGGCGAGCTCCTCGAGCGGCAGCAGCCTGAGCTCGACGCCGCGCGCGGCGAGGCCGCGCCACGGAAGCAGGGCGGAGCTGAAGTCGCGCTCGTAGAGGACGACGTTGGCCCCGGGCTCGGCCGGCAGGCTCGCGGCGACGAGCCCTGCTCCGATCGAGGCCGCCGGCACGAGCGCCACGTCTACCGGTCGGCCGCCCACGAGCCCGGCGAACAGCTCGCGGCAGGCCTCGCCGTCCTCCTCCCAATCGCGCCACCGCCCCCCCGTCCTCCAGCCCTCGAGCGCTTCCTCGAGGGCGGCGAGGGTCGAGCGCGGCGGCAGCCCGTAGGCGGCCGAGTCGAGGTAGCCCCTCACCGAGGCTGCTTCGTACTCAGAGGGCGCGAGCGATGGCAGCGAGGGCCTCCGGGTTCTCGACGGACGAGAGGTCGCCCGGGTCCTTGCCGAGAGCGCTCGCCCTGACGGCGCGGCGGACGATCTTCGCGCTCCGCGTCTTCGGAAGCGCCGGCACGAAGACCACGCGGTCGGGCCGGAACGCCTTTCCGAGTGCCTCCGCTGCCCGCCCGGCAACCTCGGCGGCCAGCTCGTCGCTCGGCTCGTGGCCCGGCGCCGCGACGCAGAACACCCATGCGACCTCTCCCTTGACCTCGTGCGGGACGCCGACCGCGGCCGCCTCGGCCACGGCCGGGTGCGCGACCGCGGCGGACTCGAGCTCGGCCGGGCCGATCCGCTTGCCTGCGATATTGAGCGTGTCGTCCGAGCGGCCGTGCAGGAACCAGAAGCCGTCTTCGTCCACGGAGGCCCAGTCGCCGTGCACCCACACGCCGGGAAGGCGCCGCCAGTACGCGTCGAGGTAGCGCTCGGGATCGCGCCAGAAGCCGCGCGTCATCCCCGGGAACGGCTTGCGGCAGACGAGCTCGCCGACCTCGCCGGTGCCGACGAGCGAGCGGCCTTCGGCGTCGACGACGTCCATCGCCATCCCGAGGGCAGGACCGCCGAGCGAGCACTCCTTGATCGGCGTTGCCGGCGTCGGCGAGAGGAAGCACGCCCCCACCTCCGTCCCGCCGGAACAGTTGATGATCGGGCAGCGTCCGCCGCCCACGTGCTCGAAGAGCCAGCCGTACGGATCCGGGTTCCACGGCTCGCCGGTGGTCACGATCGTCCGCAGCGAGGAGAGGTCGGTCTCCGGCTCGCCGTGTCCGATCAGCGCTCGGACGAGGGTTGGCGAGAGGCCGAGGATCGTCACCCGCTCGTCCTCCACGAGCCGCCAGAGGCGGTCGGGCGGCCGGTCGGGCGCACCCTCGGCGAAGACGAGCGTGCAGCCGAGCGCGCCTCCGCCGACCACGGTCCACGGTCCCATGATCCAGCCCATGTCCGTGGCGAAATGGATGACGTCCTCGGGGTGCGCGTCGGCCTGGTAGGCGACCTCGCGCGCGATGGAGACGAGGAAGCCGCCCTGAACGTGCAGAACGCCCTTGGGCCTTCCGGTGGTGCCCGACGTGTACGTGAGCAGGTAGGGGTGCTCGGCGTCGACTTGGAGGGCGGGAAGCTCGCCGGGGCTGTCCTCGACGATCGCGCCCCAGCCTGCGTCCCGCTGCCAGGTGACGACGTGCTCGACGGACGACGACTCGCGCACGGCCTCGTCGACGGTGTCGCGCATGGGGAGGCGCGTCCCGCGGCGGAGGGAGTAGTCGGCCGTGATCACGACCTTCGCCTCCGAATCCTGGAGGCGCTGGGCCACGGCCGGCGCGGCGAAGCCCGAGAAGACCGGCACCTGCACGGCCCCGACGTGCGCGCAGGCGTGCGAGGCGACCGCCACCTCCGGGCACATCGGCATGTAGATCGCCACGCGGTCGCCCGGCTCCACGCCCAGGCGGACGAGCCCTTCGGCGAGGCGGGTGACGTCGCGCGAGAGCTCGGCGAACGTCAGCTCGCGCCGCGTCCCGTCCTCGCCCGCGAAGACCGCGCCGACCTTCTCCGGCGTGCGCTCGGCCCAGCGATGGACGCAGTTCCTGGCGATCGAGACCTTCGAGCCGACGAACCAGGTCGTCCACTCGGGCCCGCGCGAGTCGTCGTAGACGCGCTCCCACGGGCTTGAGAACTCGAGCCCCATGTCCGCGATCGCCGCGGGCCAGAACCACTCCGGGTCCTCCTGCGACCGCCGGACGAGCTCGGCGTACTCGTCGATGCCGTGCCGGCGCATGAGCCGGACGACGTGCGCGTGCGCGAGCGTCTGCTCGTCGGGCGTCCAGACGATCTCCGCCATCGCGCCGCCAGTCTACGAGGACGACTCCCACTCGGGCGCGGCAGCGGCCGCCGTTTTCACACCCTCGGCACGTTCTGGTGTGCCACACGCGCGGGCTTCCGCTGTACGCTCGAAAGCGGGTGGTGGGCTGGGGTGCCCCGGAGGACGAGCCCGCGGAACGGGACGATCCCCTCACCTCGCTTGACGAATGAGTGAACGCTCATTCATAATGAGCGACCGCTCATCATGCTCGACTCGACCGACACCAAGCCGTCTCTTCGGCGCACGATCGTCGAAGCGGCCGACCGCGTGATCCGCGAGCATGGGCTCGCGGGGACGACGACGCGTGAGATCGCCCGCGAGGCAGGCTGCGCCGAGGGCTCCATCTACGTCCACTTCGAGGACAAGATCGATCTCGTCATCGCCGTCATCCTCGAGGGCGAGCCGCACTTCGCCCGCCTGGTGGAGCTCCCGGGCTCGGCCGGCGAGGGGACGGTCGAGGCGAACCTCGCGGCCTGGGCGGACGAGGTGCTCGCGCTCATGGGGGACAACCTGCCCATTTTCCTCGCGCTGCTCGGCGACCGGGCGGTCTTCGACCGCTTCGCCGAGCGGATGCACGAGCGCGGGACGGGATTGATCGCCGCGGTCGGCGCGGCCGCCGCCTACGTCCGGGCCGAGCAGGAGCTCGGGCGCATCGACCCGGCGGCGGATCCGGAGGTGGTCGCCGGGGCCATCGTCGGCGCCTGCCGCGACCAGGCGCTGAGAAGCCTGCTCGGGCCGGTGGACCGGCGTCCCGGTACGGGCTTCGCGCGCGAGCTCGCCCGCATTCTCGTCGCCGGATTGGAGCCGGCGGCCCGATCCCGAGGGGGCCGACGGTGAGAGCACGCATCCTGGCCGAAGAGAACCGCAAGTGGTGGACGCTCCTCGCGCTCGCCTTCGCCCTCTTCATGATCATGCTCGACAACACGGTCGTGAACGTCGCGCTGCCCTCGATCCAGCGCGACCTCGGGCTCGGCCTCTCGGGGCTCGAGTGGACCGTGAACGCGTACGCGCTCACCCTCGCCGTGCTCATGCTCTCCGGCGGCAAGCTCGCCGACTTCTACGGGCGCCGGCGCGTCTTCCTCGCCGGCCTCGCGGTCTTCACGGCCTCCTCGCTGGCGTGCGGGCTGGCGACGTCGGGCGGCCAGCTCATCGGCGCCCGCATGGTGCAGGGCGTCGGCGCCGCGCTGATGCTGCCCGCCACGCTCTCGATCATCTCGGCGACGTTCCCCCCGCGGCAGCGGGGGATGGCGATCGGGATCTGGGCCGGCGTCTCGGCGATGGCGCTCGCCATCGGCCCGCTCGTCGGCGGGCTCGTCACCGAGCAGATCAGCTGGCACTGGATCTTCTTCATCAACGTGCCCGTGGGCGTCCTGGGCCTCCTCGTCGGGCGGCTCGTCATCCGCGAGTCGCGCGACACCTCGGAGAACCAGCGGCTCGACGTCCCCGGCCTCGCCGCCTCGGCCGTCGCGCTCTTCGCGCTCACGTTCGCGCTGATCGAGGCGAACGCCTACGGCTGGGGGGACCCGGTCATCGCCGGCCTGTTCTCGCTTGCAGCCTTCGCCTTCGCCGCCTTCGTCTGGCTCGAGCGGACGCAGGAGGCGCCGATGCTGGATCTTTCGCTCTTCAGGAACTCGACCTTCGCGGGGACGAACGTCGTCGCCCTGCTCGTCGGGCTCGCCATGTTCGGCGTCTTCTTCTTCATGTCGCTCTACATGCAGAACCTGCTCGGCTACTCGGCCGTCCGCGCCGGCGCCGCGTTCCTGCCGATGACGATCCTCGTCATCCTCGTCGCGCCCGCGGCGGGGAAGCTCTCCGACCGCATCGGCTCCCGCTGGCTGATCACCGCGGGGATGACCGGCCTGTCGCTCTCCCTGCTCTCGTTCTCCCGGCTCGGCCTCGACTCGAGCTACTGGGAGATCTTCCCCGGCCTCTTCGTGGGCGGCTTCGGAATCGCGCTCGTGATGTCGCCGATGACCGCCGCCGCGCTCGGCTCGGTCCCGGTGGAGAAGTCGGGCGTCGGCTCGGGCGTCCTGAACACGTCCCGGCAGGTCGGCGGCGCGCTCGGGATCGCGGTCATGGGAGCGATCGTGGCCTCCTACGCGCGCTTCGACGCCGCCGGCCGGCCCGACCCGGCCGCGTTCCTGGACGGCTTCCGGGCCGCGCTCCTCCTCGGCGCGGCGCTCGCGCTCCTCGGCGCGATCGTCGCCGCCGCGACCGTGCGCAAGTACCGGCGCCTGGAGGCGGCCGAGCTCGCCGAGGCCGCCGCCTGAGCCCGGCGGGGCAAGTCCACCGGATCGGGGGATGGACGGAACGGCGGTCGGAGCCGACGCTTCCACCCATGCTCTGCTTCCAGGAACGGCGACAACCCGGAGGCTGCGACTCTGCGGCTCAGCCGTCGCCTCCGGGTTGGTGTCGCCTGCTTTGGCGCGCCTCCCGCACCCCCCGTTCCTGGCGTCTGGCGGGAATGCGGAACCGGTCTGACTCTAGCGCAGCCTCAGGCAAAGTCAAGTGGGGTTGTGAAGTGATTCTTACCCCTTATAGTTCACCCTAGGAACCATGCCCGACTACGCCGCACTCGCCCGCACCGCCGCTCCTGCCCGCCCCTCCCTCGGAGAGCGGGTCCGCCAGCTTCGCATCGCTCGGGGACTGACGCAGACCGATCTCGCAGGCGACCGCTTTTCCAAGGAGTACGTGAGCCAGATCGAGCGCGGGAAGACCCGGCCGACCGCCGAGACCGTCGAGTGGCTGGCGGGCCGCCTGGGCGTCGACGCGTCGTTCCTCGAGATCGGGGTCTCCTCGAGCGAGCGCGAGCGCGTCGAGAGCGTGATCGCGCGCGCCGAGGCTCACATCGAGGCCGGCGCCTACGACGAGACCGTCGCCGAGCTGGCCGAGGTCGAGCCCGCGCTCCAGACGGTCGCCGCACCGGAGCTCGAGCTTCGCGCCCTCCTCGCGGAGTCGTGGGCGCGGATGTACCGCGGCGAGATCAGGCAGGCGGTCAAGCTCCTCGACCGCGCCCGTGGGCTCGCCGAGGGCGCCTCGTTCACGGACGTCGACCGCGCGCAGGTCCTCTACCACCTCGCCTGCTGCCGCTTCAAGCTCAACTCGATCTCGACCGCGTCCGCGCTCTACACGCAGGCGCTCGAGCTTGCCGAGCGCTCGGCGCTCCCCGCCGACCGCCTGCGCTCGCACATCTACGAGTGGCGCTCCCGTTGCTACCAGCGCCAGCGCGACTGGCATGCGGCACGCGAGGACGCCGAGCGGGCGCTCGAGCTCGCCGAAGGCCTCAACGACCGCCACACGATGGGCCACGTGTACTTCCAGTACTCGCTCATCGCCGAGCGCACCGGGAACTGGGTGCTCGCTCGCTCCTACGCCGAGAAGGCGAAGGCGATCTACGAGGAGTTCCGCGACCAGTCGAACGTCGGGAAGCTCCTGAACGAGATCGGCGCGCTCAACTTCCAGCTCGGGAAGCCGGACGAGGCCGTCAAGTACCTCAAGGAGGCTTTCAAGGTTCTGATCGACGCGGGCGACGACACCGACGCCGCCCGAGTCATCTCGTCGCTCGCCCAGGTGCACCTCCGCACCGGCAAGGTCGAGCTCGCCGAGGAGCAGTCGCGCAAGGCGCTCGACATGCTCGGCGGCCGGGTCGACCACCTCGACGAGATCGGCAACGCCCAGCTGGTGCTGGGGCGGGCGCTGCTGGAGCAGGAGAGGCTGGACGAGGCGGAGGAGCTGTTCGCCGCCGCCGAGTCGAGCTTCGACCAGCTGTCCTCGGCAAGCCACCGCGCCGCAGCCTGGATCGCCCAGGGCGACCTCGCGGCGCGGAGGGGCGACGACCGCCGGGCGTCGAAGCTGTACCGACGCGCGGCCGAAGCGCTCCAGGACTTCCACTTCTAAGGAGGTGAATCCGACGATGAAGGTAAAGGCTCTCCTCACGCTGACCACCCTGGTCGCCTTCCTCGCGCCGCTGGCCGCGTTCGGCCACTTCGGCGGCCGCTAGGAACCGGGCACCATCGCAGAGCGGGTTCATCCAGGCATAGGGGGTGACGACTGATGCAGATCAGGGCGCTCCTCCATGCTCGTGGTCCTTGCGGCTCTCGTCGTTAAGGCCCGTTCCACCTGACGATCGGCCGGCTCGACGGCCGCCGGTCGCCGGGGAAGGATGCGAGGTGTGGACGTCGAAACTCTCGGGCGCCCGACCCGGAATCGAGTCCAGCCGATGCACCAGCGTCCTTCCCTTCGCCCCCTAGCCCCCCTCCTCGGCGTCCTCGCTGCGATGTGGCTCGCCGCCGCGGGCCTCCTCGCCCAGCAGCTCGTCTGAGCCGCCGGGCCGCCGCGTTCGGGCGGGTCGCGCCAGAATGGGCGTGGCCATATACTGTTTGCTTCATTTTCTGAAGCAACCGGACGCGGAGGTACTCCATGGCGGAGAGTGGATATGCGAATGCGGTCCTCGTGACGACGGACTGGCTCGCCGAGCGGCTGGAAGACCCCGGGATCGCCGTCGCCGAGGTGGACGAAGACCCCGACCTGTACGATGAGGGGCACATTCCGGGCGCGGTGAAGCTGCACTGGCGCGACGACCTCCAGGATCCGGTCGAGCGCGACGTCGTCGACCGGGAGACGTTCGAGGCGCTCCTCGGGTCGCGCGGGATCGGGAACGAGACCACGGTCGTCCTCTACGGGGACAAGAACAATTGGTTCGCCGCCTACGCCTACTGGTACCTGAAGGTGTACGGGCACGGCGACGTCCGCATCCTCGACGGCGGCCGTCAGAAGTGGATCGACGAGGGGCGCGAGCTGACGAAGGACGTCCCCTCCCCGCAGGCGGTGTCGTACGCGGCGCAGGAGCGCGACGAGTCGATCCGCGCCTACCGGGACCAGGTGCGCGAGTGGATCGAGAACGGCGCCGTGGCGCTCGTGGACGTCCGCTCGCCGGGCGAGTACGCCGGCGACCTCGTCGCGCCGCCGGGCTACGAGCAGGAGGGCGCGCAGCGGGCTGGGCACATCCCAACGGCCGTGTCGATTCCCTGGGCGAGCGCGGTCCGCGACGACGGCACGTTCAAGTCCGCCGAGGAGCTCCGGGAGCTCTACGGCGGCAAGGGCGTCGACCCGGACCGGCCGGTGACCGCCTACTGCCGGATCGGCGAGCGCAGCGCGCACACGTGGTTCGTCCTCCGCGAGCTCCTCGGCTACGAGGACGTCCGCAACTACGACGGCTCGTGGACGGAGTGGGGCAACCTCGTGGACGTACCGATCGAGAAGGGCGGCTAGCACCTCCTGATCGTGCTGTGTACCCTCGGCTCGTCATCGAGCCGGGGGTGCCCCATGGTCAAGGAGTTCAAGGAGTTCCTCTTGCGCGGGAACCTGCTCGAGATCGCCGTGGGGCTGGTGCTCGCGCTCGCGTTCGCCGCGGTCGTCACCTCGCTCGTCGAGGACGTGCTCACGCCGCTGATCGCGGCGATCTTCGGCGAGCGGGACTTCTCCGGGCTCACGCTGACGATCAACGACTCGGAGCTCCGCTATGGCGCGTTTCTGAACGCGCTGATCGCGTTCTTCCTGGTGGCGCTCGTCCTCTACTTCCTCGTCGTCCGCCCCGTGAACGCGATCATCGCCCGGACGCGGCGCGAAGGGCCGGAGGAGCCCGGGATGCGTCAGTGCCCCGACTGCCTGAGCGAGATCCTCGCCCGCGCCCGCCGCTGTCCCCACTGCACGGCCTCGGTGGAGCCGGCGCCCTGAGCGGGGCGCTCGAGGTCTCGGCCGTCGACTACCACACGGCCGGAGAGCCGTTCCGGATCGTGACCGGCGGGGTGCCGCCGCTCGCGGGCGGGACCATCCTCGAGCGGCGGCGCTTCGCCCGCGAGCGGCTCGATCACGTGCGGAGGCTGCTCGTCCACGAGCCGCGCGGCCACGCGGACATGTACGGGTGCTTCGTCACGGAGCCCGAGGACGAGGGCGCAGACCTCGGCGTCGTCTTCTTCCACAACGCCGGCTACTCGACGGCCTGCGGGCACGGGACGATCGCGCTGGTCACGTGGGCGCTCGAGGCAGAGGTCGTCCGGCGGTCGGCGCCGGAGGCGCGCGTCGTCGTGGACGTGCCCTCCGGCCGGCTCGAGACGGTCGCCCGCCTGGAGGGCGGCGCCGTGCGCTCGGTCCGCTTCCGCAACGTGCCCGCGTTCGTCGAGGTCGAGGGTCTCCTGGCCGAGGGGCTCCGGGCCGACGTCGCCTTCGGCGGCGCGTTCTACGCGTCGGTCGCCTCGCCGCTCCCGGTGCAGCCGCGAAACGTGCCGGAGCTGATCGAGCTGGGGCGAGCGGTGAAGGCGGGCCTCGAGGCCCAGCGGCCGTTCGTCCACCCGGAGGAGCCCGAGCTCCGGGACGTCTACGGCGTGATCTTCTGGGAGCGGGTCGACTTCGGCCCGCCGGTGCGGCAGCGGAACGTGACCGTCTTCGCCGACGGCGAGGTCGACCGCTCGCCGTGCGGCAGCGGCACCTCCGCCCGCCTCGCGCTCCTCGAGCGGGCCGGCGAGCTCCCGCGAGGCGTCGAGCTCGTGCACGAGAGCGTCATCGGCACGGAGTTCCGCGCCCGCGTCGTCGGCGACGCCGAGGTCGCCGGCCGCCCGGCCGTGGTCACGGAGGTCGAGGGGAGCGCGTACCGCACCGGCGCGCACGAGTTCGTCCTCGACCCGGCCGACCCCCTCGCCGACGGCTTCCTGCTCCGCTGAGGCCCTCGTCCCCGCGGCCATGCCGGGTCCCCGGCACGGGGCCGTGGCAGGCGAGACGCGCCTCAGCCGCGCAGGAGCGGGCGCGTGAGGCAGGTGGGGCCGCCGTCGCCCGGGCGGGAGATGTGGTCGCCGCGGTACATGCGGACGTCCACGCCCGCGCGCTCCATCCGCCGCCGCGTCTCGTCGTTGCCCGCGAGGGCGAGGGCGACGCGCGGACCGAGTGCGAGGACGTTCGGGCCCATCGTCTCGAACTCCTCGTCCGGCACCTCGACGAGCTCGATCTCCCGTTCCCGCAGGAGCTCGGCCAGCCGCACGGGCATGAGCGGGAGGTACACGACAGCCAGGTCGACGTCTAGCGGGGAGAGCAAGGACATGAGGTGCATGACCTCGCCGGGCCCTCGGTGATGCGGCAGGTCGAAGGCGATCACGTCGATGCCGGGAAGGAGGTCGGCGAGGGCATGCACGCCCTCGTCGTTCGTCCGGTAGCCGCGGCCGACGAGGAGCGTGCGCTCGTCGAGCCACACCGTGTCCCCACCCTCCGCCATCGCCGGAGCGTCGAGCCGGCCCGCGATCGGCACCCCCGCCTCGACGAGGTCGGCTGCCATCGTGTCGGGCTCGCCACGGCGGCCCTCCTTCCCCGGCCGGAGGAGGATCGCCCCCGTGGCCGAGACGATCGCGGGGTCGTAGGCGTAGATGGCGTCCGGGTCGGGGTCCCCGGGCGTCTCGCCGACGACGACCTCGGCCCCGTCGGCCGCGACGAGCTCGCGGAACGCCTCGTGCTCCGCCTCCATGGTCGCGAAGTCCGGCTCGTAGCGCCAGCCGTAGGCGCGCCAGAGCGCGGCGTCGCCCGGCCGCGGCGGCCGCACGAGCACGCGCCGGAGCGTCGCCGTCATGCTCTGACAGCCGAATCCGCGGGCGGTAACCTCCATCGCGTGGAGCGTACAGCGCGGCTCGCAGGTCTCGAAGCGGGAGGTGGGTGCGCGGCGAAGTACTCGGCCGCGCGCCTGGAGGAGCTGCTCGCGGGTTTCGTACCGGCGTCGTCCGAGAACCTGCTCGTCGGTCTCGAGCCCGCCGACGACGCGGCCGTCTACCGGCTCGACGACGAGCGGGCCTTGGTTTTCACCACCGACTTCTTCCCGCCGATGGTCGACGACCCGGCGGTCTTCGGCGCCGTCGCCGCCGCGAACGCGCTGAACGACGTCTTCGCCATGGGCGGCAGGCCGCTCGTCGCCCTCTCGATCGCCGCCTTTCCGGAGGAGCTCGCAGTCGAGACCGTGCGGGCGATCTTCGACGCCGCAGCGGCGAAGGTGCAGGAGGCCGGCGCCGTCCTCGCCGGCGGCCACACGATCCGCGACGCCGAGGCGAAGTACGGGCTCGCCGTCGTCGGCACGGTTCACCCGGACGCCTTGTGGCGCAAGAACGGCGCTCGGCCGGGCGACGCCGTCTTCCTGACGAAGCCCCTGGGAACGGGCCTCGTCCTCGCCGGGGCCGCCCGCGGCCTCGTCGACGAGGCGCAAGCCGCCGGGGCGACCGTGGGCATGACCGAGCTGAACGACCGCGCCGCCGACGCGCTCCGGGGCTTCGAGCCCTCCGCCGTCACAGACGTGACGGGATTCGGTCTCTTCGGGCACGCGCACGAGGTAGCGGAGCGAAGCGGCGTCCGCCTCGTGCTCGACGGGGCCGCGCTGCCCGCGCTCCCCGGGGCCCTCGAGGCCGCCGCCCAGGGCGTGCGGACCGGAGGCGACTCGCGCAACCGCGACTTCGCCGCCCGCGCCGTCTCGCTCGACGGCACGCCGGAGGAGATCGCCGCCCTCGGCTACGACCCGCAGACCGCGGGCGGCCTGCTCGTCACGGTCGCCGCCGAGCGGAGCGCCGTGCTCGAGGCGACGTTTCGCGCCGAGGGGCTCTTCCTCGAGCGGATCGGCCGCGTCGAGGAGGGAAGCGGGGTGGCGGTCTCCTGATGGAGGCGGGCGCCCGTACGGCCCGTCTGCGCTCGCTCACCATCTCGCCGGCGACATTCGAGTGGCTCGCCTGGGCCGCCCTCGCCATGCTCTGGCTGATCGTCCTCTCGGGCGCGACCGTCCGCCTCACGGGCTCAGGCCTGGGCTGCGAGAACTGGCCGCGCTGCGGGGAGACGCTGCTCCCGCCCAAGGATTACAACGCGTACGTCGAGTTCGGAAACCGCGTCATGGGGTTCGCCGTCGGCCTGACGACGCTCGTCACGGCTGCCGGCGCGCTCCTCGTCCGCGGCCTGCCCCGCTGGCTCCGATTCAGCGCGCTCGCCCTGCCCGTGAGCGTGCTCGCGCAGGGTGTCCTCGGCGGGATCACGGTGCTGCTCGAGCTCCACCCGCTGATCGTGATGGCGCACTACCTCCTCTCGCTCGTCGCCCTGGCGATCGCCGTCGTCGTCGTCCAGGGGGCGCGCGACCTCGCCCGCGGCGCCGTCGCCGACGAGGCCCCACTCGGCTCCGCTTGGCTCGCGCTCGCCCTCGTCCCGCTCGCGCTCGCGCTCGTCGTCTCCGGAGCGCTTGTGACGGCGGCCGGCCCCCACTCGGGCGGAGAGGAGATCCCGCGCGTCGGCGACCTCGTCGAGATGGTGCACATCCACATCGGCTCGACAGCGCTCTTCGGGATCGGCTTCCTCGCCCTCCTCGCCCTCCTTGTCGTCGAGCGCCGGCGGGCGCGCGTGGAGCTCCTGCTCGCCGGCGTCGTCCTCGCGCTCCTCCTCCTCCAGATGGCGGTGGGGGAGATTCAGTGGCGCGAGGGCCTTCCGTGGGGGCTCGTGCTCGCGCACGTCATGATCGCCACGACGGTCTGGGTGCTCGTCTTCGCGCTCGCAACCCGGATCGTCGTCCGGCGGCGTGCTCGGCTGCAGGCGTAGACTGACGGCATCGCAGGGCATCTCCGCATCGAGCACATGCCGACGCTGCGCCGCCCTGTGCTCGTGGCGGCGTTCCGCGGCTGGAACGACGGCGCGCAGGGCGCCTCTCTCGCCGCGAGCTTCCTCGCCCAATCCTGGTCGGCCACCCGCTTCGCCGACCTCGACCCGGAGGAGTTCTACGACTTCCAGGCCGTCCGGCCGACCGTGCGGCTCGAGGAGGGGCTGACCCGGCGCGTCGAGTGGCCCGAGAACGTGTTCCACCACGCCGAGATCCCGGGGGCGGAGCGCGACGCGGTCATCCTCATCGGGGTCGAGCCGAACACGCGCTGGCGCACCTTCACGGAGGAGATCGCGGGCCTGGCCTCCGACCTCGGCGTCGAGCTCGTCGTCACGCTCGGCGCGCTCCTCGCCGACGTGCCGCACACGCGCCCGGCGCCCGTGACGGGGTCCGCCACCGACCCGAAGCTCGTCCGCGAGCTCGGCCTCGCCTCCTCGCGCTACGAGGGGCCGACCGGCATCGTCGGCGTCCTCCACGACGCGTGCCGCCAGGTGGGGCTCTCGTCCGCGAGCCTCTGGGCGGCCGTGCCGCACTACGTCTCCCTCGCCGCGAGCCCGAAGGCCGCTCTCGCCCTCTGCGACCGGCTCGGCGCCCTCCTGGGGACGACCCTCGACCTCTCCGACCTCGAGCGGGCTGCGGAGGCCTACGAGCTCCAGGTGACCGCCGCCGTCGCGCAGGACGAGGAGACGGAGGAGTACGTGCGCGACCTCGAGAACCGCCGCGACGCGCTCGGGGAGGATCTCGACGTCCCTTCCGGCGACACGCTCGCGGCCGAGCTGACGCGCTTCCTCGAGGAGCACGAGGAGCGCACGCGCGGCGACCAGGGCGACGAGAGCTAGCCCGAGCCGAACGTGAAGGCGTACGCCTCCGTCCCGGGCGAGAAGCGCAGGTCGAGGACGTGGTCGCGCTTGCGGCCGGGGATCCGCGCCAGCGTGTAGAGGTCGTGCACGCTCACCCGCACGACGCCGGCCTCCTCGCCGTCGAGGGTCACGTCCACCGTCCCGATCCCGGAGCGCGTCCCGAGCACGAGAAAGACGTCGCTCGCGTGGAAGGCGAGGCGGAGGCGTGCGTCCTCCCCGGCGACGATGCGCTCCCCCTCCACGGTCCAGCGGCCGCCGTAGGCGACGCCGTCGCCCGGGAGCCTGTCGGGGATCGTGTACGAGGCCTCCTCGTCCGGGACGATCCGCGACCCGACGAAGCGGTCGAGGCGCTGGTAGCCGAGGTACGTCTCCGGGGTCTGGCGCCCGCTGGGCGTCTCGTCGTCCAGGCCCTGGGAGACGAGGCGGCTTGCGTCCTCCTCGGCGAGAAGTGCGCGGATGACCCGCTCGGTCTCCTCGTAGGAGCCCTCGCCAAAATGGGCATAGCGGACGCGGCCCTCCCGGTCGACGAGGTACTTCGCCGGCCAGTAGCGGTTGCTCCAGGCCCGCCAGGTGGCGTACTCCGGGTCGAGGGCGACGGGGTAGCCGACGCCGAGGTCCTCGACCGCCCGCCGGACGTTGCCCGGCACGTGCTCGAACGCGAACTCCGGCGTGTGCACGCCTACGATCACGAGCCCGTCGTCCGCATACGCCTCGTGCCACCCCTTCACGTGCGGGAGCGTCCGCAGACAGTTGACGCAGGAGTACGTCCAGAAGTCGACGAGGACGACCTCGCCGCGCAGGTCGGCCAGCGAGAGCGGCTCCGAGTTGAGCCAGAGCGAGATGCCGGCGAAGTCGGGAGCCGGCCCGTAGTCTCCGAGGCTCGATTCCTCGACGAAGCCCGGCCCGCCGACGAGCCGGTCGAGACGGTCGGACGCAGCCGCGCTCTGCTCGAGGGCCTGGAGCGTGCGCGTGTACTCCGGCACCTGCGTCTGGAGCCGCTTGTCGACGCCGAGCACCATGAGGACGGCGACGGCGAGGATGCCGACCCCGAGCGCCCTGCGGACGGCGGGCGCGTGCGCGCGGACAGGGGCCAGGCTCATGCCGCGCCGAGCGGCGATCGCGCCGCCGAGGAGGACGACGCCGGCGCCGAGCCCGTAGGCCAGTGTGATCAGCACCGTCTCGACGGTCAGGCTCCGCGTCGCGGCCACGGTGGCGACGGCGCCGATCACCGGCCCGGCGCAGGGCGTGAAGAGGATCCCGAGGCTGAGGCCGAGTAGGAAGCCGCCGCTTCCGTCGCCCGGGCTCCGGCGCGCGAGGGCGTGGAAAGGCCGGGAGAGGACGTCCGCGAGCGGCCTCCACACGAGCGAGAGCCCGACGGCCACGACGACCGCGACGGCGAGGGTGCGGAGCAGGTCGGCGGGCAGCCCGAGCGCCGAAAGGAGCGCGGCCGCGGTCAGCGTGAAGACGGTGAAGCTGACGACGAGGCCGGCGACGATCGCATACGGGCGCCGCGGCCCGCCCGTCGCCCCGCCCGCGAGGACGATCGGGAGCACGGGCAGGACACAGGGGGAGACGGCCGTGACGACGCCGGCCACGAACGCCACGCCGAGGAGCAGGACCATCGGCCGCCGATGCTAGCGGCCGGTCATGAACTGATTCTTACGCCGACTCGACCGCGCCGGCGACCGGCTCGGGTCGGGGAGCAGGCTTGGCGCCCGGCTTCGGCGTCTCGGCCGGCGTGCCGTCGGACGAGCCCTGGGCCGCCTGCACCTTCCCGGCCTTCGCCTCCTGGGCCTTCCGCTTCTTCTTCCGCCGCCGCCGGCGGGACTTGCCCGAGGCCTGCTTGGGCGCGGGCAGGTTGTCCGCGAGCGCGTTGGCGACCTCCTGGAGGGAGCCGATCCGCTCGCGCACGCCGTCGATGAGCCGCTGGGCGGTGGGCGTGTAGGCCTCGGCGGAGGCGAGGAGCGCGACGGCGACGTGGATCGGCTGCTCGAGCGCGACGTTGACGAGGCGGGCGGCGTTCTCCTCGTGCCGGTGCCCGCGCGAGTTCGTGAGCGCGCCGAGGAGGCGCTTCGCCTCGGGCAGGTCTGCGCTCGCACGCCGGTCCTGGATCTTCCGCGTGGCGCGGGCGAGCCTCCACGTCCAGCGGGCGAGGATGTCCTCGGGCGCCTCGACCTTGCCCTCGCCGATCGCCCGTAGGAGCACGCGGACTCCCTGCACGCGGTCTTTCTCCCACGTGGGCACCGACGTGACCATCGTGACGAGGTCGTCGAAATCGGCCCGGTCGACGGCGACTGCGACGCGATCTCCGAGCGCCGAGAGGCGCAGCCGGCGGTTGGGGTTCTCGGCCGCGCAGCTCATGAGGAAGGCCTCGCGGCAGGCCCGGCTCGCCTTGGCGAGCTTCTCGGCGAACTGCTGTCGCTCCTCGAAGCGCACCTGGCGCCCGGCGATCCGCGCCCAGAGGAGCTGCTCGTCCTCGGCGAGGCGGCCCGGGTCGACGCGCTCCCACTCCCGGGTGATCACGGCCACGCGGCGACGCGGGTCCGGCGTGACGGGCACGAGCCATGGGGCCGGCGAGAGCTTCCGGCGGGCGCGCCGCTGGACGCGGCGGCGGGGAGCCGGCGTGACGCGCGCCCCCGGCCGGTAGAAGTCGGAGTCGAGGAGACTGTGGATCGTGATCGTGCGGTCGTTGTGCGTGGCCGCGTCGTCCACGAAGTCGACGACGATCCCTGCCTCCTTGCGCGGCGCGAGGCGCATCACGCGCCCGATCCGCTGCTGGTAGACGCGGCGGCTGGCGGTCGGGGCGAGGTGCATGCAGACGGTCGCCCGCGGGGAGTTCCAGCCCTCGGCGAGGAGCTGCGCGTTGATGAGAACGTTGATCTCACCGCGCTCGTACGCGGCCAGCGTCTCGGCGAGCTGGACGGGCGGGGTGCGGCCGCTCACCGCCTCCGCCTGGAGCCCCGCCGCCCGGAACTCCCGCGCGAGGTTGTAGGCGTGCTCGACGCCGGCGGCGTAGACGATCCCCGGCGTCTGGCCGAAGCGGTCGCGATAGAGGCTTGCAGCCGCCTGGTTGAAGATCTCCTGGTCGAGGACCTTGGCCAGGATCTCCTGGTCGTAGTCCCCGCCCACGATGGGGACGGACGAGATCGCGGCCGCGGGCCGGACCCGGAGCGAGCGGAGCGGGGCGATGAGGCCGCGGCGGGCGGCGTCGCCGAGCGGGAGGTCGTCGACGGAGGCCGGGAAGACGTCCGAGACCTGCTTGGCGATGAGCTGCTCGGTCGCCGTCATGCCAATGTAGATCGGCTCCGGCAGGCTGCGGATCGCTGCGCTCGTCTTGTCTCCGAGCGCCGTGTGCGCCTCGTCGCAGATGACGAGCTGGTAGGCGCTGCGCGAGAGGGAGCCGACGTGGCGGGCGAACCACGCGTACGTCTGGATCGTGATCGGGTTCCCCGAGAGGGGCTCGTGGCCGGCGAGGATCGCGTCATGGAGCCGGTCGGCGTAGCCCTCGGTCGTGAGGTCGCGCGTGAACTGCTGCACGAGAAGCCGGCGGTGGGTGAGGATCAGGACGCCCATCGTCTTCGCCGCCTCGACGAAGCCGGCGGCGGCGATCGTCTTGCCCGAGGCCGTGGGGTGGCGGAAGCGGAAGCGGCGGGCGGCGCCCGGATCTGCCTTCGCGCCGACCTCCTCTTCCTCGTCGTCGGCCGGCTCCCCGCCCGCGGCCGCCTCGTCCTCGAGCTCCTCGTCCTCTTCCTCGGCTCGCTCCTCGACCTGCGCGCTCCCGTTCGCGTCGCCGTTGCCGGCGGCGGCTTCCTCGTGGCGGGCGATCAGCTCCGCGAGCATCCCCGCGAGCGCGTCGATCTGGTGGCGGCGCAGCTCGGTGCCGGAGGCAAGCCGTGGCGGCCGGTCCGTCAGCGTCCGCTCGAGGCCGAGCATGAGCGCGTAGTCGACCTTCCACTTGGGCGAGGGAGTGCGGCGGCCCTCCTGCATCTCGGCGAGCGCGGCGTCGAGGGCCTCGCGGCGGGAGCGGCCCTCCGCGAGAACCTCGGCCGGATCCTCGTCGGGATGGAGGAAGGCCTCGCCGGCCCACGCCTTCGCACGGAGGGCGGCTGCCATCAGGGCGTCGGCGTCCTCCGACGGTACGGTCGGATGCTCGATTGCGTTTTGCATGGTCGCAGCGGCCGCTGCGCTGCCTGGAACGGAGGCGCGCGCGAGAAAGTCTCGCGCAGGCCCCCTGATGATATCGAATGACGGCGGTCGCCGAGCCTGGGCTAGGCGTCGAGGCGGGCCGCCACGGCCTGCTGCATCCCGACTGCCTGCTTCATCAGCTCGTAGGCGGTGTCCGTGCGGCCCTCCGCTTCGTGCAGCTCCGCCATCCGCGCGTAGACGCTCGCGAGGTAGCGGTTCGGGTTGTTGTCCCCGAGGATCTCGGCCGCGAGCTCGAACAGCTCGAGGGCGCGGGCGCGGTCGCCGAGGTCCTCGTACACCTCGGCGAGGATCGCGTAGCTGCGGGCGGCGTCCTCCGGGTGGGCGTCGGCGATGATCCCGGAGATCTGCATGGCGAGCGTGGCCGCCTCCTCCTTGCGCCCGATCTTGGCGAGCGCGCGCGCCTCCTCGATCCGGTACTGAGCGCGCTCGAGCGCGTTGCCGTTGCGCTCGAGCAGCGGCCAGCCCTCCTCGAGCACGTCCAGGGCCTCGTCCGGGCGCCCGCGGTCGAGCTCGATGTGGGCCAGGAGCTGGTGTGCCCTGGCCGTTCGGTAGGTGTCCTCGGTCATGCGGAGCACCTCGAGCGCGCGGCGGGCGTACCGGGCGGCGGGCTCGGGCTCGTTCCGCTCTGCGTGCAGGCGCGACTGCGTCCAGTAGAGGTGCGCCCGGACGCTCGGGCTCTGCGAGTCCTTGCCCAGCGCGAGCGCCTGGCCGAGGAGCTCCTCGGCGCGCCCGAAGTTGCCCGCGTCGATGAGTGCGTGGCCGAGCAGGACCATGAACTGCATCTGCCGGAGGACGTCGGCGCCCGCCGCGGCCTCTTCGAGGCAGCCCTCGTAGACGCCGATCGCTGATTCGAGCTCTCCGACCATCGCGTACGACCGGCCGAGCGAGTCGGCCAGGTCGGGGTGCTTCCGCTCGGACGTGCCGTAGAGCGCGAGCGCGGCCTCGAAACGCTGGATCGCCTCGCGCGGGTTGCCGCGGCGGTAGGCCACCTGGCCCAGCCCTTCCTCGGCGCGCGCCCGGGAGGGGTCTGCGCCGGCGTGCTCGAGGATCTCGGAGTAGAGCGTCTCGGCGAGCTGCAGGTCGTCGAGACGGAGGGCGACCTCGGCCTCGAGGAAGGCGCCGCCGATCTCGCCACGCCCGTCCTCCGAGCCCGTCGCGAGCCAGTCCTCGGTGACGCTCAGCCGCCGTCCGAGCTCGCGCAGGAGCTGAAGCGAGGGGATGCGGTCGCCCGATTCGATCCGGGAGATGTATGCGGGCGAGCAGCCGGGGAACGCGAGCTGACGCTGGCTGAGGCCCGCTTTCTCGCGTGCTGCCCGCAGTCGCTTCCCGACCGCGACGGGGTCGTCTACGTGAGTTGACTTCTGTCGTGGCAATCTGGACAGACGTGTAGAGTCAGGCCTTGCTCACGGGCCCGAGGCTGTCCACGTCGTCGAGAGGAAAAAGGATGGCTTCCATAAGACTCGCGTCGCGCTCCTCTGCCTGCCCTGGGGACCTTCGCCGCGCTCGTGGGCGGCACGCCCTGGTCGTAATGCGGCCGATGGTACCGAGGTAGCGCGGTCTTTGCATCCCGCCATCGCTGCTCTCGTTTCACGTCGCTTGGCACGACGGCGCGCGTGGGGTCGTAGTCGACACCCGAACGGGGGGTGCGCCGCGCGCGGGCGGTCCCTCGAGGTCGGCGTCCTGGGCGAAGTGCATTGGCCGCAGGCCGCCGTCGGGAGTGGTTCGGGAGAGCCCTGCCCCTGCACGGCTGCCTCGAGCAGCAACGGCATTGACAACTGTCGTCGAGGACCCGTGACGGCGCGTCCCCGACGGGTGCTCTTGCGCCGCCCGGCCTTCGGGAGCGGTCGCGGGTACGCTCTTCCGCCGTGGACTGGGACGCGCACGCTGCCCGGGAGGAGTCGCGCTACGCGGACGGGCTGACGCGCCTCCCGACTGACCCGGACGCGCGACAGCGGCAGCTCGTGCGCGTGGCGATGGCGGCGACCGGCGCCGGGCTCGCGCGCCTGATGCAGGGCCGGCACGCGGAGGCGAGTGAGTGGCTCGCCCGGTCGGCCGAGCGGTTTCACGAGAGCTTCGCCGACGCGCCTGCGGAGAGTTGGGGCCGGCTCCTCGGGGCGGTGAAGGCCCGCGTCCTCGCGGGCGACCTCGACGGCGCGGCGGCGGACGCCCGCTGGGCGCTCGCGGCGGGCCCGGGCGAGGCGAGCTCTCCGATCGGGCGCTACGCCGCCGTCCTTTCGCTCCTCGTCCTCGGACGGGACGCGGAAGCCGCGCCGCTCGCGCGCGGATTGGAGGACGAGCCGGAGGATGCGTTTCCGGGCGCCGTCGCCGCCGCCCTCGCCGGTCTCGCACAGGGAGACGCGGAGGCCTATGCGGACGCCGCGCGACGCGTGCTCGCGTCCTTCGAGGAGCGCGACGCCTACCTGGAGGACATACCGGTCGCAGACACGGCCGCCGTGCTCGAGGCACTCGCGGAGGGGCGGGGGATCGCCGCCGGCCTGCGCTCGCCGCTCCTGCCCGGCGTCTGACTACGCGTTCGGGCCGGACTCGGCGAGGTCGACCGAGACGATCGTGTCCGGCTTCAGGAAGCGTCCGCTCACGTAGGGCCAGTCGCCCTCGCCGGCCCCGGCGACCTGGTGCATGAGGTTCTTGGCGTGCTGCTTCGCGGCGTCGAGGTCGGCGAAGGCGCCGGCCTCGACGCGCTCTCCCGTCGTCAGGCGGATGCCGACACGGTAGGCAGTCCCCTCCGCCGGGGAGGGCGCGGGCCCCTCGGCCGCCGCCGGAAGCGCCGGCGAAGGCGGTTCGGGCGCAGGCTGCTTGGCCGGGGGTGGGAGCGCCGGCGAAGGCGGTTCGGGCGCAGGCTGCTCGGCCGGGGGTGGGAGCGCCGGCGAAGGCGGTTCGGGCGCAGGCTGCTCGGCCGCCGCCGGGAGCGCCGGCGAAGGCGGTTCGGGCGCAGGCTGCTCGGCCGCCGGCGGGAGCGCAGACGAAGACAGTTCGGGCGCAGGCTGGGGAAGCGGCTCGGGCGGCGCGGGAGCCGCGTGAGGAGGCGGGGCGGGAGCGGCCTGGGGAGGCGGGGCGGGCGGCAGGTCGGCGACGGGCGCCGGAGGTTCGGCCACGGGCCCCTCCCGGGGAGGCTCGGGGAGGCGCAGCTCGGGCGCGCGCGCCGGCGCGGGTGCGGGTGGGAGCGGGGCGACGGGGGAGAGCCAGGCGCCGTTCGCCCGGTCGCTCCAGTAGGGGGGCGCGGGGGCAGGCTCGGGCGGAGAGGCGGGCGGAGGCGCCGCGAGGGGCGCCGGCTCGCGGGCGCCGGCGTAGACGGCGTCGAGCGTCTCCGCGAGCTCGCTCCGGGTACAGACGACGTACGTGACGTCCGGACGTCCGATGGTCTCGCGGATGTTCCGCATCAGGATCTCGTCGTTCGGATCGGCGATCGCGACGACGGGCCTCCCGGCCTCGAAGGCGTAGGGAAGCGCGTGAAAGAGTCGTGCCTGCTCCGCGGTGAAGAGCTGGGCTGCCGCCGAGTCGACGATCTGCTCGCGGAGCGCCACGAAGTCGAGCCCCTTCTGGCCCGCGAGCAGGCGGGCGAGGTCGATGTCCTGGAGGAGGCCCCGGTCGACGAGGACCTCGCCGAGGCGCTTGCCCGTGCGGACTCCCTCCTCGAGCGCGTTCTCGATCGTCTCGGCGGGCAGGAGCCCGGCGCGGAAGATCAGCGTCCCGAGCGGGGCGTCCGGCCGCTCGCGGAGGGGCGTGCTCATCGGCCCCGGCTCCCGGTCGGGAGAGCCGTCGGAGTCGTTTCGCCGGTAGGGAGAGGATTCCACGTCATTGCCGCTGTGCCGAGGCGGCGTCGAGCGCGCCGCTTCTCTCCGTGTATCGTCCGATCCCGGGGGTCGGGAATCACCCGCCCGGGTGATTCCCGGGACTCATGCCGTCCTCCTGCCGAGGTCGCGCCCCGGCTAGCCGACGAGGAGCCCTGTCGCGTACATGACGGCGAGGCCTGCGAAGAATCCGCCGACGACGTGGCCCGAGGTGAGGCCGCCGGGGGCGCGCCGCGCGACGAAGCGCCCCACCTCGACGACGACCTGGAGCGCGGCGCCGGCTGCGACGGCGAAGAACAGGACGGCGAGCACGTCGCTCGTCAGGTAGCCGCCGATCCAGGCGCCCGCGATCGTCGGAGCGCCCGCGACGAGCACGAGCACGGCAAGCCGGGAGAGGCTCGCCCGCCGTCCCCCCTCCGCGACGGGGGCGGCGATCCCGAGCCCCTCGGTGACGTTGTGCACCATGAACCCGACGATGAGGAAGGTTCCGAGCGTGAGCTCGCCGAGGGCGAACGAGGTTCCGATCGCGAGCCCCTCGCCGAGGTTGTGCACGCCGATCCCGACGGCGACGAGGAGGGCGAGGCCGAGCCCGCCGAGCGCACCGCCCCGGCCGGCGCCGCCTCGCCGGCCCAGCCGCCCCGCGAGGAACGCGAGGCCGAGGTAGCTCCCCGCCACGCCTACGAGGATGAGGCCGGGCCCTCCGAGTGCGCCGGGAAGGGCCGCCTGGAGCGCGAGCGCCTCGTCGAGCGCCTCGAGCGCGAGGAAGGCGAGCAGCCCGCCCGTGAGCGCCATGAAGGCGGCGAGCCACCGGGGAGACGCGCGCCGCAGCGAGGGGAGCCAGAGCAGGCCGAGCGCGACCGGCACGATCCCGACGAGGGCGCCGATGATCGCGTAGCCGAAGAAGCCCTCGACGCTCGGGCCCGGGGTCTCGACCGCCGCGGCGATCTCCTCCGTCGTCTGGATCCCGGTCGAGCTGGTCACGCCGACCGCGATCGGCTCGTCCTCGACCCAGTCGTACGGGACGACGATGGTGGCCGAGCGGAGGCGCGAGAGCGTCTCGGGGCCCTCGACCGAGAAGGGGACGATCGCGTCGTCCACCGTGACGAGCGCGATCGTGATGTCCTCCGGCTGCGGGTTCGTGACCCGGATGCGGATCTCGCCCGGCTTGAACTCGACGCGGCGGACGTCGACCTCGTCCACCGGAGGCGGGCTCCGCCCGACGAGGTCGAGGAGCGAGCCCCCCTGCGACGAGAAGAGCGAGACGGCGCCGACGAGAAGGAGGATGGGGACGAGCACCCAGAGCCGGACGCGCGCCGGCTCCCGCTTCCCGGCGGCCCGGGCCTCCACCTAGTCGACCACCTCGAAGAAGCCCATCCAGCCGAGCTCGGCGAACTCGGACTGGTGGGCGTGGAACATGAAGCGGCCCGTGTTGGCGAAGTCGATCTCGATGATCCCCCGCTCGCCCTGGCAGAGCATGACCGTGTCCGTGTACTCGAACTGGTCGGTCGAGCCGGTGCGGTAGTAGCGGAAGAAGTCGCCGTGGAGGTGGAAGGAGTTGACGAGGTCGAACTCGGTCAGGTTGGCGAGGTAGATGCGCACCGTCTGCGAGCGGCGCACGCGGATGGGATAGCGCGCGTAGTAGAACGCGGGGCCGTTGACGCCGTAGACGTTGTTCTCGCCGTCGCCGTCCGTGTCGAACCCGTTCATGACCATGACCAGCTCCTGCGCGGGCGCGCGAGGCTCGGGCGGGTCGACGATGAAGGCACCGTAGAGGCCCTTGTGGATGTGCTTCTTGAGCGGGGTCGCGTGGCAGTGGTAGAGGTGCATCCCGTACGGGCGGGCCGGGAACTCGTAGACGAACTCCTCGCCTGTCCCGACGATCTCGAAGACGCCGTCCATGTTGGACGGGTGGATGCCGTGGAAGTGGATCGTGTGCGGGTGCGCGCCGGCGTTCTGGAACTTCACGCGGAGGATGTCGTCCTCGGTGGCGCGGATCACAGGGCCGGGCGCGGTGCCGTTGTACGTCCACGCCGGAAAGGTGACGCCGCGGGCGACCTCGATGTCGACGTCGCGGGCGACGAGCTCGTACTCGCGGATGCGACCGGGGCTGTGCGGCAGGGCGGGCGGCGGGTACGTGAGCGCGTCGAGGTCGTCCGGCCCGCCGGGGGCGGGGACCTCCTCGCCGATCATCGCGGCGTGCCCGGCGGGCCCGGCCTGGGCGCCGAGGTGGGCTGCCTCGGGCTCCTTGCGGCCGGCGAGGGCGAGCCCCGCGAAGGGGACGGAAGCCACGACCGGCGCCGCGCCGACGATCAACTGCCGGCGTGTGACTCCACGACCAGGCTTAGACATGTCTAAATCCTAGTTTCGAGGGGCCGTGGGCGCAAGCGCCGTGGCGGAGCCCGTTCGTTTGCGCCGGGCGGGGTTCGGGGACGGGCTAGCCTACGACCGGCGCCAGGTGCCACTCCGACGTGAAGATCACCTTCTGCGACGAGACAAGCCTCGGCTTCGGCTGGATCGCCTCCGAGCCGGCCCTGCTCGAGCGGGCCTCCCACGCCGTCCGCGCCGACGGGCGGGTCTGGCTCGTCGATCCCGTCGACGGCCCGGACGTGGTCGAGCGCGTGCGTGCGCTCGGCGAGCCCACAGGCGTGCTCCAGCTTGTCGATCGCCATCCGCGCGACGGCGAGGCGCTCGCCGAGCGGCTCGGCGTCCCGTTCCACCGGCTCCCGTTCGGCGGCGTCGAGGGCGCGCCCTTCGAGCCGATCCGCGTCCTCGACGTGCCCGGCTGGCGCGAGGTCGCCCTCTGGTGGCCGTCCGAGCGCGTGCTCGTCTGCACCGAGGCGCTCGGTACCGTCTCCTACTTCCGCGGGCCGGGCGAGGCGCTCGCGGTCCACCCGTCCCTGCGCCTCTACCAGCCGAAGGCCCTCCGGGACCTGGCCCGGAACCTGACGCCGGAGCACGTCCTCGTCGGCCACGGCGAAGGGCTGCACGGCCCGGAGGCGGCGCCCGCGCTCGCGGCCGCCGTCGGGCGCGCCCGTCGCAACGCGCCGCGCTGGCTCGTCCACCAGATCCGAGGGAGGCTGCGCCGTTGAGAAATGATCTCGCACCCGGAAACCCGTTCCCCGACCTGCGCCTGCCCGAGCACACCGGCCGGGAGCTCTCGCTCTCGGAGATCGCCGGCGGGCAGCCACTCGTCCTCGCGTTCGTCCGCGGCTGGTGGTGCCCGAAGGAGCAGGTGCGGCTCCGGAACCTCGTCGCCCTTCAGGACGAGATCCAGCGCGAATACGGGCGCCTCGCCGCCGTCACCGTGGACGAGCCCTACGTCAACGGGGCCTTCCGCGCCGGGCTGGGCGCCACCTTCCCCTTCCTGTCCGACACGGGCCGCGAGGTTGCGGAGGAGCTCGACCTCCGCGAGCTCACCGACGAGCTCCACCGGCCCTTCCTGCCGACCACCTTCGTCCTCGACTCCCAGCTCTCGATTCGCGGCGTCTGGACCGGCTTCTGGTTCTGGGGCAACCCGACCCCGGACGAGCTCCGGCTCGCGCTCCGGGGGATCGTGCGCGCGGAGCAGCCGAGCTTCGACCCGCACCGGACCTGGCGCGAGCTCGGGGGCGCGGCCCCCGCGGGCGCCGGCGTCGACGCGCCGGTCGTCTGGATCCGCGAGGACTCGCGCGGGAACGAGCTCTGGCGCGGCGCGCACCATGGCGAGATTCCGGAGGTGGGCGCCGAGCTGGGGCGCTCGTCCGTGGACGGGCGCCCCTGGGTCGTCCGCCGGATCGAGCGCGACGGCGGCCGGACGGCCGTCCACGTGAGCAAGGAGGGCCAGACGGGCGACCCGCGCCTCGTCAAGCACCGGCTGACGGTGCCGCCGCGCGTGCCCTAGGAGGCCAGCCGCTCGATCGTCCTCGCCGCGAGCCGGTCGAGCGCCCGCACGGACATCTCGAGGTCCTCGGGCCGCGTGTCCTCGACCTTCGTGTGCGACAGGCCGCGCAGGCTCTGGACGAAGAGCATCACGGTCGGCACGCCCGCACGGGCGACCTCCGCGGCGTCGTGGAGCGGCCCGCTCGGGAGGCGGTGCGAACGGCCGGCGACCTCCTTCACGGCCTCGTCGGCGAGCTCGATCAGCGACTCGTCGAAGAGGATCGGGTCGATGCTCCAGACGCGCCTCCACTCCACCTCGACGTTCTCCTCGCGCGCGAAGCGCGCGGCCGCCGCCTTCGCCTCGGCCAGCATCGCCGCGAGCTTCCCGGGATCGAGGTGGCGCTGGTCGAGGAGCACCGTCGCGGTCTCGACCACCGAGGTGACGATGCCGGGCTTCGTGACGCAGCTGCCCATCGTGCAGACGGCGCCCTCGCCGGCCCGCGCTGCGATGGGGCGGATCTCGAGCGCGAGCTTCGCGGCGGCGGCCAGGGCGTCCCGGCGGGCGTCCATGGGCGTCGAGCCCGCGTGCGCTGCCTGCCCCCGGAAGGTGATCTCGTGGCGCTCGACGCCGAAGGTGCCGAGCACGACCCCGACCGGGAGGCCGAGCGACTCGAGGACGGGCCCCTGCTCGATGTGCAGCTCGAGGTACGCGGCGGCGCCCTCGAGCTGCCGGCGTGCCTCGAGCGCGCGGTCGAGGTCGACGCCGTGCTCGCGCAGGGCGTCCTCCCAGCGGATCCCGTCGGCGTCCGTCCGGGCGCGGATCTCGTCCTGGTCCTCCATCGTCCCGGACGCGGCGCTCGAGCCGAAGAGGGAGCGGCCGAAGCGGGCGCCCTCCTCGTCGGCCCAGCTCACGAGCCGGACGGTGACGGGCGGCGCGCCCTCCTCGGCGATCCGGCGGAGGACCTCGACGGCGGCGAGGACGTTGAGCGAGCCGTCGAGCCAGCCGCCGTTTGGGACGGAGTCCATGTGCCCGCCGATCACGAGCGCCCGCTCGGAGCCACCGCGAAGCGTGAACCACTGGTTGCCGGCCTCGTCCGTCTCCTCCTCGACGCCGAGCGGGGCCAGCTTCGCCGAGAGCCACTCCTTGGCTTTCGTCCACGTGTCCGTCCACGCGACGCGCTGCGCCCCGTCCTCGTTCCCGGTCAGCTCACGGAGCTCCCGGAGCTCGTCCACCGTGCGGCCTGGTTCGAGCGGCACGAGGGGAATCTATAGAGTCACACGCGATGGGACGAGGCTCGAGAGCGATCAGGCGCTGGAAGAACGACCGGCAGCGCAAGAAGAAGGAGCGCGAGAAGCGCCACACAGCCGAGGCGGGGGCGGCGCGCGGGAAGTCGAAGCCGGCGTGAGCCTGGTCACTGCGGTCCACCTCTACGTCACCGACCTCGACCGCTCGCTCGACTGGTACACGCGCCTGCTCGGCCGGGGACCGGCCGCGGCCTACGACGAGGGGGAGAACGCCCACAGCGCGTTCTTCGTCCTCGAGGGCCAGACCTTCCTCGTCCTCACGTGGGATCCCGAGCGCGGGCGCGAGAGCGGCGGCAGCGCCAGGCTCGAGCTCGCCGTCGGCGACCTCGCGGAGGAGATCGCGCGCCTCGAGCGCCAGGGCATCGAGGGCGGCCGCGTGACGGGGACGCGGTTCGGCACCGAGGTCTACGACCTCGCCGACCCGGACGGGCATCTCCTGCGGGTGGGGCCGCCCTGGACGCTGCACGCGATCGAGGGCGCCGTTTGACGTCGGCCCGTTCCCGGGCACGTTCCTAGCCCTGTCCCGTCCCTTCCTCCTCATCAACCCGCGCTCCGGCTCCGGCTCGCCGACGGCCGAGGAGCTCGCCGCCGAGGCCGAGCACGTCGGGGTCGACGCGCGCCTGCTCGAGCCCGGCGACGACGTCGAAGAGATCGTGGGCGCCGCCGCAGAGGCCGGAGCGGAGGCCCTCGGCGCCGCCGGCGGCGACGGCTCCCTCGGCCCCGTCGCCGGGGTCGCCCTCGAGCGCGACCTGCCCTTCGTCTGCGTCCCCTTCGGGACGCGGAACCACTTCGCCCGCGACCTCGGGCTCGACGCGGACGATCCCCTGGCGGCGCTGGGCGCCTTCCGGAACGGCCGGGAGCAACGCGTGGATGCCGCGACGGTCGACGGCCGCGTCTTCCTCAACAACGTCTCCCTCGGAATCTACGCGAGCTTCGTCCACGACCCCGAGCGGAAGACGCGCAACCGCCTGGTCGCGTTCCTGCGCATGGCGCCCGCCGCTCTCGGCCGCTCGCGCCGGCCGCTCGCCCTCGCCTTCGACGTCGACGGGAAGCGCGAGGAGCGCCTCGCCCTCGTCGCCCTCGTGGCGAGCAACGACTACGGCGGCGGCTCCTTCTCGGAGCTGGGCGAGCGGGAGAGGCTGGACGAGGGCCTGCTCCACGTCTACGTCATCGAGGCGGTGGGGCGGAGGGCGCTCCTCGGCCTGCTCGCCCGAGCCGCTCTGGGCAGGTCCGAGGACGCGGAGGGCCTGGTCGAGCGCGCCGCTCCGCGGCTGACCGTCTCCTCGCCCCGGCCGCGCCTCCACGCCGCCCTCGACGGCGAGGCGGTCGTCCTGCGGCCGCCGCTCGAGTTCGAGCTCAGGCCGCGCGCGCTGCGGGTTCTCGTCCCGCCGGCCTGACGGCCAGGCGGTCGCCCGCGGCCAGCCCAACGCGGGCGGCCTCGCCCGCGGGCAGCTCGAGCACCTCCCGCGCGCCGCGGCAGCCGGCAAGCCGCCAGGGAGCGAGGCCGGGCACGACCTTCAGAACCCGCTGCTCCCCGTCGAGGAAGACCGCGTCGATCGGGAAGCGCATGAACCACATGTGGATCGAGGACGCGGGGCGAAGGAGGAGTCCTTCGCCCCGCGCGAGGCCTGCACGCCCCAGGAGGCCGCGCATGCGGGCGAGCGGCGTCTCCGCGAGGAGACACCGCTCGCACACCAGGCTGCCGTCCTGACGCTCGAGGGAGATCATGCCGTCGGCCGTTCCTAGTACCCCACGTGGATGTGGTCGTCGTGGTCGGCCAGCGGGAAGGACGGCCCGCCGAGGCCGAGCAGCGAGATGACCTGCTTCGGCTGCAGCTCGGAGGGGAGGAGGAGGATGTTGCGCACCGCGCGCTCCGTCATCCCTCCCGGAGCCTGGTTGCCGACGATCGACCTGCGCTCGAGCCCCGCGATGTCCACGGCGAGCCCGTACGTGTGGGCCGAGACGACGCCGGGCCGCGAGAAGACGCGGTGGCCGGTCGTGAGGCTCGAGACCGTGACCTGCCGATGCGCCTCGGCGAGGTAGCGCAGGAGGACGAGGACGCGGACGTCCGTCCGGCCCATGGCGATGTCGAACCGCCCGCCGGCGTAGACCGCGAGGCGCTTGTCGGCGAGGACCTGCTTCTGCAGGGTCCGCTTCGCCGCCGTCAGGCCGGTGACGAGGGCCCGCAGGCCGACCGCGCGGTTGTAGCGTGTGAGCGCGAGCGCCCGGTCGGCGAACGCCGGGCGGCCCCGGTAGGCGAGAAAGACGTTCCAGAGCTTGCCGCGGCCCTCGAGCGCCGCGAGCCGCCTGGCGGTGCCGCGGACGGGGGCGAGGTTCATGGAGCCGCCGGTGAAGCCCTGCGCGCGGAGGACACCCAGGAGCGCGGTCCAGTCGACGCCCGCCCGCTTCGCCTCCTCGGCGAGGGCCTTCGCGAAGGCGCCGTCGAGACGCTTCGCCGGCGGGGTCGGGTCGGGGAGCGTGCGGTGCAGCCAGATCGTGGCGAAGAAGCCGTCGGCGTCCGCCTCGGGATCGAGCTGGTGCGAGCTCCGAGTCCGCTTGTCGAGGACGGGGAGGCTGTCCGGCTCGGGGGCGCCGCCTTCGTCCATGCCGGGCGGAGGAGGTGTTCCGCCGCCACCGGGATCGCCGGGATCGGGGCTCGGATCGCCGTCGCCGGGGGCGGGGGCCGGCTCCTCGGCGCCCTCGCCGGGATCGCCCGCTTCGGACGGTTGCTCGGGCTCCGACGGGGCATCCGGCTCGGACGGGGCCTCGGGCTCCGCGGGCGCCTCGGGCTCGGACGGGGTCTCGGGCTCCGCGGGAGGCTCCGGCTCGGGGGCCGGCTCGGGGGCGGGCTCCTCGGCGGGACCCTCCTCGGCCATGGTCTGCTCGGTTACCGTCTCGCCCTCGAGCGCCTCGGAGACGAGGTCGCCGGCGCCCGCCGAGAAGGCGGCGCCGCCGAAGAAGAGCGTGACGAAGGTCAGGCTCGTGGCGAGCCGGCGCTTGCTCCAGGTTGCCCGCGCGCGCGGGCGCTCGGGGCCGGTCTCCAGCATCGGGTTCTCGCCGGTCGAGCCGGGCCCCTCGGAGACGTTCCTGCCGAGCACCCAGAGGGCCCAGCCGGCGATCGTGAAGAGGAGAAGCGGCGTGAACAGTCGGCGCGAGGGGGTCTTCCGTGGCATTTCCTGGTGCTCCCGTCGTCGGGCGCCGAGGCCGCCACATCGGCGCGAAATCTTGCCTGAACGAATCCGCTGCCGTCAGCGGACTTGCTGGGACTATCGGGTCGAAGAACTGGGGCGCCTTTCCCCCGAACGGGTCAAATCGGCGCAGATCCCCTTGGCGGGGGATTCTCCCGCCCTTCCGTTTGCCCGATCTTCCGAGTCAGTTGGAGCCGGAAGGCGGAACGATTGCCGCCGGAAAGCTCGAAGCGATTCGGGAGGCCCTTGTTCAACGTGACCGCACATTCCGCTCGCAGGACGAACCGGCTCACGTGTCGCACGTGCGCTCTCCCCTCGTGGTCTGTTCATTCGACGTTGAGCGCGCCGGTGGGCGTGCTCGAAGTTGGGAAGGGAGGTGAATCGAGCATGTTCAAGTCCACCATTGCGCTCACCAGGCGCGAGGACGGGCAGACCATGGCGGAGTACGGCGTGGTCCTCGCGGTCATCACCGTTCTCATCGTCGGGTCGCTCCTGCTCCTGTCCGGGGCAATTCAGGCTGCGATCGACGCCGTCACCGCCGTCCTCTAGGGAGGTTCGGTCACTGGTTCGGGCGGGTCCTCGGCTGATCGCCGGAAAAGGGCCCGCCCCCAGTGCCCACCGGAACGAGACCTTACGTAATGAACATCCTCACCACCTCAACGCGCTCCACCTGCAGGCCCGAGAGTCGGGAACGCGGCCAGACGCTGGTCGAGTTCGCGCTCGTCCTGCCGATTCTCGCCCTCTTGCTCTTCGGCGTCATCCAGTTCGGCATCGTGTTCCACCAGTACGTCACCTTGACGGACGCCGTGCGGGCGGGAGCGCGCCAGGGGGCCGTCGGCCGGCATCTCGCGAGTCCGCAGACCGCCGTCGAGGACCGGGTGCGTTCATCGGCAGGCGACCTCGACCAGGCAAAGCTCGGAGTCAGTGTCTCGTCCTCGTGGCAGCAGGGCTCCGACGTCAGTGTCAGCGCCACCTATCCCTACAGCATCAACCTGCTCGGATTCGTCATCAAGTCGGGCGACCTCAAGAGCACGACCACGGAGCGTGTCGAATGACCTCGTGCAAGCGTGACCGCGGCCAGGCTGCGGTCCTGACTCTCCTCTTCCTGGTCGCGCTTCTCGGCGCGGCCGCCGCCGTGCTCGACGTCGGCTCCTGGTACCGCGAGGATCGCAGGCTGCAGGCGAGCATGGACGCCGCCGTCCTCGCGGCCGCGCAGGCTCTGCCCGACAATCCCGGCGCGGCGAACGCTCTCGCCTCCGAGTACGCGGAGAAGAACGGGGGCGGCCTCGACGATGTGACGATCTCGACGACCCAGATCGCCAATGACACGGTCGCCGCCACCGGCTCGCGCGCGGCACCCGGATTCTTCTCGAAGGTGTTCGGGATCGACTCGGTGACCGTGAACGCGACCGCAAAGGCGCGCGCCGGGGTCTTGAGCACCGCGCGCTATGCCGCTCCAATCACCGTCAACGAGGCGCATCCGGATCTCCCCTGCGCGTTCGAGTCCTCCGGCTGCTACGGGCGCCAGACGGAGATCAGCCTCCTCAACCTGCACGGGACGGGCAGCGCTAACGCCGCCGGCTCGTTCGGACTCCTCGACCTTCGTTTGGGCGGGGACGGCTCGGCCGGCAACTCGGTAGTCGCCTCGTGGATGGCGGACGGCTACAGCGAGGACATGCCACTCGGTGTCTACACCGCCGTCCCCTCGACGATGTACAACTCGGACCCCTTCAGGGACGCACTTCGCGGACTCACGGGCGAGGTCGTCCTCTTCCCCATCTACCAGGAGCCGATCCTGGGCGGCGGGACGAACGCCGCCTTCACCATCATCGGATGGGTCGGCTTTCACGTCCTCCGGTTCAACCCCGGCGGCGCGAACGCGAAGGTGACGGGCTGGTTCACCCACGTCGTCTGGGAAGGGATCTTCGACGAGACGGGCGGGGCAAGGGATTTCGGCGCCCACGCCGTGTCTCTCATCGAATAGGGCCTAATCACTCGGGCCAAGAACGCCGATAGGGCAACCGTAAAGCCGCAAGCACGCCGAGAAGAGAAAGACGTGGTGCAATGACGTATCGCCTTCGAAATATCGGGCTCGCGATCGCGCTCGCAGCAGTCGCGGTCCTGCTCGTCTTCTACTACGTTGCGCAGGAACGCGGGCGGCTCCAGGAGGGCCAGGAGCTCGTTCCCGTCTGGGTGGCGACGCAGAACATCCCCGAAGGAACCTCGGGCGCCGAGCTCGAGGCCGGCAACTTCATCGAGAGGTCCGAGATCGAGCGCGAGACCGTTGCGCCCGGGGCGCTCCTCGATCCGCAGGACGTGGCGACCAAGATCGTCGCCTCGATGATCTACAAGGGCGAGCAGGTCAGCGCCCTTCGCTTTCGCTCCGAGGCCGAGCGCGGAGTCCGGGCGCAGCTGACGGGCAACCTCCGCGCCCTTCAGGTCCCGGGCACCGAGCACCAGCTTCTCGCCGGCACCCTGACGGAAGGCGACCGTGTCGATCTCGTCGCCGCGCTCAACTACAAGCTCGTGCAGGTCGGACCGGTGGTCACGGGAGGGGCGAGCGAGGAGATGACCGCGAGCCGCGTCGTCCTCCGCGACCTGCTCGTCCTCCGCGCGCCGGAAGTGGTCACGGCCACCGGCAAGGTGACGGAAGGGAACCGCACCGGCAATATTTCCGTCCTCGTCGCCGTCACTGATGCCCAGGCCCAGAAGCTCGCCTTCGTCACGCGCGACGGAGGCCCCGCCTGGACGCTCCAGCTGCGCCCGCCGCTCGACGCGTCCGACAGCCCCGAGAGCGTCGAGACCGTCGGGACGATCCTGACGGACGGCCTCAAGGCCGAGCAAATCGCGCTCCTGATCCCGGGAGGAGGTTCCTGATGAGCACGGACACCACCATCGGCACGCGCGAGCAGGTCCGGATCTTCGTGACCGGCTCGTGTGATGGCCTCGAGCAGCTCAGCGACGCGCTCGAGCGGCACGGCGAGATCGAACTGATCGGGTCCTCTCCCGGCGTGATGGAGTCGGTGGCGACGCTGACGGGCGGCCATCTCCAGGTCGTCCTCCACGGCACCCGCTCGTCGACGTTCCCGAGCGACGAGGTCGCGTCCATCCGCGAGCACACGCGGGCGCCGATCATCCTCCTGGCCTCCGGCGAGGCCTCGGCGCTCCTCGAGGAGGCGCTCGAGGCGGAGGTCGCGGACGTCCTCCTCCTTCCGCAGATGACCGATAACGTCGTCTTCGCGATCCGCAAGGCGTCCAGGACGGGCCACCGGGTGCATGGCGCACCCGGCCGCCGGGGACGGATCGTCACCGTCTTCTCGCCCAAGGGCGGGACCGGGAAGACCGTCACGTCGACGAACCTCGCGGTGGCGTTCGCCAAGTACGAGAAGCGGAAGACGCTGCTTCTCGACCTCGACCTCCAGTTCGGGGACGCGGCGATCATGCTCGGGATCGAGCCCGAGAAGACGATCTACGACCTCGTCGTCGCCCCGGGCGAGCTCGACTCCGAGAAGCTCGCGGGCTACACGACCGCGCATGCGTCCGGCCTCGACATCCTGCCGGCGCCCCTGCGCCCCGAGGACGCCGAGCTCGTCACCGAGGGGAAGCTCTCCCGACTGCTCGAGGTCGCGCGCGAGTCCTATGACGTCATCGTCGTCGACACGTCGCCCTTCTTCCACGGGCCGATGCTGGCGACCCTGGACCGCACCGACGAGCTTCTCATCGTCTGCGGGCTGGACGTACCGACGCTCAAGAACGTGCGCCTCGCGCTCCAGACGCTCGACCTGCTCGCGTTTCCGACCAACCGCATCCGGGTGCTCCTGAACCGGGCCAATACGAAGGTCGGGATGAAGCGGAGCGAGGTCGAGAGCGCGCTCGAGGTGAAGGTGCGCTTCGAGATCCCGAGCGACCGCGCCGTACCCATCTCCGTCAACCGCGGGAATCCCGCCGTGCTTGCCGAGTCCGGCGGCGACTACGCGAAGGCGATCCGAGGGATGGCGAAGGGGCTCCTCCCGGTCGAGGCGGCCAAGACGCAGAAGCGCCGACTCTTCAAGCGGAGCTAGCCATGGGTCTTCACGACCGGCTCAAGAGCACGAACGGCGGTGGTAGCGGACACGGTCCCGGCGAGGAGACGATCGTCCGGGTAGAAGGCGCATCCCGGGACGCTCAGCCCGAGCCCCGCTCCGTCGACCCGTACGCCGAGCTCAAGACTCGTATCCACCACGCCTGCATCGCGAAGCTCGGTCCCGAGCTCTTCACGACCCAGACGAACGAGGACCTCTCCGACCGCGTTCTGCGCGCCGTCACCGAGCAGCTCGCGCTGGACCGCACGCCGCTCACGCGCGACGAGCGGCGACGCATCGTCCGCGAGATCACTGACGACATCCTCGGCTACGGGCCGCTCGAGCCGCTCCTCCGCGACGACTCCGTCTCGGAGGTGATGGTGAACGGGCCCGACCGCATCTACGTCGAGCGGCTCGGAAAGATCGAGCTGTCCAGGTCCAACTTCGTCGATGACGCGCACCTTCTGCGCATCATCGACAAGATCGTCTCCCAGGTCGGCCGCCGCATCGACGAGTCCTCGCCGATGGTGGATGCCCGCCTTCCCGACGGCAGCCGTGTCAACGCCATCATCCCGCCGCTCTCGCTGCGCGGGCCGGTGCTCACGATCCGTAAGTTCTCGCGCGACCCGTACACGATGGACGATCTCATCGACTTCGGTTCCGTCACGGCCAAGGCGGCACACTTCCTTTCCGCCTGCGTCAAGGGAAAGCTCAACATCCTCATCTCCGGAGGAACGGGTACCGGGAAGACGACGACGCTGAACGCGCTCTCGGCGTTCGTCCCCGGACACGAGCGCATCGTCACGATCGAGGACGCGGCCGAGCTCCAGCTCCAGCAGGAGCACGTGATCCCGCTCGAGTCCCGGCCCGCCAACATCGAGGGACAGGGCGAGGTGAGAATCCGAGAGCTCGTCCGCAACGCCCTCCGCATGCGGCCCGACCGCATCATCGTCGGCGAGGTCCGCGGCGCAGAGACTCTGGACATGCTCCAGGCGATGAACACGGGCCACGAAGGCTCGCTGACGACGATCCACGCGAACACACCCCGAGACGCGCTCTCCCGGCTCGAGACGCTCGTGCTCACCGCGGGCGTCGAGCTTCCGCACCGCGCGATCAGGGAGCAGATCGCGAGCGCTTTCGACCTGCTCGTGCAGATCACGCGCCTCGTCGACGGCTCACGCCGCATCTCCCACGTGACGGAGGTGCTGCGCATGGAGTCTGACGTGATCACGCTCCAGGACGTCTTCGTGGCGAAGCCGCCGGACGAGGACTCGTCTGCGCCGGGCGCGACGCGGCTCCTGAGCCCGCTTGCGTGCACCGGTCTCAAGCCTCACTTCCTCGAGAAGATGGCCGCGAACGGCGTCTCCCTCCCGCCCGGCTTCTTCCAGGAGGAGGACGGCCGGGCGCAGCCGACCTTCCAGGCCGCGAGCTTCGGGGGCTTCCAGTGAGTCGGCGCGCCGCCGCCGTCCTGCTCGGGGCCCTCGCCCTCCTACTTCCGGTCGCCGTCCCCGCCGCCACGCTGGAGGCGGACACGAGCGACTACCCGATCGTGCGCGCGACCCTCGTCGCGAAGGACGCCTCGTCCGTGGCGCCCACGGTGACGGAGAACGGCCGTCCCGTCGTCGACCTCGTGGCCACGAACCTGGGCCGCGCGAAGAGCGTCGTCCTCGTCGTCGACCGCTCGCGCTCCATGGAAGGGCAGCCGCTCGCCGACGCGGTCGCCGCCGCCCGGGCGTTCGTCGCGGCGAAGCCGGCCGAGGATCGCATCGCCGTCGCCACCTACGCGACCGAGGCGCAGCTCCTGACCGGGTTCCAGACCTCGACCACCGACGCCGACTCGGCGCTGCGGTCGATCTCCATCGACGACGAGCCGGGCACGAAGCTCTGGGACTCGCTCGTCCTCTCCGCCAACTCCCTGGCGAGCGAGACGTACCTCGGTCGTGTGATCGTGATCGTCACCGACGGGAACGAGTCGAGGAGCGAGGCGACGCTGGACGACGTCATCGCCGCCGCGCAGAACGCGGGCGCGCCGGTCTACGTCGTCGCCATCGAGAGCCGCCTCTTCACCCCGGAGCCGCTGCGCCGGCTCGCCGAGGAGACCGGCGGCAGCTACTACGGGGCGGCATCGAGCGAGGCGCTCGCCGGCGTCTACCGCTCGATCGCCGACGAGCTCTCGCGGACGTGGCGGCTCGAGTA
>DATHVD010000114.1:0-19521 GCA_035461525.1 Gaiellaceae bacterium
ACCCGTACCTCGGGGCCTCCCACAGCCCCGATGTCGCCGTGGCGGTGCCGATCTTCGCCGACGGCGAGCTGCTCGGCTTCGCCGCCGTCACGGCGCACCTCCTCGACGTGGGCGGCTCGTTCCCCGGGATCAACGCCGACGCCTTCGACGTCTACGCCGAGGCGAAGCTCTACAACGGGCTCCGCTGGTACGAGGCCGGCGAGCTGAACGAGGACCTCGACCGGATGATCTTCGACAACGTCCGGACGGAGACGATGAACCGGGGCGACATGAATGCGATGCTCGCCGCTTGCCAGCTCGGCAAGGAGCGCTTCCTCCGGCTCGTCTCCCGCTACGGCGCAGACGTCGTCATGAGCGCCGCCTACGACTGGATGGACTACTCCGAGCGCATGCTGCGGCAGGAGATCGCGAAGATCCCGGACGGGGAGTACAAGGCGCCGACCGGCTGGCTCGACGACGACGCCCGCAACCGCGGCGTCCGGCTGCGGGTGGAGACGAAGGTGGTCGTCGAGGGCGACTCGATCACGATCGACCTGACCGGCTCGAACCCGGAGGTGCCGACCGGCTTCAACGTCCCCTTCGAGGGCTCGCTGCTCGTCGGGGCCTACTACGCCGTGCGCACGATCCTCCTCGACGAGGTCCTCTTCCCCGAGCACGTGCCGCAGAACGACGGCGTCTTCCGGCCGGTGTCGGTGATCGCCCCGAAGGGGACGATCTTTAACCCCAACTTCCCGCGGGCCTGCTTCTCCCGCTTCACGCAGGTCCAGCGGGTCGTGGACAACACGATCCTCGCCCTGAGCGACGCCCTGCCCGAGCAGACGACGGCGGGGAACTCGGCCGGCATCCACTTCTGCGCCTACTCGGGCTTCGACGAGAAGCAGGGCGAGTACTGGCTCTACCTCGAGGTGAACGAGGGGGCCTACGGCGGTCGCCACGGCAAGGACGCGATGGACTCCGTGGACAACCTGATGGCGAACACGCGGAACAACCCGATCGAGGAGCTCGACCTCCGCTTCCCCGTGCGCTGCGACCAGTACGAGCTCCGGCCCGAGCCCGCCGCGCCGGGCAAGTGGCGGGGCGGCATCGGGATCATCCGGCGCAACCGCTACCTCGTGCCGGGCGTGTACTCCTGCGAAGGCGACCGCCAGACCGACGCGCCGCGCGGCGTCTTCGGCGGCTGGGACGGGCTCGTCGCCTCCTGCCGCAAGAACGCCGACCGCTCCGACGAGGAGTACCTCGAGGCGAAGGTCACCGGCGTCCCGTTCGAGGCCGGCGACTTCATCGAGCTCGTCGAGCCCAACGCTGCCGGCTACGGCGACCCGCTCGAGCGCGACCCGGCGCTTGTGCGCGAGGACGTCCTCGACGACTTCACCAGCCTCGAGCTGGCGCGCAACGCCTACGGCGTCGTCTTCTCCGACGAGCAGTCCCTCGAGATCGACGAGGAGGCCACGGAGCGGCTGCGCGAGGAGCTGCGCGGCGCGCGCGACGGCAACGGCAGCCTCACGCGCTACTTCGAGGAGCACGTCCAGGAGCGGAGGACCAACCCCGTCAGCGCCGCCGGAGATCGGGAGTTCGGAAAGGCGTAGTGGCCCGCGAGCGGAAGATCCGCCCCGTTCCGCCCGAGGGCGAGATCATGCCCGTCCGCCGGGTCCGGAAGGCCTACGAGCAGGTGAACGACCAGCTCCGGGAGCTGATCGTCTCCGGCGAGCTCGCCCCCGGCGAGCGGCTGCCCAACGAGGCCGTGCTCGCCCGGGAGTTCGGCGTCTCGCGGGCGACCGTGCGCGAGGCGCTGCGGATCCTCACGGCGCAGAACCTCATCCGGACGACGAAGGGCGCCGGCGGGGGCAGCTACGTGACGCTGCCGACCGTCGACCACATCTCGGAGTTCCTGCGCGGGAACCTCAACCTCCTCTCCGAGTCGGAGCACGTCTCGCTGGAGGAGTTCCTCGAGCTGCGCGAGCTGATCGAGGTGCCCGCCGCCCGCCTGGCGGCGAGCCGCTCCAGCGGTGCGGACCTCGAGCGCCTCCGCGACTCGATCCCGGAGCGTCCGCTCGGCATGACGACGCAGGAGCAGTTCGCCTACAACAAGGGCTTCCACACCGTGATCGTGGAGGCGTGCGGCAACACGCTCCTCTACATCGCCGCCCAGCCCGTGTTCACCGTCCTGCAGACGCACCTCGCCCGCTCGTCGCTCGGCCGGGGCTTCCACCGCTCGATCAACGAGCACCACCGGGGGATCCTCGACGCGATCCAGCAGGGCGACGCCGACGGCGCCGCCGAGCAGATGCACGCGCACCTCGAGTACCTGCGCCCCGCCTACGAGCGGGCCTGGCGGCACGCGGTCTCGATGCGCCGGCGCGCGTGAGCCTCCCGCTCGCCGACGTCCGCGTGCTCGCCGTCGAGCAGTACGGCGCGGGCCCCTGGGGAACCCTCCAGCTCGCCGACCTCGGCGCCGAGGTGATCAAGGTCGAGGACCCGTCCTCGCGCGGGGACGTCGGCCGCTACGTCCCGCCGTACCAGGAGGGTGAGGACTCCCTCTTCTTCGAGACCTTCAACCGGAACAAGAAGAGCATCTCGCTCGACCTTCGGCACCCCGACGCGCGTCCGGTCCTCGAGGACCTCGTCCGGGCGGTGGACGCCGTCTACTCGAACCTCCGCGGCGACCACCCCCGGCGTCTCCGGATCACGTACGACGACCTGAAGGACGTCAACCCGCGCGTGGTCTGCTGCTCCCTCTCCGGCTTCGGGATGACCGGCCCGCGGGCCGGGGAGGGCGGCTACGACTACATGATGCAGGGGCTCGCGGGCTGGATGAGCCTCACCGGGGAGCCGGACGGGCCACCGACGAAGAGCGGGCTCTCGCTCGTCGACCTCTCGGGCGGCTACGTCTCCGCGCTCGCGCTCATGGCGGGCCTCTGGCAGGCGAAGCGGGACGGCGTCGGCTGCGACTGCGACATCTCCCTCTTCGAGACTGCCCTGCACGAGCTCATGTACGTGGGCACCTGGGTCGCGTCGCGCGGCTTCGAGCCGCAGCGTCTCCCCGAGTCGGCGCACCCGTCGATCGTCCCCTTCCAGAACCTGCCCACGGCGGACGGGTGGATCGTGGTCGCGTGCCCGAAGCAGAAGTTCTGGGAGCTCCTCTGCGAGGCGATCGGCCGCCCCGACCTCCTCGCCGATGGGCGCTTCGCCGATTTCGCCCGCCGGAACGAGCACCGCGGCGAGCTCGTGCCCGAGCTGCGCCGGACCTTCCGCACGCGGACGACCGCGGAGTGGCTGGAGACGCTCTCGGCGGCCGGCGTCCCGAACGCGCGCGTCAACGAGGTGGCCGAAGCGCTCGCCGACCCGCAGGTGGCGGCCCGCGTCGGGATCGTCGAGATCGAGCATCCACGGCTCGGAACGGTGCGCCAGGTGGCGACGCCGCTCCGCGTGGGCGTCGAGGAGAAACCGGCGCGCCGTGCCCCCTTCCGGGGCGAGCACACCGAGCAGGTGCTCGTCGCCCTCTGCGGCTACACGCCGGAGCGCGTGCGCGAGCTGGCCGAGGCGGGCGTTCTGGGGGACGTGCCCCTGTGACCGGCGCGGAGGCCGGCCCCTAGCGGTGTTCAGGCTCGACGGGCGGACCGCGCTCGTGACCGGAGCGGCCTCGGGCATCGGGGCGGCGACGGCCGTCGCCCTCGCACGGGCGGGCGCCGACGTCGTGCTGGGCTGGTTCGCGGGCGACCCTCACGACGTCGAGCCGGTCGTCCAGGACGTGGAGGCTTTGGGGCGCCTCGCCGTCGCCGTCGAGGCAGACGTGCGGACGCGCGCCGCGGGCGAGCACCTGGTCGGCGCCGCGCTCGAGGCGTGGGGTCGTCTCGACGTCGTCGTCGCCAACGCCGGCATCGCGCGGGACGTGCCTTCGGCGGAGCTGGACGACGACCGCTGGCGCGAGCTCATGGAGGTCGACCTCCTCGGCGTCTTCCGCTGCTTCCGCGCCGCGCTCGGGCCGATGCGCGAGGCGGGCTTCGGCCGGCTCCTCGCCGTGAGCTCGATCGCGGGCGCGGTCCAGGGCTGGCCACGGCATGTCCACTACGCGGCCGCGAAGGCCGGCGTCGTCGGGCTCGTCCGCAGCCTTGCGCTCGAGGTCGCCGCCGA
This sequence comes from Gaiellaceae bacterium, assembly GCA_035461525.1. Taxonomy (GTDB): domain Bacteria; phylum Actinomycetota; class Thermoleophilia; order Gaiellales; family Gaiellaceae; genus JAIBJN01. The sequence goes on from DATHVD010000114.1 coordinate 4,132, forward strand.
CGGAATCACCGTCAACGCCGTCGCGCCCGGCGTCGTCGTCTCCCCGCAGAGCTCCGATCCGGTCAACTCGCTCGGTCCCGACGGCCTGCGCTCGTTCGCGGAGCGGGTGCCGGTCGGCCGGAACGGCGTCCCGGAGGACGTCGCGGCGCCGCTCGTCTACCTCGCAAGTGAGGAGGCCTCCTTCCTCACGGGCCAGACGATCGTCGTCGACGGCGGCGCGACCCTGTCGCTCCTCTAGGGCCCGCGCCCGGCTCGGCGCTCGAAGACGTCGAGCGGGAGCAGCGCCGAGACGAGCGCGTTGGGGACGTCGACGACCTCGGAGAGCCGCAGGTCGACGGCCACGCTCGCGAGGACGTAGGCCTGCTCGCGGCCGAGCCCGCGCGCGTCCGTGAGGTAACCGATCATCTCGAGGAGCGCGCGCCGGGCCGCGAGGCCGACGTCCAGGGCTTCGTTCGCGCCGTCGTCGCGCAACGGGATCCCGGTCGTGGCGAAGACGCGCCGGCCGGGGCGGGCCGGCGTTTCGTAGACCGGGAATCGAGGCACCCAGGCCGGCTGCTTCTCGAGCCCGAGGCGGACGGTGACGGCGCCGGCGACCTCGATCCCCGTCCCGCAGACCTCACCCTCGCCCTGCGCGAAGTGGAGGTCTCCGATCGAGAAGAGCGCGCCGGGCACCTGCACGGGAAGCAGGAGCCGGCTCCCGGCGCCGAGCTGGGGGACGTCCAGGTTCCCGCCGGACTCGCGCGGCGGGATCGTCCGCAGCCCGCCGGCCGCCGACGCCGGGACGGCCGTCTCCGGGGAGTCGTCGGCCACGGGCCCGCCGCGTGCCCTGAGCGCCCTCTCCCGGGCGCGGACGCGCTCGACGAACGCGGGCGAGGGGGCGACCCCGACCACACCGGCGAACGGCGCGGCGGGCACGGCGACGCCGGGGAGCGCCTCGGAGCGGGCGAGCCCGCCGGCGATCTCCCAGACGGCGACGTAGGGGTCGGGGAAGAGGTCGGCCAGGAAGCCGAAGCCCGGGACGATCGCGGTGACGCCCACGTCGGCCGTCTCGTATCCGAGGAGGTCGACGACGAGGAGGTCGCCTGGCTCGGCGCCCTCGACCGCGACCGGGCCGGTGAGCGGGTGGCCGCGTCCCAGCGAGAGCCGGACGACGTCGTCGGAGCCGCTGCCCCGGCCGAGCTGGCCGTCGAGGCCGTCGCGTGTCTCGAGCGTGAGCTCCGTCCCGGGCGCGACGGAGGCGATCGGGTCCAGGTCGGGCGACCAGCGGTTGTGCCCCGTGCCGGGCTCCTCGTGCAGCGGCCGCGACGCGTCGACGGGAATCCTCATCCTTCTGCCTCCCTCTCGAGGGCCGCGCGGACGCGCTCCGCCGCGGTGGCCGCGAGCCCGATCTCGCCGGTCGTCCAGAAGCGCGGGCGCCCGAGCTGGTGGAGGGAGACGATCGCGGCGAGCCGCCCGCCGGCGTGGACGGGCGTCACGATCTGCGCGCCGAGGCCGCCGTAGGCGTCGAGCATCTGCTGGAAGGCGGGGTCGGCGTAGGCCGAGCGGCAGTCGTCCTGCACGACCTGGCGGCCGGTCCCGGCGAGCTCCCGGACGACCGGCTGCGACCGTAGGTCGACGCTCCGCTCGCCGCGCAGCGAGCCCGCGCCGGGGGCGAGCGCCTCCTCCGTGACGGGGAAGAACTCGTCTCCCGGAACGTCCCGGCGGATCGTGCAGCGGCTGGCGCCCGTCGCGCACAGGAGGTCGTCCGCGATCTCCTGGAGGGCATTGCCGACGTGGTCTCGGGACGCCACAGGCCCGTGCTAGGTCGAGATCATCTTCTTCTCACCGGAACCGCATCGTTGCACGGCTCGGCGCCGTCCTTCTAGGGGCAGACTGATCCTCGCCCGCGCTAAGGGCACCCGATCGTCGTGCAAGAACCAGGGGGTTCGAGCGTCATTGGAGGTGCGGAGCCGAGCCGACACCGAGCTGCTTGGGGGGAGAACAGACTCGGCGCCCTTGCGGCCAAGGTGGCTCGGCTCCGCACCGCCAAAGTTACATCTGGCTCGACCGTCTCCTGCGCGGGCATCAAACCCGACTTGTTTACGGTCGAAGAGAGTGGGAAGATGGGATGCGCAAGCCATGCCATGCCTCTGCGGCGGTTCTCATCGGCTGGTAGCGCCCTCCGCCTGGTTCGCGGCATGGCGAAGCCATGGAAGGAGGTGAGAGCATGAGGAGAAAGTTCGCCCTCACGCTGCTTGCGATGACGTTCGCTGCAGCTTCGGCGGCCCCGGCTATGGCCGCCCCGGACTTCGGGCCCGGCAACAGCAGCAAGGGCCCTAACGACGGCGGCGCGAAATGTCATCCGCCCGGACAGACCGTGAACACGCCCGGCTGCAAGTAGCAGTCACGTGAGCAGGCGTCCCGAAACAAAGGGGGATGCCTGCTGACGAGTTGTTGGTAGGGGGCGGCGGGAGACGCCGCCCCCTACTCACGCCCTACGACGCCGAGAGTCTGCGGGCCAGCTCTAAGCGCGTCCCCTGGCCGTCGTGCTGGACGTCGACGTCGAGGACGACGAGGCCGCTCGCCCGGCCGGTGGCGATGCCGACGTTGGCGGGCGGCCAGCGTGTCGAAAGGTAGAACGTTCTACCGATCGAGCGAACCTGAGAGCACCCGGCAAGGCTGAGAGCGCGCAACCGTGCGGCTTGCGGCCTGGGACGACGGCTAGGTGGAGATCATCTTCTTCTCGACGCCGACGCCGGCCGCCAGGGCGCGCTCGTACTCGAGCGGGACCGTGGCCGAGTCCTGGAGCGCGATCCCCGTCGAGTCGAAGACCGTGATCTGCTCGTCCGACTGGCGGCCCTCGAGCTCGCCGACGATCACCTTCCCGATCTCGCCCGCGACGTCGTCCTCCGCGATCAGCCCCTCTCGGAGCGGGACGTTGATCTCGCCGTCCGTGCGGCACTGGCGGATGTCGTCCACGAAGACGCGGGCGCGCTGCAGGATGGCGCCGTCGAGCTCCTGCTCCCCCTCCAGGTCGGCGCCGAGCGCGGCGATGTGCGTCCCGGGGGAGACCCAGGCGTCCCGCACGAGGCCCTCGCGGGCGTGCGTGCCGGTGACGATCACGTCGGCGTCCCGGACGATCTCCTCGAGGTCGGTCGAGGGCCGGAGCTCGAAGCCTTCGTAGCGCGGCTGCTCGTCCGCGACGAAGCGGTCGACCGTCTCCCGGCTCCGGCTCCAGACGCGGACCTCCTCCCAGGGGAACACCTCTGCGCACGTGGCGAGGGCGCCGCGGCCGACGGTGCCGGCGCCGACGATCGCGAGCACGCGCGAGTCCTTGCGGGCGAGCCACTTCGCGGACACGGCCGCCGACGAGCCCGTGCGCATCATCGTGTGGTGCGACCCGTCGCAGATGGCGAGCGGGAACCCGCTCTCGGGGTGTGTGTAGACGAGGATGGAGAACACCGTTGGGAGGTCGAACCGCGCGTTGTCCTCGCGGATCGAGACCCACTTGCAAGCGGCGGCCTCGGGCTCCTCGATCCAGGACGGCATCACCTCGAACTCGCCCTGATAGCGGTCGAGGACGATGTGGCCCTTCGGCTCCATGTAGACGCGCCCTTCGCCGTGCAGGCGGAACGCGTGCTCGACGCAGTCGTTGTACTCGGCCGGCGTCAGGAGGCCGATCATGTCGGTGCGGCCGAGGATGAGGGTCTTCCGGTTGCGCCAGCTCTCGGCCATCACCGCACCTCCGCCTGGATCGGGGTCGTCCGCGCGAGGCACGCCGCGAGCTCGCGCTCCTCGGCAGGCTCGAGCTCGATGTGGAGCGCCCGCGTGAAGCGATTCCACATGTTGAAGAGCCCCGACATGAGGGTGAGCTCGGCGATCTCGGCGTCGGCGTAGCAGCTCTGCATGGCCGCGAACGCCTCGTCGTCCTCCTCGGCCCTGTTGCGCGTGACCGCCTCCGTCCAGCGGAGGAGGATCTTCTGCCGCTCGGAGAGGGCATCGCTCTCGGCGTAGTCGTCCCGGCAGGCGGCCTGGATCTGCTCGAGCGAGAGGCCCACCGTCTGGCCGAAGTCGACGTTGTGGCCGAGGCAGTAGTCGCAGCCGTTCATGTACGAGGTCTTGATCGCGACGAGCTCCTTGTCCTTCACGTCCGTGAGGCTTCCGCCCTTCTCGCCCTGGAGGTTGAAGAAGAGCTTGTGCGCCGCGACCATGATCCGCGGGCTCCGGCCGAGCGGGCGCCAGTCCGTGAAGAGCATCCCGCCCCAGTCGCTGCGGATCTCGTCGTAGGCGGCCTTCGTCTCGGGCGGAGCGGTCTCGGGATCGACCAGCTCGACTCGGGGCATCGGTTCCTCCTTTGTCCTCGGAGAAGGGTCAGGTGGAGGCGGCGATCTCCCGAGGCAAGCTCTCCAGGTAGGAGATCGCCTCGTCGGCGGTCGTCACCTCGGCGTAGCGCCGGTGCACGTCGCGCAGGTTGGAGAGGTGGGCGTCGCGGCCGTGGTCGCCCACGCAGTCCTCCGGCACGAGCGTGCGCAGGCCGTTCGAGAAGGAGTCCACCGTCGTCGCGCGCACGCAGCCCGAGGTCGTGCAGCCGGTCACGATCACCGTGTCGCAGCGCGCGGCTGTCAAGAGCGAGTGCAGGGGCGTGCCGTGGTAGAAGGAGGGCCACTTCTTGGGCAGGAGCACGTCGGTATCCGCCCACACGCGCTCGTCGACCTGCGCCCACCGCGAGTCCGGGGTGATCTCGCCGCACGGAGGGAGCTTGATCGTCCACAGGCCGGTGTCGAGCGGGCCTTCCCAGGCGACAACCGTCTGGAAGACCGGGACCTCCCTCCGCCGCGCCGTCCCGAGCAGCCGCGCCGTGTTCACGGTCGCCCGCTCGATCAGCTCCGAGCCCCCGAACTCGAAGGCCGGGTCGGTGAACGCGTACTGGAGGTCGACGACGAGGACGGCGGGGCGCTCGCCCGGCTCGATGCTCGCCTGGGCATAGCCTCGCGCGACCCAGGGATCGTCGTGGGGAAGCGGGAAGGCCACGGATCGGTCAGCCGAGCCGGTGCCAGTTCACGGCGCTCGGCTTCCAGCGGGTGCCGAACGTGGAGTAGACCCGCACCACCTTCCGCGCCTCGCAGCTCGGGCAGGGAGGCGGCTTCGCCGAGGCCTGCTGGAGCTCTTCGAAGCGCTCGTCGCACGCCGTGCAGCGATACTGGTAGATCGGCACGACCGAAGTCTAACTTACTACGTTAGAGTCGTTTTCATGGCGCCGATTCCTCAGCTCGAGGAGCTCCGGCAGCTGGCTGGAAGGCAGGGCGTGACTCCGACGGACGAGGACCTCGAAGCCGTGCGCGGCTTCCTCGCCGTCCTGCTTCCGGCTTTCGAGGAGCTGGAGGCGCTGGTGCCGCCGGGGACGCCACCTGCGGCCTTCTTCCTCCCGGAGGAGGGGCGGTGAGCCTCGCCCGGCTCGCCGCCGACCTGCGCGCCGGGTTGCTCTCGCCCCGCGAGGCCGTCGAGCGCCAGCTCGAGCGCATCGAGGAGCTCGACGGGGGCGTCAACGCCTACGTCGCGGTCAGGGCCGAGGAGGCGCTTGCCGAGGCGGAGGCGCTCGAGCGCGCCCCCGAGCGCGGACCGCTCTGGGGCGTCCCGGTCGCGGTGAAGGACGTGATCGACGTCGCCGGCACGCCGACGACCGCCGGCTCGCGCATCCTCGCCGACAACGTCCCGCAGGAGGACTCTGCCGTCGTCGCCCGGCTGCGGCGGGCGGGGGCGGTCGTGATCGGCAAGCTGAACACGCACGAGTTCGCGTACGGCGCGCTGACGACGAGCCCTCACTTCGGGCCCGCCCGGAACCCGTGGGCGCTCGACCGCGTCTGCGGCGGCTCGAGCGGAGGCAGCGGCGCGGCGATCGCGGCCGGGCTCGCCGCCGGGACGCTCGGCACCGACACGGCCGGCTCGATCCGCATCCCCGCCTGCTACTGCGGGGCGACCGGGCTCAGGCCGTCGACCGGCCGCGTCCCTAACCGCGGGGTCGTGCCCGTGGCCTGGAGCTTCGACACGGTCGGCCCCATCGCGTCGAGCGCGGAGGACTGCGCGCTCCTCCTCGCCGCGATCGCGGGCCACGACGCGGAGGACCCGTCGACCGTGACCGCGCCCGTCCCGCCGTACCCGGAGCTCCTGGCCCGCGGCGTCCGAGGCCTACGCGTCGGCGTCGTCACCGAGCTCCTCGAGCGGGCCGACCGGCGCATCGCGGCGCTCGTCGAGGAGGCGCTCGGCGAGCTCCGCTCGCTGGGCGCCGAGATCCTCCCCGTCGAGATCCCGCTGCTGCGGCACGCCGGGACGATCCAGCAGGCGATGCAGTTCCAGGAGGCGACCTCCGCCCACCTGCCCTGGCTCCGGACGCGGTTGGCCGACTACGCGGACGACGTCCGGGCCCGCCTCCTCGTCGGCCTCTTCCTGTCCTCGACGCTGTACGTGACGGGCCAGCGCGCCCGCCGGCTCGCCTACGGGGAGATCCGCGGCGTCTTCCGGCGGGTGGACGTCCTCGCCGCGCCGAGCATGCCGGTCCTGCCGCCGCGGATCGGCGAGGAAACGGTGGAGGTGGACGGGCGCGAGGTGCCCTACCGCCTGGCGCTGATCCCGTTCAACTCGCCGTGGAGCCTCGTCGGCTCTCCGGTCGTGAGCGCGCCCTGCGGATTCGTGGAGGGCCTCCCGGTGGGGCTCGCGCTCGTCGGCCCGCGCCTCGGCGAGGGCACGGTGCTCGGCGTCGCCCACGCCTTTCAGGCCGCGACCGACTGGCACGAGCGCCGGCCGGCGCCCGCTACGCCGACCGCGGCACGAGCGGGGCGCCCGTGAGAAGGCGTTCGACCCCGCCCATCCCCCAGTGCGTCTCCCCCCCGGGCGTCAGGAGGGAGGGGACGCCGCCGACGCCGGCCGCGTCGGCCTCGCGGCGGATCTCCTGCAGCCGCGCGATCCTCGCCGGGTCGTACGCCGCGCGCACTGCTCCGTCCGGGTCGAGGCCGGCCCGCTCCGCCGCCCGCCTCGTCTCCGCGTCGGCGGCGATGTCCATTCCCTCGCAGAAGAACGCCTCGTAGAGCGCATGCTTGTACTCCCGCAGCCGGCCCTCTTCCTCCGCCCAGAGGCACGCGGCGAGCGGCAGAGTCGAGCGCGGCTGGTAGCGGGGCAGGTGGATCTCGACTCCGAGCACCAGCGCCCGCCGGTAGACGTGCGTCGTCCAGTCGACGCGGAGGTGGTCGCCGCGCGGCTCGAGCAGCGCCTTCGGGGCCGGCCGCAGCTCGTAGGGGAGCCACTCGACCTCGATCTCGCCGCGGTCCTCCGCGGCCTCCACGGCGTGCGTCTCGAGGTACGAGTACGGGCAGACGACGTCGTAGTAGAAGCGAACCGCCTGCATGGAGCCAGCTTATAGCGTGACCGAGGGCATCCTCATCGGTCTGGCGCAGATCGAGCCGCGGCTCGGGGAGCGCGAGCGGAACCTCGACGCCTGCCTCGGCCACGTCGAGGAGGCCGCCGCGGCGGGTTGCGACCTCGTCGTCCTGCCCGAGTGCGCGACCTCCGGCTACATGTTCGCGAGTGCGGAGAAGGCGGCCCGCGCCGCCGAGGAGATCCCCGGCCCGAGCGTGGAGGCGCTCGCAGACGCCTGCCGGCGCCTCGGCGTCCACTGCGTCGCCGGGCTGCTGGAGCGGGACGGCGACGTGATCCGCAACACCGCCGTCTTCGTCGGGCCCTCCGGGCTCGTGGGGCGGTACCGCAAGACCCACCTGCCGTTCCTCGGCGCCGACCGCTTCGTCACGCCCGGCGACGAGGCGCCGGCGGTGTACGACACGCCCGTCGGCCGGATCGGGATGGAGATCTGCTACGAGCTGCGCTTCCCGGAGCTGACGCGCTCGCTCGCGCTCCGCGGAGCGGAGATCGTCGTCCACCCGACGAACTGGCCGAGCCCCGTGCGGCCGTTCGCGGACTTCCTGACCCGGGCCCGCGCCGCCGAGAACCGTATCTTCCTCGCGACGGCGAACCGCGTCGGCCGCGAGGAGGGCGTCGAGTTCTTCGGGAGGAGCCAGGTGGTCGACCCGACCGGCACTCGCCGGGTCGAGGCAGCGGAGGGTCGCGAGGAGCTCGCCACGGCCCGGATCGACCCGGCGGACGCACGCGAGAAGAGCCACGCGCTCGTCCCCGGGGAGTACGAGGTGCACCTGTTCGGCGACCGGCGACCGGAGCTCTATGCCGCACTGGTCGAGCAGCGAGAATCCGTAAACGCGAGAGAGGGAGGTACGAGATGGCGACGACCGACGAGAGCCTGACCTACGAGCCGATCCTCGAGAAGGAGGGCCTGAAGGTCTCGAAGAGCCCGTGGGGCCCCGACGACGAGATCGGCCGTCTGAACTGGGTCACTCCCGAGTCGCAGAAGGAGATCCTCGAGCGGCTCGACGGGACGAAGGTGTTCGACCTGTCCGTGGACTACTTCATCGGCATGCCCTCCTGGTCGGCGGCCGGGGACCCCAAGTACGACATCTGGATGACGCACACGCCGCAGGGCTCGGTGAACGACAACCTATCGGGCGCGGGCGCGGAGGTGCACGAGAAGTGGAGCTACTGCGGCGACTCGATGGCGATGTACACCCACTGTGGCACCCACATCGACACGCTCAACCACCTCGGCTACTTCGGCTGCTTCTGGAACGGCTGGACGGCCGAGAAGCACCTGGGCAGCCGCCACTGGACGGTCGGCGGCACCGAGAAGTACCCGACCATCATCGCCCGGGGCGTCCTGCTCGACATCGCCGGCCTGCACGGCGTGGACTGCCTTCCCGACAGCTACGAGGTCACCGTCGACGACATCCAGAAGGCCTCGAGCGAGCAGGGCGTCGAGCTGCGCCGCGGCGACGTCGTCAACCTGCGCATGGGCCGGATGACGGCGTGGCCCGACTACGACGGCTACCTGCTTAACCCGCCCGGGATCGGCCTCGCGGCCGCGCGCTACCTCTGCGAGGAGGCCGGAGCCATGTGCATCGCGGGTGACACGATCGGCCTCGAGGTGCTCCCGTCCAAGGACGAGGGCTTCCTGCCCGTGCACTGCTACATGTTCGCCACCGTGGGTGCGCAGATCATCGAGGTGGTCTGGATGGAGGAGATCGCGGCGGAGAAGCAGTATGAGTTCGCCTTCATCGGCGGGCCGCTCAAGCTGACCGGCGCCACGGGCGCTCCCTTCCGGCCGATCGCGGTGCCGCTCCGGAGCTAGCGATGGCGGCGGAAGCGATCGGCATCGACCGGGCCCGGAGCGCCGAGCGGATCGAGCGCGACATCGAGACGCTCGCCGGGCCCGACTACACCCGTTCGGACGAGGCGATTCGCCGCTACGCCTACACTCCCGAGTACCGGGCGACGCTCGACTACTTCGTCGCCGCCCTCGAGGAGCTCGGCTTCGAGATCTCCTACGACCCGGTCGGGACGCTCGTCGCCCGCAACCGGCCGGAGGGCGAGAAGGTGTTCGGCGTCGGCTCGCACTGCGACTCGAACCGAAACGGCGGCAAGTACGACGGGACGATGGGCGTCGTCACCGCGCTCGAGGTCTGCCGGCTCAACGCCGACCTGGGCTTCGACCTGCCGCTCCAGCTCATCTCCTTCCTCGAGGAGGAGGGCTCCGGCTTCGGGCAGATGCTGCTCGGAAGCCGGATCATCGCGCAGCGCGTCACCGAGGAGGAGCTGCGGGAGGAGTTCCGGGCCATCGACGACGGCCGGAGCTTCTGGGAGCACGCCGAGGAAGCGGGCTACGAGCCGGCGCGCTGGCGCGAGTCGCTCTCGATCCTCGACGACCTCACCGGCTGGATCGAGCTGCACATCGAGCAGGCCCGCGTCCTCCAGGACACCGGCAACCGCCTCGGCGTCGTCAGCGCCATCGCGGGCTACATCCACGCCGACGTGCACGTGGAGGGCCGGGCCGACCACGCCGGGGCGACGCCGATGGACTTTCGCCTCGACGTCGCCCCCGTCGCGGCGGAGATCGTCCTCGAGGTCGAGCGGCTGGCGGGGGCGGCCGGGAACGGGACCGTCGGCACGGTCGGCGAGATCGAGCTCGAGCCCGGGATCATCAACGTCGTCCCCGGCCGGGCGCGGCTCTCGCTCGACACCCGCGGCGTCGTCGAGGAGGGCTTCCGCTCGGTCGCCGAGGGGGTCGAGGCCTTCGCCGCCCAGGCGGCCGAGGCGCGCGGGTTGACGGCGGCCTACCGCCAGCGCCAGACGCTCCCGGTGACGCCCATGGACACCGCGATCGTCGCCGCGCTCGAGGAAGCGGCGAGGGCGGCCGGCGAGCCGTTCATGACGATGCCGTCCGGCGCGGCGCACGACACGATGAGCGTGGCCCAACACGTGCCGACCGCGATGGTGTTCGTCCCGTGCGTGGACGGGATCAGCCACGCGCCGGAGGAGGACGCCGACCCGGCCGACGCCGCCCTCGGAGCCGAGGTCATCCTGAACGCGATCCGATCGCTCCACGCGGCGTGAGCGGCGCCCGGGCATCCAGCGGTTGCCCCGCCGCACCCGTCTCCCGAAGGGGCACGTCCCCTCCACCTCCGCGCGGGGCCACCCCGTGCCTCCACCCGCTTTCGAGCGTAGCGGGGAAAGGCGCACGCGTGGTGCGCGATTCGCGCCGGTTGTGTCAAAGCCGGCGGCAGCGGGCTAGGTGCACTGCACCCGGGCAGGGATGGGCACAATGAGCGGGATGGGGAAGACGCTCTTCGACCGGGTCTGGGAGGCGCACGTCGTCGCGGAGCCGCCGGGCGAGCCGGCGCTGCTCTATGTCGACCTCCACCTCGTCCACGAGGTCACTTCCGCGCAGGCCTTCGAGGGCCTCCGGCTCGCGGGCCGCCGGGTGCGGCGCCGCGATCTGACGCTCGCGACGATGGACCACAACGTCCCCACGGACGAGCAGCCGCCCGACTCGCTCGCCCGCGCCCAGCTCGAGGCGCTCCGCCGGAACTGCGCCGAGTTCGACGTTCCGCTCGCCGCCACCGGGAGCGGGCGCGAGGGGATCGTCCACGTGATCGGCCCGGAGCTCGGCCTGACGCAGCCGGGCCTCACCGTCGTCTGCGGCGACAGCCACACGTCGACGCACGGCGCGCTCGGCGCGCTCGGCTTCCCGATCGGGACGTCCGAGGTCGAGCACGTCCTCGCCACGCAGACCCTCCCCGTGCACCGGCCGAAGACGATGCTCCTCGACTTCGTCGGCGCGCTGCCGTTCGGCGTGACGGCGAAGGACGTCATCCTCGGCGCGATCGGCCGCATCGGCGTGGACGGCGGCATCGGGCACGTCCTCGAGTACGCGGGCGAGGTCATCCGCGGGCTGCCCATGGAGGGCCGGATGACGATCTGCAACATGTCCATCGAGGCGGGCGCTCGTGCGGGGATGATCGCGCCCGACGACACCACGTTCGCCTTCCTCGAGGGCCGTCCCGGCGTGCCGAAGGGCGCCGAGTGGGAGCGCGCGCTCGATCGCTGGCGCGCCCTCCCGTCCGATCCCGACGCGAGCTACGACCGCATCGTCGAGATCGACGTCCACGACCTGGCCCCGCAGGTGAGCTGGGGAACGAATCCCGGCATGGTCGTGCCCGTGGACGGGGTCGTCCCCGATCCGGCGGACCTCGCGGGCCCTGGCGAGCGCAAGGCCGCCGAGCGCGCGCTTACGTACATGGCGCTCGAGCCGGGGACGCCGATTCAGGACATCCGGGTCGACCGCGTGTTCATCGGCTCGTGCACCAACTCGCGCCTCGAGGACCTCAGGAGGGCCGCTCGGGTCGTCGAGGGGAAGCGCGTCGCGCCCAGCGTCCGCGCGCTCGTGGTCCCGGGCTCGGCCGGCGTGAAGCGACAGGCGGAGGAGGAAGGGCTCGACCGCATCTTCGAGGCGGCCGGCTTCGAGTGGCGCCGCGCCGGGTGCTCGATGTGCCTCGGCATGAACCCCGACGTGCTCCAGCCCGGTGAGCGCTGCGCCTCGACGTCGAACCGCAACTTCGAGGGGCGCCAGGGCCCCGGGGGCCGGACGCACCTCGTCAGCCCGGAGACCGCAGCCGCGACCGCGCTCGCGGGCCGCTTCGTGGACGTGCGCGAGCTGGCGCTGGAGCCGGTCGCGTGAAGCCGGTCCGCCGGATCGAGGGCCGCGTCGCCGTGCTCGACCGCGCAGACGTCGACACGGACCAGATCATGCCGAAGCAGTTCCTGAAGCGGATCGAGCGGACGGGTTACGGCGAGTTCATCTTCCACGAGTGGGCGAAGGATCCCGACTTCGAGCTGAACCGCCCCGAGGCTCGCGGCGCCTCCGTCCTCGTCGCCGGGCGGAACTTCGCCTGCGGCTCCTCGCGGGAGCACGCGGCGTGGGGGTTGCAGGACGCCGGATTCGAGGCCGTCGTCGCACCCTCGTTCAGCGACATCTTCCGGACGAACTGCCTCAAGGTCGGGCTCCTTCCGGTCGTGCTGCCCGACAAGCAGGTGCGGGCGCTGATGGAGCTCGGCTCGGGCGCGGAGATCGTCGTCGACCTCGAGGAGCAGACGATCGGCCCGTACCGCTTCGAGCTCGACCCGTACGAGCGGCACCGGCTGCTCGAGGGCCTGGACGACATCGGGCTCACGTTGCAGCACGAGGACGAGATCGCCGCGTTCGAGCGGGAGCGGCCCTCGCCTATCTCGACGACAGCGCTCTGAGCACCGCCTCGACGACGTCGCCTGTCGTCGCGGTGCCGTCGAGGTCCGGCGTCGGCGCCGAGGCGACGGCCGCGTCAACGGCGGCCTCGAGCCGCGCCGCCTCCACGGGCACGCCGAGCCCGTGGCGGAGCATGAGCGCGGCCGAGCGCAACATGGCGGCGGGGTTTGCGATCCCCTTGCCCGCGATGTCCGGGGCCGAGCCGTGCACCGGCTCGAAGAGACCGGGGCGGCGGTCGCCGAGGCTGGCCGAGGCGGCGAGCCCGAGCCCGCCGGTGACGCCCGCGGCGACGTCGGAGAGGATGTCGCCGAAGGTGTTCTCCGTGAGGATCACGTCGAAGCGGCCCGGCGACTGGACGAGCTGCATGCCGCAGTTGTCCACGAGCATGTGCTCGAGCTCGACGTCGGGATAGTCCGGGGCGACCTCCTGGACGACTTCGCGCCAGAGCCGCGACGTGCGCAGGATGTTGACCTTGTCCACGGACGTGACATGCCCGCGACGCTCCCGCGCCAGCTCGAAGCCGCGGCGGGCGATGCGCTCGACCTCGTCGGCGCGGTACTCCATGGTGTCGAAGACGGTGCCGTCCTCCCGGGTTCCCTGCGCTCCGTAGTAGAGCCCGCCGACGAGCTCCCTGACGACGAGCAGGTCGACTCCCTCGCTCCTCGCAGGACGAAGGTTCGCGTAGACGTCCAGCTCGCGCCGGAGGCGGATGAGCCCCTGCTCCGGACGCACGTCCGCGCCGTCGAACTCCGGCGCGCCCGCGGCGCCCACGAGGACGGCGTCGGCTGCTCGGGCCGCGGCGAGCGTCGCGGGTGGCAGCGGGTCGCCGGTCTCCCGGATCGCCGCTCCGCCGAACGGGTGCTCCTCGAGCTCGAGGCTCAGCGGGAGCTCGCGGAGGACTCGGGCGGCGGCGGCGGTGACCTCGGCGCCGATGCCGTCGCCGGGAAGGAGCGCCACCCTCACTGCGCGGCCCCCCTCGTGATCGCGCCCTCGGAGGCGGAGAAGACGAGCGCCGCGTACTTGGCGAAGACGCCGCTCTCGTAGCGCGGCGAGGGCGGCGACCAGTCGCGCAGGCGCGCCGCGAGCTCGTCGTCGGAGAGCCCAGCGCGGAGCTCGCGGGCCTCCACGTCGACGACGACGGCGTCCCCGTCGCGGAGCGCTGCGAGCGGCCCGCCGCGCGCGGCCTCGGGCGAGACGTGGCCGACCATCAGCCCCCGCGTGGCGCCCGAGAAGCGGCCGTCGGTCACGAGCGCGACCGAGTCCCCCAGGCCCTCGCCCACGATTGCGGCCGTGACGTGCAGCATCTCGCGCATGCCCGGCCCGCCCGCAGGTCCCTCGTAGCGGATGACGACGACGTCCCCGGGCTCGATCCGGCGCGCGCGCACGGCCTCGAAGCATGCCTCCTCGGAGTCGAACACGCGCGCGGGACCGTGGTGGAGGAGGCGCTCGTGGCCGGCGAGCTTGACGACGCAGCCCTCCGGAGCGAGGTTGCCGCGGAGGACGGCGAGGCCGCCGGACGCCGAGAGCGGCTGCTCGATCGGCACGACGACCTCCTGCCCGGGCCGCTCCTCGACCGCGAGCGCGATCTCGCCGAGCGAACGCCCGTCGACGTTCGGGGCGTCCGCGTGCACGAGCTCGCGCTTGAGCAGCTCCCGCGCGACGAGCGCGACGCCGCCGGCCTCGTGGACGTCGGTGGCGACGAAGCGGCCTCCGGGCTTGAGGCTCGCCACGACTGGCGTGCGCGCGGCGATGCGGTCGAAATCGTCCAGCTCCAGCGGGAGGGAGAGCTCGCGTGCGATCGCGAGCAGGTGGAGGACGCCGTTGGTCGAGCCGCCGGTGGCCGCAATCGAGGCGACGGCGTTCTCGAGCGCCTCGCGCGTGATCACGTGCGAGGGGCGAACGTCGGCGCGCACGAGCTCCAGCGCCAGCCGGCCGGCGCGCTCGGCTGCGTCCCCCTTGGCCGGGTCGAGCGCCGGGATGCCGTTGAGGCCGGCGGGGCTGATGCCGAGGAAGTCGAGCGCCGTGGACATGGTGTTCGCCGTGAACTGGCCGCCGCACGCTCCGGCGCCCGGACAGGCGACGCCCTCGAGCTCGTGCAGCTCCTCGTCGCTCATGCGCCCGACCGCGTGGGCGCCGACCGCCTCGAAGACGTCCTGGATGGTCACGTCCCGCCCGCGGAAGCGGCCCGGCGCGATCGAGCCGTTGTAGAGGACGAGCCCCGGCAGGTCGAGCCGGGCGAGCGCCATCACCGCCGCCGGGATCGTCTTGTCGCAGCCGACGAGGCAGACCAGGCCGTCGAGGAGGTGGCCCCGCGCGACCAGCTCGATCGAGTCGGCGATCACCTCGCGCGAGACGAGGGAGGCGCGCATGCCCTCCGTGCCCATCGAGACGCCGTCCGAGACCGAGATCGTGTTGAACTCGAGCGGCGTCCCGCCGGCGGCCCGGATCCCGGCCTTCGCGCGCTGGGCGAGGTCGCGTTGGTTGAGGTTGCACGGCATCGTCTCGATCCAGGTCGTGGCGACGCCGACGAGCGGCCGGGCGAGGTCGTCGTCCGTGAAGCCGATTGCCTTGAGCATCGCCCGGGCGGGGGCCCGGTCAGGGCCATCGGTCAGACCCGCCGAGTGGCGCTTGGCGGGATCGGACGGCTGGTCGTAGGGGAGGGCGCGGTCGACCATGCGTGTGATCCTCCGGGCGCGCCCGGGCGAGGCGTCGCCCGA
>DATHVD010000115.1:0-16600 GCA_035461525.1 Gaiellaceae bacterium
CCCGCGCTTCGCACCAGGGGGACTCCCTGGTCACTCGCCTGGTGACTCCTCACATGCGTCGACCCGAGCGCCAGAGCCGGATTCCCAACTCGCCATAGCAGCATCCGGCGCACCGCGACGAGCGTGCCGCAAGCGAACCGATTGCACAACGCAGAAATCAATCTGTGCCATCACCCTGACAACACAAGGACGACATTGGGCTCTCGAACCAGCCGCGCCACCGCATCAAAGCGGACGTGGGATCCGGTTAACCACGCCCGGAGAATGTGCGTCTAGCAGGGCTTTCCGAGCGGCACAAACGGCTTGAACAAGCCACTTCCGAGCCTCGAGGCAGCGCCTCGAAACCGCCTCTACATACCCATGGCGTGGTAGCCGGAGTCCACGTAGAGCGTCGTGCCGGTGATGTTCTTCGCCTCGTCGGAGAGGAGGAACGCTCCCGCCTCGCCGACGTCGTCCGAGTCGATGGGGCGATGGAGCGGTGAGCGCTCCTCGACGATGGACTCCATCGTCGGGAAGCCCGCGATCGAGCGCGCGGCCAGCGTTCGCACCGGGCCGGCGGAGACGGCGTTGACGCGGATCGACTTCTGGCCCAGGTCCCAGGCCAAGTAGCGCACGGACGAGTCCAGAGTCGCCTTGGCAACGCCCATGACGTTGTAGTGCGGGACGGCGCGCTCGCCGCCGAGGTACGTCATCGTCATGATCGCGCCGCCGCCCGCGGCCTCCATCAGCGGCTCGGCCAGGCGCGCACAGGCGACGAGCGAGTAGGCGGAGACGTCGAGCGCGAGCCAGAAGCGGTCGCGCGGGGTGTCGGTGAAGCGGCCCTCGAGGTCGCGCGCGTCGGCGAAGGCGACCGAGTGGACGAGGAGGTCGAGCTCGCCGTCGAAGGTCTCGGCGACCTCGGCGAAGACGCGCTCGAGATCCTCGTCGGAGCGCACGTCGCACGTGGTCACGAGCGGGGAGGAGACCGTTTCGGCGAGGTCGCGCACGTTCTTCTCGATGCGCTCACCCTGGTAGGTGAACGCGAGCTGCGCGCCGCCGTCGGCCAGCCGCTGCGCGATGGCCCAGGCGATCGAGCGGCGGTTGGCGACGCCCAGGACGAGGCCGGTCTTGCCTGCGAAGCGGTCGCTCATCGGCGCGGGCAGTCTAATCTCGAAAGCGCATGCGGGCGTTCGCCCACGACGTCTACGCCTATCCCCTCCCACCGGGGCACCGCTTTCCGCTGGGGAAGTACCGGCTCGTCCGTGAGGGCGCCGAGGCCTCGCCGCGAATCGAGGTCGCCGACGCCGAAGCCGCCACCGACGAGGAGCTGACGCTCGCCCACGACACCGGCTACCTCGACCGCGTCCGGGCGGGGTTGCTCGAGCGGCGCGAGGAGCTCGCGCTCGGCCTTCCCTGGTCGCCCGAGCTCGTCGAGCGGGCGCGGCGATCGGTCGGCGCGACGCTCCTGGCCGCCGAGGCGGCGCTCGCCGACGGCGTGGGCGCGAACGTCGGCGGCGGCACGCACCACGCCTTCGCCGACTCGGGCCGCGGCTTCTGCGTCTTCAACGACGTCGTCGTCGCCGTGCGGACATTACGCGCGCAGGGCCGGTGCGAGCGCGTGCTCGTCGTCGACCTCGACGTGCACCAGGGGGACGGGACGCACGCCGCCTTCCTCGACGACCCGGAGTCCTTCACGCTCTCGGTCAACGGCTTCCGCAACTACCCGTTCCGGCGCGTGCCCGGCGACCTCGAGCTCGACCTGGAAGACGGGACCGGCGACGACCCCTACCTCGTGGCGATCGGGCGGCTCCTCTCCCAGGCGCTGGCGCGCTCGCGGCCGGAGCTCTGCTTCTACCTCGCCGGCGCCGACCCGTACGAGGGCGACCGGCTCGGGCGGCTCGCGCTGACGAAGGCGGGGCTCGCCGCGCGCGACGCGCTCGTCCGCGACGCCCTGAGACGGGCGGGCGTGCCCGTCTGCCTCGCCCTGGCCGGAGGCTACGCGGAGCGGATCGAGGACACGGTCGAGATCAACCTCGCCACGCTGCAGGCCTTCGCCGCGTGAGGGTCGCCGTCGTCACGGGGGCGTCGAGCGGAATCGGGGCGGCGACGGCGCGGCTGCTCGCCGCGCGCGGCTGGCGCTGCGTCCTTCTCTCGCGGCGGCCCGAGCCGCTCGCGCGGCTCGCGGCGGAGCTCGGGGCCGAGGCGGAGCCGTGCGACGTCGGCGACCGCTCCGCCGTGGACGCGGCGGCCGCGCGCGTGGCGGGAAGGCACGAGGCCGTGCACCTGCTCGTCTCGAACGCCGGCATTCCCGGCGGCGGAGGCTTCCTCGACGTGACCGCCGAGCGGATCGAGGAGGTGACGAGGACGAACTACCTCGGAGGCGTCTGGACGCTGCGGGCCTTCCTGGCGCTGCTCGAGGCCGGGGCGCCTTCCGACGTCGTCAACGTCTCCTCGGTCGCGGGCGTCTGGGCGACGGGCGGCTCCTCCGGCCCGTACACCGCCTCCAAGCACGCCCAGCTCGCGTTCTCGCGGGCCGTCTCCGTCGAGCTCGCGCCGCGCGGGATCCGGGTGCACGCGGTCAACCCCGGCCCGGTGAGGACAGAGGGGTTCCCGCAGGCGCGGCTGCGCGGCACCAAGCTCGACCGCTTCGTGCTCGAGCCGGAGCGGGTGGCGGAGGCGATCCTGCGGGCCGTCGAGCGCGACCGCGCGGAGACGTACGTCTTCGGCGGCTACCGCGTCGCGGGGATCCTGCAGGCGGCGTTCCCGGGGACGATCGCCCGCGTCGCCGCCGCCCGCCGCCGCCGGCGGCGCGGCTGAGGCCCTTCGAGGGCTCGCGCGGCACGGAGGCCGAGCGCGCCCAGCGCGGCCCCGGCGACCGCGTCCAGAACGTAGTGGTTCGCGGTGACGAAGACGACGAGCGCCACGAGCGGCGGGTAGGCGGGCGCCAGCGTCCGGAGCGTCCTGCTCTCGGCGGTCGCTGAGATGCCAGCGGCCGTGACGACCGCATACGCGACGTGGATGCTGGGCATCGCCGCGAGCGGGTCGTAGAGCTGGGCGACGAGGCCGCGGTCGAGGTCGATCCCGCTGACGTCGCGGATCGTGTCCACGAAGTGGTCGAGCGAGCGCGGCGGCGCGCAGGGGAAGAGCACGAAGGCGGGTTGCGCCCCGAGCGTGGTCAGGACGGCCGCGCGGCGCAGGCGGTGGAACTCCGGGTGACGGCGCCCGTAGAGGCGCATGAGCCAGCCGACGGTCAGCCCGACGTTGAGCGTCGCGTAGGCGAGGTTGAGGACGACGAGGAGTCGCCGGCGCGGCAGCAGGAGCGCCTGGAGCTCGGGCTCGACGTGGATCCCGAGGCGCTCCTCGAGCGCCACGACGCGCTCGGCGTTCCGCGCCGCCTGGATCCTGCCGCGCGCACCGCGCTTCCGCCGGGCAGCGAGCAGGTAGACGGCGTAGACGCCGAGGCCGATCGCGACCTCGCGCCGACCCGAGAATCTCCGACCGTGCAAGACTCGGCGTGCCATGGCAGACCGCATACTTACCGGCCGGATGCGCAGGTGGCGCCGCAACCTCGCCCAGATCGCCGTCGGGTCGGCCGCGACCGGCGCGTTCCTCTGGCTCTTCCTGCGCGAGGTCGACCTGGGCAAGGCCTGGGGAGAGATCGTCGCGCTCCCCGGCTGGACGATGGCGGCGGCGCTCGGACTCGTCCTCACGAACGTCCTCGTCATGGCCGCCCGCTGGCGATACCTCCTCGCCGGCGCCGGCTACCGGATCCCCGTGCGAACGCTCTTCGCCACCGTGGCGGTGGGCCGGGGGGCGAACAACATCATCCCGGCGCGCGGCGGCGACCTGCTGCGCATCGAGGCCATGAGGGAGCGGATGGTGCCGGTGTTCGTGAGCGCGGGGACGCTCTTCGCCGAGCGGCTCCTCGACGCGATCGTGCTCTCCACGTGGATCCTCTTCGGCGCGCTCGCAATCGGGCAGGGCGGGCCCATGCTCCTCACCGGCGTGGCGCTCTCGGCCGGTGCGGCGCTCGGCGTCGCGCTCGTCTTCGTCGCCGCCCGCGACCCGGACGGCGCCGAGCGCTTCGCCTGGCGCGCCAGCCGGCGGCTGCCGCCGCGCTGGCACACGCGCTTCACCCGCGCGGCCGCCCACTTCGTCGACGGTCTCGGCGCCTTCAGCGGGCGGCGCCGGCTCGTCGCCGTCTTCGCGGCGTCGACCGCCATGTGGCTCGCCGACGTGGCCATGTACTACGTCGTCGGGGAGCACGCCTTCGGGCTCGACCTGCCGGTCGGCGCGTACTTCCTCCTCGAGGGGATCGGGAACCTCGCCCTGGCCGTGCCCGCGACTGCCGCCGGGATCGGGACCTTCGACTACCTCACCCTCCTCGCCGCCCGCGGCATCGACATCGAGCTGAACCAGGCGACTGCGTACGTCCTCACGATGCACGCGCTCGCCGTTGTGCCGGTAACGCTGCTCGGCGCAGCGCTCTTGCGGCCGGCGTTCCCCCGCCTGCGCGGGCAGAAGAGCGAGCCTCCGGGCGAGCCGAGACTGGATCCGCCCCGCTCCTAGCTCATGTAGCGGCGGAGCCGCCTCCTTGCAGCACTGTTACTCGGCCTCGTGGGCGGGTTGCCGGGCGCTCTCGTGCTCGCGGGCCAGGAACGGGAGCTCGGCCGCATGGCGCGCGGCGACGGCGAGTGCCTCTCCGAGGCGCTCGCGGCGGCCGGCGGCGGTGACGAGGTCGCGCTCGACGGGGCGGCCCTCGGCCAGGGCGGACTCGACCGCGTCGTCCAGATGGCGCAGGAGGGCCGGCGGGTCGGCCTCGGCGCCGGCGGCGAGGCGGGCTGCGACGACCTGGCCGCAGGTGAGCGGCATGGTCCGGCGCAGGCGGTCGAGCAGGGACACCTCGACGTCACGGGACGGCGGCGCCTCCGGCTCGCCGAGCGCCAGGTGGACGCGCGCTCGCCCGCGGACGAGCGGGTCGTAGGCGAGCGCGAGCGGCCGAACGGCAACGGGCTTCCCCCGGCGGACGAGCGCGCCGATGCCGGGCCGGATCGGGCCGATCTCTCCGTCCGGCGAGGGCCGGCCCTCCGGGAAGACGACAAGCGTCTTCCGCGCGCGGACGAGCTCGACGAGCGTGCGGAAGTCGCCGGCGGCCTGCGCGGCGCGGCCGCTCCAGAAGTCCTCCAGGCCGTCGCGGACGCCGTCCCCCGGAGAGACCGGCCGCCAGAGGAGGTCGGCGTAGCGGCCGTCCAGGGCGTCGCCGGCGCGCGCAGGCGCAGCCGTACCGGCCTCCGCGGCCCGGGCCCGGAACGCCGCCTCCCCCTCCTCCGGGAGCACGTCGTCGAGCGCCGCGTCCGGGCGGGCGGCGAGCACCTCGCCGAGCCGCGCGACGCGCGCGCTGCGGATCGGGAAGACGTTGACGACCGGCAGCCAGCGCGCGACGCCCACCGGGTAGAGCGCGCGCCGCGCCCAGGCGGGGAGGTCCGGCGGGAAGCCGGCGAAGAACCCGGGCAGGAACATGTCGTCGCGGGCCGCGAAGTGGAGCCTGTTCGCGCGGTTGCGGACGCCGCCCGAGCCGAAGTAGAGCGGCGGGCAGAGGATCGGCACGTCCGTCTCACGCCGGTGCGTGACGACGACCATCGTCCCGGGCTCGAGCGGGAAGCGCCGCGGCCCCAGCAGGTCGACGCGGAATGCCACGGCGGAGTAGGTCCGCATCCCGTAGGCGACCGCGTCGTAGAGGTCGGGCACGGCTATATCCTGGCGGCATGGCGGCGCTCAAGCTCGGAGACCCGGCCCCGGCCTTCGACCTCCCGGGCGTGGACGGGCGCAACCACGCGCTCTCGGACTACGCTGGAAGGCCGGTCGCCGTCGTCTTCTCCTGCTGCCACTGCCCCTACGTCGTCGCCTGGGAGGAGCGCCTGAACGACGTCGCGCGCGACTACGAGGGACGTGCCGGCCTCGTCGCCGTGAACTCGAACGCCGGCTATCTGGGCGACTCCTTCGAGGACATGCGGACGCGCGCGGATGAGCGCGGCTTCGTCTTCCCCTTCATCTACGACGAGGCGCAGGATGTGGCCCGGGCGTACGGCGCGGCGCGGACGCCCGAGGTGTTCGTCTTCGACGCCGACCACCGGCTCGTCTACCACGGCGCCCCGGACTCGGATCACCAGGATCCCGACGGCGCCGAGCCCTACCTGCGGCCGGCGCTCGACGCCGCCCTGGCCGGCACGCAGCCCGAGGTGCAGCAGACCCCGCCGGTCGGCTGCACCGTCAAGTGGCGCTGAGGCCGCGCCGCACGAGGGCGACGGCCTCGTCGCGCGTGGCGATCTCGCCCGCCGCCCGCTCCTCGGCGACGAGCTCGAGCAGCCGCCCCACCTCGGGGCCGCGGGGAACGCCGAGCTCGAGCAGGTCGTCGCCGCGCAGGAGCGGCTCCGCGGGCTCGGCGGCGCGGGCGTCACGCACGGCGTCATAGAGGTCCGTCGCGCCGAGGAAGGCGAGGGCGGTCAGCGCCCACGGCTCCGTGCGGCGGCGGAAGCGGTGGATCGCCCGCGGCGAGCCGTCGGGAGGGCGCTCCGCGGCGAGGAGCGTGCGTCCGAGCCGGCGCAGGTCGTTCGAGATCGGCAGGCGCTCGAGCGCCTGCCCGAAGACGGCGACGAGCAGGAAGCCCGGCGTGTCGGCGAGGTCGGCGCGGTCGAGGCGCTCGAGCGAGCCACCGAGCGGTGTCAGCAGCCCGAGCTCGCCGGCGCGGCGGAAGCCGTCCGGCGAGAGGCGCTCGAGCTCGCCGAGGACACGCTCCCCCGCCGGCTCGGCGGCACGGCCGGCCGACGCCCGCACGAGCTCCTCCGTCGCAGGGTCGAGCCGGAGACCGAGCTCGTCCTCGAGCCGCACGGCGCGGAGGAGCCGCAGCGGGTCGTCTGCGAAGATCTCCGGCGAGACGGCGCGGAGCCGCCGGGCGGCGACGTCCTCCTCGCCGGCGAAGGGGTCCAGGAGCCCGCCGCCGTCGAGCGGGCGCGCCATCGCGTTGACCGCGAAGTCGCGCGTGCCGAGGTCGTCCTCGATCGTCTCGCCGTGCAGCGGCGTGAAATCCACCGTCCGGCCGCTCCGAAAGGCGACGCGCCAGGCGCCGTGCTTCTCCGAGAGCGGGAAGACGGCGCCCCCGGCGAGGCGGCAGTAGAGCTGCGCGGCGAGCTCCGGCTGCGCGCAGGCGACGTCGACGTCGACGACGTCGCGCCCGAGGAGCTCGTCGCGAAGCGCGCCGCCGACGACCCAGGCCGGCTCGGGGCCGACCGCCTGGCGGATCCGCTCATCCACCGGCAAGCCTCCGCACCGCCCGCCGCGGGTCGCGCACGATCCCGCACGCGATCTCGTAGTTGATCGTGTCGAGGACGCGCGCGTGCTCCTCGGCGAGCACGCCGTCCCCGATCAACGTCACGGGCGTCCCGGCGGGCTCGACGCCCAGCTCGACCGCGAAGCTGTCCATCGAGATCGTGCCGACCACGCGGCGGCGGGCGCCGCCGACGAGCACCTCCGTTCCCGTGAGGCCGCGGCGGAAGCCGTCCGCGTACCCGACCGGAACGATGCCGATCCGCGCCTGACGCGCGGCGACGAAGCGCCGCCCGTACCCGGTGCTCTCGCCCGGCGCCAGCGTCTTGACGAGCGCGACGTGGCTTCGCCAGGCGAGCGCCGGCTCCAGACCGTGCGCGGCCGGGTCCTCGCCGAAGGGCGAGAGCCCGTAGAGGGCGAGGCCGCAGCGGACGGCGCCGAAGCGGGCCTCGGGGAAGCGCAGCGTGCCCGCGCTGTTCGCCAGGTGGGCGGGGACGCCCGGGAACGCCGCCGCGACCTCGGCGAAGCGCCGGATCTGCTCGCGCACGAACGCCTGGTCTCCATCGGCGGTGGCGAGGTGGCTCATGACCCCGACGACGTGCTCGCGCGGCACCGTGAGAGCGTCCTCGAAGGTCATGCCCCAGCGGCCCATGCCCGTGTCCACCTTCAGGTGCACGTGGACGCCCTCCGGGACGTCCGGCGTCGAGAGAGCGACCTCGAGGCGGGCCTCGCGGGCGACGGCGTCCTCGCCCGGTGCGAGCGGGCTCATGACGAGGATCCGGGCCGAGCGAAACGCGGCCCGAAGCTCCGCGCCCTCCTGCGCCGTTGCCACGCAGAGCGCGGACGCGCCGGCATCGAGCGCGACGCCGGCGCAGTCGAACGCCCCGTGCCCGTAGGCGTCCGCCTTCACGACCGCCCAGAGCTCGGCGCGGCCGGCGGCCTCTCGGAGCCGGGCCGCGTTGCGGCGGACGGCGCCGAGGTCGATCGTGATCTCCGAGCGCGTCACGGCGTGGACGGCGCCGCCGGCCGGGTCAGCCCGGGGTCTCGGCCCCGTTCTCCTTGACCTCGACGCCGCCGAGGAACGACACGAGCCGCAGCCGCATCTCCGGGCCGTCGCCGGGCGTGACGCGCACGCTGCGACCTCCGAGCAGGCTCAGGCCGCTCGTGGAGACCCGGCTTCCCGGGGGGACCAGGATCTCGACGCCGCCGAGGATCGCGATCGCGGTCAGGCGCGCCGAGGGCCCGGGCGGACTTTCCGTGAGGTCGAGCTTCGCTCCGCCGAGAAGGGCGACGACCGTCTCCCTCGTCCAGCCGGGGCCGATCGGCTTGCGGTCGAGCCCTCCGAAGATCGCCACGTTCACGCCCATGCGGCACGAGGATACTCAACGCCGCCGCGCTCACCGGGAGAGCGCCGGGGAGAGCGCCTCGACGACGTCCCGGGCGATCATCCCGGCGCTGCCGTGGCGTTCGCCTGCGACCTGCGAGGCCACGCCGCAGACGGCGGCCCCGGCGGCCGCGGCGAGGCCGGCGTCCATCCCCTTCGCCAGGAACGCGGCGACGACGCCGGTGAGCACGTCCCCGGTTCCGGCGGTGGCGAGCCCCTCGTTGCCGAGGTCGACCACGAGCGGGCCGCGGCCAGGCGCAGCGACGAGCGTGTCCGCGCCCTTGAGGAGGACGACCGCACCCGCGTCGTCGGCGCCCGCCTCGACGGCGCCGAGCCGGTTCGCGCTCACCCACGCCGAGGGGCGGCCGAGCAGCCGCCCGAGCTCGCCGGCGTGCGGCGTGAGCACGGTCGGGGCGTCGCGGCGGAAGACCCAGTCCAGGTGCCCCGCGAGCGCCCAGAGGCCGTCCGCGTCGAGGACAACGGGCTTCTCCAGCCGGTCGAGGAGCCTGCCGACGAGGGCTCTCGTCGCCTCCGTCCGCCCGAGCCCGGGCCCGACGGCGACCGCCCCCGCCCGCTCGGCGGCCGCGAGGATCGCCGCCTCGGCCTCCAGCGTCATCGTCCCCTCCTCGTCCGCGCACGGGCGCGTCATCACCTCGAGCAGACGCTGCTCGAAGACCGGGTTGAGCGACGCGGGCACGCAGGCGGTGACGATCCCCGCTCCGGCGCGGAGGGCGGCCTCGGAGGAGAGGGAGGGCGCCCCGGTAAGGCCCACCGAGCCTCCGACGACGAGCACGGAGCCGGCCGTGTACTTGTTGTCCGCCTCGGTCCTGCGCGGGACGAGGTCGAGGAGTCGCTCGCTCGCGCTCCGGCAGCGCGTCTCCGCGGCGGCGAGCCCGATGTCGGCGACGACGAGCTCGCCCCGGTGGAAGCGCCCGGGCGCGATCGCGTGGCCGACCTTGGGCGCGTGAAACGTGACGGTGAGCGCTGCGCGCACGGCCGCGCCCTCGACCCGGCCGGTGGAGGCGTCGACGCCGGAGGGCAGGTCGACCGCGACGACGGGCACGCCGGCCGCGTTCATCATCTCGATCGCCTCCGCCGCCTCGCGCCGCGGCGCGCCCCGGAAGCCCGTCCCGAAGAGCGCGTCGACGACGACGTCTACCGGCCCGGGCTCGTCCGCGAAGGCGACCCCGGCGCGCCGCGCGCGGGCGAGGTTGACCGCCGCGTCGCCCTCGACCTTCTCCTCCGGCCCCAGCAGGCGAACGGCAGATTCGCGGCGGGCGCGCGCGAGCTCGGCGGCGACGACGAAGCCGTCGCCGCCGTTCGCCCCGGTGCCGCACCAGACCGCGATCCTCCGCGCGTCCGGGTAGCGGCCGAGGACCTCCTCGGCGACCCTCCGCCCGGCGCGCTCCATCAGCTCCAGGGTCGGCCCCGGGTACGCCGCCTCGGCGGCGCGCATCTCCTCCGCCGTGTAGAGCGGCTCAGCCCACATCGGCGACGACGCAGACGGCGGCCGCGATGCCCCTCGAGTGGGTCATGGAGAGGTCGAGCTCGCCCGCACCGACGCGGCGCGACCACGCCGACATGCGGCCGGAGAGGCGGACCGAGGGCTTCGGCCGGCCGGCGATCTCGACGTCCTGCCAGGCGAAGGCGCGCGCGACGCCGAAGCCGAGCGCCTTGCCGACCGCCTCCTTGCCCGCGAAGCGCGCCGCGTAGTGCTGCGCGGGGTTCGCGCGCGAGTCGCAGTAGGCCCGCTCCGCCTCCGTGAAGCAGCGCTCGCGGAACCGGGGGTAACGCTCGAGCGTCTCGCGGACGCGCTCGATCTCGATCACGTCGAGCCCGACCTTCACCAGCCCCGCTCCCGCAGGAAGGCCGGCACGTCGGCGATGGAGCCGACGACCCCGTCCGGCCGGGGGTCGGCTGCTGCGAGCGCCTCCTCGCGGAACTTGCCCGTTCGGACGAGGACGCCGCGGAGCCCGGCGGCCTTCGCGCCCTCGATGTCCGCCTCGACGTCGTCGCCCACCATCACGCCCTCCCCGGGCTCCGCGCCCAGCTCGGTGAGCGCCGCCTCGAAGTAGGAGCGGCTCGGCTTGCCGACGACGTCGGCCTCGACGCCGGCCGCGTACTCGAGCCCGGCGACGAAGGCGCCCGAGTCGAGCCGCGGCCCGCGGGAGGTCTGCCACCAGCGGTTCCTGTGCAGGCAGACGAGGCGCGCACCGCGCTCGAGCTCGGCGAAGGCGCGGTTGAGCCGGTCGTAGGCGAAGACGCGGCCCGTCTCGTCGCCCTCGTCCGCGCCGCCGACGAGGACGACGTCGGCCTCCTCCTCCACGAGCTCGACGCGCGCCGCCAGGTCCTCGCGCACGTCCGCCATCGTCAGCGCCAGGACCCGTTGTCCGGCGAGGAGGCCGGCGGCGGTCACGGGCGTGGTGGCGATGTCCTCGGGCGCCGCCTCGAGGCCCCAGCCGCGGAGCTCGCCGGCGAGCCGCGAACGAGCTCGCGTCGTGTTGTTGGTGACGAAGCGGAGCCGGTGGCCGTCCTCCTTCAGCTCCCGGACGGCCTCGGCGCTCCCGGGAACGACCTCGCCCGACACGTGCAGGACGCCGTCGATGTCGAGCAGAATCGCCGTCATGCGCTCCGAGTCTATTCGCGTGCGGCCCGGGCTGGCGATCCCGCTCGGGGAGATCGAGGTGCGCGCCTCACGCTCGAGCGGGCCCGGCGGCCAGCACGCGCAGAAGACGGAGACGCGCGTCGAGGCCGTCTTCGACGTCGAGGCCTCGGCGACGCTCTCGGTCGCGCAGAAGCGCCGCCTCGCCGCCAGGGCCGGGACCGTCGTGCGCGCCGTCGCCCAGGACGAGCGCAGCCAGGCCCGTAACCGGGAGCGCGCGCTCGAGCGCCTGGCGACGGCGATCAGGGAGGGGCTCAGGTCCCCGAAGCCGCGGCGGGCGACGGCACCCACGGCAGCCTCCCGTCGGCGCCGTCTCGAGGAGAAGCGCGCGAAGAGCAGGAAGAAGGGGCTGCGCCGGCCGCCCGACGACGAAGGTTGAGGACGACACGAACCTGCGCAAAGCTCTACGATTCACGGCCATGTGGGGACGACGCGTCGTCGTGCCGCTCGCTCTCGCCCTCGCAGGGCTGGGCTGGGCCGCGATGCACTCCCTCGCCCACCGCGCTGTCATGTCCGGCGGCACAGGGGCCGACGCAGCAGCAGGGACCCATGCGTACCTGAGCTACCTGCCGACGTCCCTCGCGCTCTGCTTCGCGCTCGCGCTCCCGCTCGCGGCCGGAGCCGCGCTCGGGCGGCGCGCCCGCAGGACGTCGGCACGCTCGCTCTGGCTCTTCGGGGCCGTGCCCGTGCTCGGCTTCGCCGGGCCCGCGCTCACGGAGCCGGTCCTCCTGGAAGCGTCCTCGTCCGCGCCGCTCGGCGCGTCCGCATCGACGCTCGCGCCCATCCTGCTCGTCGGGCTCCTCGTGCAGATCCCGTTCGCACTCGGCGCTCTCGGCCTGGCCCGCGGAGCCCTCCGCTTCGCGGAGGCGCTCGCCCGCTCGCTCGCGCGCGCGCCGCGTCCCTCGTACCGCCATGCGGCCGGGCGCCACGCTCCCCTCGCCGGGGAGCGCGCGCCTGCCTTCGGCCTCGACCGCGCCCACCCGCAGCGCGCTCCCCCCGCGCTGGCGGTCTAGGCGCAAACCGGGAACGCGCCTGCGGGCGTAGTTCCCAGCGAAACGAGGGGGATGGACATGGACGGGGGCGGCCTGCCGACCTTCGACACAACCGAGGCGACGCCCGCGCGGGCGCGCTCCCGCCGGGAGGCGGCGTGACCGAGGCCGGACGCCGGCTCGCCTGGCTGGTCTCGCTCGGGCTGCTCGCAGCGGGGAACGTGGTCGCGCACGCACTCACGTACCGCATCGTCGAGCCCGAGGAGGAGGCGCGCGCGCACCTGCTCGAGGAGACCGGGCACGGATACCTCGACCTCGACCTCGTCCTCTCGCTCTGCGTGGCACTCGTGGCCGTCGGCTTCGTCGGACGAGTCCTCGCAGGAACGGTCACCGATCGAGCGCCCTCCCTCTGGATCTTCGCCCTCGCCCCTCCCGTCGGCTTCGCCGTGCAGGAGCACGCGGAGCGGATCCTCCACCACGAAGCGATTGCCACCTACGCGCTCGAGCCGACGTTCCTCGTCGGGCTCGCGCTCCAGCTTCCGTTCGCGCTCGTCTCCTATCTGGCAGCGCGGGCCCTGCTGGCGGCCGCCGGGGCACTCGCCCGGCACATCGGGTCCCCGCCGGCTCTCAGACCCGCACCGGATGCCAGCTTCGCCACGCCGGGCACGACCTTCGTCCCCCGCGTTCCCGCCCCTGCCGGCGGCCGCGGTCAGCGTGCGCCCCCTGCGCGCCTGCTCTCGTGAGGTCACGCCCTCGCAGGCCGAGGGCGCAGGAGCCAGGGAAGGAGGAGAGGAAGATCCGTCAGCAACGGACAACCAGGCGGAACCGGCTCGTGGCACTGCTCGTCGTCGCCGGCGCCGCAGCGGCCGTCCTCGCGGCGAACGCGTTCGCACACTCGGTGCTGCTCGGCACGACGCCCGGGAACGACGAGGTCATTCAGGTGTCGCCCGACACCGTCTCCCTCCGGTTCAACGAGCCCGTCGAGATGTCGCTCGGGGGCATCCGGGTCTTCGACAGCGGGGGGAACCGGGTGGACGTGGACGAGGTGGTCCCCTCACGGGGCGAGGAAGTCGCAGTCGGAATCGAGGGTGAGCTCGAGCGCGGGACCTACACGGTCGCGTGGCGGGCGATCTCGGCCGACTCCGATCCCATCTCCGGCGCGTTCGTGTTCCACGTTCAGGAACGGGGCGCCCAGGCCGGAGGGATCTCCGTGGAGGACCTCACGGGGACGTCCACGACCGTGGACGTCTTCTTCACCGGGGGGCGGTTCTTCGACTTCGCGCTCCTCCTTCTCAGCCTCGGCGGCGCCGCCGTTCTCGTGCTCGCGATCCCCTCGGCCACCTGGCCGGTACGACGGCGCCTCTACGGCGTCCTCGCGGGGCTCGCCGGCGCGCTGGCCGTCGTCGCCCTCCTGAACATCTTCTTCCAGGGAGCGGCCGCGGGCGGACTCGGAATCCTCGACGCGTTCCGCTGGAACGTGTTCACGACGATCGTGGACACCCGCTACGGGGAGATGATGCTCGTCCAGTCCGCCCTCGCCGTCACGCTCGCGCTGACGGCGCTCGCCCTCCGTCGCTCGGGGGGCCGCGACCGGCGGGCGCTGACGGCACTCACGCTCCTCGTCGGAGCAGGCATCGCCCTCACCCCGACGTTCTCGGGACATGCGAGCACGGCAGGCAACCTGGCCATCGTCGCCGACATCGCGCACGTGGCCGCTGCCGCCGTCTGGACGGGAGGCCTCGGCTTCCTCATCGTCGCGCTCACGCTGAGCGGGGCGGACCGCTGGCCGCTCGCCACGCGGGCGGTGCCGCGCTTCTCGAACATGGCCGTCGTGTCCGTGGTCGTCCTGCTCGTCGCGGGGACGACCTCGAGCTACGTCCAGCTCCGCACGTGGAGCGCGCTCTGGGAGACCGGCTACGGACAGCTCATCCTGGCCAAGATCCTCCTCGTGGTCCCGCTGCTCGGCCTCGGCGCCTACAACAACCGCTACGCGGTGCCGCGGCTCAGGGCCGGGATCGCCTCCGTGCTCGAGCGGCGGCGCTTCCTGCAGGCTGCGGGCGTCGAGATCGCCATCATGGTGGTCATCGTCGCCGTCACGGCCGTGCTCGTGAACGCAGAGCCGGCGCGGACGGAGGGGATGGCGATGGAGGAGGCCGAGCACGCTGCGATGCCCGAGACGCCGCACGAGGGTGGCGAGCAGACGGCCGAGGTCGATCTGATCGACGCGACCGCCACGGTCACGATCTCCCCGGGGATGCCGGGGGACAACACGATCACGCTCCTCTTCGAGGGTCCGGACGGCGGACCGCCGCCCGACATCGAGGAGGTCACGGTCTCCGCCCGGCTGCCCGCGCAGGAGATCGGCCCGCTCGAGTTCGTCGCCGAGCCGACGTCCGGAACGACGTGGGAGATCCACAACGCCTCGCTCTCCCTCGGGGGCGAGTGGGAACTGCGGATCGAGGCACGCGTCGGCGAATTCGATCTTCTCACCGAGACAGTGAATTTCGACATAGGAGAGGGGTAACCCCTAGTGCTCTTGAGACGATTGATCCTCTTCGTCCTCGCCGTCGTGCTGATCGCGCCGGCGGGGGCAGCCGCACACGTCACAATCCAACCTGGGAACTGGGAGGCCGGGGCCTTCGCCCGGATGGCCTTCCGGGTGCCCAACGAGAGGGACGACGCCGAGACCGTCAGCATCACGGTGCAGTTCCCGGAGAACGTCCCGACGGCACGCTTCCAGTACCACCCGGTCTGCGAGCGGGAGACGGAGACCCAGGAGGACACAGACGCCGAGGGCGAGACCATCCAGCGCGTCATCAGCGTCACCTGGACGTGCGACCCGGCCATCGCAGTGGACGGGTTCGACGAGCTCGGCATCAGCTTCCGGGTTCCGGAGGACGCCGCGCCGGGGGACGAGATCCTCTTCCCGACGACGCAGGTGTACTCGAGCGGCGAGGAGGTCGGCTGGATCGACCCCGACCCCGAGGCCGACTCGCCCGCGCCGCGCATCACGATCGAGGCTCCCGAGGAGGAGCCCGAGGAAGAGGCGCCTGCGGCCGACGACCAGGCCGCCGACGGCGACGGAGCGACCGACGAGGCTGCCGCTCCCGTGGTGGAGACGGACGACAGCAACGGCATGGAGGTCGCCGCGATCATCTTCGGGATCGTCGGTCTCGCCGCCGGGCTGATCGCCCTCGGCGTCGCGCTCTTCCGCAAGCCGACGACGACCTAGGACGGCAGAACGAGAGCGGCCGCGGCGCCCGGGGGCGCCGCGGCCGCTTCTTCGCAGGGAGCGCGTTCGGCTAGCCGCCGAGGACGGCGACCCCCTTGTTGAAGTTCTTGCCGGTGCCGTCAGGCACGTAGTTCTTCTCCACGTTGCCCGCCGCGTCCACCGAGAACCAGTGGATCTTGGTTCCCGCCGGAACGGTAAGGAGCTCCCCGCCCTCGCGGACCCCCGCGGAGGCGTAGAGCGTCGAGGAGTACGTCGGCGTGGAGCCGTCCAGCGTGTAGAACACCGCCGCCGGCTCGGTCGTTTCGAACATGAGGTTGACCATGCCCGGCGTCGAGCTCTCGCTCAGCGCGATGGTGCTCTCCGGCCGCTGCGTGTCCTTGCCGAAGTCGTAGGCAACTCGCATGAGCTCCACGAGGCCGTTGGAGAATTCCAGCGTCTCGCGGTAGGCGGAGGCGGCGTTCGGGTTCGCCGGCATCCACGGAGGCTGGAACTGCGAGCCGACCTCGAAGTTCCAAGCATAGATGCCGTACTTGTACCAGAGCATGTCACCCGAGTTCCCCGCCGCCGAGTAGAGCACGTCGGAGATCGGCCCGGTGCGAGCCGGGGTGACGGACAGGCCGCGAGACCGCTTGATCGCGGTGAGGATGCGCGAGGAAGCGCCCCAGAAGAAGGACTCCTCAGCCAGCGTCGGCCGCGGGGCCGAGATCCGGCCCGGCATCGCGTACGAGCCGGGCGACCACATGAAGTAGTTGCCCGAGCTGTGCAGGTTCATCGAGAACCTGATGTTCGGCCGCGAGGCGAGCCAGTCGACGTTCTTGCTCTCCGGCTCCGAGAGCTCGGACGGGCCGGCGAACGTGTCGCTCGTGCAGCTCGTCGAGGCTCCCGAGTACCCGTCGAACAGGCTGTACTCGGTGTAGTTGCGGTTGTTGTCTACGCCCCAACTGCCCCTGGCGTTGAGGTCGTAGTTGCCGTTCACCGCGCAGTGCCTGGTCATGCTGCGTCGCTGAGCACTGCGGTCGTAGAACGAGTAG
>DATHVD010000116.1:0-15429 GCA_035461525.1 Gaiellaceae bacterium
GCGCTCTGGGGCTGCGCGTTCTACGCCGGCCTTCGCCGCGGCGAGCTCCGAGCGCTGCTGTCGGACGACGTCGACCTCGCCGACGGTCTGATCCGCGTCGAGCGAAGCATGAGCGGCCACGGCGAGACCGGCAGGCCAAAGAGCCGCGCTGGCCGACGCGGCGTCCCGATCGTCGCGGCGCTCCGAGACCTGCTCGTCGAACACAAGCTCGCGACTCGGCGAGACACCGGCCTCGTCTACGGCTCGAGCGCCGCACAGCCGTTCACGCCCACGGCGGTTCGCAAGCGAGCGCTGACGGCGTGGAGACAAGCCGGTCTCGATTCGATCGGCCTTCACGAATGTCGGCACACGTTCGCGAGCCTCCTGATCGCCGCCGGCGTGAACGCGAAGGCAATCACCGCCTACCTCGGCCACGCGTCGATCCAAACGACGTTCGACCTCTACGGGCACCTCATGCCGGGCAACGAGGACGAGGCCGTGGCACTCGTCGACGCATACCTCGAGCGCGCGAACACCGATGGGCGCCTGGCGCAGATCGACTGATCCGGGTCGATCCCCCTGGCGAACCCCACCAAGCCCACGCGCTCGTCGCGGCGAGCCGAGACCGGCTAAGGCTGGATCGCGAAGGTGTGGTTCCTCAGCTGGAGGCGCAGACGGCGAAAGCCGCGATCCGCAGCGAGGGCTGGGTGCCCCGGGTCTCTGGGTCGCAAGATCCGCGTGGGCGTGAGTGACGGGCGCGACGCGCAGAGGCTGGCGGAGTTCGTGCTCGAGCGATGGCCGGACGTGAGGCGGATCCAGCTTCGGTGTGACTGACGGCTCGCGTGCGCCAGCGTTCGGGAATGTCACATGAGGCTGGCGGGCCTGCCGGGTCTACTTGCAGCCCTTCACCCTTGCGGGTCCGGTCTAGCCCCTTACCGGCTGCGCGGCCAGCGGCGGAAGGGTAGCCGCTCGGATGCGCCAGCGTTCGGGAACGACGCCTGACGGCGCTAGTGGGACGTGGCCCGCCTGATATCCGCGATGAGGTTCGCACGCACCGGGCAACCGACCCGTCCAAGGCCCCACGTGCCGGTGATCGTCGTGCCTTCAGCGTCCCATTCCTCGGGTTCGTTCTCCGCGAACGCCACGATGCGTGCCAACTCGCTGAACTCGTCAATCCACGTCATCCCGTCGGTCGAGAGAACGAGGCGAGCGTCCTCGACCACCTCGCGTACGTTGCTTCCATCCTCACACACGTACCAGATGTACGGGAGCTCAGTCTCCGGCTGCTGAATCGTCTTCCAGAGGACTCGCCGGACATCGCACTCGGGCTCCTTGGGCCTGAGCTTCCCATCTCTCACCTTGACGAACTCCGCACCGTTGGATGAACAGCGAACCCGGATCCCTAGGTTGAGCTGGAACGAGAAGGTCGTGACGCCCATCGTCGCCGCTGTGTAGGAGTTGAAGGACCAGAAGTCGACAACGGCGACCGTGCCTGGATAATCCTTCCAAGCCACGCGCTGCGTCCGGTCTGTGAATCCCAATTCCCGCAGCGCGGGCCAAACCAACGCCCTCAGCTCGGCATTTACCTCGCGGCTAGAGATCCGTTCGGCCATCTCACCAACATTAGGCGGAACGTCGGTTGAGTGAGCCAGCGTTCCGCGATGACGCCTGAGCGCTCGTCTAGAAGCGCAGTCCGTGACGCCATCCACGCCAGCCGAAATACACGAAGAGGGGGACTGCAACCAAGAAGAGGAGCCCCCAAGGCTCGCTCTCTAGCAAGAGCCCTACCCCAGCGATGCTGGTGATGGCCACTCCGCCCGCAGCCATCGTCGGTGGAAGCGCCCAGGGGTCTCGACATGTGTCGTCTCCCATGCACCCTCGATCATCGCAGCCGCCGCCTGCGCGAGCGTTCACGAAGACACTCCGACCGAGCCACCTACACTCGGCGTTGTGGATCTGCCAGTGACTGTCGCCACGGCGCACGAAGACGGCGTGTTCACCATCGGCTTCAGGTCGCAGGACGGCCGTTCGCTCGTGGTCTCACGGCCGGACGCGATCGACGACCAGGATTCGCTCCTCGGGATGGACACGTACGCGCTGTCGACCCAGGACGGCGCGACGTTCTACGGGGGCGTCGAGTCCGCGAAGCTTGAGGAAACGAGCCTGGAGCTTCGCCTGCGCCGGGAGGCCGCGGCCGCGCTTGGCCTGTCGACAAACCTGCTGCTGCGGCTCGCGGATGAATCTGCAGCGGACAAAGCTCGGGCGGGACTACGTCGGGTCGGGATCGCGACGAGCGGCACCTAACGCGACGACGATCGGGTGCGCCAGCGATCAGAAATGTCCCTTGACCTAGCATCCCGGGGCGGGGTGCCCGTGACTCTCGATCCCTTCCAACCGTAGGGTGAGGCGATGTTCGACGTCGCAGCCGAAGCGTACGACGCGTTCATGGGCAGGTACTCGACCCCGCTCGCCCCGAGGTTCTGCGACTTCGCGGGGATCGGAAGTGAGCGGCGCGTGCTCGACGTCGGCTGCGGCCCGGGGGCGCTCATCACCGAGCTCGTCGGGCGCCTCGGATCGGCGGGCGTCTCCGCCGTCGACCCGTCCCACTCGTTCGTCCAGGCAGTCCGAGAGCGCCATCCGGACGTCGATGTCCGCCAGGCCTCGGCGGAGCAGTTGCCGTTTCATGAAGATGAGTTCGACGCCTCGCTGGCACAGCTCGTCGTGCACTTCATGGACGACCCGTTCGCCGGACTTCAGGAGATGACTCGGGTGACCCGCTCCGGAGGCGTGGTTGCCGCCTGTGTGTGGGATCACGCAGGAGGTCAGGGCCCTCTAAGCCCGTTCTGGGACGCAGCCCGTGAGCTCGATCCAGAGGGGGTCAGGGACGAGTCGGAGCTCGCGGGCGCTCGGAAGGGCCATCTCTCCGAACTTCTGGAGAAGGTAGGGCTGGAAGGGGTCGAGGAGACTCTGGTCTCGGTCAGCGTCGAGCACGCGAGCTTCGAGGAGTGGTGGCAGCCGTTCACCTTCGGAGTCGGGCCCGCAGGCGCCTACCTCGCGGCCCTCGACGGGGATCAGCAGCTGCGCCTGCGCGAACTCTGCCGCGAGAGGTCCCCGAGCGAAGGCGTGACTGTGACTGCCGGCGCATGGGCTGCGCGCGGCGTGGCCTGAGACCAGACCTCGAGCAGGCAGAGCCGCTGCCTTGTCCCAGCGTCCTCTCGCTAGACCCACGCACACCCGGTAGGCAGCTTCACATCGACGACCGTGTGGGGAAGTCTGTGGGGAAGTCCCACACCAAAACGGGCCGATTTCGGCGGTCTTGGCCGGATCGCGCGACCGAATGAGAAAGAGCCAAAAGCCCTCGATTACCAGGACTTTCGGCTCTTCTGCGAGGTGGGCGGTACTGGGCTCGAACCAGTGACCCCCAGCTTGTCGAGCTGGTGCTCTCCCAACTGAGCTAACCGCCCTCGGTGCGCATTCTAGCCGGCTCGGGGCGGGCGTCGAGGGCGAACGCGGCGAGGAGGGCGCCCGCGATCAGGATCCAGCCGGCGAGCTCGGCGCCCTCCTCGAGGAGGACCTCGAGCTCGTAGAGCCCGCTGCCGCGGTCGTGGCCGGCGCGGATGAGGCCGGCGGAGACGACCTCGAGGGCGACCGCGACGGCGAGGAGCGCGAGGCCCGTGCGGACGTAGCGGCCCGCGCGCGGCGGCGGGAGGTCGCGGGCGAGCCACCACAGGGCGAGGAAGAGCCCGGCGAGGAGCGGGAAGAACACGACGGGCCAGAGGAGGCGCGCGGGCTCCCACGCCGCCAGGCCCTCGGCACGGTCGGCGAGGTCGCCGAGGCGTTCGTGGATCCGCATGTGGTCGTCGAATGAGAGGAACGCGCACCCTGCCGCCACGAGCCAGAGGAGCCGGCGGCGCTCGGCCCAGACGAGGGAGAGGAGGAGCGCGCCGAGCGCGGCCGCGAAGGTGGCCGCGATGCTCGCCCAGGCGAACGCGCCCGCGTCGCTGTCGGCCTGGAGGACCTCGAAGCGGCGGTCGAAGGCCCAGAGGTTGACGAGGTTGACGGCGGTCTGCACGAGGACGCCGGCGACCGCGAGCGCGACCGCCCAGTCGAGGATCCGCGCCGCGACCTCCTCCCTCCGGGCCCGTCCGGTCTCGGGCGACCGAGCCGCGGCCGCGCCGGTCATCTCCGGCGCAGCTCGCGACCGAGGTAGCGGAGCGGGTCGACGAGCCTGCCGCCCTTCCGCACCTCGAAGTGCAAGTGCACGCCGGTGCACGAGCCCGTGCAGCCGGCGCGGCCGATGAGCTCGCCGGGCCGCACGCGCTGGCCCGCCTGCACCCGCGCGCTCGCCAGGTGCGCGTAGAGCGTCCCGATCCCGTCGGCGTGGCGGATCTTGACGACGAGTCCGAGGCCCGCGTGGCGGTCGAGCCAGCCGACCCGCGTGACGACGCCGGGGAGAGCCGCCTTCACCCGCGTCTCGGCCCAGCCCTCGATGTCGATCCCCCGGTGCATGCGCCCCCAGCGGGGGCCGAACGGCGAGCCGAGGGGGCCGTCGAGCGGCACGACCCACGTGGGGTCGCGGAAGGCGTCGGTGGGCGACTCCTCGTAGGCCGCCGCCGCGGGAGCAGCGAGGGCGAGACAACAAAAAAGGCCCACCAGCAGGGCCTTGACGGCAGACACGAGGCGGAACCTTAGCGGCTCGGCCGGATCTCTGCGTCGCTCGACCGCGTCAGAAGATCTCGGGGCACCAGGGCGCCCGCTCGCTGCGGAAGAGGGCGTCGGCGCGCGCGAGGGCGCCGCGGGCGAGCTCTTCGACCCGGCCGGCGCGCGCGAGCTGGGAGAACGAGAAGCCGCCGAGGTACCCCGAGCCGAGCGCGTCGACGTCCAGCCGCAGGTCGGGGTCGCGCATCGTCTTGCCGCCGTCGAGGCCGAACCGCGCTTCGTTCCAGGGGCAGAACGGGTCCGAAACCTCGAGGACGAGGTCGCCGTCGCCCGCGTACGCGCGGGCCGCGAGGGCGGCGCCGACGTCCACGAGCCGCACCCAGAGCCCGTCGCCGACCCGCATTCGCAGCGCGGCCGGCTCCGCGAGTAGGAGGAGCAGCGGGTGGTCGAGCGGGAGGAGCTCCGCCTCGACCCGCGCCATCCAGTCGACGTCGAGGAGGAAACGCCAGATCTGCGCCGTCGCGGCCGGCGTGGCCCCCATCGCCTCGGCGACCTGCGTCACGCCCGTCGAGGCGCCGTCCGCGAAGGAGACCTTCGCACGGTAGAGCGCGTAGGCCGCCGGACGCCCGTCCTCCTCCAGCACCGCGGCGTTCAGCTCCCCGCCGCCGTCGCGTACCCACTCGGGGTCGTGCACGATCCGCGCCCTCCACCACGCCTCCGTCCGAGCGATCATTCCCGGGGTCTCCGCGGCGACGCGATCGTAGACCTCCCGCAGGAGCGGCACCGCCTCGTCCGGGCGGGCGAGGCGGAGGGAGCCCGTGCGCTCGACCGGCCGGGCGAACGCGGCGCGCGAGCGGGCCAGCTCCATGTCGCCGCACAGGAAGGACAACCCGTAGCCGAAGCGTCCGTAGATACCGCCCTCCGAGGCCCAGAGGACGGCGAGCGCCTCGCCGCGCTCGTGGACGTCGTCGAGCTGCGCCCGCATGAGCGCGCGGAGGATGCCGCGGCGCCGGTGCGTCGGCAGGACGCCGACCACGGTGACTCCCGCCACCGGAACGGGCCCGCCCGGGACGGTGAAGCCCAGGTGATAGCCGCCGGCGCTCCCGACGACCCTGCCGTCCTCGAAGGCCGCGTGGAGCCGGTCCTCGGGCAGGACGTCGAGGACGCGCGTCGCGCGCTCCTCCGTCGGCGTCGAGCCGAAGTAGTGCCAGATCGGCGAAAGGGCCTGGAGGCGCTCCTCCGGCGCCGCGACCCGGATCTCCGGCGTCACACCTTCTCCAGCGGCGCGTAGTCGAGCATGAGCCGGCGCTCGGCGCCGTCCTCGGCGAAGCGCACGGTCACGGTGCCGTCGCCGTCGATCCGCACGACGACGCCCTCGCCGAGCGTCGCGTGGCGGACGCTGTCGCCGGTGGCGAGGTCGGGAGCCGGCCCGGACGGAAGCTGCGAGGAGCGGGGAGCGCCGTAGCCCGACCAGGACGAGGGGCGCAGCCGGCGACGGTCGACGCCTTCCTCCGGGAGCTCCTCGAGGAAGCGGCTCGGGCTCCGGTAGTCGCGCGAGCCCCAGAGCGAGCGCGTGGCGGCGTGCAGGAGCACGAGCCGCTCCTGCGCCCGCGTGAGGCCCACGTAGGCGAGCCGCCGCTCCTCCTCGAGGCCCTGCTCCTCGAGCGAGCGCGCGTGCGGGAAGACGCCCTCCTCCATGCCGACGAGGAAGACCGCCCGGAACTCGAGGCCCTTGGCGTTGTGCAGCGTCATCAGCGTCACGCGCCCGCCCTCGCCCTCGAGCGCGTCCTGCTCGGAGAAGAGCGAGATCGCCTGCAGGAAGTCGGAGAGCGACGGGGCCTCAGCGGTCTCCTGGTACTCGCGGGCGACGCCGACGAGCTCCATGAGGTTCTCCGCGCGGCCCTGCGCCTCGATCGTCCGCTCGGCCTCGAGCGCCTCGAGGTAGCCGCTCCGCTCCAGCACCTTCTCCACGAGCTCCGGCACGGTCAGCTCGAGCGCGCCGGCGGCGAGCGACTGCATGAGGGTGCGGAAGCGCTGCACGGCCTTGAGCGGCGCGGCGCCGACGCCCGCCTCCTCGGCGTGCTCGAGCGCCTCGAAGAGGGAGAGGCCCTGCGCGTCGGCGTAGGCCTGCAGGCGCGCGATCGAGGCGTCGCCGATCCCGCGCCGCGGCCGGTTGGCGATCCGCGAGAGCGAGACGCCGTCGAAGGGGTTGTCGATCGCCTGCAGGTACGCGATCGCATCCTTGACCTCGGCCCGCTCGTAGAAGCGCGGGCCGCCGATCACCTGGTACGGGATCTCCTGGCGCACGAGCACGTCCTCGAGCACGCGTGACTGCGCGTTCGTACGGTAGAAGACTGCGATCTCGGAGCCGGCGAGGCCATCCTCGGCGAGCCCGGCGATCTCGGCGGCGACGTAGCGCGCCTCGGCGTGCTCGTCCTCGACCTCGACCACCTGCACGGGCTCGCCCTCGCCGAGCTCGCTGAAGAGGTTCTTCGGCTTGCGCTCGCGGTTGTGGGCGATGAGGGAGTTGGCGGCGCGAAGGACGTTGTTCGTCGAGCGGTAGTTCTGCTCCAGCGCGATCGTCTGCGCGCCGCCGAAGTCGCGTTCGAACTCGAGGATGTTGCGGATGTCGGCGCCTCGGAACGCGTAGATGGACTGGTCGGGGTCGCCGACCGCGAACACGTTCCCGTCCTTGCCGGCGAGGAGCTGGAGGAGGCGGTACTGCGCGTGGTTCGTGTCCTGGTACTCGTCCACGAGCACGTAGCGGAACGCCTTCTGCCACTTCTCGCGGGCGTCGGGGAAGCGCTCGAGGATCGCGACCGTCTGCATGATCAGGTCGTCGAAGTCCATCGCGTTCGAGGCGTGGAGACGCTTCTGGTAACGCTCGTAGACGGCCGCGACGGTCTGCTCGTAGAAGGAGCCGACGCGGGCCGCGTACTCGTCCGGGCCGACGAGCTGGTTCTTCGCGGCCGAGATCTGCGCGTGGATGCCGCGCGGGACGAAGCGCTTCGGGTCCCAGCCCTCCTCCTCCACGATCGCCTTGACGACCCGCACCTGGTCGGCCTGGTCGTAGATCGTGAAGTTGGAGCGGTAGGCGAGCCGCGGCGCCTCGCGGCGGAGGATGCGCCCGCAGGCGGCGTGGAACGTCAGCACCCACATCCGGGGGGCGACGTCGCCGAGGATGCCCTCGAGGCGCGACTTCATCTCACCGGCCGCCTTGTTCGTGAACGTGATCGCGAGGATCTCGTTCGGCTTCACGCCGCAGGCGGCGACGAGGTGGGCGATGCGGCGGGTGAGGACGCGCGTCTTCCCGGAGCCCGCGCCGGCGACGACGAGGACGGGCCCCTCCGTGGCGAGGACGGCCTCGCGC
Source organism: Gaiellaceae bacterium (assembly GCA_035461525.1). Taxonomy (GTDB): domain Bacteria; phylum Actinomycetota; class Thermoleophilia; order Gaiellales; family Gaiellaceae; genus JAIBJN01. The sequence goes on from DATHVD010000116.1 coordinate 8,009, forward strand.
TGGGCGGGGTTCAGGTCGGCGAGGTACTGCTCGGGGGAGGCGACGGCCACGCCGTCGATCCTAGCGCCGGACGGAGCCTCGCTCGCGGACGTGGCCCCGCCGGACACGCCCGGTGCCTGGCACCGGGCGTGTCCCGAACGACGCAGACGAGCTCGGGCCGTCCGGCGGCGACAGCCATGGCCCGGTGCCTGGCACCGGGCCATGGCTTCCAGTGGACGAAATGTGAACGGAGGAGCCTCGAGCCCGCTCGAGCGCCGAAGCTCCGTCCACAGGCGGTCGGAGCGGCCGTGCCCTCCGGAGCCGGCCGCCCGGGACACGGTTGGTGCCTGGCACCGGGGCGTGTCCCGGAGGGGACGGGGCTAGCCGCCGACTCTGCGGTCGAGGGCGGCCTCGACCCACGCGGCAGCCTCGCCGAGCGCGTCCGGGTCGGAGGACTTGAGCACGACCTCGACCTCGGGGCCCGATTCGAGGAAAGACGGGTAGCTGCCGACCGTGACCGCCGGGTGGAGCTCCGTCGCCTCCTCGAGAACCGCGACGATCTGCCCCTCGCCGGTCGGGTAGCGGCGGCGCCAGGAGCCGATCGGGCGGCCGCGGAAGCGGCCGGCGAGCAGCTCGAACATCGCCTCCATCTCGCTCGGGAGGCCCGGAAGGACGTGCACGTTGCCGAGCACGAACCCGGGCGCGCCGCCGAGTGGGTTCTCGAGCGGAGCGGCGCCACGAGGAAGCTGCGCCCAGCGCGCCGCGTAGTCTCCGAGCCCCCGCGGGCCGAAGCGCTCGCGGAGCCGCGCGGCCAGCTCGGGCACCTCCTCGCACGAGACGCCGAAGGCCTCGGCCACCGCCTCGCGCGTGAGGTCGTCGGGCGTCCCTCCGAGCCCCCCGGTGACGATGACGACGCCGGTGCGGCCCATCTCCTCGCGGAGGAACGCGGCGACCTCTTCGATCGAGTCGCGCACCGCCGCCAGGAGACGCACCTCGAGCCCAAGCTCGCCGAGCCGGCGCGCGAGCCACGAGGCGTTCGTGTTCTCGACGTCTCCGGAGACGATCTCGTTCCCGACCGTGAGGACGGCGGCCGTGGCCGCTGGGCTCGCCATGCCGCGAGTATAAGACGGCCCTACGCCCAGACCACGTGCGTGCGCGAACGCCGCTCGTAGCGCTCGATCACCCGTCGCAGCTCGGGCCCGATCGCGAGCGCGAGGACGACGTTTCCGATCCCGTGGGCAAGGCTGAACGGGAACCCGCGAGCGATCTGCACGGAGAGTGCCTGCCACGTGTGCGGGTAGAAGCTGTACCACTGCCACACGTCCATGAGGACGCTGAAGCCGACGCCGAGGACGAAGCAGGCGCCGGCGAAGGCGAGGCGGCCGCGCAGGAGCGGCCCCGCGAGCCCGCCGGCCACCCCGCACGCTCCCCAGGCGAGCATCTGCCAGGGCGTCCAGACGCCCTGGCCGAGGAAGAAGTTCGAGGCGAGCGCGGCGAGCGCGCCCACCGCGAACCCCCGGCGCGGGCCGAGGGCGACGCCCGCGGCGGTGACGATCACGGTCACCGGCTGCACGCCCGGGACGGGCGCGAAGAGGAGCCGGCCGGCCGCCGCCACGCCGGCGAGCGTGGCGACGAGGGTCAGGTCCTTCACGGACGCGGTCCCGCCTTCGAGCCAGGCGAAGCCGGCCACGAGGACGGCGACGGCCGCGAGGAGGACGGCGAGCCCGCCCCTCTGCCCGTCGAGCGCCGCCCAGGCGGAGGCCGCGAGGGCGGCGAGCGCGGCGGCGAAGATCGCCCTAGACGGCACCGTCGCCCCTCCCCCCCAGCGCGATCCGCCTGTCCGCCGGGAACGAGCGGTCGTGCGTCGCCACGAGCGCCGTGCGCCCCAGCTCGGCGTAGGCGAAGAGCCAGTCGGCGATCTCGGCCTTGCGCGCGGGATCGATGCCGCGCGTCGGCTCGTCGAGGACGAGCAGCTCGGGCTCCGCGACGGCGACGGCGGCGAGCCCGAGCCGTTCGCGCTCGCCGCTCGAAAGGTCGCGGGGATGCCGCTCGCCGAAGCCGGCGAGCCCGACGAGCTCGAGCGCCGTGCGAGCGCGCTCCCTGTCGCCGACCGCGAGGGCCGCCTCGTCGAGCACGCGCTCCCGCAACAGGTAGCGGCCGGGATCCTGGGAGAGGTATCCGGCGCGGACCGTCCGCTCGACGCTCCCCTCGTCCGGCCGGAGGAGCCCGGCGGCGAGCTTGGCGAGCGTCGTCTTCCCGCACCCGTTCGGGCCCTCGAGGACGACGACCTCGCCGCGGCGGAGCTCGAGGTCGACGCCGTCGAGGACGCGCGGCCCCGACCGGTAGGCGTAGACGAGGCCGCGCGCGCGGCACACCGTCTCCCCCAGGCGGGCCGCGTGCCCGTTCCCGTTCGCCGCTGCCGCCGGAAGGTACGCCGGGCGGTTCCGCTCGATCCACTCAAGCGCCTGGTCGCGGGGGGCGTCGAGGAGGAGCCTCCCGCCCTCGAGGAACAGCACCCGGTCGGCGAGCGCGAGGGCGCGCGCCGTACGCTGCTCGGCCAGGACGACGGCGGCGCCCTGGCTCCGGACGAGCTCGAGGAAGCACTCGGCCGCCGCCGGGTCGAGCTGCGAGGTCGGCTCGTCGAGGAGGAGGAGCCGCGGGCGCAGCGCCAGCGCCGAGGCGAGGCAGACGCGTTGCAGCTCGCCGCCGGAGAGCTCGCTCGTCCTCCGTCCGGCCAGGTGGAGCGCCCCGACCGCCGCGAGCGCGCTCTCGACGCGCACCCAGATCTCGCCCGGCGGCGCGCCGAGGTTCTCGAGGCCGAAGGCGACCTCGTTCTCGACGCGGGCCATGACCACCTGGTCCTCGGGGTCCTGGAAGACGCTCGCGACCGTGCCTGCCAGGTCGGCCGGCCGGCCCGTGCGCGTGTCGAGGCCACCGACGGCGACCTTGCCCCGGAAGCGGCCGCCGTGGAAGTGGGGCACGAGGCCGGCGAGAGCGCGCAGGAGCGTCGACTTCCCCGAGCCGGACGGGCCGAGTACGACGGTCGCCTCCCCGTCTCGGAGGGTCAGGGACACGTCTCGGAGGGCCGGGGCCGCGGACTCGGCGTAGGCGTAGGTCAGGCCCTCGACGACGGCTAGAGCCACAGCGCACCTGCGGCGACGAGGGCCGGAGCAGCCGCGGCGGCGGCGCGGTCGAGTGCGCTCCACGGGGGCCGCGGCGCCTTCGTGTGGCCGACCCGGCCGAAGCCGCGGGCCTCCATCGCCTCGGCGAGATTGGAGGCGCGCTCGAGCGAGCCGGCGACGAGCGGGGAGACGAGCCGCGCGTGCCCGCGGACGCCCGCTACCGCGACGCCCCGGCCGCGCGCCGACTCGGCGAGCCCCGACCCGTCGCGCTCGAGCGAGGGGACGAGGCGGGTGGCCAGCGCGACCGCCAGCGCCGAGCGGCGCGCGAAGCCGGCCGCCGCGACGAGCCGGTCGTGGTCGACGAGCAGGGCGTAGACGGTGAACGCGAGCCCCACCCCGACGAGACGGACGGCGTTGAGCGCGGCGACGGCGACTTCCTCCTCCGTCACGTCGAGCCGTCCGAGGACGGGGACGGTCGGGCCGGACCAGAGCACGTGCCAGCCCTGGGTGGTGAGGAAGGGCGAGAGCACGAGCACGCCGAGCCCCGCCCCGAGGACGCCGACGAGGTAGGGGCGTCTGCGCGCCCCGGGCGCGCGCAGGGAGACGGCCAGGAGCAGGCCGGCGAGGACGGCCGCCGTCGCGAGCCGCTCGGCGAGCAGCGCGGCGGCGGCGGCCGCCCCCAGGAGGAGCGCCGCCGGCACGGGCGCGAGCTCTACTGCGCGTCGGCCGGGACCTCGCAGGTCTCCTCCCAGTCGTGCAGGTCCCACCAGTGGACGTCGCCTTCCGCGACCGTGATCTCTGCCGCGCCGACCTCGGCCATGGCGCCGTTCACGTAGACGAGCCAGGCGAGCTGCTCGTCGGCGTTCTGCTCGACGCCCTCGATCTCGGTGACGAAGCCGCCGTCGGCCTCGATCTCGGCTACCTGGTCGAGGGCCTGGAGCCCGGTGGCGCCGGCCTCGACGTCGGTCCGCTCGACGACGACCTCGTCTCCGCACCCGGTGGTGACGTAGACCGAGGCGGCGTTCTCGGACGCGACCGCGTTGCCGCCTCCGTCGTCGTCGCCGCCGCAGGACGCGAGGACGAGCGCGAGGACGAGCGCGAGCCCGACTGCAACGAGGCGATGGTGCACGTTTCCTCCTTCCGCGAGGGGAACGGGGCTGGGGCGAGGCGTCAGGTCTTCTGACTCGGGGCTCCCTCCTCCGCCGCCTTCCCGGCCCCACGGGCCAGTGGCGTCTCGGCGCAGGAGCTTCTCCCCTCACAGCGGCGGGACCGTGCCGGATTCGCACCGGACTTCCCTCGTCCGCCTCGCCTTCTTCTGTCGCGCGGGAGCATACCGCGCCGCGCGGCCGGCGGTCAGGGGCGCTTTGAGCCCCTGGCAGGCCGCCTGTCTGGGGGCCACCCCGGACCACCACCCGCTATGAGCGTAGCCGGAAAGACCGCGCGCGTGTGAAACGCGCTGCGCCGAAAGCGTGACCAAGGCGCGACGAACCCATGCCCGCGGCCCGCACTGACGAAGGGCGACGAGGCTCGGCGCGGCGGCCGGGTTCCGGGCCGGCCTCCTGGCGGGCGTCGATAGGCTGGGCGGCCGTGACCAGAGGGCGTGCGAACCGGTGGCTTCCCGTCCTCCTGTGGGCCGGGCTGATCTTCGCGCTCTCCTCCGTCCCCGGGCTCGGCACCGGGCTCGGGACGTGGGATCTCGCGCTCCGCAAGCTCGCGCACGTCGCCGAGTACGCCGTGCTCGGCGCGCTCCTCCAGCGGGCGCTCGCGCGCGAGCCGCTCGCGTTCGTCCTCGGCTCGGGGTACGCGGTCACGGACGAGATCCACCAGGCCTTCGTCTCGGGGCGGCAGGGCTCGGCGCTGGACTGGCTGATCGACACGGTCGGCGTCGCGATCGGCGTCTTCCTCTATTCGCGCTGGGCGGAGTCGCGGGCATGAGGATGCTCGCGATCGACCTGGACGCGCTCGGCGACACGCGGCATCTCTGGCGGGACTTCGTCGACGATGCGGCCCGCCGCTTCGCCTCGATCGCCGTACTCGAGCCTGCCTCGCTGCCGGAGGACCGGGCGGCGGCTGCGGCGGAGCTCGACCGCTGGGCGGACGCGGGCGTCGGCGACTGGCGAAACGCCCTGGCGCGCTTCGCGGAGGATCGGGCGCCCGTTTACCTGCGCCCGAGCGCTGAGGCGAGCGCGTCCCTGCGGGCGCTCGCGAACGCCGGCGTCCGGATCGGCGTCTTCACCGACGCGCCGGAGGAGCTGGCCAGGATCGCCCTGACCCAGCTCGGCGCCGCGCGGCACGTCACCGCCGTCGAGACGGGCGCGGGAGCGCGCGAGCGGCTCCTGGAGCGGCTGGGGGGCGAGGCGGCGGTCGCCGCGAGCCGCGAAGACCTCCTCCGGTTGGCTGCCGGCAGCTGAGCGGGGCGACTAGGATCAGAGGGAGATGCCCACCGACCCGAAGCTTCTCGACGACCGCCAGCTCGACGCGATCCTGGAGCGCCTCGACAGGCTCTGCGACGAGGTGCACGCGCTCAACCGACGGCTCGACTCGCACGACGGCCTCCTCCGGATCTCGCACGAGCTCGGAGCCCTGAACGAGTCGCTGCAGGCGCTCGCCTACGCCGCGCTCGGTCAGCAGGGCCCACAGGTCCGCCGCCGCCGCCGCGCCTGAGCCCGGCCCGCCCGGGGGCGGCTAGCCGTGGATCGAGGCGAGGATCGGGATCAGGAGGATCGCCACGATGTTGGCGATCTTGATCATCGGGTTGATCGCCGGGCCGGCGGTGTCCTTGTACGGGTCGCCGACGGTGTCGCCCGTGACGGCGGCGGCGTGGGCCTCGGAGCCCTTGCCGCCGAAGGCGCCGTCCTCGATCAGCTTCTTCGCGTTGTCCCAGGCGCCGCCGCCCGAGGTCATCGCGATGGCGAGGAAGATGCCCGTGACGATCGTGCCGATCAGGAGCCCGCCGAGCGCCTCCGGGCTGATCAGCCCGACGACGATCGGCACGCCGACCGGGATGAGGGCGGGCAGGAGCATGCGCCTGATCGCCGAGCGGGTGACGATGTCGACGGCGCGGCTGTAGTCCGGCCGGCCGGTGCCCTCGAGGATGCCGGGGATCTCGCGGAACTGGCGGCGCACCTCGGTCACGACGAGGCCGCCCACGCGTCCCACGGCCTGCATGGCGAGCGAGGCGAAGAGGAACGGCATGAGGCCTCCGATGAAGAGGCCCGCGATCACCCACGGGTTCGTGAGGTCGAAATCCGCGGCGATGCCCTCGTCTCCGAGCCCCCGCGCGTACTCGTCGAAGAGGATGAGGGCGGCGAGGCCGGCGGAGCCGATCGCATAGCCTTTCGTGACGGCCTTCGTCGTGTTGCCGACGGCGTCGAGCGGGTCCGTGATCGCGCGCACGGACTCGTCGAGGTCGGCCATCTCTGCGATGCCGCCCGCGTTGTCGGTCACGGGGCCGTAGGCGTCGAGGGCGACGATGAGGCCGGTCATCGAGAGCTGCGCCATCACGGCGACGCCGATCCCGTAGAGGTTGTCGGTGATCTCGTAGGCGGCGACGATCCCGACGGCGATGACGAGCACGGGGAGCGCCGTCGCCTGCATCCCGACGGCCAGGCCCTCGATGATGTTGGTCGCGTGCCCCGTCTGCGACGAGCGCGAGATCGACTTGACGGGGCCCCAGCGCGTGCCGGTGTAGTACTCAGTGATGGCGACGAGCGCGAAGGTGATGCCGAGACCGATGAGGGCCGCCGCGTAGAGCTCGCCGAAGCTGAACGGGCCGTCGTCGAACGCCATCGTCACGGGGATGAACCCGATGGCGGCGAGGACGACCGAGACGATCACGGCCATGTAGAGAGCGGCCATGATCGAGCCTCCCGGCCGGACGCGGGCGAACCAGACGCCGATCACGGAGGCGAGGATCGAGACGCCGCCGAGGGCGAGCGGGTAGAGCGGGAGCCCGCCCGCGGGGAAGGCGGTGCCGAGGAGCATGACCGCGACGGCCGTGACCGCGTAGGTCTCGAAGAGGTCGGCGGCCATGCCGGCGCAGTCGCCGACGTTGTCGCCGACGTTGTCGGCGATCACCGCCGGGTTGCGCGGGTCGTCCTCGGGGATGCCGGCCTCGATCTTGCCGACGAGGTCGGCGCCCACGTCGGCGGCCTTCGTGTAGATCCCGCCGCCGAGCCGCGCGAAGACCGAGATGAGGGAGCCGCCGAAGGCGAGCCCGACGAGGTCGTCGATCGCATCGTCCTGCGAGACGTCGAACCAGCTCGTGAGGACGCCGTAGTAGCCGGCGACGCCGAGGAGCCCCAGCCCCACGACGAGGAG